>NZ_JBHXRF010000003.1:0-560097 GCF_042717545.1 Rhodococcus sp. NPDC058639
ATCCACCAAAAGCGGATGATCGCACCAAAATAATTGGCACTGACATTCATCGGCACACTGTTGAGTTCTCAAAGAACACGCACACACCATCACTCGCAAGTTTCTCAACTTGTTCGATCCGGGGTTTGTTGTCCCACCGGGTTCCTCATCGGCTCCCTGGGGGCGAACACCAACCTTACCAGAAGATTGTGTGTCGTGTAAACGTGCAGGCGCCTTCGTCCAACCTCGTTTTCCCAGTCCCTCAGGTCCGGGTCGGTGTCCGTGTCGCTCTGACTTGAACTAAGTTACGCGACGATGAACTGCCCTGCAAATCCCCTGGTCAGCGACCATCCGAGGGAAGAAACCCCAGGTGAACGGACGTTGCGGCTACCCCGCACACCGAGATCTTCAATCGTGACGCCGGACACATGCCGCGCTGCGCCTCATCCGCGCAGGAGAGTGGGCTCGCCGGCCCCGACACGCTCGATGTTTCCGCCCAGCTCCTGCATGATTTCCACGAACCTCGGGTAGCCACGATCGATGTGGTAGACGTCGTGCACTTCGGTCACCCCGTCCGCGCAGAGTCCCGCAAGCACCAGTCCGGCCCCTGCACGGATGTCCGACGCCCATACCGGAGCGCTCGACAGTTCCTCCACCCCGCGGATCACCGCGTGGTGTCCGTCCGTCCGCGCGTCGGCGCCCAGACGCACCATTTCCTCCACGAAGCGGAACCGCGCCTCGAAGACGTTCTCGGTGATCATCGACGTGCCGTCCGCCACCGCGGCGAGCCCGATGGCCATCGGCTGAAGATCGGTAGGGAAACCGGGGTACGGAAGTGTCGCGAAGTTGACCGCCCGCGGACGCTCCCTCTGGACAACGCGGAACCCGTCCACGAGCGGAACGACTTCGGCGCCGGCTCCCCGCAGCTTGTCGAGCACGAGCGCGAGGTGCTTGGGATTGACTCCGCGCACCGTCAGATCCCCGCGCGTCATCGCCGCCGCGATCCCCCACGTTGCCGCAACGATGCGGTCACCGATGCAGCGATGACTCGTCGGCGACAGGGCCGGAACGCCGGAGATTCGGAGCGTCGTGCTCCCTGCCCCGGTGATCCGGGCGCCCATCTGGACGAGCATGGTGCACAGGTCCACGATCTCGGGTTCACGCGCGGCGTTGTCGATGGTGGTGTCGCCCTTTGCGAGGACAGCAGCCATGAGGATGTTCTCCGTGGCACCGACGGACGGGAAGGCCAGCCGGATCGTCGCGCCGTGCAGTTCGTCCGCCTCGGCAACGACGCAGCCGTGCTCGATGGTGCTGTGCGCCCCCAACAGACGGAGACCGGACTGGTGCATGTCGAGCGGACGGGAGCCGATCGCGTCTCCACCCGGTAGGGCGACCACCGCGCGGCGGCACCTCGCGACCAAGGGCCCGAGAACACAGACGGAGGCGCGGAACTGCTTCACCGCGGCGAAGTCCGCGTGATAGGACGGCTGGGCCGGTGTCGTGATCCGTACCTCGTCACCGTCGAGTTCGACCTCGCAGCCGAGGCCCCGCAGGACCTCCGCCATCAAGGGCACGTCGAGGATGTCTGGACAGTTCGTAATCGTCGTGGTGCCCTCGGCGAGAAGCGCGGCAGCCATCAGCTTGAGCACGCTGTTCTTGGCACCACCGACGACGACATCACCAACGAGCCGGTTTCCCCCGGTGACAAGAAAGCGTTCACTCACAACGACACAGCCTAACGTCGTGTCTGTCTCTACAGCCGAACCGGTACCGTGGCGGCCATGGCAGTGCACCTCACCAGGATCTATACCCGTACCGGAGACGACGGTACGACGGGCCTCAGTGATTTTTCCCGGGTATCGAAGAACGACCCGCGATTGATCGCCTACGCCGATTGCGACGAGACGAACGCGGCGATCGGGGTGGCACTCGCACTCGGTTCTGTCCCGGAGCGGCTCGTTCCCGTGCTGCAGCAGATCCAGAACGATCTGTTCGACGCGGGCGCCGATCTGTCGACGCCGATCGCGGAGAACCCGAAATACCCGCCACTGCGTATCACCCAGCCGTACATCGACCGGCTCGAGGCGTGGTGCGACGAATTCAACGAAGAGCTGGGACCGCTCGATTCGTTCATTCTTCCGGGCGGAACCCCGGCGGCCGCGCTGCTGCACACCGCACGCACGGTGGCGCGCCGGGCAGAACGTTCGGCATGGGCCGCGGTGGACGCCGCACCCGAGACCACGACGGTCTTGCCGGCGAAGTACCTCAACCGCTTGTCGGATCTGTTGTTCATCCTCAGCAGGGTCACCAATCCGGAGGGTGACGTCCTGTGGAAGCCCGGAGCGGGCGCGTAGGTAGGTCGATCTAATAGGGACGGCGGCGCTGCGAGCGTCCCGACGGCCTGGACTCCACCCAGGACAGGAACGCCGTCTTCGCGCCGCTGTCCAGAGCGATCTCATAGGATCGGTCGCCGTCGACGATCTCGAGGATCACGATGTCCTCGGTCATGATGTCCGTCTCCGCTGTCGTGGGGTGCCGGCGCGAACGCACCTCGATGCCCTGGCGGGAAATCCGGGTATCCGGCCCGGGGCGCAGACTCGAGAGCTTGTAGAAGGCGAGCGTCTCCTCGCCGTAGCGGATGATCCCGTGGCGCCATCCGGCGCAGTCACTGCGCGGGAGAATCCTCACGATCGCGGCGGTGCCCCCTCCGCGAAGGGAAAAGGCACGATAAACGAGAGCCGCGACGGCAGCCGCAAGCAGCACCACAAGGATGATGAGAACAATCAATCCCAGTGACACTGCTTGTCGGCTCCGTCGCGGCTCTTCGTTGTGTATTCCGACGATCAGGCCCGTTCGACGGCCCGCAGGCGGCCCTTGGCCGCTGCGACTGCCGCCTCGTCCTGACTTTCGGTCAGGGTCGACTTCGCTGCCTCGACGTCGATGTGTTCGGCAAGAACGGCCGCTTCGGCGAGAACCGTCACGGTCGTGGCGGTCACCGAAAGGAATCCGCCGTCGACTGCCATGACGATACGCTCCCCGTCGACGGTCTTGACCGACACGACACCGCCCTCGACGAGCTGGCCGAGGACCGGCTCGTGTCCGGGCATGACGCCGATTTCGCCTTCGGTGGTCTGGGCGGTGACGAGAGTCGCCTCTCCCGACCAGACACGCTCCTCGACGGCAACGATGTCTACGCGCATCTCAGCCACGCCGGCCTACTTCCCGGAGATCTTCTTGGCCGCGGCCTCGACATCGTCGAGTCCACCGCAGCTGTTGAAGGCCTGCTCCGGAAGGTGGTCGAACTCGCCCTTGCAGACGCGGTCGAACGCCTCGATGGTGTCGCTGAGCGGCACGACCGAACCGGGCTGACCCGTGAACTTCTCGGCAACGATGAAGTTCTGGCCGAGGAACTTCTGAAGACGACGGGCACGGTTGACCGTGACCTTGTCCTCTTCGGAAAGCTCGTCCATACCGAGGATGGCGATGATGTCCTGCAGTTCCTTGTACTTCTGAAGGATCCGCTTGACCTCGTTGGCGACACGGAAGTGATCCGCGCCGACGATGCCGGGCTCGAGGATGCGCGAGGTCGACGTCAGCGGGTCCACAGCGGGGTAGATACCCATCTGCGAAATCGGACGCGAGAGCTCGGTGGTCGCATCGAGGTGCGCGAACGTGGTGGCCGGCGCCGGGTCGGTGTAGTCGTCGGCGGGGACGTAGATCGCCTGCAGCGAGGTGATCGAGCGACCACGCGTCGAGGTGATGCGCTCCTGGAGCTCACCCATCTCGTCGGCCAGCGTCGGCTGGTAACCCACGGCCGAAGGCATACGACCGAGAAGGGTCGACACCTCGGAACCGGCCTGGGTGAAC
This sequence comes from Rhodococcus sp. NPDC058639, assembly GCF_042717545.1. Classification (NCBI taxonomy): domain Bacteria; kingdom Bacillati; phylum Actinomycetota; class Actinomycetes; order Mycobacteriales; family Nocardiaceae; genus Rhodococcus; species Rhodococcus sp. NPDC058639. The sequence goes on from NZ_JBHXRF010000003.1 coordinate 3,847, forward strand.
CGGAAGATGTTGTCGATGAAGAGCAGCACGTCCTGGCCCTGCACATCGCGGAAGTACTCCGCCATGGTCAGTGCGGACAGGGCGACGCGCATACGCGTGCCCGGCGGCTCGTCCATCTGGCCGAAGACAAGGGCGGTGTCCTGGAGGACGCCCATCTCTTCCATCTCGAGGTGGAGGTCGGTGCCCTCACGGGTGCGCTCGCCGACGCCGGCGAACACCGACGTACCGGAGAACTCACGCGCGATACGGGTGATCATCTCCTGGATCAGAACGGTCTTGCCGACACCGGCGCCACCGAACAGACCGATCTTGCCGCCCTTGACGTACGGGGTCAGCAGGTCGATGACCTTGATGCCGGTCTCGAGGATTTCGGTCTTGCCCTCGAGCTGATCGAAGGCCGGGGGCTTGCGGTGGATGCCCCACTGCTCACCGTCGCGACCCGTTCCGGGTGCATCGAGGCAGTCGCCCAGGGCGTTGAAGACGTGGCCCTTGACGACATCGCCGACCGGCACGGAGATCGGGCGGCCGGTGTCGGTGACGGAGGTGCCGCGCACCAGACCGTCGGTGGGCTGCATCGAGATCGTGCGGACCAGGTTGTCGCCCAGGTGCTGCGCGACCTCGAGGGTCAGGGTCTTCGCCACGGACGGCAGAGTGACCTCTGCGTGCAGGGCGTTGAACAGTTCGGGTACGGCGCCACGCGGGAATTCCACGTCGACGACGGCGCCGATGACGCGGACGACGCGCCCGGCAAGGGCCGACGCCGCTCCGGCGTTTTTGTCGGTAACTGCTGCGGTCATTGTGGTTCAGTCACTTCCTGCACTCGAGGCGAGCGCACCGGCACCGCCGACGATCTCGCTGATTTCCTGGGTGATCTGGGCCTGGCGGGCCTGATTCGCCTGACGGCTGAGGGTGTTCACCAGATCCGTGGCATTGTCCGTCGCGGCCTTCATCGCCGTACGACGGGCAGCCGACTCGGAGGCCGCGGCCTCCAGCAGCGACGCGAAGATTCGCGTGCCGATGTACTTCGGCAGAAGCGCGGACAGAAGCGTCGACGCCTCGGGCTCGAAGTTGTAGTCGGCCGTGGGTCCCTCGGATTCACGATGACCGTCGCTCAGCATGTCCGAGCCCAGTTCGATCTCGTCCTCGGTGACACTCACCTCGAGCGGCGCCATGCGGCGCACCTCGGGGATCTGGGTCAGCATGGACACGAACCGGGTGTAGACGATGTGCAGCTCGTCGACGCCCTCGATGGTGCCTTCGCCGTTGGGGGCGGGCACCTCGGAACCGGATCCGGCCATGAACAGCTCGACCAGGTGCCGGCTCGCCTTCGCGGCATCCGTGTAACGGGGTTCCTGCGAGAAACCTGTCCAGGCACCCGCGACGGGGCGCTCACGGAAGGTGTAGAACGACAGGCCCTTACCGCCCAGCACGTACAGCACGGGCTCTTTGCCCTCGCTGACGAGCAGCTTCTGCAACTCCTCCGCCTCCTTCAAGACGTTGGAGTTGTAACCACCGGCCATACCGCGGTCGCTGGTCACGACCAGCACTGCGGCACGCTTCGGGTTCTCGCGCTCGTTGAGCAGGGGGTGATCCAGCGACGAGGACGCGCTGGCCAAATCCGAGAGGACCTGGGTGATCTTCTCGGCGTACGGCTTCGATGCCGCCACTCGGGCCTGGGCCTTCGTGATACGCGACGTCGCGATCAGTTCCTGCGCCTTGGTGATCTTCTTGGTCGAGTTGACCGACTTGATCCGCGAGCGCAGCTCACGCAAGTTCGCCATTCGTCGATCACACTCCCTTCACTGGACGCTGGGTCATGGCCGCCCCGCTCACTTGCGGACGGAGGTGCGCTTGACGGAGACCTGTTCCTGCGTGACCTCGTCGGCGTCGAGAGTCTCGCCCCCGTCGTTCACGACACGGCTGCCGTCGGAATCGAGGAAGCCCTCCTTGAACTTGGCGGTCGCGACGTTGAGGGCCTCGATCGACTCGTCGGTCAGAGCCTTGCCACCGGCGATCTGCTCGTAGACGCCCGAGGCATTGCGGTGCAGATCCTCGAGAAGTTCCCGCTCGAACCGGCGGACATCGCCGACCGGGACGGAGTCGTAAACGCCTTCACCTGCAAGGTAGATCGAGATGATCTGATCCTCGACAGCGATAGGCGAGTACTGATCCTGCTTGAGAAGCTCGACGAGTCGCTGTCCACGCTCGAGCTGCGCCTTGGACGCGGCATCGAGATCGGAAGCGAAGGTCGCGAACGCCTCGAGCTCGCGGTACTGAGCGAGTTCCAGACGCAGGGAACCGGAGACCTTCTTCATGCCCTTGGTCTGCGCGGCGCCACCGACTCGGGAAACCGAGATACCGACGTTGATCGCCGGCCGGACGCCCTTGTTGAAGAGGTCCGACTCGAGGAAGACCTGACCGTCGGTGATGGAGATGACGTTGGTCGGGATGTAGGCCGAGACGTCGTTCGCCTTGGTCTCGATGATCGGCAGAGCCGTCAGCGAGCCGCCACCGAGCGCGTCGGACAGCTTGGCCGAACGCTCCAGCAGACGCGAGTGCAGGTAGAAGACGTCACCGGGGTACGCCTCACGTCCCGGCGGGCGACGCAGCAGCAGCGAGATGGCACGGTATGCCTCGGCCTGCTTGGTCAGGTCGTCGAACACGATGAGGACGTGCTTGCCCTGGTACATCCAGTGCTGGCCGAGGGCCGAACCGGTGTACGGGGCGAGCCACTTGAAGCCGGCGGAGTCGGAGGCCGGAGCTGCGACGATGGTGGTGTACTCCATCGCGCCGTTCTCCTCGAGGGCCTGCTTGACGCCCGCGATGGTGGAGCCCTTCTGGCCGATCGCGACGTAGATGCAGCGCACCTGCTTCGACGCGTCGCCGGACTCCCAGTTGGCCTTCTGGTTCAGGATCGCGTCGATGCAGACCGCGGTCTTGCCGGTCTTGCGGTCGCCGATCACGAGCTGGCGCTGGCCACGCCCGATCGGGGTCATCGCGTCGATGGCCTTGATGCCCGTCTGGAGCGGCTCCTCGACCGGCTGGCGCTCCAGCACGGAAGCGGCCTGCAGCTCGAGCGCACGGGTCTCGTCGGCTTCGATGTCGCCGAGGCCGTCGATCGGCTGACCGAGCGGGTTCACGACGCGTCCGAGGAAGTTGTCGCTGACCGGGACGGACAGAACGTCGCCGGTCCGCTTGACTTCCTGGCCTTCCTGGATGGTCTGGTAGTCGCCCAGGATAACGGCACCGATTTCGGTGGCTTCGAGGTTCAGGGCCACGCCCAGAACGCCGCCGGGGAATTCCAGCAGCTCGTTGGACATCGCCGACGGGAGGCCGCTGATGTGCGCGATGCCGTCACTGGTGTCGACGACCACGCCGACCTCTTCGCGGGAGGCCTCCGGGGAGTAGCTCGCGGTGTAATTGTCAATCGCGCTACGGATCTCGTCGGAGGAGATCGTCAGCTCCGCCATGTTCTTCCTGCTCTCGGTATCAGGTCTTCGGAAAGATCTATGTGTGTGTTCGGAAGTGGACTACGTGAGGCTCTTGCGCACTGCCGCGAGTCGACCCGCAGCACTGCCGTCGATGACCTCGTCGCCCACCCGGACGACCAATCCACTGAGAAGCTCGGGATCGACCTCGACGTGCACCGTCACGGCCTTCCCGTAGATACGGCCCAGGGTAGCGGCGAGCCGCTCTTCCTGCGTCGCATCGAGGGGTGCCGCGCTCTGGACGTGCGCAACGGCACGATCGCGCTGGGTTGCGGCGAGCGCCGACAGTTCGTCGAGCGTCTCGGCCGGCGGCTTGCGGAGCCGACCGACGGCATGAACCGCCAAGGCTTCGGTGATCGCGGTCACCTTGCCGTAGAGCAGACGTGACAGCAGCTCCCGCTTGGCCGTAACCGTGGTGCTGCGGTCGGAAAGTGTCCGCTCGAGGTCCGGGTTACCGGCCACGATGCGTCCGAGGCGGAAAAGCTCGTCCTCGACGGTGTCGAGCTGGTTCTGGTCCGCTGCCGCCTTCAGCAACGCCTCACGACCGAGCTGGACGAGAGAGTTGGTCAGGTCGGACTGTGCCGACCAGTCCTGCCCCGCCGCGGCTTTGACAGTCGCGAGGGTCGAGGCCGAAACCTTCCCCCCGAAGACCTGCTCGGCCAGCGTCACCCGAACAGCGACCGGGGCCGAGGCGTCTGCCAGCGCGCTCCGGAGAGCACGGTGGCTGTCGAGCGCCTCGACCACCGAGAACAGTTCGGAACCGGCCTGAGCCGCAGCGGCAGTCGCGGCACCCGAGCCCAGGGCGGACTGCAACGCGGAACGCGTATGAGCGAGTGCCTCACGGCTTGCTGCGTACATGGTGCTCACTTTCCGGATGCAGAGTCAGCGCTGAGGGAGTCGAGTTCGTCGAGGAATCGATCGATCGAGCCGGCACGCTTCACATCGTCGGCGAGTGCCTCGCCGATGATCTTCTCGGCGAGATCCACCGAGCTACGTCCGAGATCGGTGCGCAGTTCGGCCACGATCTGCTGGCGCTGGGCCTGCAGCTGGTTGTGACCTGCAGCGACGATGCGGTCGCTCTCTTCCTGGGCCTGTGCCTTCATGTCGGCGATGATCTGCTGGCCCTGCGTACGGGCCTCTTCACGGATCTGCGCCGCCTCGGTACGGGCTTCGGCGAGCTGGGCACGATACTGCTCGAGCGCGGCCGCAGCCTCTGCCTGAGCTTCCTCTGCCTTCTTGATGCCGCCTTCGATCAGCTCCGAACGCTCGTCGAGAACCTTCTGGAACATCGGAAGTACGAACTTCCAGAAGACGATGCCGACGATGATCAGGGCGACGAGCGACCAAACGATGTCGTATGTCGCGGGCAGCAGGGGATTGGGTGTCTCCCCTTCCGCTGCCGCGAGAATCAGGATGCTGTCAGCCATGGTTGTCGTCGAATCAGAAGATGAAGCCGGCGACGATACCGATCAGCGCCAGTGCCTCGGTGAATGCGATACCGAGGAACATGGTGGTACGCAGCTGACCGGCCATCTCGGGCTGGCGAGCCATGCCCTCGATCGCCTTACCGACGACGATGCCGATGCCGATGCCGGGGCCGATCGCAGCGAGGCCGTAGCCGACCGCGCCGAGACCCTTCAAGGTGGTCTCCGACTGGGCGAGGACGTCTGCTGCCTGAAGCGCAACGCTCATTGGTGTTCCATTCCCTTTCTTGTGGCCCGGCCCCGGGGATCGGCGACCGAGTCAGTCTGTGTGTAGAGATGTAGGTCGTGCAGTTCGGGGAGCTAATGCTCTTCGGCGTGCAGCGCCAGATCGATGTACACCGCTGTGAGCAGCGCGAAAATGTAGGCCTGCAGGACGATCACCAGAAGCTCGAAGAAGGTGAACGCGACTCCGCCGATGAGCGAACCGATACCGAAGAACCTCATGATGCCGTCGGAGTCGAAGAAGAAGAACTGCGTGGCGCTGAAGAACAGCACCAGCATGATATGTCCGGCCAGCATGTTCGCCATGAGACGAATGGTGAGGGTGAACGGCCGCAGCAGGAATGTCGAGACGAACTCGATCGGGATCACCAGAAGGTGAAGAGCCGGCGGCAGGTTCGGAATGACGACGCTGCTCTTGACGTAACGGAAGAACCCGTACTTCTTGATGCCTACGTAGTTGAAGACGACGTAGGCGAGCGCAGCGAGGACGATCGGCATGCCGATTCGCGCATTCGACGAGATGTTGAGGAAGGGGATGATCGAGGTCAGGTTGAGCCCGACCACCAAGAAGAAGATGGTGACGATCACCGGCAGGAACCGGCGCCCCTGCTCTTTGCCGAGGATGTCCTCGGCAATGTGGATACGAACAAAGTCGAGCATGATCTCGGCGACGTTCTGCACGCCTCGCGGCACGATCTTCGGACTCCGCATGGCGAAGAAGAAGAAGACCGCGACGAGCAGTGCGACGACGACGCGGATAAGCATCAGTCGATCCATCTCGAAGGGGGTGCCCTCGAAGAGGATTGGCGGTGGGAAAAAATCAGCAAGTGACGGCGCGTGGAATTCTCCGGCTGCCAAGGTGGTGACGCTCAGCGCTCTCTCCCGTAGTCGGCCGCAGGCATTGCCGTCTGCGGTTCGATCGGACATTGACGATCCAACAAGTCGACCAGGTCGGCTCGCGTATTCGCCAGTGTTCCGAACCGCCGAAGCGGTCCCGCGTCCTGCCGGTGTCGGCGACTCTCGTCGACTCGGCGGTCATTGAACACGACCGCCTATGAAGTCACAACCGCGTGCTCGGCCGAGGCCCTCGCGTGCAGTGTCACCTTCGTGAAAACCACACTACCAACTGCTCTACGACAGTGCGTAGGTGGGTACCCTACCCGCGGGTAATTGACACACGTATCTACTACTGGTCGTCGTTTCCGGTGCCGCCCGACGGCTTCGGGTCGACGTAGAGCGCGCGCTGGGACACCACGCCGTACGTTTCCGCTCCGAGCACGATCACCAACGCCAGGACGATCGTCAGGACGAGCGCGTTCCGGTTGTAGAAGTCCAGCGGATCGAGCGTCGCCATCACCACGATGGCGAGGATGAGCTTGAGTAGCCACGTTCCTAGCAGTACCGCGCCCGCGGTCATCGCCGGGAGTTTCGCGGTCAGCAGCACGCCGAGCGCGGTGAACAGGATGAACCCGCCACCGACGGCCGCACCGATCAGCGCTCCCCACAGGCCGGGCGTTCCCGCGACGAGCACGGACACGATCGACGCCACGACGGCCAGCGCGAGCAGTCCGAGTGCGCCGTACCGGACGGCCGCGCGCATGGGTGCCGACGCGTCGGGCAGGGTGGGCAGGGAGCGTTCGGGTTCGGGAAGATCCGGGGAGGTCACAGTAATCGAGCCTAACGGACCCAGCGGAAGCGCTTCGGCGGTGCATCCCCGTCACCGTCGTGATGCCGCAGCGATGGGACGGCGGTCACCACGAGCGCGAACAACAGGCCGGCGGCCGTCATCAGCACGACCACCCTGCGGTCGAGCAGCGACGAGCCCACGGCTCCGAAGGCCAGGACGCCGACCCACAAGTAGAGGAGCAGCACCACACGCCGATGCGAGTGGCCGATCTGCAGCAGCCGGTGATGCAGGTGCATTTTGTCCGGGCTGAACGGGCTCACACCGGCGCGCGTGCGCCGGACGATCGCGAGGAGGAGGTCGAGAATCGGGATGAACATGACAGCGCCGATCAGGATGAGCGGCGACAGGAGACCGAGAAGGTCGCGGGAACCATAGGCACTGAGGGGAATTCGACCCGACGCGCTGGTCGAGATGGCCGCGAGCATCAGGCCGATCAACATCGACCCCGAGTCCCCCATGAAGATCTTCGCGGGCTGGAAATTGAACGGCAGGAACCCGAGGCACGCGCCCGCCAGCGCAGCCGCGATCAACGCCGGCGGATACGCCGAGACGTCACCGCCCTGATCGAGCAACAGTCCCACCGAGAACACACAGATCGCCACCGCGGCGATCAGTCCGAGACCGGCCGCGAGGCCGTCGAGGCCGTCGACGAAGTTCATCGCGTTGATCATCACGGCGGCCACCGCGACCGTGATGAGACCCCCTTGCAGCTGGTCCAGCACGAGCGTGGAACCGCTGAACGGGTCGTAGATCACGATCCAGCTCACGCCCATCACCACCAGCACCCCGGCAGCGGTCACCTGACCCACGAACTTGGTGAGGGCGTCGAGTCCCCACCGGTCGTCGATGATGCCCACGAGCACGATGATCGACGCCGCCACCAGCGCGGCGCCCATTTCGGTGGTGTACTCGAAACCTCTGGTCAACGCCGGTAGATGCTGCGCGAAGACGATGCCCGCAACGAGTCCGATGTACATCCCGACCCCGCCCAGACGCGGCGTCGGTGTGACGTGCACGTCACGATCGCGAGGGATCGCCACCGCACCGAACTTGATCGCGAGGATGCGGACCACCCCGGTGGCGAGAAAGGTCACCACCGCAGAGGTGAGAAGCACCAGAAGCAGTTCCCTGATGGGTACGCCCGCGCCACGTCCCGCCTGCGCGAGCAGTACGACCGCTGAGTCGGCTGAAGTCACGTGCTCCGTTCCCCCGCCCGCTACTCCCCGCCGGAGCGCAGGCGTTCGGGATCATCGCCGAGAACCTCGGCGACCTCCTCGGCCGACACCGCGCCTTCGCGCAGGATCCGGGGGCGGTCACCGGTGAGATCGACGATCGTCGACGCGACGCCGTGTTCGGCCGGCCCTCCGTCGAGATACACCCCGACGGATTCCCCGAGCTGTTCACGCGCCTGACCGGCGTCCGTGGCGGGCGGGCGACCGGAAATGTTGGCGCTCGACACCGCGAGCGGTCCGACCTCGCGCAGCAACTCGAGGATCACCGGGTGCAGCGGCATGCGCAGCATCACCGTCCCGCGGGTGTCGCCGAGATCCCACGCGAGCGACGGTGCCTGATGCACCACCAGGCTGAGGCCGCCGGGCCAGAACGCACGGATGAGTTCGCGGGCTTCGGGGCGCACATTGCTGACGAGGCCGTCGATCGTCGTCCACGATCCGACGAGGATGGGCACCGGCATGTCCCGTCCGCGTCCCTTCGCCCTCAGCAGCGCGGAGACCGCGGAACTGTCGAATGCGTCGGCTGCGAGGCCGTACACCGTGTCGGTGGGCACGACGACGAGGCGTCCTGCCTTGAGCGCGCCGCGCGCCGCGTTCAATCCGGCGGCGCGCGAATCTGGTTTGTTGCAGTCGTACACGGTGCTCACGTCCTCATCCTTCCACTAGCGCTCGAGTATTCCGACGCGGGGCTCGGCGCCCGGGCTAGCCGCTCGCCGAGGAACGGACTGCCGCACGACTCGCTTCGACGTCGGTCGGCACCCGGTGCGCGACCACGAATCGGGGCTTGCCCGCCAGGTCGTAATGCTCGACTACGTCACCGAAGACGCGGCGCTGCGCGAACAGCTCGGCGACGAGCATGCCGTTGGTGTCGTCGTGTTCCACCGCCGCCGCTCCCCCGATTCGCAACCAGCGCGCGATGTTCGAGATCATCGGTTTGATGACGGACAGCCCGTCCGGGCCGCCGAACAACGCAGAATGCGGGTCGTGCTCGGCGACTTCGGGTTCGAGGACGGTTCCCTCGGGGATGTACGGCGGGTTGGACACCACGATGTCGACAGCGCCCTCGAGCGCGGCGAGCAGGGTGCGGTCGGTCACGTCACCCTGGTGCAGCACGATCGGCGTGTCGCCGTCGTTCGCACGGGTCTCGGCGTTCTGCCGCGCCCAGGCGAGCGCCCGCGGTTCGAGTTCCACGGCGTGCACGACGGCATCCGGCCGGGCATGGGCGATTGCGAGCGCGAGCGCGCCCGATCCCGTACACAGATCGAGCACGACGGGATTGCGGCGTCCGTGGCGTTCGAGAAATGCCAGTGCCCAACCGAGGAGCAGTTCCGTCTCGGGCCGGGGTACGAACACGCCGGGCCCGACAGCGAGGTCGATCTCGCCCATCGGCGACGTGCCGAGGATGTATTGGAGGGGAATGCGCTTGGCGCGCTGGTCCACCATCGCGCGGTAGGCCTCGATCATGGCCGAATCGACGAGGGGCACGAGCCCGAGCCGGCCTCGCTCGATTCCGAGCAGGTGCGCGGCAAGCAGTTCGGCGTCGACACGCGGGCTCGCGACACCCGCTTCCTCGAGCACCGACGCTGCTTCGATGATGGCCAGGCGCAGGGGTTGACGACTCACGCAGTACAGCGTGCCATGCTCACGGCCGGTCCGATGCCACGAGGTCCCCCACGCATACCTCGCACAGGGGACTCGCCACCGACGCAGCGGGGCACGCGCTTATTCGGCGGCGAGCCGGGCCTGCCGGTCGGCGGCCGCGAGCGCGTCGAGAAGCGCATCCATGTCTCCGTCGAGCACAGCGTCGAGGTTGTGCGCCTTGTAGCCGATGCGGTGGTCGGTGATGCGGTTCTCGGGGTAGTTGTAGGTCCGGATGCGCTCGGAGCGGTCGACGGTGCGCACCTGGCTCGCACGACCCGCCGAGGCCTCTGCGTCCGCTGCTTCTTCGGCTGCGGCCTGCAGGCGCGCGGCGAGAACCTGCATCGCGCGGGCCTTGTTCTGCAACTGCGACCGCTCGTTCTGGCACGTGACGACGATCCCGGTCGGCAGGTGAGTGATCCGGACGGCGGAGTCGGTCGTATTGACGCCCTGTCCGCCCTTGCCGGACGAGCGGTACACGTCGATGCGCAGATCGCCCTCGTCGATCTGCACCTCTTCCACCTCGTCGGGTTCGGGATAGACGAAGACGCCGGCCGCGGAGGTGTGCACGCGGCCCTGCGATTCGGTGACCGGGACGCGCTGCACCCGGTGCACCCCACCCTCGAACTTGAGCCGTGACCATACGCCGTCCCGCACGTCGGTCTTCGACTTGATGGACAAGGTGACGTCCTTGTAGCCGCCGAGATCCGAATATGTCGCGCCGAGGACTTCCACACGCCAGCCGGAGTTCTCGGCGTTGCGGGTGTACATGCGCGCGAGATCGGCCGCGAACAGAGCGGACTCCTCGCCGCCCTCCCCGGACTTCACTTCCAACACCACGTCGTCCCCGTCGTGCGGATCGCGGGGCGCGAGGAGATCGGTGAGCGTGCGGTCGAGTTCGGCGACCTGCTCTTCGAGTTTGTTCACTTCGTCGGCGAAAGCGGAGTCGTCGGCGGCCAGTTCGCGAGCGGCTCCGAGGTCGTCGCGTGCGGCCGTCAACTTGGTGTACGTGGCCATGACCGGGGCGAGCTCGGCGAACCGCTTCCCTACCCTGCGCGCAATCGACGGATCGTTGTGCAGCGCCGGGTCGGACAATTGCTGTTCCAGACCCGCGTATTCGGCCAGGATGTCGTCGATGGCCGACGGCTTGGTCTGCCCCGCCATGGGTCGCTCCGCTCTGTGATGCTGTGTGCTTCGGTGCCGTGCGCCTGCTTCGGTGCTGCGGCGCTCGACGCGTGTGTATCGAGGGGTGCCCGGCCGCGCCGGTACACCGGTGGAACAAAAAAGCCGACGCCCGGCCTGTGACGAAGACAGAACCGGGCGTCGGCGTGACAGCTAGCTGTCGGCGTCGGCCTTCTTGGAAGGACGCTTGCCGTAGCGAGCCTCGAAGCGGGCGACGCGGCCGCCGGTGTCGAGGATCTTCTGCTTGCCGGTGTAGAACGGGTGGCACTTGGAGCAAACTTCGACGGTGATCCGTCCCGACTCCTTGGTGCTGTGCGTTTCGAACGTGTTGCCGCAACCGCAGACGACGGTTGTCGCCACGTAGTTGGGGTGGATTCCTGCCTTCATGGTGTCCCTTTCGTGGCCGCCGGGTCGCCTTCGCGGATCGAAGACGTGAACCGGAGCCGGACTGAGCCGTTCGATTATGCCAAACACCTGGCCCCGGGAAAAATTCCCGGGCCCCGATGTCAGTCTTCCAGAGCTCCCGGGGCGGTCTTCGCGACCGTCATCAGGAACTCGATGTTCGTCTTGGACTTCTTGAGCCGATCGATGAGCACATCGATCGCCTGGTGAGAATCCAGACCGGAGAGCACGCGGCGCAGCTTGTGCACGACCGCAAACTCGTCGGGGCTCATGAGGAGCTCGTCCTTACGAGTGCCCGACGGATTGACATCCACCGCCGGGAACACGCGACGCTCGGCGATCTTGCGATCGAGCTTGAGCTCGGCGTTACCCGTGCCCTTGAACTCCTCGAAGATCACAGTGTCGCCCGTGGAGCCGGTCTCCACCATCGCGGTGGCGATGATGGTGAGCGACCCACCGTTCTCGATGTTGCGTGCCGCACCCAGGAACCGCTTCGGCGGGTACAGCGCGGTCGAGTCGACACCACCCGACAGGATGCGTCCCGACGCGGGCGACGAGTTGTTGTACGCGCGGCCGAGGCGAGTGATCGAGTCGAGCAGCACGACGACGTCGCGTCCCATTTCCACGAGGCGCTTGGCGCGCTCGATCGCGAGTTCGGCCACGGACGTGTGGTCTGACGGCGGACGGTCGAAGGTCGAGGAGATGACCTCGCCCTTCACCGAGCGCTGCATGTCGGTGACCTCTTCGGGGCGCTCGTCGACGAGCACCACCATGAGGTAGCACTCGGGGTTGTTGACCGCGATCGCGTTCGCGATGTCCTGCAGGACCGTCGTCTTACCGGCCTTGGGCGGCGAGACGATGAGCGCGCGCTGTCCCTTGCCGATCGGCATGACCAGGTCGATCACACGAGTGGTCAGGATGTTCTGCTGCGTTTCGAGGCGCAGTCGCTCGTTCGGGTACAGCGGTGTGAGCTTGTTGAACTCGGGACGATGCTTGGCCGCCTCGACGTCCCCACCGTTGACCGTGTCCAGACGCACGAGCGGATTGAACTTCTGGCGCTGGCTGCCGGCCTGCTCACCCTCGCGGGGCACACGCACGGCACCGGTGATGGCGTCGCCGCGGCGCAGGCCGTTCTTCCGCACCATGTTCATCGACACGTAGACGTCGTTGGAGCCGGCCAAGTAGCCGGAGGTCCGGACGAACGCGTAGTTGTCGAGCACGTCGAGGATGCCCGCGACGGGCTGGAGCACGTCGTCCTCGCGGATCTCGGGCTCACGATCGGCACTGCCGCCGCCTTCGCCGCGCTCGCGTCCGCGACGGCGCTCGCGGAAGCGACGCCCACGACGGCCGCGGCCGCCTTCCTCGTCGTCGCCCGCCCGGTTGTCCTGACGCGGACCGTTGTTGCCGTCACCCTGGCTGCGATCACCCTGGTCACGATCGTTCCGGTCACGGTCCTGATGGCGGTCGTTCCGGTTGCGGTCGCCCTGGTTGCGATCGCCTTGGTTGCGATCGCCTTGGTTGCGATCACCCTGGTTGCGATCACCTTGGTTGCGATCGCCTTGGTTGCGATCACCTTGGTTGCGATCACCTTGGTTGCGATCACCCTGGTTGCGATCGCCCTGGTTGCGATCACCCTGATTGCGATCGCGCCGGTTACCACCGTCACCCTCGGAGCGGTCCTGCGACTTGTCACGAGAATGACCGTCGCCGCGCTCCTGAGAGTCGCGGTCGTGGCCTTCGGACGCCGGTGCGCCGGCATCGGTCTGACCCTGCTCGTTCTGATCCGCGCCGCGACGGCCGCGTCGGCCGCGTCCACGCCGCGGTCCGTCGGACTCGCCTTCGGAATCTGAACCGGTCTCGGCGTTGCGCTCCGGCTTCGTGTCGGTGGCGACAGTGCCGGTCTCGGCAGGCTTGTTGCCCGCAGGCTCGGTGCCGGCGACCGGAGTCACGGCAGCATCATCCTGCGCGGCGGCGCGGGCACGGCGAGCACGCGCGGGGCGAGCCGAGGCGTCGTCGGACGTCTCGGTCGCGGGCTGTGCTGCAGCGGGGGCGGGCTTGGCGCCTGCGCCCTGCCGCTCCTTGATCGCAGCGATGAGATCGCCCTTGCGCATACCCGAGGTTCCCTTGATACCGAGTTCCGCGGCGAGAGTCCGCAACTCGGCGAGCACCATGCCCGACAGGCCGGTTCCGCGCCGACCGGCGCGAACCGGAGACTGTGCGGAATCTCCGGCCGGACCTCCGGCAGACTCGGTGGTGTCGGGAGCGGATGTGGCGATCAGGTCCGTATCTGTCACGGAGATCCTTTCCTTCCCTCGTTGCTCTACGCAGAGCCGAGGGTTCGTTCCGCAGATCAGTTCCTTGCACTGAGCTGGGATTGCCGTACGAGTTCATGAATCGAACGGTCGGCACGTCCGCCACCACACCGATCCGGTGGGTGCGGCCTGGCCCTCCCCCTGAATCGGGAGCAGGTGAGGATAGACCCGGGATCGACGCCCCATGGAGCTGGAGTGAGTGTCCTGGAGAATCCGGCGACTTCGGACGCACGACGTGCGGACTTCCCACAGGATAGCGACGAACTGGACGCAGGGCAAGAATCGACGCGCGCACAGCAGCGCGCGGTGTGACACGAACCGCGTCAGTCGACCTGCACTCCCTCGGCCACGTCGAGAGGAAGGACAGTGAGGTCGTCCGCCTCCGCCGCAGCCCGCAATTCGTCGGGGAACGGCTCTGTGGTCAGCGCGAGCACAGTGGGGCCGGCACCCGAGACCATGGCGGGAATCCCGGCAGCGCGCAGTGTGGTCACCCACTTGGTGGTCAGCGGCAGCGCGGGAGCACGCTGGGCTTGGTGCAGCAGATCCTCGGTGGCCGCCATCAGCAGATCCGGCCGCTCGGTCAGGGCGACCACCGCCAGGGCGGCGCGGCTGACATTGAACGCCGCATCGCGGTGCGGAACGAGGGCCGGAAGCAACCCGCGCGTGTGCGCGGTCGACGAGCGAACCGACGGCACCAGGGCGACGGCCGTGATGTCGGGGTGCACGCTCAGCGACACCGCGCGGAACCGCCGCTGTTCGCAGCCGTTGTCGAGTTCGCTCCACGAGACGACCGCACCACCGAGCACACTCGCCGACGCATTGTCGGGATGCCCCTCGAATTCGGAGGCGAGCTGAACGAGCTGGGCGTCGTCGAGCACCCGCTCAGGCGCGACCTTGCGCACCAGACCGTTGGCGGCGGCGAGTCCACCGACCGCAGCCGATGCCGACGACCCCAGGCCGCGGGAGTGAGGAATCACATTGCGGCACACCACGTCGAGACCGTCGGCCCAGATGCCCGCCGCTTCGAGACCGCGCTCGACGGCGCGAACCACGAGGTGCGACGGGCCCCACGGGACCTCTTGGGCACCTTCCCCTTCGACGCGCACGTCGAGACCGGAACCGGTTGTCGTCACGGTGATCTCGTCGTAGAGCCCGAGTGCGAGGCCGAGGCAGTCGAACCCGGCCCCCAGGTTCGCACTCGAAGCGGGAACCCGGGCGGTCACCGAGACCCCTACGGGCAGCGTTTGCGTCATGTTCTGATTCCCAACAGAGGAAGGCGTGGCGGTCAACTCAGACCAACTCGAGCGCCGACGCCACTGCGACGGGGTCGACCGAAATCGGCTCGACGACGGGAACGTCGCGCAGCGCGGTGTCCGGGTCCTTGAGACCGTTGCCCGTCACCGTGCACACCACTCGAAGCCCGCGCGGCAGCCATCCGTCCTTGGAGGCCGCGAGCAAGCCGGCGATCGACGCTGCCGAGGCAGGCTCGACGAAGATCGACTCGGACTTCGCGAGCAGGTGGTACGCCTCGAGGATCTCCTCGTCCGTGGCCGCGCGGAACGCACCGTTCGACTCGTCCTTCGCGGTGACCGCACCGTTCCAGGACGCGGGCGCACCGATCCGGATGGCTGTGGCGATCGTCTCGGGCTCCTTCACCGGGTGTCCGAGCACGAGCGGGGCGGCACCGGCTGCCTGGACACCGAGCATCCGCGGCTTGCGCGAGCTCAGGCCGTCCGCGAAGTACTCGGAGTAGCCCTTCCAGTACGCGGTGATGTTGCCTGCGTTGCCCACGGGCAGCACGTGCACGTCGGGCGCATCGCCGAGTGCGTCGACGATCTCGAACGCCGCGGTCTTCTGGCCCTCGATACGAACCGGGTTGACGGAGTTGACGAGCCCGATCGTCGGGAACTCGGCGGTGGTCTTGCGGGCGAGTTCGAGGCAGTCGTCGAAATTGCCCTCGACCTGAACGATCTTCGCGCCGTGCATGACTGCCTGTGCGAGCTTGCCCATCGCGATCTTGCCCTGGGGCACGAGTACTGCGCAGCCGATCCCGGCGCGCGACGCGTACGCCGCCGCCGACGCCGACGTGTTGCCGGTGGACGCACACAGCACCGCCTGCTTGCCGGTCGCGAGCGCTTCGGTGACGGCCATCGTCATGCCGCGGTCCTTGAACGACCCCGTGGGGTTGAGGCCCTCGACCTTGATGTACACGTCGCACCCGGTGATCTCCGACAACCGGGGGGCTGGGAGCAGCGGCGTCCCGCCCTCGCACAGCGTCACCGTCTTCCAGCCGTCACCGATCGGGAGTCGACTGCGGTACGCCTCGATCAGCCCGGGCCACGGGGTGTGCACGGGAGCAGTGTTTTTTTCGACCGCACTCATTCGGCGGATCCCTCCAGTCTCAGGACGCTGGTCACAGCAATAACGGATTCGAGCTTGTCGAGCGCGGCGATGGTGTCCGCCAGCGCCCGATCGGTGGCGCGGTGCGTGAGCACCACCAGGCGGGCGCTTTCTGCGGCACCCTCCTGTCGCACGGCGGAGATGCTGACGCCGCGGTTCGCGAACTCGGCAGCGACGGCCGAGAGCACACCGGCACGATCGGCGACCTGCAGATTCACGTAGTACCGCGTCACGATGTCGCTCATCGGGGCGATGTCGAGCTTGGCGTATCGGGACTCGCGCGGTCCGCGGCCGCCATGCACACGGTTCCGGGCGGCCATCACGACGTCGCCCATCACGGCGGACGCGGTCGGGGCGCCGCCTGCTCCCTGGCCGTAGAACATGAGCCGTCCCGCGGACTGGGCCTCGACCACGACCGCGTTGAACGCACCGCTCACCGTCGACAGGGGATGCTCGCGCGGTACGAGCGCGGGGTACACCCGTGCCGAGACGCGGTCCTTGCCGTCGGGATCGGAGACCCGTTCGCAGAGTGCGAGCAGCTTGATGGTGCAGTTCAGGGCACGGGCGGAGGTGAGGTCCGCTGCCGTGATGGTCGAGATGCCTTCGCGGTATACGTCGCTGGCGGTCACGCGCGTGTGGAACGCGATCGAGGCGAGGATCGCGGCCTTGGCCGCGGCGTCGTAGCCCTCGACGTCGGCGGTGGGGTCCGCTTCGGCATACCCGAGGCGGCCGGCCTCGGCGAGTGTCTCGGCGTAGTCGGCGCCCGTGTCGTCCATCGCGGAGAGGATGAAGTTGGTGGTGCCGTTGACAATGCCGATGACGCGGTCGACCCGGTCACCCGCGAGCGACTGCGTCAGAGGGCGGATGACGGGGATCGCACCGGCCACCGCGGCCTCGAAATAGAGGTCGACGTTGTGCGACTCCGCGGCTTCGGCGAGTTCGCCCGTGTACGCGGCGAGCAGCGCCTTGTTCGCGGTGACGACCGACTTACCGGCGTCGAGTGCCGCACGCACCAGAGTGCGGGGCAGTTCGATTCCGCCGATCAGTTCGACGACGATGTCGACGTCGTCGCGCGTGATCAACGCTTCGGCGTCGGTGGTGAGAAGTTCCGCCGGCACGCCCCGGTCGTAGGACAGGTCCCGCACCGCGATTCCTCGCAGTTCGAGCGGGGCGCCGATGCGCTCACGGAGGTCCGAAGCATCATCACGGATGATCCGCACGACCTCGGCTCCCACCGTGCCGTGGCCGAGCACCGCTACACCGACGGGGCGCTGCCCCGGTGCATCGGTCACCGTTGAGTTGGTCACTCCGTAACCTCCAAGCTGAGCAGATCTTCGACGGTTTCCCGACGTAGCAGGACACGCGAGACGCCGTCCTTGACAGCCACGACGGCGGGACGAGGCAGCAGGTTGTACCTGCTGGACATCGAGTAGCAGTATGCACCCGTCGCCGCTACCGCCAGTAAATCACCGGCGCCCACGTCGCACGGCATCCACGCGTCGCGAATCACGATGTCACCGCTCTCACAGTGCTTGCCCACGACGCGTGCGACGACGGGTTCCGCGTCGCTCACCCGCGAGACGAGCCGCGACTCGTACTCCGCCTGGTAGAGCGAGGTGCGGATGTTGTCGCTCATGCCGCCGTCGACGCTGATGTAGCGGCGGGTGTGGCCCGTCCCCACTCCGACGTCCTTGACGGTGCCCACCTCGTACAGGGTCACGGTGCCCGGGCCGGCGATTGCACGTCCGGGTTCGACGGCAATCGTCGGTTCGGGCAGGCCGGCGAGGGCCGACTCGTTGCGCACGATGTCGGTGAGCTTCGCCGCGAGGTCCGCGACCGGCGGCGGGTCGTCGCTCGGGATGTACGAGATGCCGAGACCACCGCCGAGATCGACGATGCTCATCTGCGCGGTCTTGTCCAGGCCGAACTCGGCGACGGCGTCGCGCAGCAGCCCGATCACGCGATGCGCGGCGAGTTCGAATCCGTCGACGTCGAAGATCTGCGAGCCGATGTGGCTGTGCAGCCCGACGAGACGGAGGTTGCCGGTGGTGAACACCCGGCGGATCGCACGCATGGCCGCGCCACCGGCGAGCGACAGACCGAACTTCTGGTCTTCGTGCGCCGTGGAGATGAATTCGTGGGTGTGTGCCTCGACACCGACGGTGACCCGGATGAGGACGTCCTGCACGACACCCAGCTCACCGGCGATCTCGTCGAGGCGGTCGATCTCGGCCATCGAGTCGAGCACGATGTGTCCGACACCGGCGCCCACGGCGCTTCGCAGTTCGTGCACGGACTTGTTGTTGCCGTGCATGGCAATCTTGTCGGCGGGAAAGCCGGCGTGCAGCGCGACCGCCAGTTCACCGCCGGACGCCACGTCGAGCGACAGCCCCTCCTGGTGGACCCACCGCGCAATCTCGGTGCACAGGAATGCCTTCGACGCGTAATGCACCCGTGCCGTCGGGCCGAAAGCCTCGGCGATCTCGCGGCACCGCGACCGGAAGTCGTCTTCGTCGACGACGAACAGCGGCGTGCCGTACTTCTCGGCGAGGTCGGTGACAGGCACTCCCGCGATCTGCAGGACACCGTCGTCGCCGCGACTCGCGTTGCGGGGCCACACGTGCGCGTGCAGCTTGTTGAGTTCACCCGCGTCACGGGGACGTTCGGCGAGGGTCGGGGCGTGGGGAATCTCTGCGTGCCGGGGCCCAGCGGGGTGCGCGTTCACATCCGCTCCGGAGCGGAGACGCCGAGCAGTCCGAGGCCGTTGCCGAGCACCTGGCGCGCCGCGGCGCACAGCGCCAGGCGCGCGGTGTGCAGGGCGCCGGGTTCTTCGTCACCCTGGGGCAGGATGCGACAGGCGTCGTAGAACCGGTGGTAGGTGCCGGCGAGTTCCTCGAGGTAGCGGGCCACGCGGTGCGGTTCGCGCAGTTCGGCGGCCTTGGCGAGGACACGGGGGTACTCGCCGATGGTGCGGATGAGGTCGCCCTCGCGCTCGTGGGTGAGCAGCGACAGGTCGGCGCCTTCGGTGCCGAGCCCGAGGTCGGCGGCGTTGCGTGCGATCGACGACAGCCGGGCGTGTGCGTACTGCACGTAGTACACCGGGTTCTCGCTGGTGGTGCTCGTCCACAGCTCGAGATCGATGTCGATGCTCTGATCGACCGAGGAGCGCACGAGCGCGTAGCGGGCAGCGTCGACGCCGATCGCCTCGACGAGGTCGTCCAGGCTGATCACGGTGCCTGCCCGCTTGCTCATCTTGACGGCCTCGCCGCCGCGCACCAGGTTGACCATCTGACCGATGAGGACCTCGACGGTGTCGGGATCGTCACCGAACGCGGCGGCGGCCGCCTTCAGCCTCGCGATGTAGCCGTGATGGTCGGCGCCGAGCATGTAGATGCACAGGTCGAAGCCTCGCGACCGCTTGTTCTGGAAGTAGGCGATGTCGCCGGCGATGTAGGCGGCGTTGCCGTCGGACTTGATGACGACGCGATCCTTGTCGTCTCCGAAATCGGTGCTCTTGAGCCACCACGCGCCGTCCGAGAAGTACAGGTTGCCGGACCCCTTGAGCGTCTCGACCGCCTTCTCCACCGCTCCGGATTCGAACAGCGAGTTCTCGTGGAAGTAGACATCGAAGTCGACCCCGAATTCGTGGAGGGTCCGCTTGATATGGGCGAAAATCAGCTCGACACCGATCGAGCGGAAGACCTCGTCGCGCTCCGCGTCGGGCAGATCCAGCACGTCCGGGCGCTGCTTCAGCACTTCACCGGCGATGTCACCGATGTACAGACCGGCGTATCCGTCCTCCGGGGCGGGCTCGCCGAGCGCCGATGCGATCAGAGACCGCGTGAAGCGGTCGATCTGGGTGCCGTGATCGTTGAAGTAGTACTCCCGCGTGACCTCCGCACCCTGCGCGGTGAGGATCCGGCCGAGCGCGTCACCGACGGCGGCCCAGCGGGTGCCACCGAGGTGGATCGGTCCGGTGGGGTTCGCCGAGACGAACTCGAGATTGATCTTCTTGCCGGCGAGGTCGTCCCCGGCGCCGTACGCGTCGTTCTCGTCGAGGACCTTCGCGACGATTGCCCCCTGCGCGTCGGCAGCGAGGCGGATGTTGAGGAAGCCGGGACCGGCGACGTCGGCCGAGTCGATCCCGTCGGCGGCGGTGAGCGCCTCGGCGAGCCACGTCGCGAGCTCACGGGGGTTGACTCCGGCCTTCTTCGCGACCTGCATGGCGACATTGGTCGCGTAATCGCCGTGCTCAGGGTTGCGCGGGCGTTCGACGGTAAGGGTCTCGGGAAGGACGGACACGTCGAGACCACGATCGGCGAGGACGGTCGCGGCGGTTCCGTGGAGCAATTCGGCAAGGTCGGAAGGAGTCACAGGTGTTCATCCTATTGGCTCGTCCGAAGGGCCGCCGACGCTCCCCCATAGCCGACGCCGGGGCCGCTGTCACCGCGACGCCCGTAGAGTTGTCTTTGCGTGCGCGCTTCGGCGGCTCGCATCTTCTTTGTCCGCCCGTCGAAAGAGCAACCAGCGATGCCCAGCGGTTCTGTCAGTGGTGGGTCCGGTAACAAGAAAACCGGAGCCAAATCGTCGAAGGCCATCCAGGCCGCCAAGAAGCAGAGCCGCGGTTCGCGCGGCGTGCCCTCCCAACGCCAGATCCCGTGGGTGATGATCGGAGGCGTCGCTGTCGTCGTCCTCCTGATCGCGGTCATCGCGGTGAGCGTCGTGCCGAAATACCAGAATCAGCAGGAGATGGCGGCGTGGTCGCCGTCCGAGTCCAATCAGGATCCCTCCTCGGCGATCGACGGTGTCGTCACGGTCGACTACGAGGCGGGCCAGCACGTCGACCCCACGCAGCGGGTGGCGTACGACTACTCGCCGCCGTTCGGTGGGCCGCACGACTCGGTGTGGGCAACCTGCACCGGCACGGTGTACGACCAGCCCGTCCGGACCGAGAACATGGTGCACTCGCTCGAGCACGGTGCCGTGTGGATCGCCTACAACCCGGATCTGGTCGACGACGCCGCGCGCGACGCACTCGCAGCCAAGGTCGACGGCCGCACCTACACGATGATGTCGCCGTACCCGGGTCTCGATTCCCCGATTTCGTTGCAGTCGTGGGGTCACCAGCTCAAGGTCGACAGCGCCGATGACGAGCGCATCGACCAGTTCATCGCCTCGCTGCGCCTGAACCAGTACGCCTATCCCGAGGTCGGCGCCAGCTGCTCGACGCTTCCCGCGTCGTTCGATCCCGCGAACCCGCCGCCGTTCGATGCCTCCGAGCCCGGCGCGGATGCGGTCCCGATGGATGGCGGCACCGTCGACGGCACCGAGCAGATCCCTGCCGGCGGTGCCGGACAGTTCCCCACCGACATGCAGGTACCGGCCGGGAGCTGATCATGAGCGACGTCACTGCCGACCCGACCGAACAGAGCACCGACCGCGGGCACGGGCGCTTGTTTCTGGCGCTCCTGACCGTGGCTGCTGTCGCCGTGGGATTTCTCGCCGGGTTCCTCGCACGGATCCCGCTCGAGGACCGCGCGCCTGCGACACCGGCAGCGGATTCGGTCGACGTGGGGTTCCTGCAGGACATGTCGGTGCACCACAACCAGGCGATCGAGATGGCCGCGGTCGCGGTGACTCGGTCCGAGGACAACCGGGTGCGCAGCCTCGCGTACGACATCCTGACCACCCAGCAGAATCAGGTCGGTCAGATGCAGGGCTGGCTCAGCTTGTGGGGTCGTCCGCTGCTCCCGGTCGGCGACTACATGACGTGGATGGCCGAGAGTGAGGGACACAGCCACGGGTCGGACGCTGCTGCGCACGCGGCGGGCGGGGCGAGCAGGATGCCGGGCATGGCATCGTCCGAGGAGCTCGCCGCACTGCGCGCGGCACGCGGCGCCGAACTCGATGTGCTGTTCCTCCAGCTGATGCTGCGCCATCACCAGGGTGGCCTGCCGATGATGGAGTACGGAGCGCAGTACGCGAGCACGGACGTGGTGCGCAACATCGCCCAGAAGATGGTCGACACCCAGCAGGGTGAATCCGAGTTGATCACGTCCATGCTCACCGAGCGCGGCAGTCGACCGTTGCCGATGAACTGATCATCGTCGGCGCCTCGGACCTGGATTATCGCGCTGACCTGCGGATGTGGAGTTGAGCGCGCAATGCGCTAGGCTAGCTCCGCACCGCCGGTCAGCCGGTGGGCCCGGATTGCCCTCGTAGCTCAGGGGATAGAGCGCTTGCCTCCGGAGCAAGAAGTCGCAGGTTCGAATCCTGCCGAGGGCACCACCACGACGGCCCCGCTTCGTTTTCGAAGCGGGGCCGTCGTCGTTCTGTCGCCGGGTGGCGGCGTGTTTCGTCAGGCGCGCGCGAACCGGGCCGGATCGGTTCCGGGCAGTCGGCGGACCCGGCCTCGTTCGATGAGCTGCCGCACGTGCGCGGACCCTTCCGCGAGTGCCATCTTCTTGCCCTGCATGGGCGTCTCGTCCCACGGCCGGTACCAGCGCATCCTCGACGTGGCCTCCCAGAGCGTGAGTTCTTCGTCACCGAACGCGTCGTAGAGGTCGTCGAGGCGCTGGTCGTGGTGCGCGATGAGTTCCCCGGCCCTGCGGGGCAGGTCGTCGATCTCCTGGCGGTGCGCGGGCAGGGTCCGCCGGACGGGCAGCGTCGACACGGCCCGCAGCGAGTCCAGATATTCGCCGAGCGCATCGCGCTCCGGAAGCGGGAAGTCGAATTCACCGACGTGCGGGGTGGTGGTGGCAAGCACGTGATCTCCGCTGAACAACACGCCGTGGTCCTCGAGAAGGAAACACGCGTGGCCCGCCGTGTGACCCGGAGTCAGGACGGTGCGCAACGAGCGGCCCGTCAGGGGGATCACCTCGTCCGCCGCGAGTTTGCGGTCGGGAAGGATGTCCGGGCGGCCGGGAGGGTAGACCACCGATTCCAGATGCCGGTCGATGTCGGATTCGGGCGCCCCGGCGCGGCGCAGCAACTCCGCCTCCTCCGCGCTCCGGTCGGCTCCCGAGGTCATCGCTTCGAGATGCGCGAAGTCTGCATCGTTCATCGCGACCCAGCACCCTGACGCCTCGCGGATTCTGCCGGTGAGTCCCACGTGATCGGGGTGGAAGTGGGTGACGACCACGCCTTCGACGTCGGTCACCGACAACCCGGCGACCGCCAGCCCGTCCTGCAGCGCCGCCCAAGACCTGTCGTCGTCCCATCCGACGTCCACGAGGACCACACCGCCAGGGGATTCCATCACGTAGACCTGGGTGTCTCCGACGGGCAGGTCTGCCACCGGGACCGGTACGACATGTATGCCGTCACCGATATCGCGTGCTTCGGTCATCCGTGATTCCTCCCAAAGAAATGTGACTTCCGATCGAAGCTACACAAAAGATTCAACTATTTTGAGGAAGGGGTTCGATGATCGCCACGATCGAACGGATCTCCCCCGCCGGAATTTCGAAGTGCTCGGTGACCGACACGGACGTCTCGGATGTCGGACCCGCCGCGACATCGAGCACGAAGCGTGCGACGACGCTGTGATGCCACTCGTGGAACTGCAGGTCGCGCACCCTCCGAATCGGCAGATATTCGGCGCCGTGTTCGAGGCGATGGCGGATCTCCTCGCCGCTGTCACCGGTGCGCTGCCCGTTCTCCACGCGCCACGCATCTGCTGCGAGACGCACGTCCGTGGCGTCGTGCCGGATGAGGGATCGGATGTACGCACGGGCCATCGCCACCCGCGGGCTCTCGCCGGGCGCGGTGGCGTGCTCGGCGAGCGCAGCCATCACTGCCGGCGCCCAGTCGGCGCGACAGATCACCAGGTCGGGCAGGTACGGGTGCGGGCGGTTGTATTCCAGTGCGCTCCCGTCGATCCGGGCACAGTGCAGGCCCGCGGCCTGTGCGACCGCGACCGGCGCCGCCGAGTCCCATTCCCACTGGCCGCCCGCGTGGATATAGGCGTCGGCCTCTCCGCGGACCACCGCCATCGCCTTCGCGCCGGCCGATCCCATCCGGATCAGGTCCGCACCGAGGTCGCGTGCGAGGTCGAACACGAACGCGGGTGGCCTGCTTCCGCTGATGACGATGCGGGGGCGCCGGCGCATCGGGCGCGGTACCGGCGCCGCGTCGTCGGTGCTGTGTACGACGCCGATGGCCGGTTGCGCGACCGCTCCCGCGGTGAGCCCCTTACCGGCTTCCCACAGTGCGACGTGCACCGCCCAGTCGCTGTGGCCGGGCATACCGTATTCCTTCGAGCCGTCCAGGGGGTCGACGATCCAGACTCGGTCCGCGTCCACCCGGGACGGATCGTCCGCGGATTCCTCGGAGAGCACCGCATCCCCCGGGCGCGCCGCGGCGAGCCGCTCGAGGATGTAGGTGTCGGCCGCGTGGTCGCCGCGACGGCCCAGCTCACGACCACCGAGGGCATCACCCTCGATCGCGCGCACGGTCAACAACAATTCTCCTGCGCCTGAGGCAATCTCGGCAGCGAGCCGGGCGTCTTCGTGGTGGGCGTCGTCGGTCATGCCGTCAACAATTGCACGACGAGCGCCGCCTGGGCTGCCGCGGTGCCGTCACCGGGGCGCAGGACCAGTTCCGGAGCCCGGGGCGGTTCGTACGGGTCGTCGATTCCGGTGAACCCGGTCAGCTCCCCCGCCCGGGCGCGCGCGTACATGCCCTTGGGGTCGCGGGCTTCGCATTCCGCCAGCGGAGTATCGACGAACACCTCGACGAACGGAATGCCGGCGTCCTCGTGCTGCTGCCGGATGCGTTCGCGGTCGGCTCGGTACGGACTGATGAGCGCGCAGATCGCGACGAGACCGGCGTCGGCCATCATCTGAGCGACCGCTCCTACGCGGCGGACGTTCTCCGCCCGATCGGCCGGACCGAACCCGAGATCGGAATTGAGTCCGTGCCGCAGGTTGTCACCGTCGAGGCGGTAGGCGGGGATGCCCTCCGCGATCAGGCGGCGCTCGAGTTCGACGGCCACCGTGGACTTTCCCGACGCGGACAGCCCGGTGAGCCACACGGTCGCACCCGATCGCCCCCGGTCGGCGCGCTCGACTTCCGCCGAGTGCCACACCACCCCCGCATCACCGAGAGTCGGGCCGGTGATCATCCCGGCTGCGACGGTGTTGCCGGTCCTGTCGTCGACGAGTACGAAACTGCCGGTGGTCCGGTTGCGCCGGTACGGGTCGAACAGCAACGGTTGCTGCGTTCGCAGTTGCACCCGCCCGATGTCGTTGAGAGCCAGGGACGTGGCCGTCTCGTCGCGGTGCAGGGTATCGACGTCGAGCCGGTAGTCCAGACGTACCACCCGCGCGGTGACGGACCGGGTGGTGTGCAGCAGGACGTAGCGGGCGTCCGGGTCGAGCGCGGCGCGGTCGCCGAGCCAGCACACCATCGCGTCTATCTCGTGTCCGACGAGGGGCCGGTTGTTGGGCCTGCACAGCATGTCGCCACGGCCCACATCGAGGTCGTCCTCGAGGTCGATGCACACCGCGGCGCCCGCGTACGCGTGATCGAGCGCCGTGCCGCCCGGTCCCCAGATGCTTCGCACGTGTGTGCCGAAACCGGAGGGAAGCACCACGACTTCGTCTCCGGGCGCGAATCCGCCGCCCGCGATCGTCCCGGCGTATCCGCGGAACCCGGGACGATCGCCGCTGCTGCCCGGTCGGATCACGTACTGCACGGGCAGGCGCGCATCGATCAGGTTGGTGTCGGATGCGACGTGCACCTGTTCGAGGTGGTGCAGCAGCGAAGTCCCCTCGTACCACGGCATGTTCGCCGTCCGGGACACGACGTTGTCGCCGTGCAGCGCGGAGACGGGAACGAACGTGAGATCGGGAATGTCGAGTTTTGTTGCGAACTGCCGGAATTCGTCGCACAGTTCGTCGTACCGCTGCTGCGACCAGTCCACCAGGTCCATCTTGTTGATGCACAGGACCACGTGGCGCACGCCGAGCAGGCCGGCGAGGAAGGCATGGCGGCGCGTCTGGCGGACGATGCCGTTGCGGGCGTCGACGAGGACGAGCGCGAGATCCGCAGTGGACGCGCCGGTGACCATGTTCCGGGTGTACTGCTCGTGGCCCGGAGTGTCGGCGATGACGAACGTCCGGTTCGCCGTGGCGAAGTATCGGTAGGCCACGTCGATCGTGATGCCCTGCTCCCGTTCCGCCCGCAGGCCGTCGGTGAGCAGCGACAGGTCGGCGCGGTCGGCACCGCGGTCGTGACTGGTGCGGGTCACCGCGTCGAGCTGGTCTTCGAACACCGCCTTCGAGTCGAACAGGAGCCGTCCGATCAGGGTGGATTTGCCGTCGTCGACGCTGCCGGCGGTGGCGATGCGCAGCAGACCCGGCATCAGAAGTAGCCCTCTTTCTTTCGGTCTTCCATTCCGGCCTCGGAGATGCGGTCGTCGGCGCGGGTCGCACCTCGCTCGGTGACGCGGCTCGCCGCGACTTCGACGACCACCTCGTCTGCCGTGGTGGCCGCGGATTCGACGCATCCGGTGCAGGTCGCGTCGCCCACTGTCCGGAATCGCACCATGGTGTCACGGGGGGTTTCGCCCGGCAGCAGGGTGAGGAAACGGGTGTGCGCGAGCAGCATTCCGTCTCGCTCGACCACCGGACGCCGGTGGGCGTAGTACAGGGACGGCAGGTCGACGCGCTCGTCCCGGATGTATCGCCAGATGTCGAGTTCCGTCCAGTTCGACAGCGGGAAAACCCGGACATGCTCGCCCACGCGGTGCCGGCCGTTGTACAGGTGCCACAGTTCGGGACGCTGGGCCTTCGGGTCCCACTGCCCGAACTCGTCGCGCAGGCTGAAGACGCGTTCCTTCGCGCGCGCCTTCTCCTCGTCGCGGCGGGCGCCGCCGAACACGGCGTCGAATCCTCCGTCCCTCAACGCCCGCAGAAGCGTTCCGGTCTGCAGTCGGTTACGACTCGCGCGGGGCCCGTCGTCCTCCACGGCTCGTCCGGCGTCGAGATCATCCTGCACCGAGGCGGTCACCAGGCGAACTCCCTGTTGCGCGACCGTCCGATCGCGGAACTCGATCACCTCGTCGAAGTTGTGTCCGGTGTCGATGTGCAGGACGGGGAACGGCGGCGGTGCCGGCCAGAACGCCTTCGTCGCGAGGTGGAGCATCACCGCCGAGTCCTTGCCGCCGGAGAACAACAGCACGGGTCGTGCGAAGGTTGCGGCGACCTCGCGGAAGATGTGCACGGACTCGGCTTCGAGTGCGCCGAGCAGGCTGAGCTCGTAGGACGGGTCCCGACGTGCACGGTCCCCGGGTGGTCGTCGCGGCGGCACCGTCGTCATCGTGCGCTCCCAGCCCGGGGTTATCGGTCCATATTTGTACCGAAGCGGTCGAAAAGGACTGCCACAGAATAGAACGAGTTTCAATTCGTGGTCAACGCCCGGATCTCGCTGTCCACGCCCGATCTCGCTACAGACGCCGGCCCCCGAGGTCCACGGTGACGGCCTCGGCGGCTCTGAGCAATGCCGATCCGCATCGCTCGACCTCCGCGCGGTCGACCTCCCGTTCGAGATGAAGTGCCAGCACGAGCGACTGATGACCGTCCGGGTCGAAGGCCGGCGCGGCGATCAGGTTGACGTGATGTGCGCGGTCCGCGTCGAGATCGGCGGGCAGCAGCACTCGTTCGCCCGGACTCGACACCAGTTCTGCGAGCATTTCCCGCAACTCGGGGGCCAGGTCGTGTGACACCACACCGGCCATCAACGCGTAGAGGCGCCGGCCGCCCCGGGTGAGCGACTCGACGAGATAGCCCGTACGGCGGCACTCCTCGATCACACGCTGCAGGTGTGCCCGATCGACGGACACCGGCAGGGTCGGTTCGCGCCGCAGCCACCGCTCGATGCGTTCGTCGGTATCCCACAGCACGTACATCAGCCCGACCGGCGGCGCGAAGGGGTAGACCTCCCCCACTCGGGCGGCCGCCGCGGCGCCTGCTCCCCCGACCACGTCGAGGATCGCGATCCGGTCGCCGACCACCGCCGAGGCTGTACACATCACGCCGAACTCCGAGCTCAGGGCAGCCAAGTGGCGGTGTGCGACCGGTCCCGACGCGAACCCCCGCTGCGCGGCCCGGCCCGCGACGATCAGCGCCGGGCCGAGGCCGTAGGACTTGTCGGCAGGGTCACGGATGAGGTAACCCGCGTCGGTGAGTGCGGTGAGGATGCCCAGGCAGGTCGGCTTGCTCAGCCCGAGTTCGCGCGCCAGTTCCGAGAGTCCGAACCTGAGACC
Organism: Rhodococcus sp. NPDC058639; assembly: GCF_042717545.1. Taxonomy (NCBI): domain Bacteria; kingdom Bacillati; phylum Actinomycetota; class Actinomycetes; order Mycobacteriales; family Nocardiaceae; genus Rhodococcus; species Rhodococcus sp. NPDC058639. The sequence goes on from NZ_JBHXRF010000003.1 coordinate 32,162, forward strand.
CGGCCGGGCGACGAGATGATCGAGGACCTGCACGACACGCTCGGTGGGCGGCGAGCGGCGAGCGGTACCCGGCGGGGGCACTCCGATCCCCGCTTCGCCGCTGTCACTGCGACGAACCATTGACCCCTCCCTGGAACACGTTCTATCGTCGGCGCACCGGAGACTACCGCAGCGGTACATATATGGACCACAGGAGACCGACGTGCTCACCGATCCACTCACCGCGGCGATAGCCGAGGCCGAAAAAATCGTCGCCACTGCCCCGCACATCCGTACCGAGGCCGATCTCACCGAGGGCTACGGCTACCTGGCCGGAGGGATCGCCGCCTGTGTCCATGCCACGTGGGCGTACAGCAGCACCCATCCGGTGTTCATCACCGGCACCGGCCCGTACGCGAAGATGGGCCTCGACAACCCGGACACCCTGTACTGGGGCGCGGCGGTGCGCGACAACGCCGAATACGTCGTCACCGGGCGTCGCGGCACCACATGCGACCTCAGTTTCCAGGTTCTCGCGGGCAACTACACCGACGCCGCGGTACCCGGCAACGTCACCGCCTTCGACGACCGCGCCCTGCGCATCGAGGACGACGGCAGTTTCGAAGTCCGGTTCGGGCCCGGGCCACGCGATCCCGACCGCAACTACTTCACGCTCGCGCCAGGATCGTCGCAACTCGTTGTCCGCGAGGTCTACAGCGACTGGACGCAACGACGCGGCACCCTGCGCATCGACCGCCTCGACACCCTCGGCACGGCACCTCCCGAGCCCACCCGCCAGGACGCGGTGACCCGGTACGAACGTGCCGGTCGCGCCCTCGTCTCGCGAGTGAAGACGTGGCTGCAGTTCCCCGAGTGGTTCTACCTGAAGCTTCCGGTCAACACCGTCACCGAACCGCGGCGGACACCGGGCGGACTCGACACCCAGTACTCGTCGGTCGGTCATTTCGACCTGGCCGACGACGAGGCGATGGTGTTGACCCTGCCCGCGACCGACGCTCCGTATCTGGGCTTCCAGATCGGAAGCCTCTGGTACATCTCGCTGGAGTACATCCATCACCAGACATCGCTGAACAACACTCAGACGCAGGTCGATCCGGACGGGATGGTCCGGATCGTGGTGTCGGCCCGCGATCCCGGCCTCACCAACTGGGTGGAGACTCTCGGGCGCAGCCGTGGCATCCTGCAATTCCGCTGGCAGCGGCTCGATCGCGAGCTTTCTCCTGCGGACGGACCGGTGGCACAGGTCGTCCCGTTCGACGAACTGCCCGGCGCGCTGCCGTTCCACGAGTCGAACCGCATCACCCCCGAGGACTGGGCCGCGCGCATCGCGGCACGACAGGGCGCGATTGCGGATCGGATGCTCGGATGAGCACCGCCGGGTTGTTGAAGGATCGCGTCGTCGTCATCTCCGGTGTGGGGCCCGGTCTGGGCAGCACTCTCGCCCTGCGATGCGCGTCGCACGGTGCCGACGTCGTCCTCGCGGCCCGCACCCGCGAACGGCTCGAGAAGGTGGCTGCGGAAGTGGAGGCGCTGGGACGTCGCGCTCTGCCGATACCGACCGACATCACCGACGACGACTCCGTCTCGGAACTGGTCGAAGCGGCAGAAGGCGAGTTCGGTCGCGTCGACACCCTTGTCAACAACGCATTCTCCGTTCCGTCGATGAAGCCGTTGGCGAGCACCGATTTTCAGCAGATCCGTGACAGCGTGGAGCTGACGGTGCTCGCTGCGCTGCGGCTGACCCGGTCGTTCACGCCCGCCCTCGCCGACTCGGACGGTTCGGTCGTCAACATCAATTCGATGGTCTTGCGTCATTCCCAAGAGCGTTACGGCAGTTACAAACTCGCCAAGTCGGCACTGCTGGCGATGTCGCAGTCCCTCGCCACAGAACTCGGACCGCAAGGAATACGCGTCAATTCGGTTGCCCCGGGGTACATCTGGGGCCCGACCCTTCGAGGGTACTTCGAGCACCAGGCCGGGAAGTACGGCACCACCGTCGAGCAGATCTACGAACACACCGCCGCGGCCTCCGACCTTCGGCGCCTGCCGACCGCCGAGGAGATCGCGGACACGGTGATCTTCCTGGCGTCACCGATGGCGTCGGCGATCACCGGGCAGTGCATCGACGTCAACTGCGGCGAATACCACCACTGAACGGGATATGAGATGAGCGAACGCACCACCGTGGGCACCACCGACGACCTGCATGCCTCGGCGACGCGCTTGACGGGCCTGACAGATTTCGGTGAGGACGAGTACCTCGAGGCCCTCGAGATACTGCTCGAGTCGTACGCGCGGGACGAAGCGCTCACCCCGCTCGGCAGCAAGATGTCGCGGGTGTTCCTTCGTGGTGCGCTGGTCGCGCGTCTGCTCTCGGAAGCCGCCTGGGCGCAGCATCCCGAGCACCTGGACGTTCCGGTCACCCGCCCCATCTTCGTCACCGGCCTGCCTCGCACCGGCACCACCGCATTGCATCGCCTTCTGGCGGCCGACCCCGCACATCAGGGCCTCGAGATGTGGCTCACCGAGATGCCCCAGCCCCGGCCACCCCGTGAGACCTGGGAACAGGACCCGGTATTCGCGGGAATCGAGGCCGGATTCGCCCAGCACCACGTGGAGCACCCCGAGTTCATGGGTGTGCACTACATGTCGGCCGGGGAGGTGGAGGAATGCTGGCAGCTGCTCCGTCAGTCGTTCCGGTCGATCTCGTACGAATGCCTCGCGAATCTTCCGACCTACTCGCGCTGGCTCGCCGGGCAGGACTGGACCGGCGCCTACGCCCGGCACCGCAAGAACCTCCAGCTCATCGGCCTCCCCGACGCGGACAAACGCTGGGTCCTCAAGAATCCGAGTCACCTGTTCGCCCTCGACGAACTCCTCACCGTCTACCCCGACGCACTGATCGTGGTGACACACCGCGACCCCCGGACGGTGATTCCCTCCGTGTGCAGCCTCGCGGCGCACGCCACCGAGGGATGGTCCGAGGCCTTCACCGGTGAGACGATCGGCCGCAGCCAGCTCGACCTGTGGGCACGCGGTTTCGACGACTTCACCCGGGCACGCGCCCGCCACGACCCTGCCCGATTCGTCGATGTCGACTACCGGGATTTCGTGGCAGACCCGTTGGGCAGCGTGGGCGCCCTGTACGACCGGTTCGGCATCCCGTTCACCGCCGGCGCCGAACGCGCGATGGCATCGCTGCACGACGAGAGTCGCAGCGGAGCCAGGAAACCTGCCCATCACTACGCGCTCGAGGAGTTCGGGTTGTCGGTGCAGGACGTCGACGAGCGATTCCCCTCGTATGCGTACCGCTGAGCCTGTTCCACAAAGCCGACCGGCCCCCGGTGTGCCCTTCCTACCTGCGCGTTCCCGCATGGGATGATGGACACATGCCCGCACCGCTCCCCCTCGATCCCATCGCCGAAGCCCACCGTCAATGGGTCGCTCACGGCTGGGGCGAAGTCGCGGACGGCATGGCCGCGGTGACCTCGGTGATGCGGGCGCAGCAGATCATGATGGCCCGCGTCGAAGAGGTCCTCAAACCGTTCGGTCTGACCTTCGCCCGGTACGAACTGCTGACACTGCTGCATTTCACCAAGGCCGGGGCGCTCCCCATGGCCAAGGCCAGTGCGCGTCTGCAGGTGCATCCGACGAGCGTGACCAACGCGGTCGATCGACTCGAGGCCGCGAGTCTCGTGCGACGCACCCCGCATCCGAGCGACCGGCGCGCCACGCTCATCGAACTCACCGACCACGGTCGCGCGCTCGCGATAGAGGCCACCGAAAAACTCAACACCGAAGTGTTCGCGCGTCCCGGGATCCCGTCCGAGCAGATCGACACGCTGCTGAGCATCCTCGCGACGATGCGCCACGACGCAGGCGATTTCGACACCGGAGGCACGCCCTCGAAGTGGTGAGCGCCGCACGGTCCGGCCGCACGAGAAACGCCGCCTCTTCCTCAGGGAAGGGGCGGCGTTGTCGTTCTCGCTGCGGTCTAGGCGTGCTTGAAATCGGGCGTGCGCTTTTCGACGAAAGCCGCCATGCCTTCCTTCTGGTCGGCGGTGGCGAACGTCGAATGGAACACGCGCCGTTCGAATCTCACGCCTTCGGCGAGAGTCGTCTCGAACGACCGGTTCACCGCTTCCTTCGCCATGATCGCGGTCGGCAGCGACATCGATGCGATGGTCGTGGCAGCGTCGAGAGCGACGTCGAGCAGTTCGTCGGCAGGGACGACCCGCGAGACGAGCCCGGCGCGCTCGGCTTCCTCCGCGTCCATGTTGCGTCCGGTCAGGCACATGTCCATCGCCTTGGCCTTGCCCACCGCGCGGGTCAAACGCTGTGAGCCGCCGATGCCGGGGATGACACCGAGCTTGATCTCGGGCTGGCCGAACTTGGCGGTGTCGGAGGCAATGATGAAGTCGCACAACATCGCCAGCTCGCAGCCACCGCCGAGTGCGTAACCCGACACGGCCGCGATGATCGGGGTGCGAGCGGACGACAGCCGGTCCCAGTCCGAGAAGAAGTCCTCGGCGTACACCTCGGAGAAGGTCTTGGGCGCCATCTCCTTGATGTCGGCGCCGGCCGCGAAGGCCCGCTCCGAACCGGTGAGCAGAATCGCCCCGATCTCACGGTCGGCGTCGAGTTCTTCGACCGCCGCGACCACTTCGCGCATCAACTGGCTGTTGAGTGCATTGAGCGCCTTGGGCCGGTTGAGCGTGATGATGCCGACGCGGCCTTTGCGCTCGAGCAGGATGGTCTCGAAATCGGTCACTTGCTGTCCTCTGCGTTCGAGCGGTCACGAATGTCGTTGATGATGGCGGAGAAATCGAGCCCGCCACCACCACCGGTGTTGAACCGATGATAGAGCTCGGCGGCACGGAGGCCGAGTTCGGCCTCGACCCCGTTGGAGCGCACCGCGTTCGACGCCAGACCGAGATCCTTGTCCATCAGGGCAGCGGCGAAGCCCGGCTGGTAGTCGTTATTGGCCGGGGTCGTGGGCACCGGGCCGGGAACCGGACAGTTGCTCGTCAGCGCCCAGCATTGACCCGAGGCGTTGGACGCCACGTCGAACAGCGCCTGATTCTCGAGTCCCAGTTTCTCGCCGAGTACGAACGCCTCACTGATCGCGATCATCGAGACGCCGAGAATCATGTTGTTGCAGATCTTTGCAGCCTGGCCGTTGCCCGAACCGCCGCAGTGCACCACCTTGCGGCCCATCACGTCGAGGAGCGGCTGCGCGGCTGCGAAGTCCTCCTCGGTTCCTCCGACCATGAAGGCCAGCGTGCCCGCGGCGGCACCGGCCACACCGCCCGACACCGGGGCGTCGATGGCACGATGGCCGGCGGCCCGTGCACGACCGGAGGCGTCGCGTGCATCGGCGACATCGATCGTGGAGCTGTCGACGAAGAGCGTGTCGGGCTTTGCCGCTCCGAGGATTTCGTCGTACAGATCGAGGACGAGCGTGCCGTTGGGCAGCATGGTGATCACGACATCGGCAGCGGGGACGGCCTCGACCGCGGACCCGACGACGGTGATGCCGTTCTTCGCTGCTTCCTCCTGCGCGGCGGGTACCGGGTCGTACCCGGTCACCGAGTACCCCGCCTTTGCGAGGTTCGCGGCCATCGGCCCACCCATGTGGCCGAGACCGAGGAAGGCGACGTTGGGGAGTTCACTCATCGGTCGTTCTCCTTCGGAGCGGCGAGCCCGAGTTCGAGGTCGCCGAGCGGCTGGAAGTATGCGTCGACGTCGGAAGCGGTGACATCGGCGAGGGTCGCGGGCGACCAGTGCGGAGTGCGGTCCTTGTCGACCACCTGGGCACGGATGCCCTCGACGAGGTCGTGCGACGTCAGGGACGCGGACGACACCCGGAATTCCTCGTTCAGTACCTCTTCGAGGCTGCCGAGTTGCCGTGCGTGACGAAGCGAACGCAACGTGACCTTCAGAGCGACCGGTGATTTCCCGAGGATCTGCTCGGCGGCGGTGCGAGCCTCGGGAACGTCACTGCTGCGCAGGCGTTCGACGATCTCCTCGACGGTGTCCGCGGAGTACGCGGCGTCGATCCAGTCGCGTTGCGCGAGCAGAGCCGAATCCGGTGCCGGCTGGGAGTATTCGGCGAGCGCGTCGTCGACCGAGCCGGTCTCGAGTGCTGCGACGAACTTGTCGAGGGCGTCGGACGGCACGTAGTGGTCGGCGAAGCCGAGTGCGATGGCGTCGCCGGCCTTCATCCGGCCCGTGGTCAGCGCGATGTGGGTGCCGATCTCGCCGGGTGTCCGGGAGAGCAGGTAGGTCCCTCCCACATCGGGGACGAACCCGATGCCGGTCTCCGGCATCGCGATCGTCGAGCGTTCGGTGACGACCCGGACGTTGCCGTGCGCGGACACCCCGACGCCGCCACCCATCACGATGCCGTCCATGATCGCCACGTACGGCTTGGCGTAACGGCCGATGGCGGCGTTGAGGATGTACTCGTCGCGCCAGAACTCCTGGGAGCCGGTGCCGCCGTCACGTGCGTCGTGATAGATCGACACGATGTCGCCGCCGGCGCACAGCCCACGCTCCCCCGCACCACGAAGGACGACGGCGCGGACCGAGTCGTCGGATTCCCACGCCTGGAGCGTCTCCGCCATCACGCGCACCATGTCGTGGTTGAGCGCGTTGATCGCCTTGGGTCGGTTGAGGGTGATGCGTCCCAGTCCGTTCTTCGCCTCGACGAGGACCTCGGGTTCGTGCCCGGTCATTGCGCTCCGTTCTGCGCCGCGGCCACCACGCTGCGCGCGACGACCACCCGCATGATCTCGTTTGTTCCTTCGAGGATCTGATGCACGCGCAGATCGCGCACGATCTTCTCGATCCCGTACTCGGCCAGGTAACCGTATCCACCGTGGAGTTGCAGCGCATCGTTCGCGACCTCGAACCCGGCGTCGGTGGCGAAGCGCTTGGCCATCGCGCACAGTTCCACGACATCCGGGGCACCGGTGTCGAGGGCGTCGGCGGCCCGCCACAGCAGAGTTCGTGCCGCTTCGAGTTCGGTACGCATGTCCGCGAGCCGGAACTGCAGCGCCTGCGAGTCGAGCAACCGGTCACCGAACGCCTTGCGTTCGGCGAGGTAGGCGACCGTCCGGTCCAGCGCGGCCTGGCCGCCGCCCACGGAACACGCGGCGATGTTGAGGCGGCCGCCGTTGAGGCCATGCATGGCGATACGGAATCCGCCGCCCTCTTTGCCGAGGAGATTCGCGGCCGGCACGCGCACGCCGTCCAGGATGACCTGGCGGGTGGGTTGCGCGTTCCAGCCCATCTTCTTCTCGTTGGCACCGAACGACAGGCCCGGCGTGTCCTTGGGGACGATGAACGCCGAGATGCCGCGCGCGCCGGTGTCGCCGGTGCGGGCCATCACCACGTACACGTCGGATGTTCCTGCGCCGGAGATGAACTGCTTGACTCCGGTGAGCACGTAGTCGTCCCCGTCGCGCACCGCCTTGGTGCTGAGCGCGGCGGCGTCCGAGCCGGCGCCCGGCTCGGTGAGGCAATAGCTCCCGAGGTGTTCCATCGAGCTCAGCTTCGGCACCCAGCGGTGGCGCTGGTCGTCGTCACCGAACTTGTCGATCATCCACGTGACCATGTTGTGGATCGAGATGTACGCGGCGATGGACGGGCACCCCGTGGCGAGCTCCTCGAAGATGCGGACGGAATCGAGGCGGCGAAGCCCCGATCCGCCCACGTCCTCGCGGACGTAGATTCCGCCCATGCCGAGTGCCGCGGCTTTGCGGAGCACGTCGACCGGGAAGTGCTTGTTCTGGTCCCATTCCACCGCGTGGGGTGCCAGATACTCGGAGGCGAAGTCGCGGGCGGTGTCGCGAATCGCCTTGTCGTCGTCGGTGAGGGTGAACATCGGCGTACCGCCTAGTCCATCGTCGGAATGACGAAGTGGTCGGTGTCCGCGACGTGAGCGCCCTCGATGTCGCCTTCCTTGACACCGGACGGCCAGCGCTGCGTGACGGTCTTGGTCTTGGTGTAGAAGCGGAAGGCGTCCGCCCCGTGCTGGTTGAGGTCGCCGAAGCCGGACGCCTTCCAGCCACCGAAGGTGTAGTACGCGATCGGAACCGGGATGGGAACGTTGACGCCCACCATGCCGACCTGGACGCGGGTCGTGAAGTCGCGGGCGGTGTCGCCGTCGCGGGTGAAGATCGCGACGCCGTTGCCGTACTCGTGCTCCGACGGCAGACGCAGCGCCTCCTCGTAGTCGCGTGCGCGCACGACGGTGAGCACGGGACCGAAGATCTCTTCCTTGTAGATCGACATGTCGGTGGTGACCCTGTCGAAGAGGGTCGCGCCGGAGAAGAAGCCGCCCTCGTTGCCTTCGAGCACGAAGCCGCGGCCGTCGACGACGAGTTCGGCGCCTTCTTCGACGCCCTGGGCGATGTAGTTGTGGACGCGGTCGCGGGCGGCGGCCGTCACGAGCGGACCGAAGTCGGCCTTCTCGTCGAAGCTCGTCCCGATGCGGAGTTCGGCGATGCGATCCTGGAGCTTGGCCACGAGCCGGTCGGCGGTCTCCTCACCGACGGGGACGGCCACCGACAGCGCCATGCAACGCTCGCCGGCCGAGCCGAATGCGGCACCGACGAGCGCGTCCGCGACCTGGTCGAGGTCGGCGTCGGGCATGATGACCGCGTGGTTCTTCGCGCCGCCGAAGCACTGGGCGCGCTTGCCGTTCTTCGCGGCGGTCTCGTAGATGTACTGGGCGATCGGGGTCGACCCGACGAACCCGAGGGCCTTGACCCGGGGATCCTCGAGCAGCACGTCCACGGCTTCCTTGTCGCCGTTGACGACGTTGAACACGCCGGCGGGCAGTCCGGCTTCGAGGAAGAGTTCGGCCAGACGCAGCGGCACCGAGGGATCGCGCTCGGAGGGCTTGAGGACGAAGGCGTTGCCGGACACGAGAGCCGGAGCGGCTTTCCACAGCGGAATCATGGCCGGGAAGTTGAACGGGGTGATGCCCGCGACCACACCGAGCGGCTGACGCATCGAGTACACGTCGATGCCGGTACCGGCGGATTCGGTGAATTCACCCTTGAGCAGGTGCGGAGCGCCGAGCGCCACTTCCACGACCTCGAGGCCGCGCTGGATATCACCCTTCGCGTCGGGAATCGTCTTGCCGTGCTCGCTCGACAGCAACCGGGCGAGTTCGTCCATGTTGTCCTGGGCGAGTTGCAGGAAGCGCATCAGTACGCGAGCCCGCTTCTGCGGGTTCCACGCCGCCCATTCCTTCTGTGCGATTTCGGCGTCGGCGATCACGTTCTCGACTTCGGCGCGCGTGGCGAGCGGAACACGCGCCTGGACTTCGCCGGTGTTGGGGTCGAAGACGTCGGCGAAACGGCCGGATGTGCCGGCGACGTGCTTGCCGCCGACGAAGTGGGTCAGTTCTCGAATGCTCATGCGCGAACCCGTCCTTTGCTCGATAGTGGTGGCTGCGTCGTGGCAGCCGTGAGGAACCCGAAGTCTTCGCTCATCCTATAGTTGGAAGTCCATGTATGTCCAGGGTCACACCCCGTCCGCTACGCTCCGCATCATGAGCCGCCGGCTGAGGCACAGCACCGATGTGCTCGGATTCCTGCTGCTGTGGGCACTGGTCTCGCTACTCGCGTTCTCCCCCGCACTCCCGGGAGACACGCTCGGCTCGCTACTGGCCGGTGTTTTCGTCACCCTCGTCGTGATCGCTGCGCACACCGTCCGGCGCACCGACGATCTGTTGTTCGGACTGTCCCGCACCCCTCGCGGACCCACCGTGGCGGAACAACGGCTGCGCGGCGCGTTCCGGCGGCAATCACGTCCCGATACCCCTGGGCGCCCGCGTCCGCGAGCGCCCGGCGCCGGTGCAGGGGCCGCGACGTCTCGCTTCGCCTGACCGGTCCCTGCTTCCTCGCGACCGCACCCCTCACGAGGAAAACCGGGAGTCCCTGTGCCCATATCGTCCCAGCGCGCCTCGGCACGGCGCGATAGTCACGTTCTCTCCGTCCGCGACGCGGAACGCCGGTTCGGCGACCTGCTCGTGTTCACCGCCGTCGATTTCGACGTGGCCGCAGGGGCATGCAGCGCGGTCACCGGCGCGAACGGTGCCGGGAAATCCACGCTGCTGCGGTGCCTGGTGGGCGCTGACCGTCTCGATCGGGGCACCGTCACGATCAACGGTTCGGCGGCCGACGAATCCTCGGCGGCCCAGCGTGCAGCGGTCGCATCCGTGGTGGGCGACGTCGCCACGTTCGCACATCTGACGGCCCACGAGCACCTGCAACTCGTCGCCCTCGCCCACGGAATGCCCGACCCCGCAGGTCTGGCGAGCCGAACGCTGTCCGACGTAGGGCTTTCGGGCGCCTCCGACCAACTGCCCGTCACGTTGTCCGGCGGCCAGCGCCGCCGGTTGGCGCTGGCATCGGTCTTCGTCCGGCCTCGGCGGTTGCTCGTGCTCGACGAACCCGAACACCATCTCGATGCCGCCGGACGAGCGTGGCTCGCCGAGCGGATCGCCGACGAGAAGAATCGCGGATGCGCGGTCGTCATTGCCTCGCACGACCCGGACCTGGTGGCAGCGGTCGCCGACGACACCGTGGACGCCGACTCGTGGCGCTGACCGAACAGGCTCCGACGATCACCGGCGCCCACGCGCTCCGGAAGGCGAGGCGGCGGTTCGGCCGTGTCCACGCGCCCCGTACCGACCGGGCCGGCACCGTAGTGCTGTCGGCACTGGGTGCCTATGTCGTCTCGGGTCTCGTGTGGTGGGGTGCCACTCGTCCGCCGACCTCCCTGATCGGGTCGCTCCACACCACCGCCGGTCGTAGCTGGGATGCCACATCCTGGAACCCGGGCTGGGCCTGGGTGGTCGGCGCAGCCCTTCTGGTCGCGGGCATCGCCGCCGCACGCGCGCTCGGACCTCTGACCGCGAGCACGGAACGCGCCTTCTGGTTGTTGTCCACCCCGGTGGACCGGGCCTCGATGCTCCATCCCGGCGTCGTGACGGTGTTCGCCGCCGGAGCATGCGCGGGGGCGGCCGGTGGACGGCTGGCTGCGTTCGCCGGAACGGTGGAGCAGCGGCCACCCCTGACCGCGTGCGGGGCGGTGCTCGGGCTCGGCGTGGCCGCCCTCGCGCTCCTCGTCCAAGCGCGGGTCCTGCCGACTCGCACTCTGCCGGTCGTGCAGATCCTCACCGCCGCACTGGGAGGAGCAGTCGCGGCCGTGTGCGCGACGGGAACAGTCGTGCCGGTGTTCGGGACCTGGCCTCCGGCGGCGGTCGTCGCGCCGCCCGCCCTTGCGATGTGTTGCGCCGCCCTTCTCCGCTGCGGCCGCATCACGGCGGCGGAGTTGAACGAGCGCGCCGAGATCACCGCGGCAGCCCGCACCTCCCTGATCGGACTGGACCCCACGCTCGTCGTCCGCGTCCACGACGCAGGCGCCTGGAAACGTGTCGCGGCTCGGCGCTCACGGGCGTTGCCACCCGGCCGGCCTCGCGCACTCGTCCGCGCCGACCTGCTCCGGAATCTGCGCCGTCCGTCACCGTTCGCGACGACCGCCGTCGCCGTCTGCGCGGCCTGGGCGCTGGGCGCGACGACACAGCCGGTCGTGGCGGGCTGGGTGCAACTGTCGGCCGTGTACGCCGCGACGCTGGTGTTCAGCACCGGATTACGTGACCTGGCGAGCAAGCCGGACCTGCGAGCGATGCTCGGTGCCGCGGATCGTGACCTGTACCGGCCGCTGATGGTGGTTCCGGCGTGTGCCGCCGCTGCGGTGACGGCGGTGACGGCTCCGGTGACGGGCTGGTCGCCGTCCGTGTCCGCGATCGTCGCTGCGGGAGCCTGCGTCGCGGTCTACCGACTGCGGACCCGCCCCGCCACCGAGTACGACGGACTCGTGCTGGAGACCGCCGTCGGCCAGGTGCCCCTCGACCTGATCCGGCAGTGGATGCGTGGGCCGGACAGCCTTGTCGCTGCGGGACTTCTTCTCGCATTGATTCTTTGAGAACTGCGCCGACGACTCCGGCGCCGTCGTCAGCGCAATCGGCGGTAGAGATCCTCGAGATCGGTCATCGCGCGGATCACGACGGCTTCGTCCGTGCCCCCCGCCCGCAACGCGCGACGGAGCAGCATCGGGTCGAGGTCTTCGATCGCGGGCCGGAACCGTTCCGCGGGCAGATCGGGGAGTTCGGTGTCTTCACCGTAGAAGTCACCGGTATCGGTGGCGGCGGCGTCGTCGACACCACCGATCAGCGTCGTGAGATCCACTCCGCGCAGGGCGAGCACCGCAAGCGGCTTCTCGTCGATGTGTTCGGCAAGGAGGTACGCAACTGCTGCGGCGTGCTTGCAGGGCCAGCCGTCGTCAGGGCAGGTGCAGTCGAAGTCCAACTCCCCCGCGCGCCGCGGGAGCAGGAGCGAACCGAGTTCTTCGGGGAGCACCCCTCCGGCCAGTCGCGCCAGCATGCCCGGGGAAGCCCGGACCTCCCGGATCAGTTCGTCGATCGCATCGTCGTCGAGCCGACGCACGGTCACCGTCGAGGTGAACGGGCGCAACTGACTGCCCTGGACCTCGCCGACCGCGGCACCGGGCTCGATGCGCATCGAGACCACCTGCCCGGACCGCGCGTACGCGCGACCCCGCGTCAGCCGGGCCTTGTCGGCCACCTGTTCCATGGTCGAGATCAGTTCCTTCGACCACCAGCTACGGCCGATCGAACCGCGTTTGGTGCGGGTCTCGACCCTGTTGTCGAGCGCCATCAGTCACCCACCGCTTCATCGCCGAGGGACAGCAGGGAATGCAACTGGTCGGTGGACAGCTCGGTGATCCAGTTCTCCCCCACGCCGATCGCGAGATCAGCCAGTTCCTGTTTCCCGGTCAGCATTTCGTCGATTCGTTCCTCCACGGTGCCGACGCACACGAGTTTGCGCACCTGCACGTTCCGCTGCTGGCCGATGCGGAACGCGCGGTCGGTGGCCTGGTTCTCCACCGCCGGGTTCCACCACCGGTCCAGATGCACGACGTGATTGGCGGCCGTCAGGTTCAGACCGGTGCCGCCCGCCTTGAGGGAGAGCAACATGATCGGCGGACCGTCGTCTCCTTGGAACCGGTCGACCATGTCGTCGCGCTTCGACTTGGTCACGCCCCCGTGCAGGAACGGCACCTGCGTCGCGAACCGTTCGGCCAGATACGGTGCCACGAGTTCGCCGAACTCACGGAACTGCGTGAACAGCAGGACTTTCTCGCCTTCGGCCAGCACCGACTCCACGATGTCCTCGACCAGTCCGAGCTTGCCCGAACGGTGCCCACCGCGTCGCAGCACGGGCGACCCGTCACCGAGATAGTGCGCCGGATGGTTGCACACCTGCTTGAGCCTGGTCAGCGCCGCGAGGACAGCGCCCTTGCGCGCCATGCCTTCCTTGTCGCGGATCTTTCGCATCATGTCGTCGACCACCGCGCGGTAGAGAGCAGCCTGCTCGGCCGTGAGGTTGGCCCGGACCGTCTGTTCGAACTTCTCGGGAAGGTCGGAGATCACGTCGGGGTCGGTCTTGACGCGCCGCAACACGAACGGCGCAGACAACGCGCGCAGTCGCGCGGCCGCCACCGGGTCGTGGTCGCGTTCGATGGGCACCGCGAATCGCGCGCGGAACGATGCGGCACTGCCGAGCAACCTCGGGTTCGCGAAATCGAGAATCGAGCGGAGTTCTTCGAGGCGGTTCTCCACGGGGGTGCCGGTGAGGGCGATGCGATGCGCCGCCGGGATCGCGCGGGTGGCCCGGGACTGCGCGGTCGCCGTATTCTTCACGTGCTGAGCCTCGTCGAGAACGACACGGCGCCACGGTAGCCCGGCAAGCTGCGCGACATCGCGGGCGGTGATGGCATAGGTGGTCACGACCAGTTCGGCGCCGGCGACAGCCGTCGCCAGGGCTTCTCCCCGCAGTCGCTGTGCGCCGTGATGAACATAGACACGCAGATCCGGGACGAAGCGCTCGGCCTCGCGCTGCCAGTTGCCCACCACCGACATCGGGCACACGAGCAGTGTCGGAGCACCCGCGGTTCCGGTCTCGCGTTCGTGCGCGAGCAGTGCGAGCACCTGCACGGTTTTGCCGAGTCCCATGTCGTCGGCGAGGACCGCGCCGAGTCCCAGCCGGCTCATGAACGCGAGCCACTCGAGACCGCGCTGCTGGTATGGGCGCAGTTCTGCCACCAGTCCGGCCGGCGGTGCGATCTCCTCGGGCTGAGCTTGGCCGTCGAGCAACGTCTCGACCCAGCCGGACGCAGCGATATCGGTGACCTCGACCGGTGGGGCGTCGTCCCCCGTGAACTGTGCGAACAGCGACCCCAGCGTGGCGTCGCGTTCGGAATGCGCCGTGACGTAGCGGGCGGCCCGTGCGAGTGCCTCGGCGTCTGCCCGCACCCACTTGCCACGCAGCTTGACCAGGTCGCTGTTCGCGGCGACCAGTTCCTCCATCTCGGTGCGGGTGAGCAGCATGTCGCCGACTGCGAGTTGCCACTCGTACGACACGATCGCGCTCATACCCACGACGCTGTCGTCGGCGCTGACGGGCGCGACCGGCGAGTCGACCTGCAGCCGCAGCGACGGATCGACCGTCGCCCAGGCCCGCGGCAGCAGAAGGGCGACGCCCGCCGCCTGCAGCGCACGCGCGCCGTGTTCGACGAGGTCGATCACGACCGGGGTGGGCAGCAGGAGGTCGAGGGTATCGACGTCGCGCGGGACGTCCTGGAGTCTCGGGTAGGCGGTGATCGCGGCGCCGAGCTTACGGATGGCGATCTGCAGAAGGTGCGGATCGGTGCCGTCGACGGTCACCGGCACGGGCGCCTGCCCCTCGGAGCGCAGGCAGACTTCCAGCCGCCACAACGCGGCCACGCCGATGTCGGCGTCGTCGTCGGTGTCCTCCGGTTCGGCGAGACGCAGCACGAGGTCGGGTTCGTACCCGGCGAGGCTCGCGCGCCATTCGTCCAGCGCATCGGCCATCCGCTGCGTGCCGCGGGGGTGCGGGCGGCCCTCCGCGAGCGCCGCGACCAGCGGATGCAGCGACGTCGACGAGCCGTGCAGAGCGCGGACGATCGGGTCCGTCAGTTCTTCGCACATGTTGTCGAGCAACGCCGACGGGCGACCGAGTTGACGCTGCACGGGAGGCATCGCCGCGGCGAGTTCGGCAGACCACGCCCGGTTCTTCTCCCCGCCGAGCAGTTGCCATCGCGCCCACCATTGCTTTTCGGCGCGGACGAGTTCGGGGGCCACGCGACCAGCCTGCGCCCAGCGTTCGATGCCGCGAGCCACGTGCGCGAGGTACCGCAGGTCACCCGCGACGCCACTCGGGCGTCGCGGGAGATCGAGGAGGAGGGTGGCGGCGTCGGGTGGTGCCACTGCCACGGCGGGAAGGACTCGCGGCTCGGTGTCACCCGGGAGCGTCAATTCCACGCGGTGCCGGAACGGCCGGTCGATCCATCGCCGCAGGGCCGACGGCAACGCCTCGTCGTCGGCGTCGACCGCGGGATCTCGCCACAGCATCAGGCCTGATCCCGGTGACCACAGCCCGTGCAACATGCCCTCCATGGTGCCAGCCGCGCCAGGACGGCTCATGGCAGGGTTCTCGCTTTCGCACCGCAACTGCCGGTCGGGCACCGAACGCATGGAGCACACTGGTCGGTACACATCCGAAGCCACGAGGAGCCGCGATGTCCATTCTGGTGCAGGTTCTCGAACAGACGCCCAGCACTCGCACGCCGTGGGAACAGGTGAAGTACGGGTTCGTCGATTGGGATCACGTGACCACGCTTCGTCTCGACGGGCGCTGTGGGGTGTGGCTGGACGGCACCAGGACCGGCGAGTCGCACCGGCTCGCGACGACCGCGTCGTCGCAGGAGGCGATCTTCTTCCTTCTCAACGTGTTCGGCAAGATCGCGGAGTGCTCGGAGGCGGGCGGGTCGTGGATCGTCGGACACGACGGGGCCACCGTCGGATCGATCAGCGCTGCGCGTTTTCCCGCATCGGGCGACAACCGGCCGTCGATTTAGCCGGCGTCCTCGAATTCCTCGGCGTCGAGGCAGACCCGCGCCAGATCGTCGAGTGGGAGCGCCAGTGCGCGTGCCAGTGCCGCGACGGTCACGAATCCCGGGGTCGCCAGCCTGCCGGTCTCGATCTTCCGCAGCGTTTCCGGAGAGATCCCCGCGGATGCGGCGACGTCGGCGAGAGTGCGGTCGCGCCGTGCCTCACGGAGGAGCCCGCCGAGCCGTTTACCGGCGGCGAGTTGTTGCGGTGACAACGGGAGACGCACCATGAAGACCAGCGTATCGAAGTCACGTCGACCGACGGGTCCGGTATGAAAATACCGGACAACGGTCCGGGTCTGGTATTTTAATACCGCGATTCAGAACCCTTTCCGGAAGGACACGTGCAGTGCTCGAACTGAAAACCCCGCGTGAGATCGACGCGATGCGCACCACCGGCGCGTTCATCGCCGATCTCGTGGACGATCTCGCGCAGAGAGCCGCACCCGGCGTCAACCTCCTCGACCTCGAGCACCGGGCGCGGGACCTGATCGCCGAGCGCGGCGCCGTGTCCTGCTACTGGGACTACGCGCCGTCCTTCGGGCGTGGTCCGTTCCGCAACGTCATCTGCCTGTCGGTCAACGACGCGGTGCTGCACGGACTGCCGCACGACTACGTGCTGCAGGACGGGGACGTGCTCAGCATGGACATCGCCGTCTCGATCGACGGCTGGGTCGCCGATTCCGCACGCACCGTCGTCGTCGGAACCGAGCGGCCCGA
Organism: Rhodococcus sp. NPDC058639; assembly: GCF_042717545.1. Classification (NCBI taxonomy): domain Bacteria; kingdom Bacillati; phylum Actinomycetota; class Actinomycetes; order Mycobacteriales; family Nocardiaceae; genus Rhodococcus; species Rhodococcus sp. NPDC058639. The sequence goes on from NZ_JBHXRF010000003.1 coordinate 48,956, forward strand.
GGATCGACGTCTCATCGAGTCCACCGAACGCGCACTCGCGGCGGGTATCGCCGCCGCCCAGCCGGGCAACCGACTCGGCGACATCTCCGCGGCCATCGGAGCGGTCGCCGCCGAATACGGCTATCCCGTCAACACCCAGTTCGGGGGCCACGGCCTCGGCCGCACCATGCACGAAGACCCGCACGTCTCCAACACCGGCCGCGCCGGACGCGGCCTCGTCCTGCGCCCGGGCCTCACCCTCGCGCTCGAACCGTGGTGGACACCGACCACGGACGAGATCGCCTTCGACCCGGACGGCTGGACCATCCGTTCCGCCGACGGCTCCCGCACCGCGCACAGCGAACACACCGTGGCGATCACCGACGACGGTCCGCAGGTTCTCACCGCACCGGCCGACCGGTAGCCGCCTGTCGGTGCGCGCTGCCACGATGCCGGGGTGCCGGGGGGACGCGCAACGAAGTGGTGGATATGGGTCGTAATGGCGGCCATCGGGATGTCCTGGTTCCGGAGCGTCTCCGATCCGGCCGACGACCCGGTGCCCGGCAGCCCGCCGCGAGGGCAGATAGCGGCACTGCTCGGGCAGGTGACCGTGTGGCCGGACCGGCCGCGGGAAAGCGGATACGAGCGCGGGTGCGGGCCAGGAGAAGGGTGCGTGTTCGGCCCAGCGTGGTCGGACGACCACCCCGGTGAGGGCGGTCACGACGGGTGCGACACGCGGAACAACGTACTCGCACGCGACCTCCGTGAACCGGCGTTCCGTCCGGGCACCGACGCGTGCGTCGTCGTCTCGGGAACCCTCCACGATCCGTACACCGGTGCGCGCGTGGATTTTCGCCGTTCCGAGGCACGCGCCGTGCACGTCGACCACATCTATCCGCTCGCGGCTGCGTGGGATTTCGGCGCGGCACGGTGGCCGGCCGATCTGCGCCGGCAGTTCGCCAACGACATCACGTACAACCTCGTCGCGGTGGACGGGCCGGCCAACGAGGACAAGAGCGACCACACCCCCGCGCAATGGATGCCGCCCGCCGCGGGATACCGGTGCTGGTTCGCCGGCCGATACCTCACTGTCGCAGTGCGATACGGACTACCGATCACTTCCGGCGACCATCGCGCGCTGGCGGACGCCGCCGGGTCCTGCCCCGATCCGTGACAGCGACATGCTCCCTCGGCCGCGGCGTCGACTCCGGCGACGCCGGGCGATCACGCGTCGGTTATGCCGGGAGATTCTGCGGAATCCATTCCGGATCACGCTTTTCCATGAAGGCGCGCATGCCTTCTCGCGGTTCGGGCGACGTCTCGAGTGACCCGAACATCGTCTGATAGTCGAACTGCCCGTACCGCTCGTTGAGCATGCGCTTGACCTGGGCGCGCGCAAGCGGAGCAGTCTGCAGCACCTCGCGTGCCGCGGTCAGCGCGGCCTCTCGCAGTTGGTCGTGCGGCACCACGCGTGAGATCACACCGAGCCGCAGCGCCTCCGCGGCGTCGAAGCGCCGCGCGGACAGGATCAGGTCACGCGCCGCCGCGATTCCGACATGGGCCGGCAGCGCCGCCGCGAACGTCGCGTCGGGGATGCCGCGCAGCAGTTCGGGGACGCGGAAGGTGGCCCGTTCGCTCGCCACGGCGATGTCCGACATCATCGCGACAAGCAGTCCCCCGGCCTGGCAGATGCCGTTGACCGCCGAGATCACCGGCGCGCGGCTGTCCCGGATGGTCAGGAACGGCACCACATCGTTGCCGGCGAGGCCGTCGGGCAGGTCGTCGCCGGGTTCGGACCGGCCACCGAGGTCACCGCCGGGCGCGAAGACGTCGTCGACGCCCGTGATGATGAGCGCCGCGAGGTCGGGGTCGCTGTTGACCAGCCGAACCGCGCGTTTGAGGCCGTAGTACATCGCGGGGGTGAACGCGTTCCGAGCCGCGGGCCGGTCGATGGTGCACCAGCCGATCGCGCCTTCCCGCTCGAATCTCAACCCACCGGCACCGAGGTCGTCTCCCATGGCCGCAGCATATACGATTCTCGCGAAAAGAGAATGGCGTGTTCATGTGTTGTCGTGGCGGCGTCGAACACCACCACTACGGTGGAGGGATGCTCTCCCGCATCACCAAGGACACCCGGCTGTGCATCTCCCTGTCGGGCCGCCCCAGCAATATCGGAACCAGATTCCACAACTACCTGTACGACGAACTCGGACTCGATTTCGTCTACAAGGCCTTCGCACCCACGAATATCGAGGACGCGGTCGCCGGGATCCGAGGGCTCGGTATTCGCGGCGCGGGGGTATCGATGCCGTTCAAGGAAGCGGTCCTGCCACTCGTCGACGTCCTGCACGATTCCGCACGCGCGATCGAGTCGGTCAACACGATCGTCAACGACGACGGCATCCTCCACGCATACAACACCGACTACCAGGCGGTGACCGATCTTCTGGCGGCCCACGCCGTCGACTCCTCACTGCCGGTGACGATCACCGGCAGTGGCGGTATGGCGAAAGCGGTCACGGCGGCGCTGCGGCACAGCGGTTTCGCCGAGGGCGTCGTGGTAGCGCGCAACGAACGCACCGGCCGCCCTCTCGCCCGTAAGTACGGGTACGACTGGCGTGCGGACGCCTCCGCGACACCTCCGGGCCTGCTCGTCAACGCCACGCCGGTCGGCATGGCCGGTGCACCGGAAGCCGACCGCCTCCCCGTCCCGGAGGAGGTCGTCGCCGCTGCCACCGTCGTCTTCGACGTGGTCGCGGTGCCGCCCGAGACGCCGCTCGTCCGGTTCGCCCGCGAGCAGGGCATTCCGGTGATCACCGGCGACGAGGTGATCGCCCTCCAGGCAGCGCTGCAGTTCGCCCTCTACACGGGAGTCACACCGACCCCGGATCAGGTTCGGCGCGCGTCCGAGTACTCACGGTCCTGACCACGACCGCTCACCCCCGGCGGCCGTGGTCAGGCGCGGTCGCTCAGATGGTGCCGACTGCTTCGAGCCCGTCGAGCACGACGTTCGCCGCCTCGAAGGCCACGTTCATCCCGAGCCGGGTGAGGTCGTGGGTGGCGGGGTCCTGGAGTCCGAAGTTGTTGACCCACGCCGCTGTTCGCGCCGACTGGAACATGAAGGTGGTCGTCTCCGTCTCGCCCAGGAGGTCACCGGCGAACCACCCGGTGAAGAACGGCTGCAAATCCGTGCCGTAGATGGCCTCGAACTCGTCGGCGATGACGGGCGCGGCATCGATCAGGGCACCACCGAAGGTGTAGAAGTCCCGGGTGTGCTCGGGCGTGGATCCGATGGTCACGAGCGCCTCGGGGAAATCGATCACCAGGTGCGCGACGATGGCGCCGAGCAGAACGCGGCCCGGGCTGCGGTCACAACGCTCGGTCCCGGCGAGTGCCTCGGCCCAATGCGCCGCCGGGGTACCGCCGGTGACGTACTCGTGCAGATTCGCCAGATACAGCCGCACGACCTCCACCGCCAGCGCATTCGCCCACTCCGGGTCGTCGTAGATGCCGGAGTTCAGCGTCGGCTCCGTGAGCGCGAGAATCTCGTCGAACGCGAGGACGAAGGTGCCGCGGTAGTCGTCGCTACGAGCGAGCACCTCCCGCAACGCGGCGATACGGGACCGGGCGTCGTCGAAGGTCTCGATCCCGGCGGGATCCGTGAGCGCAGCGATGTCGGCCGTGGGCACCGCGGACACACAGGCAGACGGAGCGGCGGCCGCGGGCGCTGCCGACACGGCGGGCGCTCCGGCGACCGCAGCCGCGACGGCTGCCGCACTCAGAGACAAGGCAAGACTTCTGCGTGCGAAATGCGTCATTGTTCCGAATTTACACAGATCTGTATCAAGGTACGTTCACGTGTCCCACGTGCCGCGCACCGAGATGTCGGGCGGGTGCGCGATACCCCCACACCAGCGGAATCTAGCCGCCGGTCGCCACAGGTCGCCGAGGATCGGCCGCCCACTGCGACCACGAACCCGGATACATCGCCGCGTCGATCCCGACGATCGCCAGTGCCGCGATCTCGTGGGCCGCGTTGATGCCCGAACCGCAGTAGACGGCGACGTCGCCACCGGTGACGCCAAGCCTTTCGAAACGTGCCGCGAGCTGATCCGGCGGGCGAAACGACCCGTCCTCGCGAAGATTCTCTGTGGTAGGCGCACTGACCGCGCCCGGAACGTGTCCCGCCCGGCGGTCGACGGGTTCTTCGTCGCCGCGGAACCGGGCCGACGACCGCGCGTCGAGCAGAACTCCGTGCGACGGGAAACGTGCGACTTCGTCCGGGCCGAGGGTCGGCAGGTGCCCCGCGCTCAACGACACCGTCCCCGGGTGGGGGCGTTCCCCGGGACCCGCGGCAACCTTGTGGCCACCCGCGGTCCACGCCGGCAACCCACCGTCGAGCAGGCGGACATCCGTCAGCCCTGCCCAACGCAGCAACCACCACGCGCGAGCGGCCGCGAGACCTCCGAAAGCGTCGTATGCGACGACCGGGTCACCGTCGGAGAGGCCCCAACGTCGTGCCGCCTGCTGCAGGCGTCCGATATCGGGGAGCGGATGGCGGCCGAGTTCCAGGGAGGGCGGATCCGCCAGTTCCGAGTCGAGGTCGACGTAGACCGCTCCGGGGATGTGCCCCCGGTGGTACCGGTCGATGCCGTGGGTTTCCCCGAGCGCCCACCTCACGTCGAGCAGCACCGGTGGCTTCCCGATGTCGATCAGGTGCGCCAGGTCGAACGCCGAGATGAGCACGTTGGTGTCGGGCATGTCTCGATCCTGGCACGGAACACGAGCGCTCCGCATCACCCACGCGCGATCCGGCAGAATGCCGATCCGTGACCGAATCCCCGCCGGACGCCGCAGCGACGCCGACCGGCGGCACCGCACCGATATCGCGGCCGATCACAGCGGGAATCGTGACCGCCCTCGTCGGTTTCACCAGTTCGTTCGCCGTCGTGCTCACCGGCCTGCGCGCGGTCGGCGCCTCCCCCGCGGAAGCCGCCTCGGGTCTCGCCGCACTGTGCCTGACCCAGGGTCTGGGCATCCTCTGGCTGTCGCGCCGGTATCGCACCCCGATCACGCTCGCGTGGTCGACGCCCGGCGCGGCGCTGCTCGCCGGTACCGGCGTCGTGGCGGGAGGCTGGCCCGCGGCGGTGGGCGCGTTCGTCGTCGTCGGCGCGGCGGTCGTGCTGACGGGACTCTGGCCGCTGCTCGGACGACTGATCTCGTCCATCCCCACCTCCCTCGCGCAGGCGGTGCTCGCCGGCATCCTCGTCCCCCTGTGCCTGGCACCGGTCACCGCACTGGCCGACTCCCCCGCGGTGATCGCACCGATAGCGCTGGTCTGGCTGATCCTGCAACGCGTGCGACCCCGATGGGCGGTACCGGGCGCGTTCGCAGCGGCGACGGTGGTGATCGTCGTGCACCTCGTCCGTACCGGGACCTCCGTCGCGCCCACCGAACTTGCTCCCCGACTCGAATTCACGGCACCGGCCTGGACGTGGCAGGCACTGCTGGGAATCGCCCTTCCGCTCTACATCGTGACGATGGCCTCGCAGAACATTCCGGGCACCGCGGTGCTGAATTCGTTCGGGTACCGGACGCCGTGGCGTGCGGCGATGACGGTGACCGGGCTCGGCACGGTGATCGGTGCTCCCGCAGGTGGCCACGCCGTCAACCTGGCAGCCATCAGTGCTGCGCTCGCCGCCGCACCCGACGCGGACCCGGACCCGCAGCGCCGCTGGGTGGCAGCGTGGTCCGCGGGCTGGTCGTACCTGGTGCTCGCGCTGTGCTCGGCCGGCCTTGCCGCTCTGGTGGCGCTCGCACCCGCGGGTGTCGTCGAGACCGTGGCGGGGCTGGCGCTGCTGGCAACCCTCGGCGGCGCCCTGTCCGCCGCCCTCCGCGACGTGCACGATCGCGAGGCCCCGGTCGTCACATTCCTGGTCGCGGCATCCGGATTGTCGATATTCGGCGTCGGTTCTGCATTCTGGGCGCTGTTGATCGGACTTGCCGTCCGGGGAGCACTATCGTCGAGGAGTGAGCAACAGTCAGCCGACGAGACCCACCGCGCAACCTGATCCGGAGCACTTCCCGGTGCTCTGGCCCATGCAGACACGGTGGGCAGACAACGACCACTACGGCCACGTCAACAACGTCACCTACTACTCGTACTTCGACTCCGCGGTGAACGGCTGGCTCATGGCCACGACCGGGGTCGACATCCGGGAACTCGACGCGATCGGTGTGGTTGCGGAGACCTCGTGCCGCTACCTCGCCGAACTGTCGTTCCCCGACCGACTCCAGGTCGGTCTCGCTGTGGAGCGGCTCGGCACGCAGTCCGTCACGTATTCGCTCGCCATCTTCCGCGAGTCGGAAGGCTCGTTGCAGCCCGCCGCGACCGGCCGTTTCGTGCACGTCTACATCGATATGCAGACCCGGCGCCCGGTGCCGATTCCCGAACAGATCCGCAAAGCGGTCATGCAACTGGTCACCTCGACCGCGACGTAGGACCCCACCGCGCAGTCGCGTACCGCTGCCGTTATCGGGCTCCGGCCGCCCGCCGAAGGAGCGGTGCGGTGCGGTGCGGGACGAGTTCGCGCATCACGAGCGACATGTCGGTGCGCTCGACGCCCGGAATCCCGAGAATCCGCTCCGCCAGCCGATAGAGATCGTCGGCGTCGCGCGCCACGATCTTCACGGACAGATCGATCGGACCGGTCACCCCGTACACCTCGGTGACCTCGGGAATCTGTGCCAGTTCCTCGACGACGGCGTCGAGCCGGTGCTGGTCGACCTGGGTGGCGACGTACGCCGCGAGCGGATACCCGAGCGCGACGGGGTCGACGCGGCGCTCGAACGAGGCGAGGATCCCTTCCGAGTCCCACCGGCTCAGCCGCGCCTGGACCGTGTTGCGCGAGAGTCCGAGTCGCTGCGACAACTCCACTCCGGTCGCTCTCGGCGTGCGAGCGAGCTCGAGCAGCAAACGTGCGTCCGTCCCGTCCAGACTGGTCATTCTTCGCAGTGTGCCACTCCGAACCGCCCCTCGACCGTGCTTCCTGCACACTCCGCAGCGCATCGATTGCGCACTCGTCCTACGAGTGGATCATGTGAGGTACACCACTCACATTCCGGCGCGGCCCACCCGGCTCACCCGGACAGCACCCACGAGGTGACCCGATGGTTGCTCCCACGACCCACCCGGTCCAGTTGATCCAGCCCGACGGGCGACGCGTCCACAATCCCGACTACAGCAGGCTGGTCGCCGATATCGGACCTACCCGACTCCGCGATCTCTACCGCGACCTGGTCGTCGTCCGCCGTCTCGACAACGAGGCGATCGCGCTGCAGCGCCAGGGCGAACTCGGCCTCTGGGCGCCGATGACCGGCCAGGAGGCCGCACAGGTCGGCTCCGCCCGGGCACTCGAAGCCGACGACTACGTCTTCACCAGCTACCGCGAGCACGCCGTCGCGTGGTGTCGTGGCGTCGACCCCGCCGACATGACCACCCTCTGGCGCGGCTGTGCCCACTCGGGATGGGACCCGGCCACCGTCAACATGACCAACCCCGCCATCGTCGTCGGGGCGCAGGGCCTGCACGCGACCGGCTACGCCATGGGAGCAAAGCTCGACGGCGCCGACATCGCCACGATCGTGTATTTCGGTGACGGGGCGACGAGCCAGGGCGACCTGTCGGAAGCGCTCGGATTCGCGGTCGGCTGGGGCGCCGGTGTCGTCTTCTTCTGCCAGAACAACCACTGGGCGATCAGTGCCCCCACCCAACTGCAGAGCCCGGTGCCGCTCGCCCAGCGCGCCGCGGGCTTCGGAATGCCCACCGTACAGGTCGACGGCAACGACGTCCTCGCCGTTCTCGCGGTCACACGCCAGGCCGCCCGGCACGCCCGCGAAGGCTCCGGACCGTTCTTCGTCGAAGCGCTGACCTACCGGATGGGACCGCACACCACCTCGGACGATCCGAGCAGGTACCGCACACCCGCCGACCTCGAGGTATGGAAGGCGCGCGATCCGGTGGACCGCATGCGACGTCTCCTCGAACGCGAAAATCTCGCCGACCAGGCGTTCTTCGACGAGGTGGACACCGCCGCCCAGGACGCGGCGACGCGGTTGCGTCGCGGCACGCTCGACCTCCCCGACCCGGACCCGCTGACGATGTTCGACCACGTCTACGCCACCGACCATGCGCTGCTCGCCGACGAACGTGCCGGTTACGCCGACTATCTCGCGAGTTTCACCGGCACCGACGAGGAGGCACTGCGATGACCACCACGACGATGGCGCTCGGCGCGGCTCTCAACGCCGGTTTGCGCCGCGCGCTCGAACAGGACCGGAAAGTAATTCTGATGGGCGAGGACGTCGGCAGGCTCGGCGGCGTCTTCCGGGTCACCGACACCTTGCAGAAGGATTTCGGTGAAGGACGAGTGATGGACACTCCCCTGGCCGAATCCGGCATCGTGGGAACGGCATTCGGGATGGCTCTGCGCGGCTACCGCCCGGTGTGCGAAATCCAGTTCGACGGATTCGTCTACCCCGCGTTCGACCAGATCGTCTCGCAGGTGGCGAAAATCCGTTACCGCACCGCGGGAGCGGTCACCGCGCCACTGACCATCCGCATCCCCTACGGGGGCGGCATCGGCGCGGTCGAACACCATTCGGAGTCGCCCGAGGCATATTTCGCCCACACCGCCGGTCTCCGGGTGGTCAGTCCGGGCAGCCCGTCGGACGCGTACTGGATGATCCAGCAAGCTGTCGCGCTCGACGACCCCGTGGTCTTCCTCGAACCGAAACACCGGTACTGGGAACGCGGCGAGGTCGATGTGGACACCGGACCCGATCTTCCCCTCGACCGTGCGCGCATCCTCCGCACCGGAAGCGACGTCACCGTGGTCACTTTCGGTGCGATGGTGCCTCCCGCGCTGCAGGCCGCGGATATCGCTGCCGCCGAGGGCCGGTCGCTGGAGGTGATCGATCTGCGGTCGCTCTCGCCCATCGATTTCGACACCGTCGAGGAGTCGGTGCGCCGCACCGGACGCCTCGTGGTGCTGCAGGAAGCGCCCGTGTTCTGCGGGATCGGCGCCGAGATCGCGGCCCGGACCGCCGAGCGTTGCTTCTACCAACTCGAAGCGCCGGTCCTCCGCGTCGGCGGATTCGATATTCCGTATCCGCCCGCAAAGCTCGAATCCCATCACCGGCCGGATCCCGACCGCATTCTCGATGCGGTGGATCGCGCGCTCGCGGCATGACGAAGGGAGTGACGATGTCACAGTCCGTCGAGGAGTTCCGCCTGCCCGATCTCGGGGAGGGACTCACCGAGGCCGAGTGGGTGTCGTGGTCGGTGCAGATCGGCGACCGGCTCGAGCTCAATCAGGTGATCGGCGAGGTGGAGACGGCGAAAGCGACCGTCGAGTTGCCGTCGCCGTATGCCGGCACGGTCGCCGAACTCCTCGTCGCACCGGGTCAGACGATCCCGGTGGGCAGCCCGCTGTTGCGGATCGCCGTCGGCGCGGGGCCGTCGGACGGCGCACAACCCGCGGCGTCCCCCTCGTCCGAGTCAGCGCCCGCCGAAGCGCGTCCGGCGGTGCTGGTCGGCTACGGCCCGGGTGCCGCACCCGTCAGCCGCCGCGCGACACGGACCAACCCGGCCGGGAACTCGTCGAGCACCACCGGCGCGCCCGCGCACCGCCCGGACGCGAAACCGGGCGCGCGCCGGGAAGCGGCCCTGCTCGGGGTGGATCTCGCGGAGGTCGGAGGCACGGGCGCGGGAGGCGTCATCACTCGGAACGATGTCAAGCGCGCGGCGGGGAACGATGCCGGGGACACCGATACGGACACACCGCGACCCGCGTCGACCACCAGTCGGGTGCCGATCCGCGGTGTCCGCAAGCGCACCGCCGACGCCGTAACCCGCAGCGCGTTCACCGCACCGCACGCGACGGTGTTCCTCACCTGCGATGTGACGGCCACGGTCGATCTCGTCACGCGATTACGCGGCGAACCGGCGTTCGACGGCCGTCACCTCACCGCGCTGACCATCGTCGCCCGGGCATTGATGCGCGCGGTCACCGAGGAGCCGTCGCTCAACTCACGCTGGGACGACGACGCCCAGGAAATCGTCGTCCACCACGACATCCATCTCGGGATCGCCGCCGCCACACCGGACGGGCTGAAGGTTCCGGTCGTGCGCGACGCCCGGCACCTGCCGCTCCCGGACCTCGCGGATGCGATCGCCGAGGCCGCCGATCGCGCGCGGACCGGCCGGGCGACGCCGGCCGAGCTGACCGGTTCCACGGTGTCCGTCACGAATATCGGTGTCTTCGGCATCGAGGCGGGCACGCCGATCCTCAACCCGGGGGAAGCGGCGATCCTCGCGGTCGGCGCCATCGCCGATCGTCCGTGGGTGCTCGACGGCGCACTCGAGGTCCGCAAGGTCGCGAGCCTGTCGCTCTCGTTCGACCACCGCCTCGTCGACGGTGAGCAGGCCGGCCGCGCGCTTGCCGCAATCGGCCGCTTCCTCGGAGACCCCGTGCCCGCGCTCCTCGGCGGCGCGTAACGAGCGCGCGCCCGGCTTCGGGAGCGGAAATCGGTACCGTGCCCGCGTGACCGATTCTGTGCGGAAGAACGCCCGGCTCGCCCGCGCGCGCGTCGCGGTGTTCACGGTGTTCGGCGTGAACGGGTTCCTGCTCGCCATGTGGGTGGTGCACATCCCGGTGATCCTGGAGCGGGTCGGGACGGGGTACGCGACGCTCGGATCGCTGTTGCTGCTGCTCGCGGCAGGTGCGCTGTGCGGAATGCAGGTGACGGGACGGCTCGCCGACCGGTTCGGCAGTCACCGCACGACGATAGTGTCGGCGCTGGCCCTGGCGGTCGTGGCCGTCGGGCCGGGACTCGCGACCGCGCCGTGGCAACTCGGCCTGGCCCTCGCGATCTTCGGGCTGGCGAACGGCGCACTCGACGTCTCGATGAACTCGCAGGCCGTGGTGCTCGAGCAACGGTACGAACGGCCGATCATGTCGGCATTTCACGGAGTGTTCTCCGCCGGTGGCATCGCCGGGTCGCTGGTCGGTGCGGCCACCCTCGCGCTGGGAGTGAGTCCTCCCGTCACCCTTGCGGCCGCGGGAGGACTGGCGGTGTGCCTGATCGCATGGGCCGGGCGGCACCTCGTGCGCACCACGCCTGTTCCCCACAGGTCGTCTTCCGGGCGTCGCGGCGGTTATTCCCGGCGGGTCGTGCTGCTCGGTGGTGTCGCGTTCGCGCTGATGCTCTGTGAAGGGGTCGCCAACGACTGGAGTGCCCTCCAGGTCCAGGAGCGACTCGACAGTCCGGCGTCGGTGGCCGCGCTCGCGTTCGGGGCGTTCTCCGCGACGATGACGCTCGGCAGGTTCGTCGCCGACCGGGTGAGCGCACGTATCGGCAGCGCCGGCGTGATCCGGTACGGAACACTGATGGCGGCCGTCGGCATGGGCACCGTGATGGTGTCGCCGGTGCTCCCGCTGACGCTCGCCGGGTGGGCGCTCTTCGGTCTCGGATTGTCCGGCGCCGTCCCCCAGCTGTTCACCGCGGCAGGCAATCTCGAGTCCGGGTCGCCCGGTGCCGACATGTCCCGCGTCGTGGGTCTCGGCTATCTCGGCTTCCTTGCGGGACCGGCCTGTATCGGGTGGGTGTCCGAGGCGACGTCCCTCACCACGGCGATGGCGGTGCCGCTCGTCTGCGTGCTGGTCGCGGCGCTGCTCGCCCCGGTGCTCACGGCCCCGACGACACCGGCGCCCACGCGGTGATCCGCGTGGGCGCCGGGAGGAAGCGAGGGGTCAGAGAGCCTTCAGCTCTTCGGTGACCTCGGCGACCATCTTCTTTGCGTCGCCGAACAACATCGAGGTGTTGTCCGCCGTGAACAGCGGGTTGTCGATGCCCGCGTAGCCGGAACTCATCGAGCGCTTGAGCACGATGACGGACTTCGACTGATCCACGTTCAGGATCGGCATTCCGTAGATCGGGCTGGACGAGTCGTGGCGCGCGGCCGGGTTGGTGACGTCGTTCGCGCCGATGACTATGGTGACATCGGTGCGGTTGAATTCACCGTTGATGTCGTCCATCTCCTTGAGCGCGTCGTAGGACACCTCGGCTTCGGCGAGCAGGACGTTCATGTGACCCGGCATCCGTCCCGCGACGGGATGGATCGCGTACTTGACCTCGACACCGCGCGCTTCGAGCAGCGATGCCATCTCCTTGACCGCGTGCTGCGCCTGTGCAACCGCGAGGCCGTAACCGGGCACCACGATGACCTGGTTGGCGTAGGCCATCTGGATCGCCGCGTCGGACGAGGACGTCGCCTTCACGGTGCCGCCGGTTGCACCGACGATGCCGGCCGCTCCGCCGTCACCGCCGAACGACCCGAACACGATCGCGGGGATCGAGCGGTTCATGGCCTTGGCCATGAGGTTGGTGAGGATCGTGCCGGAGGCGCCGACGATCATGCCCGCGACGATCATCGCGGTGTTGTTCAGTGCGAGGCCCGCAGCCGCGGCGGACAGACCGGTCAGCGCGTTGAGCAGCGAGATGACGACCGGCATGTCGGCGCCGCCGATCGGCAGCACGACGAACAGACCCATCAGGCCGGCGACGACGAGCAATCCGAGGATCCAGATGCCCGCGGTGGGATCGTTGGCGGGATCGGCGTTGATTCCGATGTAGACGGCAATCGCCAGCGACGCCACGGCGAGAAGAACGTTGGCGATCTGGAACAGCTTCGCGCCTCCGACGAGCTTCTTCTCGACGTTCTTGTTCAGGAGTTCCTGAAGTTTGACGTACGCGACGATCGAGCCCCAGAAGGAGATCGAGCCGACGATCGCGGCGAAGAGCGAACCGATGACGATGTGAACGGTGGGCGACCCGTCGATCCGGGTGAAGCCGTCGGTGTCGAGGAACTCCGCCCAGGCGATGAGGGCGACGGTGCCGCCACCGACGCCGTTGAACATGGCGACCAACTGCGGCATCGCAGTCATCTTGGTACGCAACGCCGGCGGGACACCCAGCACGACACCGACGATCAGGCCGGCGGCGATGATGATCCAGTTGCCGGTGTCACGAATGTCGATGAGGGTGGCGACGACGGCGAGGAGCATGCCCACCGCGGCGATGTAGTTACCGCGCACCGCGGTCTTCGGGCCGGTCAGGCCCATCAGACCGTAGATGAACATGCCGAAGGCGATGATGTAGAGGATTGACACGAGGTAGCTCATCGGGCGTCGGCTCCCTTGGTCGCGGCAGCCTTGCCGGAGTCTTTCTTGGGCTTGAACATTGCGAGCATGCGGTCCGTCACGACGAAGCCGCCGACCACGTTGAGCGTGCCGAACACGAGCGCCACGAACAAGATGACCTTGATGCTCCACGGCGCGTCGGCCGGGAGGTGACCGAGCACCACGAGGGCGCCGAGCACGACGATGCCGTGAATGGCGTTGGTGCCGGACATCAATGGGGTGTGCAGGGTGTTCGGGACTTTGGAAATCACTGCGAAACCGACGAACCCGGACAGAACCAGGATCGCGATGTTCGCCAACAGTTCGTTGTACATCTAGGGGGTCTCCTTCGAGCGGGTCACGCACGCCTCGGCGAGAATCTCGTCCGAGAAGTCCGGGGCCGGCGTGCCGTTCTCGTCGAGCATGAGCTCGAGCAAGGCCGCAACGTTCTTCGAATACAGCTCTGACGCGTGCTCCGGCATCGTCGCGGGAAGATTCAGCGGCGAGCAGATGGTCACTCCGTGCTTGACGACGGTTCGACCCGGTTCGGTGAGTTCACAGTTGCCGCCGGTTTCGCCGGCGAGGTCGACGATGACCGAGCCCGGCCGCATTCCCTCCACGGCCGCGGCGGTCACCAGACGCGGAGCGGGCCGGCCGGGCACCAGTGCGGTGGTGATGACGACGTCGAAGCCCTTGATGGCATCCTCGAGCGCCTGCTGCTGCTGAGCGCGCTCGTCGTCGCTGAGTTCACGGGCATATCCGCCTTCACCCGCGGCGTCGATGCCGAGGTCGAGCCACTGGGAACCGACCGAGCGCACCTGATCTGCGACCTCGGGGCGGACGTCGTAGCCGGTGGTGCGGCCGCCGAGCCGTTTGGCGGTCGCGAGTGCCTGCAGGCCGGCGACACCCACGCCGAGCACCAGTACCGTGGCGGGCTTGACGGTGCCGGCTGCGGTGGTGAGCATCGGGAAGAACCGCGTGGATTCGTTCGCGGCGACCAGGACGGCTTTGTAGCCGGCGACGTTGGCCTGGGACGACAGTGCGTCCATGACCTGGGCGCGGGAGATGCGCGGGATGGCCTCGACGGCGTACGCCTCGACACCGGCAGCAGCGAGCGCACCGATCTGGTTGTCGGCGTTGCGCGGCGCGAGGAAACCGATCAGCCGGCGTCCCGAGCCGAGCCGGGCGATCTCCGCGTCGGTGGGCGGTGCGACCTTGACGACCACGTCGGACGACCAGGCGTCGCCGATCTGAGCGCCCGCTTCCTTGTAGGCGGCATCGGGTATGAGCGCGCCGAGGCCTGCGCCGGCTTCGACGATCACGTCGAGGCCCTTGGCGATCAGCGACGGCACGATCTTCGGAACAAGCGCGACACGCCGCTCACCGTCGTGGGTTTCACGAACCACGCCGACGGTCGGACGGCGGTGCGCTCCGCTCCCCGTATTCGATCCTTCGGTACTCAATTTCTCTGACTCCTGCGTCGATGAAGTGCGCGGCGCCGCGATCGGCGGCGAGATGTGCGTGCGATCGGGCCATGTGACGGCCTGCACTCGTGGTGACTCTATGCAGGCCTACCGGGACGGCACCCGACCTGCAACTTGCACGAATCGTCTGAATCGAGTCCGAACAGCAAGATGATGCAAGAATGTGACACACCTCACTTCACAAGCTTGCTGCAAATTCTGTGAGTGCACGACGCGGAAAGGAAACGCCATGCCACACCGCACGGTCACCGTCGAACGGGTCTACGACCACCCCGCCGACGACGAGCCGTTCCGGGTTCTCGTGGACCGTCTCTGGCCGCGGGGCCTCCGACGGGACGCCTTCCACTACGACGAATGGGCCCAGAACCTCGCTCCCTCGACAGATCTTCGCAAGTGGTATTCCCACGACACCTCTCTTTTCACGGAGTTCCGCGACCGCTATCGCGCGGAGTTGGCATCTCCGGCGTCCGGCGACGCCATCGCGCGTCTCGACGAGCAGGCGGACGGGCGGGCGCTCGTGCTGCTCACCGCCACACGCGACGTCGAGCACAGCGGCGCGCGGGTACTCGCCGACTATCTGAGAGAGCACTGACGGTAGAAAGAGCGCTGACAGGAAAGAGACGCCTGCAATGAACAGTGCACCGAGGGAGTGGGACGACGGGGGCGAGCCGGCCTGCCTGCTGCACCGCGTCTGCCCCGACTGCGGCCTTGTGCTCGACGACCCCGCGTCGCCGTGCTCCCGCTGCGGCCGCGCCGCCGCCGATCCCGGCAGTGCCGGGAATCCGTCCGGAGAACCGGCCACTCTTTTACCCTGACTCCATGAATGTTCCCGCCGCGGTCCTCGACCTCACCCGCGGCGCGCGCCGCGTAGCGGTGCTCACGGGCGCCGGAATGTCCGCCGAGAGCGGCGTGCCCACCTTCCGTGACGCGCAGACGGGTTTGTGGGAGAACTTCGACGCTGCCGCCCTCGCGACCCCCGAGGCCTGGAACGCAGATCGGGACGCGGTGTGGGCGTGGTACCAGTGGCGGGTTGCGCTCGTACGCCGCGTCGCTCCCAACGCCGGGCATCACGCGCTCGCCGAATGGGGACGCACCGCAAAGGTCGCGATCGTGACCCAGAACGTCGACGACCTGCACGAGCGCGCCGGCAGCACCGTTCTCGCACACCTCCACGGCAGCCTCTTCGAACCCCGGTGCAGTGACTGCGAGCGCCCTATGGACCTGCCCGCACCGCCCGGCGAACCGGTCGAGCGCATCACGCCCCCGACGTGCGACACGTGCGGAGGAGCCGGGCGCCCTGGGGTCGTCTGGTTCGGCGAGATGCTGCCCCGGCAACCCTGGGACGCGGCAGTCGCAGCCCTCCGCGTCGCCGATGTGCTGCTCGTCGTCGGCACCTCGGGGATCGTGTACCCGGCTGCGGAGTTGCCCGAGTTGGCGACTCGCCACGGTGTCCCGGTCGTGGAGATCAACCCCCAGGACACCGAGTTGTCCTCTCGGGTCGAGGCGGTGTGGCGGACCACCGCAGCAAAGGGGCTTCCAGGTCTGGTGGCGGCAGCGGGGACGTTAGAGTGACGCGATGAGTTCCTGTGTGTTCTGCGACATAGTGGCCGGTTCCGCACCGGCCGCGCGGGTCTATGAGGACGACGACGTGGTCGCGTTCCTCGACGCCCGCCCGGTCGCGCGGGGACACCTGCTCGTCGTGCCGCGTGAGCACGTCTCCCGGCTCGAGCACCTCGACCCCGAACTCGGTGCGTCGATGTTCCGCGCCGGACATCGTCTCGCGCGTGCACTCAGCCGCTCGGATCTCACCACCGACGGCACCAACCTGGTACTCAACGACGGCCGGGCTGCGTTCCAGGCCGTTTTCCATACGCACCTGCACGTACTTCCCCGCAAGAAGGGTGACCGTATTCGACTCGGCGTCGGCCTGGTCCGCCGGCGAGCCCAGAATCCGGACGTCACCGCGGCGGCAATTCGCGCAGGACTCGACCGTCTCGCCTCCGAGGAGAACTCATGACGTCACCACCGGGCAGCACCGCAGTCGACTTTCCCGTCGACACCATCCGGCCTCTCCTGCTCGAGGAGTTCGCGGTGATCGACTCGCTCCTTGCCGCTCTGGACAGCGACGGATGGTTCACGCCGACAAATCTTCCGGGCTGGACGGTCAAGGACATCGTCGCTCACCTGATCGGCACCGAGTCGATGCTGGCCGGGATCGAGGCGCCACACGTGAACATCGACGTGCACACGCTCGCCCACGTGCGCAACGAGATCGGTGCTTTCAACGAACACTGGGTCGAGTCGCTGCGTGGAACGCCCGGTTCCGAGGTGCTCGCGCAGTATCGGCGGATAGTCGCGCATCGCACCGAGCAACTGTCGGCGATGACGCAGGCGGATTTCGAGGCGCCCGCGGACACGCCGGTGGGCCGGGCGACCTACGGACGCTTCATGCGCATCCGCATCTTCGATTGCTGGCTCCACGAACTCGACATCCGGGATGCGATCGGCGCGCCCGGCGACGAAGGTGGCCCGCGCGGCGAACTGGGTTCCGCCGAAATCTTCGGCGCGGTGCCGTTCGTGTTCGGCAAACTCGGTAAGGCACCCGATGGAGCGCGCATCACCCTCGAACTGAGCGGCCCACTCGCCCGCACCGTCCACGTGGAGGTGGACGGGCGCGCCGCAGTGGTACCCGAACTGTCCGGCCCCGCCACGACGACGATCGCGATGGACTCGAGTCTGTTCGTGCGACTGGCGGGTGGGCGGGTGCGCGCAGTCGACCGACTCGACGAAATCACGCTCGGCGGCGATACCGCCGTCGGGCGCCGCCTCGTCGAGAACCTCGCCTTCACCATCTGATCCCCGTGCGACTGTTCCTCTCGTCGTACCGGCTCGGGTCCGACCCGTCGAAGTTCCTGCGCGTCGTCGGCCCTCCGGGCCGCATCGCCGTGATCGCCAACGCGGCCGACGCGTGGCCGCCGGCCGCCCGCCGCTCCTCGGTCACGAGCGAGATGGAACCGCTTCGCTCCCGGGGATTCGTGCCCGAGGAGATCGATCTGCGCGATCACCTCGACGACCCCGACTCCCTGCGCACCCGGCTGCGCGAGTTCGCGTCGGTGTGGGTGCGCGGAGGGAACACGTTCGTGTTGCGCGCACAGTTCGCGCGGAGCGGCGCAGACGCGGTGCTCACCGATCTCGTCGGCAGCAACGAATTGGCGTACGCCGGCTACAGCGCCGGTGCCTGTGTGGTGACTCCGTCGCTGCGGGGGATCGAGTTCTCCGACGATCCGGAGGAGGTGCGCACCACGTGCGGAACGGAGGTCGTCTGGGATGGTCTGGGATGGATCGATCACGCCATCGTTCCGCACGCCGGCGCGTCCGCACTGGCCGACGACGGCATCGAGAAAAGCCTGCGATACATGCGCGACAACGCAATTCCCTTCGTCGCATTGACGGACGACGACGCGCTCGTCGTGGAAACCGACCCGCGGTGACTCCGGCGGTACGGTGAGAACATGACACAGCACACCGAGTCCGGCAGCACCGACACCCGTGTCGAGCATCTGCCCGAGCAGTCCCGCTTCGCGCTGTACCTGGGCGACTCCCTCGCCGCGTACGCCGACTATTCGCAGCGTGGCGACCTGCGCGACTTCGACCACACCGTCACCGACCCGAACTTCCGGGGCCGGGGGCTCGCCGCAGACATCGTGCGGTTCGCCCTCGACGAGACCCGCAAGGAAGGTCTGAAGATCGGGACGTCGTGCTCGTACGTCGAGAAGTTCGTCGCGGAGCACCCCGAATATCGCAACTGACCGTCCGGGCGCCGCACCCGGACGGTCCGGTGGTCAGTTGAAGCCCATCACCTGACTGCCCCATGCCTGCCGCAACGCACCGTCCGGGTCGGCGACGACGGAGTCCTGCGCGTCGAGCAGCAGCGTCAGCCTGTGCTCCGGCTCGTAGGGCGGCCAGTGCGCGGATCCGTCCAGCGCCGCCGGCACACCGTGGTGTGCGAACGCCAGCCACCGCCGCCGGATACGTCCCGCCACCTCCGACGCCGCCTTCCTGCCGCCCAACCAGAACGTGGGGTCCCGCCCGAGCGTTCCGAAATTACCGAACACATAAGGCAATTCGGTGGCATGGCCCGCACCGATCCGCGCTGCGCGCAGGATCGGAGTTGCGTGGTCGAAGCGATACACCCATGTCGGAGAGTGCACGCTGTGCGCCTCGGCAACCCAGACCACCGGCATCCGGAAGCCCGCGTCACCCGAGAGTGCGAGCGCACCACTGGTTTTCGTGAGGTCCGGGTATGCCGCGATGATATCGGCGAGGCGGTCCGGTTCGAGGTCGGGCCGGTCTTCGGCGAGCGCTTTGAACATTGCCTGGATTGCGGTGTCGTTCACCGGCATCAGAGGCGACTTCATGAATCTGAAGATCGACGGTTCGTCCTTGTTGGAGCCGATGATGAGCGGAATGCGGTGCGACAGACCCTTCTGGAACGCGGCGACCGGATACTTCGGCACCAGATCGCGGTCTACGACGGGCGTCATCGCCAATGTGCCGGGTACCTTCGTCGGCACTTCGCCGACGAGGATTTCCGACGCCTCGACGAGCGTGTCGGCAGGCATCGTGAGCAACTCTCCGACGCGGGATCGGGGTAGTTCGAGGATCTCGAGGAATCGCTCGGCCACCATGGCGGCGCGTTCGCGCCCGTAGACGGAGGTAGCGGGCGGCGATTGCGCAATGGCCTTGTGGAAGAGGCCTTCCGCGCGAGGAACCGTCATGAGGGTGGTGACGGAACCGCCTCCGGAGGATTCACCGAACAAGGTGACGTCGTCGGGATCTCCTCCGAATCCTGCGATACAGTCTCGCACCCATTCGAGCGCTGCGATCTGGTCGCGCAGTCCGACGTTGCTTTCGAAGGTGGTCTCCTCCGTGGAAAAGGACGACAGGTCGAGAAATCCCAGGGGCCCGAGCCGGTAGTTGAGGGTGACCACCACCACGTCGCCGGTCTCGCACAGCAGACGGCCGTCGTAGATCTTCTGTCCCGAATATCCCAGCACGTACGCGCCGCCGTGGATCCACACCATTACGGGCCGTGCTCTGCCGTCCGGTTCCGGCGCCCATACGTTGAGGGACAAGCAGTCCTCCCCCATCGTCATCCCCGGCTCGATGCGGATGGGGCTCTGGCGGCTCTGCGGAGCGATGGTCCCGTATCTGTCGCAGTCGAGCACGCCGTCCCACGGTGTGGGTGGCTCGCACGAGCGAAAACGCCGGGCGCCCCCGGTGGAAGCTGCGTACGGGATGCCTTTCCACGAGAACACCGAGCCGTCGCGATATCCGCGTACCTGCCCGTACTTGCAGTCGACGGTGAGCGTTGCAGTGTCCACGTGACCTCCCGATGACCCGACCATTCGCCAACGTACCAACCACGGCTACGCGGGCAGACCGACTCCGGTGAGACCGGCCGGAACGGGAGATCAGGAAGCGGACGCCTGGGGACAGGACTCGTGGTCGACGAGCCTGCAGACGAGTTCGTCGAGAGCGCGACGGAGTTCTCCGGTGTGCGTCTCGGACAGTTCGGGCAGGACGGTGGCCAGCGCGATCGGGACCAGCGATGCCGGGCCGAGCAGAACGCCCATGGCGGCATTCAGTGCCTCGACCTCACGGTGCAGTTCACGGTAGGTGACTTCCACCGAACCCCGGGTCAGCGCGATCCCGTCCGGCTCACAGCGGACGGCACCGGCGAGCATTCGGGGAAGTTCCGACATTGCGGGCCAACTGTTTTCGAGCTTCTGCACATCCCCGCCTTCGTCGAACGGTCGTTCTCGGTCCCCCTAACATACAGAGAGTTTGGTCCGAATTGAGCAGAATGGGTCTGCACGGGCAGGGGGCTTCGTACCGCCGGCCACTGGTGCTATGGTCGCGGAGACCGACACGGGGTGCTCCGCATTGCGGGGCTGAGATCACACCCGTCGAACCTGATCAGGTAATTCTGACGAAGGGATGTTTCGGCATGACCGTGCCTGCACACAGTTCCCCGGCCCCGGGCCGTTTCACCGACCTTCTCCGCGATCACACGCAGCCTCTCCGCGCCGCCATCGACAACCTGGAGTTCCTGCGTCGCCTGGGTGACGGCACCCTGCCACTCGATGCGTTCCGCACCTACATCGAGCAGGATGCGCTGTATCTCGCGGGTTACTCGAAGGCCCTCGCGCTGCTCTCCGCCAAGTCGCCGGACGCCGGCACCGGCGCGTTCTGGGCGACGAGTGCCGCCACCGCGGCCACCGAGGAATCCGTTCTCCACAACACCCTGCTCACCGGTGGCGTGCTGCCCCCGTCACCTGGGCCGATCGCACACTCCCCGGCGTGTCTGGGCTACGTGTCGTATCTGACCGCGACCGTCGCCACCGCGCCGTATCCGGTGGGGGCCGCCGCCGTGCTGCCCTGCTTCTGGATCTATGCGGAAGTAGCCCGCGACCTCGCGGTTCACGCGGCGGACGTCCTCTCCGCGAATCCCGCACACCCGTACGCGCAGTGGGTGGCCGCATACGACGACGAGGCGTTCCGGGCATCGGCCACAACGGCCCGCGAACTCGTCGACGCCGCAGGCGCAGCCGCCACGGACCGCGACCGCGAGGCGATGGTCGAGGCGTTCACGATCGCCACCCGGTACGAACTCATGTTCTGGGCCGACGCCCTCGACACCCGTCCCTGGCCCGCTTCGTGAGGCTCGGCCACCGCATCGGGGCCCTGCTCGTCGCTCTCAGCGCGCTGGCCACCGTGCCCGCGTGCGCGAACGATCCCGGCGCGGACGGCACCATCCGGTTCGCCCTCGACTGGACTCCGAACACCAACCACACCGGGCTCTACGTGGCCATTCGGGAAGGACTGTTCGACGAGGCCGGACTCGACGTCGAAATCCTGCCGTACAGCAACACCACGCCGGATCTGCTGGTCGACGCCGGGGCCGCCGAGTTCGGAATCTCGACGCACTCGCAGGCGACGTTCTCCCGCGCCGCGGGGTCGGACACCGTCACCGTCCTCGCCCCGCTGCAACACCGCGCGACCGCGATCGGCGTGCGGGCGGACCGGGCCGACCTGCAGTCCCCCCGGGATCTCGACGGTCTCACCTATGCCGGGTTCGGCGATCCCGGTGACGACGAAACGTTGAGTCAGGTCATCCGCAACGACGGTGGCACAGGCGAATTCACTTCGGTCGTGCTGGGCACCTCGGCGTACGAAGCGGTGTATTCCGGTACCGCCGACTTCACCGTGTCCTACGTCGCGTGGGAAGGCCTCGAGGCACAACACCGCGGACTGCCGATGCGGTACTTCGCGCACAGCGACTACGGGTTCCCCGACGCCTACTCGATCGTGGTCGACGGCAACGAGACCTGGATGGCGGAACGTCCCGACAATGCCCGGGCGTTCATCCAGGCCCTGCAGCGGGGGTACCGGATAGCCGCGGACGATCCACAGCGCGGAGCGCAGCACCTCATCGACGCCAATCCCGGCATGTTCACCGACGAATCGCTCGTTCTCGAGAGCCAGCAGATGTTGTCGGCGGACTACATGCGTGACGACAGCGGGCAGGTCGGCACACTCGATCTCGAACGATGGTCGGGGTACTCCCGGTTCCTGTTCGAGGCCGGCCTCCTTGCCGGAGCCGACGGCGCGACGCTCACCGAGGAACCCGACTGGTCGACCTACTTCACCGATGCCCACCTCGCTCGCTGAAAAGGCTTCGCGGAGCGGCATACCCGGGCGTCTGCACACCCTGCTCCCCGCCGCGACTGTCGCCGTGCTGGTGATCGCAGCGTGGGAGTGGTACGTACGGACGACCGGTATCCGGCCACAGGTTCTGCCCCCTCCCAGCCGGGTTCTCACGCAGGGATGGGCGCATCGCGCCGACCTCGCCGGCCACGCCGCGGCGACCCTGCAGGTCACCCTCGCCGGGTTCGCCGTGTCGTTGGTGGTCTCGTGGATACTCGCGATCGCGGTGGATTTCTCCGGCTGGTTGCGGCGCGCTTTCGTACCCCTGTTCGTGGTGTCGCAGACCCTCCCGATCATCGCGATCGCACCGTTGATGATCATCTGGTTCGGATTCGGTCTGCTGCCCAAAATTCTGGTCATCGCACTGGCCACGTTCTTCCCGATGACGATCGGTTTGATCGAGGGGTTCGCGGCAGCCGACCGGGAGGCCGGTGCGCTGATGCGAAGCATGGGCGCCAGTCGCCGGCAGGAGTTCAGGTACGTGCGACTGCCCTCGGCGCTGCCCCGTTTCTTCACGTCGTTGCGTATCGGAATCACCTATGCGGTGGTCGGCGCAGTCTTTGCCGAATACGTCGGTGCCACTTCCGGACTCGGTATCTATATGGCGACACAGAAGAACTCCTTCCGCACCGACCTGGTGCTCGCGGCGGTCGCCGTGACCGCGGCCGTCTCTCTTCTCCTGTATCTGCTCACGTACGCCGCGGAGCGACTCGTCGCGCCGTGGGCATCGACGACGGAGACCCGGCCGTGAACGCGGTGTCCGTGACCGGTCTACGCCGGTCGTTCGGCGGCAACACCGTCCTCGACGGCATCGACTTCGAGGTGGCGGCCGGAGAGTTCGTCTCCGTCATCGGGCCCAGCGGGTCGGGCAAATCCACGCTGTTCGGTGTGATCGCCGGACTCGACACGCCCGACGCCGGCTCCGTCACCATCGGCGGAGCCCGCGCAGCGCCCGGCCGGGCGGCGCTGATGCCGCAGAAGGATCTGCTGTTTCCATGGCGCAGCGTCCTCGACAACTGCACCCTCGGGCTCGAGGTCCAGGGCATGCCTCGACGCCAGGCCCGCGAGCGGGCCCGCTCGTTGCTTCCCGCCTTCGGACTCTCCGGATTCGAACACGCTCGGCCGGCTCAACTGTCGGGCGGGATGCGGCAACGCGCGGCACTCGCCCGCACCGTCCTGCAGGGGCGCGATGTGCTGCTGCTCGACGAACCGTTCGGCGCTCTCGACTCGCTCACCCGCACCGACATGCAGTTGTGGCTACAGGACGTCCGGAAGCGTGACCGATGGACGGTGCTGATGATCACCCACGATGTCCGTGAGGCGATCCTGCTCTCGGACCGCGTCCTCGTTCTCTCGGCTCGGCCGGCCACGATCCGTCATCAGGTCCGGGTCCCGCTGCCCCGGCCCCGGTCTCTGCAGACCCTCACCGACCCGGCCTTCGTCGGCATCGAACGCGAACTGGTGTCGATGCTGCACGAAGGTCGGTGAAGCACGGCCGGAACGGGTCTCACACCACTCCGAACGCTTCCTCGAGATCGGTGAGCGACTGCTCGATATGCCCGAGGAGCCGCTGCAAACTCGGAAGAGTGCGGCGGCATCCGACGATCCCGACGTCGAGCGAGCCGTCGGTGTTGGTGACCGTGATGTTCAAGGCCTGCCCGTCGAGCACCACGGAGGTCGGGTACACCCCGTCCAGCCGTGCTCCCTTCCAGTACAACGGTTCTCGCGGACCGGGGACATTGGAGATGATGAGGTTGAACGGTGGCGGAGTGAACCGCACGACGCCGGGTACGGGTGCCAGACCGAGCGGAGCGATATTGGCCGCCGACCAGACCAGAGCCTCGACCGGCGTCAGCCCGTGGAACAGTGCCTTCCCCTCGCTCATCGAGGCACGAATCACCCGAAGCCGCTCGACCGGGTCGGGGGAATCGGTTCCGAGGTTGCACAACGTCACCCCCACCGAGTTCCCGCCGGCATCGATCCTGTCGGCAGTGCGCAACGAGACCGGCACCATCGCCACGAGGGGATCCTCGGGCAGTGCGTCGAGTTCGAGCAGGAACGCGCGGAGGGCACCCGAACACACGGCCAGCACGACGTCGTTGACGGTCGCATCCGCAGCGTCGTGCACCCGGACGATGCGGTCGAGCGGCCACGAGCGGAACGCGAACCGGCGCGCGCCGCCGATCGGAACGTTGAAGATCGACCGGGGGGCTTCGAACGGTAGCGCGACGCTGCGCTGTCCCACGACCGTGCTTGCCACCCGCCAGACGCCCGCCGCGGCATCGATCGCGTCACCGGCCAGTCCGCGCACCGCCCCGAGGAGGGCGGTCGGTGCGGACAGCAGACCGTTGCCCTGTTCGCCGGTCGCCGCGGTGGAGGGGCGCTCGTGGCGCGGCAGGTTCCACGGAACCCGCGTCTCGGACGAATCCGGATCGGGGTCGAGCGTGTGGTGCAGCAGCCGAAGGCCCGTCACACCGTCCATCAGCGAATGGTGCAGTTTCGTGTACACCGCGAACCGTCCACCTTCGACCCCCTCCACGAGGTACATCTCCCACAGCGGCCGATGGCGGTCGAGAAGGGTGCCGTGAAGCCGGGACACCAAGGCGAACAGGTCGGTGGACCGTGCCGACGCGGGGAGCGCCGAGTGCCGGACGTGGTACTCGAGATCCACTTCCTCGTCGACGGACCACCACAGGTAACCGAGGCTGGACACGGGATGCCCAGGGCGCTTGCGGAACGCCTCGTCGACCACCTCGGTCGCGAGGAACTGCGCATACAGGTCGGACACGTAGTCCGGACCCGCGCCCTCCGGCGGCGTGAATACTTCGAGCGACCCCACGTGCATCGGATGCTCTCTCGATTCTGCGAGCAAGAAGATCGAATCGGTCAACGGCATGATCCCCACGTGCTCCACCCCCTTCGCCAGTCCCACATGTAACACACGTCACACCGCATCGTACGTCGGGCGTACTCTGGAAAATCCGGGGTTCGCACGTTTCCGAACCGGACGCGCAGCCCCGGGCGCCGGCGACGGGTACCGCCGCACAGGTGCAGCGGTACGAGGAGGTGCCGGCGATGTGCAGTGCAGTACCGAAGGCCGCAGCAGTCCCGTCCCCCGACCGGCCACCGCTCGTCCGTGAGTTCGCCGGGGTGAGTCTGCAGTCCCGTGCGCTGTCGATGTCCGTTCGGCGCACCGTCCGGCCCTTCATCGAGGCATGGGCGTTCACGCCGTCGCTTCCGTGGCCCGCGCCGCTGGTCGACCGGGCTGCGTTCCCGGTCCGGCCCGTCCAGGGCACCCGTCGCCACCAAGTGCAATTGAGCGAGTGCCGCGCGGAATTCCTCTACACCGGCAACGCGGGCGACGAGCAGGCCGTTCTCTACCTCCACGGTGGCGCGTTCCTGTGCTGCGGTCTCGCGACCCATCGCAATCTCGTATCCCGGATCTCGGCGGCAACGCAGGCCCCGGTGTTGTCGGTGGGGTACCGGATGCTGCCCCGCCATCCGATCCGCCGGTCGGTCGAGGACGGGATCTCGGGTCTCCGGTGGTTGCTCTCCCGCGGATATCCCATCGACCGGATCGTCGTCGCGGGCGACTCCGCCGGTGGATTCCTCACCTTTGCCGTCGCACACGAGGCACTGCGCCTCGGGCTCGGCCGGGTGGCCGGCACCGTCGCGTTGTCACCGCTCACCGACCTCGACCCGTTCCCCAAACTCGACCACCCCAACTCGTACCGGTGCGCTCTGTTTCCGCGACGTGCGGTCCCCGTCCTTCTCACGCTCGTCCGACGCGCCGAGAGCCGCGGGGGCGAGGGCTACGAGCCTGTGGTGTCGCCGGTGGACCTCGACCTCACGGGTATGCCGCCCGCGCTCATCCAGACCGGCTCGGAAGAGATGGTCTACACCGACGCACGATTGATGGCCGAGCGCCTCGAAGCGGCCGGAGTGCCGACGGAAGTGCAGGTCTGGGAGAAGCAGGTCCACGTGTTCCAGGCTGCCGCCGGAGTGGTCCCCGAGGGGACTCGCGCAATCTCGGAGGTCGGGCGGTTCGTCCGCGCCCTGGGTTGACGTTCCTGTCGGGATCCGGAAGAGGGTGACGAGGCACCGGCGCCTCACGGGACAAGAGAAAAGTCAGTTCCAGTTGTCGATCTTGACGTCGCGGGGATCCGGAGTGCCCGTGCCGGTTTCGATCAACGACTTCAGGCTCATCAAGAAGAGTGCCCACTTGGTGCTGCAATGGTGCATGAATTCCACCGGTTCCTTCCAGCCCTGGTGACCGAACAGCACGATGGTGTAGTCGCCGACCTGCTCGAGGTTCCAGGACACGTGTGTGCCGATCCATTCCCCTGGTCCGTCGATCACCTCCCACAGCACCCGCGTGCCCGGATCGAGTTCGAGGACCTTCATGTCGAATCCTCCGGCCCCGAACCGGAATCGCAGCGTGCCGCCGACGTCGTCACCGTTGCCTCGGGTGTCGGTCGTCCACCAGTCGGCAATCCGCTCGGCGGTGGTCAAGGCCGCATAGACCTGCGCCACCGGCGCCTTGATCCCGACCCTGTGCAGGATGTCTACCATTTCGGGTACTTCCTTTCCGGTGTTGTTTCGTCTCCGTCACTTCACCGCGATGTACCGTTCCGGTCCGTCTCGCGCTCGAGAGCCTCGGCGACGCGCTTGATGCGCCGGAGCCTGGCATCCCACCCCGACCCCACCGAGGACATCTGCGCGACCGCGCGAGCAAGTTGCGCCTCGTCCACCCGGTACTTCCGCTCCCGCCCGGCGGGCGCGACATGCACCAAGCCGACACGGTCCAGCACACCGAGATGTTTTGCGACGGCCTGCCGTGTCACGGGGAGGTGTTCGCTGAGACCGGTTGCGGTGCCCTCGCCCTCCACCAGGAGCAGGTCGAGCAACCGCCGACGGGTCGGATCCCCTATCGCAGACCACAGATCGTCGTCGACCGACACGCTCATGGGGTTGCAGTCCCCCAGCCCATCTCGGTCCCGAACGGGGCGAGTTCGACGGTGACCGGTTTTCTGTCCATACGTACTCCATATGCAACTGGTGGTTGCACATCACGCTAGCCCTCCCCGCACCACAGTGCAACCATCGGTTGCGCGCAAATCGAACTGTCCGCCTCCTGTCCGCGCCGGTCCAGCCAGGAGCGGTACGGTCCGTGCGGTGTGCCGAGCGTGGTGTCGGTAAGGACGACTAGTGTTTTTTGGCACGGGTCGAAGCCCTGAGAAGGGACCAGAGCAAGGAAGGGGGCCGATCATGGCCGAGGCGCACAACCGGTTCGACCGCGACGTCGATCTGGCGTGGCGGGAATTCCGCGCGCAACTGGCCGACCACGTCGCCGCCATGCAGGACGGAGACGGCCTGGTACTCGAGCCTCTCGCCGAGGAGTCGGCCGGGCCCGCCGGACCGTGCGTGCAGTTCTACGCATGGGACGAAGACCAGGTGCGTTGCGAGGTGCCGTCCAACACCCACCTCGCGGACGACCGCAGGTTGCGCCCGGAGGACGAGGCATTGCTGCTCGAACTCGGGCTGCACGCGCCGTCGCGTGGCGCCGACGACCCGGAAGACGGTGGATCCCCCGCGTTCTGGATCGACCGGCCGCTGGCGTGGGCCGATCAGCTCGCCGAACTGTCCGTCCGTGCGCTGCGCGAGGTCTGGGGCGTACCGCATCCGCTGTTCCTGCGGTCCGAGACGTTCGGCGCGGGACGCACACCGGTGTTCGAGCCTCCAGGGCCACGGGCCGAGAGCCGCCCGGCGGTGCTTCCTCAGCTTGCCGTCGAACCCGTGAGCGAGGAACACATCCGCGAGCTGATCGAATCCACCGTGCACGACCGCATCGGCGAGTGTCCCGCCTGGGACGAGGACGGCGATCTGATTCTGAAGATCGACGGAGTGCTGGTGTTCGTCGGCGTCGGGCCGGGTTGTGCGACGGTCGATCTGTTCGCCCCGATCGTCCATTCCATCACCGGCCGTACCCGGGCCGCAGAAGTGGTGTCCGATCTCAATCGGCGCTGGCCCCACCAGAAATTCGTCCTCGTCGACGATCGTCTCGCGGTGGTGAACCATCTGCCCGCGTCACCGTTCGTACCCGCGCACCTGGTGTCGGCACTCGACGGGCTCGCGCAGTTCCTCGAAACCGTCGACAACGCGTTCGCGTCGCACGTCGGCGGCATGCCGTTGCGCGAACAGGAGCCCGACCACGAGTGTGTCCCCGAATCGTTCGAGGATCCGCCGTGGACGCCCGCGGGAGAAGAAGACCTTCCCCTGCCGCTGCTGGCGCTGCGCGACTTCCACCTCGACGGCAAGGTCGAAATTCCCACCAGGACGGTCGCCGCGATCGGCGATTGGGAGTCCGAGCACCTGCAGGCGTTCCTCGACATGAGCAACGAACAGCAGGTCGGCTGGGCGAGTGAGGCACTCGCGCGCGCTGAGTCCGGGAACGACGACGGCGTGGCCGAGGCGGACGCAAAGGCACACCAGTGGGAGCTGACCGGCCGCTCGCTCACCGCCGCACTCGAACTCCTCGAGCGACAAGGCGACGAGCCGAAGCAGCGCGCGCACCGCTCGAAGCCGCTCCCGCCCGACCAGCCCGCCTTGTTCGACAACCCCGACGAACCCACCCTGTTCGACGGTTTCGGCGACTGACCGTCGCGCAGCTACCGGGTCTGCGTCTGCGACCGGCCCGGCTTGCTGGCATGATTCGACATCGTGACGTCGACGGAAAATCTACGAGAACTGGCCGGCCATCACGGGATCTCCACGACCTACGTCGGCTGGGACGGCGACGAGCACGACGTCTCGGACCGCACGCTGCAACGGATTCTGGCTGCTCTGGACGTTCCTGCCGCCACTCCAGAGCAGATCTCGGCCTCGCTCGCCGATGTACCCGACCGGCCGTGGCGGCAGATGCTGCCGCCGTCCCTGGTGGTCACGGAAAACGAACAACGGACTTTTCCCGTCCATGTCCCGCACGGCGACCCGGTGTCGGTGTGGGTGGTCGATGAGGACGGCCGTGAGGTCGACGTCGAGCAACTCGATGTCTGGGTGGACCCGCGTCTCGTCGGGGGCCGGCTCGTCGGCCGGGCCACCTTCGCGGTGCCCCGCCTGCCCCTCGGCTGGCACACGCTGCACGCGCGCAGCAACGACGTGGAGAGCACGGCGACACTCGTCGTCACGCCGGCGCGGCTGGCGACAGCCGACCGAATCCTGCAACAGCAGCGCTGGGGCCTTGCGGCGCAGCTGTATTCGGTACGGTCACGCCGCTCGTGGGGAATCGGGGACTTCGCCGATCTCGCCGACCTCGCGGCCGTCACCGGCGGGCACGGCGGAGATTTCGTCCTGGTCAATCCGGTGCACGCCGCCGAACCGGTCCCGCCACACGAGCCGTCGCCCTATCTCCCGTCGTCCCGCCGGTTCGTCGACCCGCTCTACGTTCGGGTCGAGAACATCCCCGAAACCGCGTATCTGCCGCGCAAGCACCGCGCCAAGCTGGACGAGAGCGCAGCCCGCTTCACGAAGGTGAACAAGAAGGCGGCGCAACTGGACCGGGACACCACGTACCGGGCGAAGCTGGACGTGCTCGAGCATGTGTACCGGGTGCCTCGCGGCCCCGCCCGGCAAGCGCAGTTCGACGCATTCTGCGCCCAGGGCGGAGCGGCGCTCGACGATTTCGCACTGTGGTGTGCGCTGGCCGAGAAGTTCGGTTCCCGGAAGTCGCAATGGCGCGCCCACGCGCCGTCGCCCGACGCCCCGGGCGTCGACGAGCTCCGGGACACATTGGCCCGCCGGATCGATTTCTACCGCTGGTTGCAGTGGGTGTGCGACGAGCAGCTCACCGACGCACAGGACAGTGCTCGCGCCGCAGGGCTCGACATCGGGATCGTCCACGACCTGGCGGTCGGTGTGCGCCGGGACGGTGCCGACGCGTGGACCCTGGGTGATGTCCTCGCCTCGGGCGTCACGGGCGGCGCTCCCGCGGACGACTTCAATCGCAACGGGCAGAACTGGAATCAGCCACCGTGGCGACCGGACCGGCTCGCGGAGGTGGGCTACCTTCCGTACCGCGATGTGGTGCGCTCGGCACTGCGTCACGCGGGAGGTGTCCGGGTCGATCACATTCTCGGCCTGTTCCGTACGTGGTGGGTTCCGGAAGGTTTCTCCCCCGCGGACGGCGCTTACGTACGGAGCGACCACGAGGCCCTGATCGGGATTCTCGCGCTCGAGGCGCAGCGTGCCGATGCCGTGGTGATCGGTGAAGATCTCGGTGTGTTCGAAGAGTGGGTGCAGGAGTATCTGGCCCGGCGCGGAATAGCGGGCACTTCGATCCTGTGGTTCGAAAAGGACGGCAACACCCCTCGCTCCCCCGAGACCTACCGCACGCTGTGCCTGACCTCCGTGACGACCCACGACCTTCCGCCCACGTCCGGTTATCTTGCCGCCGAGCACATCACGTTGCGGTCGGCGCTCGGACTGCTCGAGCGCGACCTCGAGACGGAACTGGCGGACGAAGCGGTCGCACGGGATGCGGTGCTGAGGCTCGCGAGAGAACACGGGTTTCCGGTGTCGGAGGACGAGTCCGACGACGCGGTCACCGTGCAGTCGCTGCATCGACTGATCGCGACCAGCCCTTCTGTGCTGCTGGGGCTTTCGCTTGCCGACGCTGTGGGGGAACGACGCAGCCAGAATCAGCCGGGCACCGTCGACGAGTACCCGAACTGGCGGATTCCGCTCGCCGACGAGCACGGCAAGGCAGTGTTGCTCGAAGATCTCGCGGACAACGAGCGCTTCGCCGCACTCGCAGCGGCACTCTCACCGCCCGCTACCACTCGAGACTGACCGGCAGCCACCCGATCACCGGACCGGGTGGCTGCAACGGCAGGATCTACTTGCGGTACATCGCCTCGATATCGGCGGCGAACCGCTCGGTGACGACATTGCGCTTGATCTTCAGCGTCGGCGTCAGCTCGCCGGATTCCTCGGTCAGATCCCGCTCGAGCACGACGAACTTCTTGATCGACTCCGAATGCGACACCATCGTGTTCGCGTCGTCGATGATCGTCTGCAGGGCGTCGCGGAGAGCCGGATCATGGCGGAGATCGGCAATCGTCGCGGTGGACTGCTTGCCGTTCTCGGTCTTCCAGTTCTCGAAGACGTCGGGGTCGAGGGTGAGCAACGCGGTGATGAACGACCGTCCGTCTCCGATCACGACCGCCTGCGAAATGATGGTGTGCGACCGCATCCGGTCCTCGAGAGGCCCGGGCGAGACGTTCTTGCCACCGGCGGTGATGATGAGGTCCTTCTTGCGTCCCGTGATCGACACGTATCCCTCGTCGTCGATCGATCCGAGGTCTCCGGAACGGAACCAGCCGTCGTCGAACACCTCGGCGGTGGCCTCCTCGTTACGCCAGTACCCGCTGAACACGACGTTGCCGCGGAGTTCGATCTCCCCGTCGGCGGCGATGCGCGCGCTGTTGCCGCCCATCGGCCGGCCGACGGTGCCGATCTTCTGGGCGCCCGGGACGTTGACGCTGTGTGCGGCAGTGGTCTCGGTCAGTCCGTAACCCTCGTAGATCGGGACGCCGACGCCACGGAAGAAGTGACCGAGCTTGGGGCTCAGTGCCCCGCCACCCGAAATGGCGTACCAGCACTGGTTGCCCATCGCTGCGCGCAGCTTCGAGAAGACCAGCTTGTCGGCCAGCGCGTGCTTCGCCTTGAGGATGAACGTCGGGCCGCCGTGGTCGAGCGACTCGCTGTACTCCATTGCGGTCTGCTCGGCGAACGCGAAGATGGCACCCTTGAGTTTGCCGCCGGCGGCCGCCTTGGCTGCGGCACCGTCGCGCACCTTCTCGAAGACCCGCGGAACGCCGAGGATGATGTTCGGCGAGTACCGGGTGAACTGCCCCGAGACGGTCGAGAAATCGGCCCAGTGGGCCTGCGCCGCACCCGCTTCGAACAACGCGAGCGAGACCGCCCGTGCCAGCACATGGGCGAGCGGCAGGAAGGTCAGGCCGCGGTTTCCGGGCTTGGCGACCGCGCCCACGGACGAGGTGAGGATCGCGCGGACCTCGGACAGGAAGTTGGCGTGCGTGAGCATGCAGCCCTTGGGCCGGCCGGTGGTGCCCGAGGTGTAGACGAGAGAAGCGAGGTCGGCCGAACGGATACCCGCCAGACGCGCTTTCAGCTCCGTATCGTCGACGTCGGCACCTTCGGCGAGCAGGGTGTTGACAGCGTCCGACTCGATCTGCACGACGCGCCGCAGCGTCTCGGGCATGTCGACGAACAGTGCCTCGTGGCGCGGTGTCTCGACGATGGCCAGACACGCCTCGGAGTCCTCGAGGATCCAACGGATCTGCTCGGTCGACGACGAATCGTAGATCGGCACCGACACCGCACCGGCCGCCCAGATCGCGTAGTCGAACAACGACCACTCGTAACGGGTCGCGGACAGCAGCGCCACACGGTCGCCCGGCTGGACTCCGCTGGCGATCAGGCCCTTGGCGACGCCGCTGACCTGTTCCCCGAACTGACCTGCGGTCACACCGATCCATTCGTCGCCCACCGGGCGCGAATACATCACTCGGTGCGGAGTCTTCTCCGCGTGTTCGAAGACCGTGTGGACCACGGACTCGTCCTCACCGATGGTGTACTGGGCAGGGGTCGAGTACTCACGCACTGATATCTCCATCGTTCTGGTCGGGAGTCCGGGTGGCGCCCCACTCGACACCGCTTCGAAAGCGGTGCAAGAGGTGCACGAACCGGTCGAGATCGTCCTGTTCCCATTCGGCGAGACCCGCCCGGATCTCGCTGTGCCTGCGCAGCACGGTGTCGTCGAGGATCGCCCGGCCGCGTTCGGTCAAGCGCAGGGGGTTACCCGTCCTGACCGGGCCTGCCGTGGCCTCGACCCACCCTGCCTCGACGGCGTTGCGCACCTGGCGGGACACGGTGGATCGGTTGACGCCGAAGTTCTCCGAGATCTGGGTGGCACGGCAGCCCGGATGGCGGGCTATGAATCCGAGCAGGGAGTGCTGCGCCAGACTGAGCGCGCTGTCGTGTGCGCGCTCTCCGGCTGTCAGGAAGCGGACGAGGTGCACGAACTCGTCGTAGACCTGCGCCACTTCGGTCTCGGCCGGCGTCCCGGCCTGCCTCTCGTGTTGCACAGGGCAACTATAGGCGGGGGGTGTGCTGCGACACTAATCGGTACGACCCGTCCCTGTGATCCGTCCATGACCGGCGCGCGAACGGTGCCGGACCGTTGTCACGCTTCTCGAGGCGCCGCCGGGCGACCGCTAACGGGACAGTCCGCACCGCTAGCCTGTCCCTACCGTGACGGCGCACGTGCAGGGAGGTTCGGATGGGTGATGGGGGCGGCCGAGACCTGTTCCGATACCTGGTCGCCGACGAAGCCGACGACTACACCGCGGTGATGGACTGCTTCTCCGGTCTCCTTCTCGCCGAGTTGTCCGCCGCGGACATCGCGTCGACCCTCGCCGCCAAGGGCACACCGCTGCACACCGACGTGGTGGAGGCGCGCTGCCGCCGGCTTGTCCACTGGGGAAATCTCGCGGCGTCCGGACGCGACACCGGCGGGAGCGCCGTCACCGACTACATTCGTGCCCGCGCCCGCTATCGCACCACCGTTCCCGGCGCCCGGGTCCACCGGGAGGCCGCGGCGGTGGTGTCGTCGCGTGACGGCGCTCGGGAAGTGGCACGCGAGTCGCTCGGCCGCATCGCCGACGCGCTCGGCCTGATCGACGGCCTGGTCGGAGACTCGGGTTCCGTCGCCGATCCCGACGCGCTCGCAGGCCACGTCACCGGAGTGTTCGCGCACCACCGGATGTTCACCGACAGCGTCACCGATTTCTATACCTACCTCGGCGGGGTCCTCGCGCGGCTGGACCTGTCCGACGACGACTACACCGAATTCAAGCTCGTATTGCTCGAGTATCTCGACGTCGTCACCTCGGATGTCGCACACTACGCTCCGCTCGTCGCCACCCGGCTGCGCGATCTGGCCCCCCGGCTGGACCTGCTGCTCGCCGCGTTGCCCGGCACGGGCCTGCCCGACACGGCCGGCGTCGTACGGTCGCCGGGGCGCACCCGCAGCGACTGGGACGAGCTCGCCCAGTGGTACGACGAGGATTCGGGACCGCGCCGGTTGCGGGACGCGGCAGCCCACGCGTTGAGCCGCCTGCTGGTACACACCCGGCGACTCACGTCGGCGACACCGGGCTTCTCCCACCGCGCCGACCTGCTGCGGCTCGCCGGGTGGTTCGCCGAATCCTCCGACGAACAGGCGCACCGCCTGTTCGCTGCGACCTTCGGCGCCTACCCCAGCCGGCATCTTCTTCTCGGCCCCGACGAGCCCGACCCTCGGGTGGGGCCGGGCACGTCGTGGTGGGACGCCGATCCCGTGCACGTTCCGGTGTCACTCCGCGAACGCGGTGACCGCTCCCCCCGCGGACGTACCGCCCGCATCCCCGATCCGACGCCCGATCGCACGCGTGCCGACGCGCTCGCGACACAGGAGTCGCAGGAGCGGGCCGCGGCTGTCGAGGAACTGTGCGGTGCGGGCGACCTGAACGGCGCACACGTCTCCGACCTCGCCCGCAACCTGCTGCTCGACGCTCTCGGGGAACTGCTGGCGCGCTCCCGGTCCTTCGACAGCCCCGCACGCGTCGACGACCACGACCTCGGTCTCTCGCTCACCGCCGAGCCGGGCCCCGACACGGTGGTGCACTGCCCCGACGGTGACCTCACCGTGCACGCGCTCTCGTTGCGGGCCTCGGCTCCCGGCAGCGCCCGTGCTCAGACCGACACCCGTACACAGACCGACACCGACTCGCAGAGAACAGGTACGGAGTGACCACAACGACGGGCACGGTGGCCCAGGACACCACCGGCCGCCGGCATGCGGCCCGGGTGCTGCTCCAGCAGCCGATCCTCACCGCGGCGCAGGACCCCGACACCTTCGAACTGGTACGGCGGCACGCCACGGCTCTGAAGTCGATGTTCGCGGAGCGACTTGGCTACACACTCGTCGTCGACACCTCGTTCGCGCGGCTGACCAAGGCACCGCTCGACGGTGCGGCCCCGAGCCGGCCCGTGCGTCGCGGCAACGGAGACGAGTTCGGGGCCACCGCGTACATGTATCTCGCATTGGTGTGCGCTGCCCTGCTCGCGCCCGGCGCGGACGACCGCGTGCTCGTCTCGAACCTCGTCGACCAGATCCGCGCCGATGCGGACGAACACGGAATCGCGCTCGGCGACACGCTGTCGGAGCGTCGGCACCTGGTGTCGGCGTTGCAGACGCTCCAGGAGTGGGGCGTCCTCACCGAACCCGACGGAGAGGGCACTGCGGTCGACGATCTCCCCGGCGACGTTCCGCTCACTGTGGACCGAGCGCTGCTCCCCCATCTGATGTCCGGTCCGCTGCACAAGGCCACCGGACCAGCGGCGATCGTGGCGTCGCCGGTGCAGGAACCGGCGGCCCGGCGGTTGTACCGCCGCCTGGTGGAAGACCCGTTCGTCGCGCGCGGTGACCTGGACGCAGACGCGGTCGAGGTGCTCGTCCGTGACCGGGCCGAGCTGACCCGTCGGCTCGACGAGGACTTCGGTCTGGTGCTGGAGGTGCGCACCGAAGGCGCCCTGGCCTACGACCCCGACGGCGAACTCACCGACGCGCCGTTCCCCGGAGCGGGAACCGTCGAGCAGGCGGCGCTGCTGCTCGTTTCCGAACTCACCGACCGCTACGACACCGAGCCGGGTGCGGACCTGCACGTCGACACGGCTGCCCTCGATGTCCTGCTGGGTGAGTTCGTGGCCACGCATGCACGAACGTGGCGACGCGACTACGTCCGTGACGTTCCGCTGCTCCGACGTGACGTGACGTCGCTGCTGACGCGACTGGGCCTCGCCCGACCCTCCGAGGACGGACTGATGCTGGCCGCCCCCGCCGCCCGTTACCGCCCCACCGCCGCCGAAAGATCTGCCACATGACCCACTCCTCCGACGCTCTGCTCCACGACGACAGCGTTCCGGTACGCCACCCCCATCGCTGGCGCCTGTCGCGAGCAGGAATCGTCAACGTGTGGCACTACCTCGACACCGAGTTCACGTTGCCCGGCGGCCGGATGATCCTGAGGGGCACCAACGGATCCGGCAAGTCGCGTGCTCTCGAGATGCTGTTGCCCTTTCTTCTCGACGCCGACCGCAAACGCATGGACGCGACCGGCGCCGCCAAGGTCGACCTCGACGAACTGATGCGCACCGGCGCTGCCGGACAGACCAACCGGATCGGTTATCTGTGGATCGAGTTGTCACGCCCCGCCGGTCACCTCACCATCGGTGCGCACATCCGGTACAGCGCGACGGCGCATCGCAGCGAGGTGCACTTCTTCACGACCGATCTCCGGATCGGGCACGACCTGCTGCTCGTCGACGAGTTCCGTGCTCCGCTCTCGCGCGACGATCTCGCCGCCCGGATCGGCGCAGACAAGCTCACCCGCGAACCCGACCGGCATCGTGACACCGTCCGTGACCTGGTCTTCGGGCTCCGAGGCGAGGGTGGGCGCGACCGGTACACCGGGCTGCTGCAATTGCTCCACACGCTGCGTTCACCCGACGTGGGCAACCGGATCGACGAAGGCCGGTTGCCGCAGATCCTCTCCGATGCGCTTCCCCCGCTCGCCGACAACATGCTGGTGGAAGCGGGAAGCCAGCTCGACCTGCTCGGCGAGAGCCGCCGGGCGCAGGCGCAGCTCGAGGCATCGCTGACGCGCGTGCGCCAGTTCCACGCGGTGTACCGGCGCTACGCCGCCGACCTGCTGCGCACGAGCGCCGATGCTGCGGTCGCCGCGGCCGACCGCGTGGCCTATACCCGACGCGAACTGGCAGCTGCAGAAGCCGACGCCGCCGATCTCGATACTCAGGCTGCCGCCGCCGAGACACGACTGCGCGAGCGCCGCGATCAGCTCTCCGAACTCGAGCGCGCGATGCGGGGACTCGAGACCCACGCGCTGTTCCGCACCGCAGACGATCTTGCCCAACGTCAGCTCGCGGTCGACGCTCTCGGGCTCGCCGCGGATCAGGCGATTGCCGCGGCGACGCAAGCGCGCACCCACGAGCGCCTCGAAGCAGACCGTGCCGGCGAACTCCTGGACGAGTTGTCCGCGGCGGTAGACCGGACGACCGAACGGCTCGCGCTGGCCAAACGTGAACTCACCGCCGCCACTGTCCCGCACGGCGCGCTTCCCGCCGACGTCCGTCTGGAGATCGACCGGGAGGTGCCGGCATTGCACCCGGTGCGCATCGACCGCGACGCACCTCCGGAATCGGCGCCGCGACCGACGGTCGCGCGGGTCACGCTCGTCCCCGAACAGTGCGAGGAGGCCAGGGCCGCAGCCGAGTACGCGGCCGCGGCGGCCCGGCGCCGCCGCGAGCAGGCCTCCCGGCGGCTCGGGGAGGCCCGGCGACTCGACCTGTCGGGGCGCGGCGTACGCGAAGCGGAGGCGGCCGCCGAACGCGCCGCCCGGGAAGCCGAACGCGACGCCGCTCAGCGGTTCGAGGCCGCCGCCCGGCTCGACGACGCGGCACTGTCCTTGCGGCACGGCTGGCGCGAGTGGCTCACCTCGGACTCGACGTCCGCGCTCCTGCCGGACCTCGATGCCGTCGGGCTGATGCGTCGCTTGTCGGCGTACCTCGAGTCGATCACCGACACCGACGCGGACCCGGACACAGATGCCGACCCGATCCTCGCGGAACTCGGTGCCCTGCCGGCGTCGGCGGCCGATGCAGCTGTCGACGCGCTGGACGAGACCGCTGTCGCGCCGACGCAGGACCGCACCGACGACTCCCGGCGCCGGGCACTGACGGAGGAACGGGACGCACTCGACGCCGACGACGGGACTCCCGTAGGAGCGCCGTGGCAGTCGCCGAGCAACGGTGTACCGCTGTGGCGGGCAGTCGACTTCGCCGACACCCTCGGTGAAGACGACCGCATCGGCATCGAAGCGGCGCTGCTCGCCGCCGGTTTCCTCACCGCGACCGTGGACGGCGAAGGCAGGCTCCGCGCGCACACCGGCCAGGTCCTCGTCTCGCCTCGGGGCGAACCGCCGCGGCAACCGTTGTCGACGGTGCTCGTACCCGCCCCCGAGACGGACGTACCGCTCACCGCGATCACGGCCGTCCTGTCCGCGATCGGGTTCGAAGACGCTGCTGCGGTCGCGTCGGTGTCGCGGGACGGCCGATGGCACAACGGGGTTCTGCGCGGCCGGCACACCGCCGAGTCCGCGCGCTACATCGGCGCGGGTACGCGCGACGCCGCCACCGCCCTCCGGCGCATCCGGCTCGACGAAATCGCCGCGGACCTCGCGGCACTGGACCTCGCCGCCGAGCGCCGGACCGCCGAGCACGGTGATCCGGCCGCGGGCCGGGCCCGTGTGTATGCGCATGCGTCGTCGGCTCCCACGACCGGAGCCCTGGACGAGGCGCTGCACCGGTACAGAGAGGCCGACGGACGCGCGCAGACCAGCGCCGCCGCAGCAGCCGAACTCAGAAAGCACGCCGCGACGCTGCGGACCCAATGGTCCACCGATCTCGACACCCACCGAGCCACCTGCACCCACTTCTCCTTGCCCCGGGACCTGGCAGACCTCGAAGCGGTGGTCTCGACCTGTGCGGTCGCAGAGAGAACCTGCCTGGATCTGGCACGAGATGTCGGTGACGTGCTTGCCGCACGGGACAGGCTCGCCGCGGCCACCGCCCGTTTCGTGTCCGCATCCGACGTGCGTGCCGAGGCGGAGGAGAACGCCGAGTCGTGCTGGCACGAGTGGCACGGCAAGGCGGCCGTCGTGGCCGCGCAGGTGGAGGCACTCGACGTCGATGCCGCCGATCTCGCGCGGGAACTGCGCGACTCGGACGCGGAACGCGCGCGCACCGAAGAACAGTGCCGTCGCACCGTGACCCATCGTGAGCACCTCGGAAAGGCCGTCGCGGAGGTCCTTCAGCAGTGTGCGGCCGTGCGGGAGCGGCTCCGGCGCGATCGTGACGAACTCGCCGCGGCGGCCGGACGGCTGTCGGCACAGATGCAACTCCCCGAAATCGCCGCGGCCGCCGACGTACAGGCCGAGCCGCTCGCGCACCTCGACGACCCCGACCACGTGCGCACCGCGGCGCAGGCACTGCTGAGCGTGCTGCCCGCGAGCACCGGGACTGGTGACAACCGGATGCTCGCCGCGCTGCAGCGGTTCGATCGCGACATCTCCGACCGTCTCGAGGTCCGGCACACCGTCACCGAGTCCGCGCATGTGGTGAACATCGGCGGCGTCGGCGACGACACCACGCCCACCGGCGTGCTGGCCGAACTCACCAAGCGCGTCGAGGACGAGAGCCGCGCGCTGTCCCAGCGCGAACGCGACGTGTTCACCGGTTTCGTGCTGGGCGGGGTCGCCGACGAACTGCGCCGCAGGATCACCCAGGCCGAGCAGCTTGTCGCTGCGATGAACACCAGCCTGGCCGACAGCCGCACAACCCACGGTATCGGGGTGCGCATCGCGTGGCGCCCGGTCCGGGAGGATGCGGACGCGGCACTGGTGACCCGGCTGCTCACCGGGGTCCGGTCACCGGGTGACAGTGAGGAACTCCTCGAGCTGCTGCGTCGCCGGGTGGAGGCGTCGCATGCCGCCGATCCGTCGGCCGGATACGCCACGCACCTGTCGCAGGCGCTGGATTACCGCCAGTGGCACACGGTCGAGGTGACGATCCTGGGTCCCGAACCCGATCAGGAACGCAGGATCTCCACGCGTGCCAAGATCTCCCAGGGCGAGACCCGGTTCGTGTCGTACGTGTCGCTGTTCGCCGCCGCGGACGGCTATCTGTCCGGACTGCCCGATACCGATCTGGCGCTGCGCCTCGTTCTGCTCGACGATGCGTTCGCGAAGATCGACGAGCCGACCATCGGCGAGCTCATGGGGCTGCTCGTCCGGCAGGACATCGACTTCGTGATGACCGGCCATGCCCTCTGGGGCTGCGTCCCGGGAGTGCCGGCACTCGATATCTACGAAGTGCGCCGGCTCCGGGACGGGTCGGCGGTCACCACCCG
Source organism: Rhodococcus sp. NPDC058639 (assembly GCF_042717545.1). Taxonomy (NCBI): domain Bacteria; kingdom Bacillati; phylum Actinomycetota; class Actinomycetes; order Mycobacteriales; family Nocardiaceae; genus Rhodococcus; species Rhodococcus sp. NPDC058639. The sequence continues at coordinate 89,539 of NZ_JBHXRF010000003.1, forward strand.
GGTGCACTGGGACGGTCGCACGCGCCACGTGCGACCGTCACTGCAGTGACCCGCCTTTTCGCGCCGGTGACCTGCCCTTCCGTGCCGTGACACGGGCCGGGGCCGGGCGATCTCGTCGCCCGGCCCCGGTACCGCTGTGTGTGTCCGCGTCGTCAGTTCACGCGGCGCAGCAGAGCCGCGAGAGCCTGCCCGCCACCGATGCACATCGTGACGATGCCCAGCTCGAGGTCGCGGCGAACGAGATCCTTCGCGACGCGCAGAGTGAGGATGGCGCCGGTTGCTCCCACCGGGTGCCCCAGGGCGATCGCGCCGCCGTACGGGTTCGTCTTCTCCGGATCGAGCTTGGCGTCGCGCATCACGGCGATCGCCTGCGACGCGAACGCCTCGTTGAGTTCGACGGTTCCGATGTCGGCCGGCGACGTGCCGGTCTGCTCGAAGAGCTTGCGCAGGGCGAAGGTCGGCGCGTATCCCATGAGCTGCGGGTCCATCGCGGCGGTGGTGACGGCCTCGAGGACCACCGAGCCTTCGAGCCCGCGCTCACGGGCGGCCGACTCACGTGCGAGCACGAGCGCGGCGGCACCGTCGTTGATGCCCGACGCGTTACCGGCGGTCACCGTGCCGTCCTTCATGAATGCGGCGCGCAGCTTCCCGAGTGTTTCGACGGTGGTGCCGGGCTTGGGATGCTCGTCCTCGGTGACGGTGACGGTGACGGGCTTGCGCCCACCGATCTCCACCGGGGTGATTTCTTCGGCGAACGCGGCCTTGGCAGCGTCGGTCGCGGCACGGCGCTGCGATTCGACGGCGAACGCGTCCTGCTGGTCGCGGTCGACGCCGTATTCGCGGGCGACGTTCTCCGCGGTGACACCCATGTGGAGGTTGCTGAACGGGTCGGTCAGCATGCCGACGGTGCCGTCGACGAGCTCACGATTGCCGAGCTTGTAGCCGTTGCGCGCACCGAAGTCGTAGAACGGCATGCGCGACATGCTCTCGTCGCCACCCGCCACGGCGATGTCGGCGCTGCCCCAGCGGATCTCCTGAGCGGCAGACCACACTGCCTGCAGCCCGGAGCCACACAGCCGGTTGACCGTCAGTGCCGGTGTCTCGACGGGCAGCCCCGCGGCGAGGGTGACGCGGCGCGCGTTGTATGCGTCCGCCCCGACCTGGCCGATGCATCCCATGATGACTTCGTCGACGTCCTCCGGTGCCACCCCGGCACGCTTCAGAGCCTCGCGCACAGCCGTGGCGCCGAGTTCGTGGGCGGGCACATCCTTGAAGGCGCCACCGAAGCTACCGATCGGCGTACGTGCGCCGTCGATGATGACGATCGGTTCCGGAGTACTCATGTTCTCGTCCTATCTGATCGAACACCGTTGTCCGCGACGCCGACGCTCCGAACCGCAATCCGATGTGGCCTGGTCGCACGAGGGAAATCCGTGACGGATATTACGACACCGAGTGCCTATGCCCGCCATCGCTACCGTCCTTCTTCTCCGGAGCAGCGAGGTCGCCGATGCGTACGCGGGTCGCCGCATCCGGGGTACCGAGTTCGGCACGCATGTCCGGGCGTCCCACGTAGAGCTCGAGAACGCGATACAGGAGCGAGGCGTCGATATCGAAGCGCCGGGAGTCGACCACGATCCGCGGGGAGGCAGGTATCGATTCCAGGCGGAAGATCTTGCTCGTCCGGCGACGCGCCCACGCGGCGGTCTCGGTGCCCTCCACCCACATTTCGGGATAGCCGTGATGAACGGCGCGCAGGCGCGCCACCGATACCCAGGGCAGGTACGACTCCACGAACCAACCGCGGTGCCTGATCCCGTCGGGGCCGAGTGTCAGCGCTCCGGCGCAGATCCTGCCGAGTGCCACTTCTGCGAGGAACACGACGCAGACCGACCCGAGCGTTGCCAGCACCACGCTGACCAGGGGTACACCACCGTTGGTCACGAGTACTTCGACTGCGGCGCCGAGCGACAGCGCCGCCGCGCATCCGACCATGGCGACCAGCAGCAGAAATACGGCGGTGCGGGCCTGCACCTCGGTGGTTCCGCGACCAGCGGCCTCCGTGTACCGCACTTTCGGCTCGCGCCGCTCCGGCCACCAGTACACCGCTCCGAACAATGCGGTGAGAAGCATCAGCACGGCGAGGATCACGAAGAAGCGCAACTCACCTCCGGCGCCGGCCTCCGCAGCCCGCAGCCCTCCCCACAGCGCACCGAGCCCGGTCAGTGCTGCGGCTCCCGTCGCCACGGTCGCCGGCACGTTCCATTTCTGCCGCGGCCATTCCGGGGGGCGTTCCGGAGCCGTCCACGTGCTGTCGGCCTCTCCGTCTCCACCCCGCCGAACAGATGTTCGTCGCATCGGTCTCCCCTCCGGGTCTGCCAGGAGCCCCGACGCCCCCGGCCCGCGCCGGACGGAGCCCGACGCTACCCGAAGGACCTGGGACCGACTGTCGGAGGTGATCACGGAGAGCGGGCGCGGCACGCAGCAAGCTCTCGCGGCGGGCGTAGTTGGCACACGCAGGTGTGACGATTACCATACTTACGGGTCAGTTTTAGTGTCCCGCCAGTTCAATGGGCATTTTCAGGGGGGCGAACCAGTGGCGGGCAAGGGCGCCGGAGAGTTTTCTGTGCAGAGGGGTAACACCTCCGGTGAGGAACGCGACACAATCAGTGACGATTCAGACGAGACCGGAGGAGTCTGTATGACTGTCCAGCTTGATTCGCCTGGCATCGACACCGCGGGCACATCGGCAGCCGACACGGAGCTCGGGGCGCTGTTCGAACAGGTCCAGGAACTCGACGCCCAGATTCTCGACGTGATCAAGAAGCGCGCCGAACTGTCGCAGCGTATCGGTGCTGCCGCGAAGGCGTCCGGCGACAGCCGTGAGGCCCAGGCTCGAGAGATGGCGGTCCTCGATCGTTTCCGCGAGCTCGGCGCCGACGGCAACACGCTCGCCATGACACTGCTGCGTCTCGGACGCACCCGCCGCTAGCCCCGGCCGCACGAGCCCCCGCACCCTCGGTGCGGGGGCTCTGTCGTGCGGCGACGGAACGTCAGGTCGTGCGGGGCGACGGAACGTCAGCGCAGGATCGTCTTGATCTCGAGGAACTCTTCGAGACCGAACACTCCACCCTCCCGGCCGATGCCGGACTGCTTGTAACCGCCGAACGGGGCGTCGGTGTTGAATGCTCCCCCGTTGATGTAGACCTGACCCGTCCGAATCCGGCGCGCCACCGACTCGGCACGCTGCGCGTCGGCGGACCACACGCCTCCGGACAGGCCGTACTCGCTGCTGTTCGCGATGCGCACGGCGTCGTCCTCATCGCGGTAACCCATGATGGACAGGACGGGCCCGAAGATCTCCTCGCGGGCGATCGTCATCTCTTCGGTCACTCCGGAGAAGATCGTGGGGCCGACGAAGTAGCCGGTGCCGAGCCCGGTATCACGGCCGTCGAGCACCAGTTCTGCGCCTTCGGCGACGCCCGTGTCGATGTACGCCCGCACACGCGCCTGCTGCGTCGAACTCACGAGCGGCCCGAGTTTCGACGCGGCGTCGCCCGGGTGTCCGACGGTGAATTTCCGTGCCACCTGCTCGGCGAGCGCGGCGACTTCCGGCATCCGCTCGGCCGGGACCAGCATGCGGGTCAGAGCCGTGCAGGTCTGGCCGGAGTTAAGGAAGCACTTGCTCACCCCTCTGCGACGGCCGTGGCGAGATCCGCATCGTCGAGGATGATGTTGGCGGACTTGCCGCCCAGTTCGAGCGCGACCTTCTTCACCGTCTCCGCCGCGACCGCCGCGACCGCCGCGACCCGCTTACCGGCGCGGGTCGAACCGGTGAACGACACCATGTCGACGTCGGGGTGCGCCGCGATGGCCTCACCGACGACCGGACCGTATCCGCTCACCACGTTGAAGACACCGGGCGGCAGACCGGCATCGTCCGCGATGTCGACGAGTGCGTAGGTCACCAGCGGCGCCACCTCGGTCGGCTTGAGAACCACGGTGCACCCGGCCGCGAGTGCCGCGAAAACCTTCAGGACCACCTGGTGCAGCGGGTAGTTCCACGGCGTGATCGCGCCGACGACCCCGATCGGTTCACGCACCACGAGTGCGTTGCCGATCTGCCGGTCGTCGAACTCGTAGTCCGCGGCCAGTGCCGCATAGCTCGCGATGTTCTTCAGTGGCATACCCACCTGGACCGCGGCGGCGAGCCTCGTCGGCATCCCCATGTCCTGGGAGACGATCGCGGTCAGGTCCGCGGCGCGCTCGTTCGCAAGGTCGGAGATCTTCTCGAGGTAGGCGCCGCGCGCCGCACCGCTGAGCGAGGACCACGCGGGAAATGCCGCCCTGGCTGCCGCCACGGCCCGATCGACGTCGCCGGCGGTTCCTTCGGCCACCTCGGCGATGACCTCTTCCGTTGCGGGGTCGCGCACCTCGATGCGCCCGGTCCCGTCCGACGCCACCCACTGTCCGTCGATGTAGATCTGCGTGCGGTCCAGAATGTCGGTCATGCGCGCCTCCCGTGTGTGTCGTGCGTCTCTCCCGCCGCAGCGTATCGAAGGAAGTCGTGTCGGTGGGTCGACTGTTCGAGGGGATCGGTGCCCGCTCCACTGCCGGGAGCATCCGGGGTGAGCGGACCGATGTGATGCACGACGCCGAACACGCCGTTAACACGTAGGCTACAATCGGTTCGCTGCTCGCGCGCTCCACCGTCGCATCGCTCGGCACATCCGGACAACGTCGTCTGCTTTTCATCACCGTCTCCGGCAGAGCTCTGTGCGATAGCGGATCAGTGCGAATCTTCGCCTCCCCCTTCGTGTCCCTCGCGGTCGGACGACTTCGCACTCGATCCGCCGAGGAGGGCCTTCCGTTGACGAACGCCGACAACACCGGGCTGTACGACAGCAGTCTCGACAAGAGCAGCTGCGGCGTAGGTTTCATCACCCGCAAAGATGGCGTGCAAACCCACGACATCCTCACTCGTGGACACGAGGCTCTCTGCGTGGTCCCGCACCGCGGCGGCATGTCCGCCGAGGGCGTCGGCGACGGGGGCGGCGTCAACGTGGACCTGTCGGTGGAATTCTTCTCCGCGATCGCCGAAACACCGCTGCAGCAAGATCATTTCGGTGTCGGCAACTTCTTTCTGCCCTCCGATGTCGCGGCGCGCGTGGCTGCCGAAGACCTGATCTCGTCGGCGCTCGCCCACGCCGGAATTCCGGTTCTGGCGGTGCGCGACATCCCGGTCGACGACAGCGTGCTGCGCGCTGCCGCAGTCCGGTACCAACTGCCCATCCGGCAGTGGATCTTCACCCGGCCCGGTACCTGCGCATCGGTTGACGAGTTCGACCGCCTCCTGCACGACGTACTCCTCGACGTCGAGGCACGCGCCTACACCGACCCGGATCTCGCGGGGATGTATCCGCTTTCGCTCAGTTGCCGAACCCAGGTTCTCAAGGGACGCTTGAACTCTCATGAGGTCATCCCCTACTTCCGGGACCTGACGGACCCGCGGCATTCGGTGCACACCTTGTTCTTCCACACGCGGTTCTCCACCAATACGGACCCGCACCCGACGATGGCGCAACCGTTCCGGCTCATGGCCCACAACGGCGAACTGAACACCGACCGCAAGAATCGCTTGTTCGAGGGTGCGCTCGCTCGGGCGATGGGCCGCGACATCGTCCGGCCGCCCGGCCAGTCCGACAGTTGCCGTTTCGACCAGACTCTCGCGTCCCGGATCGCATTCGACCGCCTCGACCTGGTCACCGCTGTCGTGCAGATGATGCCCCCTGCGTGGGAGAACGACACCACCTTGTCCCCGCAGGTACGCGCGATGCTCGAGTTCTTTTCCCTCTACGAGGAGAAGAACGACGGTCCGGCGGCGCTGATCTTCGGTAACGGCACCGTGGTCGGCGCGCGTCTCGACCGCCTCGGCCTGCGCCCGCTGCGGACCGTCGAGACCGACGACTACCTCGCCGTGACGTCGGAGGCCGGTCAGTTCGATTTCGCGCCCGGCACGGTGCTGCGCCGCGGACGCATCGAAGCCGGCGGCATGCTGTACTTCGACCATCGCATCCGACGCTCGTACGACACCGTCGAAGCCCTCGAACTACTTGCCGCCGAACGTGATTACTCGATCCTGGTGGATGCCGCACGACGTGAGATCGACGCGCTCCCGCCCGTCCCCGCAGAAAAGGCGGGATCACCGTTGCGCTACAACGGCGATCTCGGGCGGCACCAGCGCTACGTCTCGTACGCACTCAACCAGGAGTCGTTCCGGTTCATGCTCGACCCGATGCTCGCATCGGGTCAGGAGCGAATCTCCGCAATGGGGTACGGCAACGCCATCAACGCCCTGTCCGATCAGGAAGGCGGTGTCGCCAAATACTTCTCGCAGCGCTTCGCGCAGGTGACGAACCCCTCGCTCGATTCCATCCGTGAGGCCGACGGTATGACGCTGCGCGTCGCGCTGGGGGCACGCCCCGGCAGCGGCGCACCGTCGTCGACCGCGACCCAGATCGTGGTGCCCACCCCGATCCTCACCCACCTCGAGATGCTCCGGATCCGGGAGCAGACCGACACCCCGGTGCGGCGTTTCGAGATGCTCTACACCCCGGTCTTCGACGACACGAAGGCCAACGCCGCCCAACTCGCTGCGGCGATCGACCGGGTCGCCGACCGCATCGCCGATTTCGCGCGGGAATCCGGCGGTATCGCAGTCCTCACCGACCGGCACGTCGCCACCGACCGCGCCGCGCTGCCGATGATTCTCGCGATCGCCGCGGTCAACCAGCGGCTCATCGACGACGGACTGCGCCTACGCGTGTCGGTGATCGTCGAGTCCGGTCAGCTGTGCTCCTCGCACCACATCGCCGCGACCCTCGGTTTCGGCGCTGCCGCGGTGTACCCGCTCACCGTGCAGATGCGCGCGGAGGAGAGGTACGGCGACGAGGCCGACCTCGCCTTTCTGAAGTTCCGCAAGGCCGCCGAGAAGTCGCTCATGAAGACGATGGGCCGGGTCGGACTGTGCACCGTCGAGTCGTACATCGGCGGCGAGTTCTTCGAGCCCAGCTACCTCGACACCGACGACGAGGTGCTCCGCCGCTGGTTCCCGAACGTGGCCACCCCGGTGGGAGGCGTCGGATTCACCACCGTCGCCCAAGCCGTAGCCGACTGGCATCGACGCGCACTGACCGTCGATACCGAGGCGGACGTTCCTCTCCTCGGCCTGTTCAAGGAACGCGCCGAAGGGGCGGGACACTCGTTCGGCACCACCGCCGTGCGCGGATTCGTCGACATGACCGAAGAACCCCTCGCCGTGCCCGCCGTGCGCGAGGCCGAGCCGGACCTGACGGACTCGCTGCGCCTGTTGCCGCTGCACCGCCTCTCCGACGCACACGGTCTCGACGACGAGGCGTACCGCTACGGCGGTTTCCGGGCACTGACCCACGACGAAATCGACTCCTTCGAGATCACCCCCGGTTACCGCGCATTCGCGCGGACCATGGCAGAGGAGCGCTCCCGCCGCCCCGCCGCGTTGCGCGACGTTCTCGCCCTGCCGTCCGACATCACCTACGCGGTCACCACCGACGACTTCCACAAGGAGCTGGGGCGGTTCTCGCGGTACGGCAACAACTCGATGCGCGTGCGTGGCCTGGCCGCGGCACGCGTGGGCGAGAACGAGTTCGTGCTCCGGCTGACCGGACCGCTCGCCGACGACCACACCCGGCCCGCAGCGCTCGGCCGGTCGCTCGTCGCCCGGTTCGGCGACGCCATCGTCTCGCACCGCTGCTACGGCGACACTCTCACCGTGCACGCGGTGGGTGACGCGGCCGACTATCTGAGTCTGGTCCGTCAGGCTCCGGCGGCGGTGCGTCTCGACCAGGTGCAGCCCGCACACGAGATCACCCGCGCCCTCGCCTCGGGCGCGATGAGCCACGGCGCCTTGAACTCCAACGCGCACGAAGCCGTCGCGCACGGAACCAACATGGTCGGCGGCATGTCGAACTGCGGCGAAGGGGGCGAACACATCTCGCGCTACGGCACGATTCGCGGTTCCCGCATCAAGCAGTTCGCGTCGGGCCGCTTCGGTGTCTGGGCCGGATACCTCGCCGATCCGATGCTCGAGGAAATCGAGATCAAGATCGCGCAGGGTGCCAAACCCGGTGAGGGAGGCCAGCTTCCCGCGAAGAAGGTCACCGTCGAGATCGCGGCCGCCCGTGGTGCGACCCCGGGCGTCGAACTGATCTCGCCTCCGCCGCACCACGACACGTACTCCATCGAGGACCTCGCGCAACTCATCCACGACTGCAAGGCCGCCCGGGTGCGCGTCGTCGTCAAGCTGGTGTCCTCGGAAGGAATCGGCACGATCGCTGTGGGCGTGGCCAAAGCCGGTGCCGATGTCATCAACGTCGCGGGCAACACCGGCGGCACCGGTGCCGCCTCGGTGACGTCCCTGAAGTACGCGGGCCGGTCCGCGGAGATCGGCGTGGCCGAAGTTCATCAGGCCCTGACCGCGAACGGCCTGCGGGACAAGGTCGTGCTCCGGTGTTCGGGTGCGCACCAGACGGCATCGGACGTCATCGTCTCCGCGATGCTGGGAGCCGACAGCTTCGAGTTCGGCACCACCGCACTGATGATGCTCGGATGCGTCATGGCGAAGAACTGCAACGTCAAGTGCCCCGCCGGACTGACCACCAATCCCGAGGTCTTCGACGGTGACCCGCGCGCGATGGCGCAGTACCTGCTCAACATCGCCCACGAGACGCGAGAAGTGCTCGCCCGGCTGGGCCTGCGCTCGCTGCGCGATGCCCGTGGCCGCGCCGACCTGCTGCACCTGCTCGATCACCCGTCGAGCATCGGGCAGCTCGACCTGCGCGCCATGCTGACGGTCCTGCCCGAGGTTCGCGTCGAGAACCCCGTCTACCTGGAGAAGGACTACGCGCTCGACGACGCGTGGGTGGTCCGGCTGCGGGAGGCCCTGATCGAGGCACGCGACAGCACCGTGGCCCTCGGCGACGGGGTCCGCCTGACGAACAACAACAAGAGCGTCGGCGCGCAGTTGGCGATCGACATCGAGCGGATGCTCAACCACGACGATCTCGGTGACCTCCCGTCCGTGCTGCGCGACGAGCGCGGACGCGGGTGGTTGCGCGACGGCACCGTCACCGTGACCACCACCGGATCGGCGGGCCTGTCGTACGGGGCGTTCTGCAACGACGGTATGCACCTCGAGCACATCGGTACCGCGAACGACGGTGTCGGCAAGGGTCAGTGCGGCGGGCAGATCGTCCTGCGCTCCCCCGGCGGCGGCTGCGACGAGCGCGGCGGCAACGTACTCATCGGCAATTTCGCCCTGTTCGGGGCGACGGGTGGCCGATTGTTCGTCGAAGGCGAGGCCGGCGATCGTTTCGCAGTCCGCAATTCCGGTGCGACGGCCGTGGTCGAAGGTGTCGGAGATTTCGCCTGCGAGTACATGACCAACGGTGCGGTGCTCAACCTCGGCGGATTCGGCAAGGGACTCGGCAACGGCATGTCCGGCGGTTTCGTCTACCAGTACGACCCGGACGGACTGCTGCCCGCCAAGGCCAGCGCCGACTCGATCCTGCTCGGGTCCCTCACCGGAGACGATCCGCAGGCCGCGCTCCACAACGCCGCGGTGCTTCGGCTGCTGCACCTGCACGTCGAGTCGACCGGATCCGCGAAAGCGCGGTTCCTGCTGGATAACTGGCAGGTCGAGCAACACCACTTCGCGTACGGGATGCCGCGCGCGTTGCTGCAGTACCAGGACGCCGACGAGATCCTCGCCGCCGCGTCGCGCAGGGAACTCGCCTCGGAGGTTGCGTCCGCGTTGGTGGCACACCAGGTTCGCAAATTCAAGGACAGCTACCGCTCGGGTGCGCCCGTCGCCGGTGGACAGACCCCGTCGGGCACCGATACCGAAACGATGTATGCGCTGCTGAACAACTACACGGTGCTCGCCGCCGCGCAGGAGATGGCGTTGCAGAAGGTTCCGGGCGCGTCGGACGTCTCGGATCCGGCGGTGCAGAAAGCTGCACGCAATCTTCTGCTCACCGAGGATTTCTTCCTCGTCGCGAAGCTCGAACGGTACGCACTCGCCGCGATCGCCGATCACACCGACGAGCAACTGGCGGTGCTGGTCGCCGACAAGCGACTCGGCGACTACAAGCAGGCGCTCGCACTGCGCAATGTCCGTTCGGTCGACGCCCCCGGAACATACGGCTGGATTCTCCTGCAGAGCCGCAAGAATCTGGACGCGATCGGTCGCCTGCCCGGCTACGAAGAACTGTTCGCGCGTCACGCCGTGCCGAACGTCCTCGCCCCCACGATGGGAGTCCCCGCATGACAACTCCTTTCATCCCCCTCGATGCGCCGTTCACCGACGACCAGCGGTCCTGGCTCGCCGGCTTCCTCGCCGGTATGCAGACCCGGCTGTTCTCCGGTGGTCCCGCCGACGACGCCGGAACCGCCGGTGCGGCGCCCGTGCTGCATGTGCTCTACGGCTCGCAGACGGGCAACGCCGAAGCCGTGGCCGAGGACGCCGCCGCCGCGGCGCGCACGCACGGGTTCGCACCCGTGGTGTGCGGCCTCGACGATATGGATCTCGACCGGTTCGCCGCGCTCGGGCACGTCCTGATCGTCACCTCCACGTACGGCGAAGGCGAGATGCCCGACAACGCGGAGTTGTTCTGGGACGCGCTGTCTGCGGAGTCGGCTCCGCGGCTCGAGCGCATGAACTTCGCGGTCCTCGCGCTCGGCGACACCGGCTACGACGGCTTCTGCCAGGCCGGGAAACTCCTAGACACCCGCCTCGAACAACTCGGAGCGCAGCGCATCGTTCCGCGTGTCGACTGCGACGTCGATTTCGAGGATGCCGCCGCCGCGTGGATCAGTGAGACGATGCCGCTCGTCGCGGCGGTTGAGGGAATCGTGGGGCCGGGTTCGCCCGCCGCACCTGCACCGACGGCACCGGCACGTCCGAAGTCGCAGTGGACTCGCAAGAACCCGTACCCCGCGACGCTCACGACCAACAGGGTGCTGTCGGGGGCGGGCTCCGCGAAGGAGATCCGGCACTACGAGTTCGCGCTCGGCGAGTCGGGCATCGAGTACGAGGCCGGCGACGCGCTGAACGTCGTTCCACTCAACGACACTGCCCTGGTGCAGGCGCTGCTCGACCGGTTGCGGCTCGACGGTTCCGTCGTACCCGCCGGCTTCGACAGCACCCTCGCGCATCTACTCACCTACGACTTCGAGATCACCGCGCCGTCGGTCGACCTGCTCGAGGAAATCGAGAAGCGCACCCGCAACGAGGAATTGACGTACGTGCTGCGGCACGGCGACAAGACCGCACTCGACGAATGGCTCTGGGGCCGCGACATTCTCGATGTGCTGCTGCTCGAACCCGCACCGGAACTCTCGGCCGAGGAGTTCCTGTCGCTGCTGCGGCCGCTGCAGCACCGCGCGTACTCGATCTCGTCGAGTCCGAGCGCGTGCGACGGTTCCGTGCACCTGACGGTCGCGTCGGTGCGGTACGGCGACGACGACCGTGAACGCCACGGGGTGTGCTCCACCTACCTCGCGGACCGCGTCGGGGACGGCACCGTCGGCGTCTTCGTCACGAAGAACAAGGCGTTCCGTGTCCCGTCCGACGACACCGCACCGATGATCATGGTCGGGCCGGGCACCGGCATCGCCCCGTTCCGCGGGTTCCTCCAGGAGCGACGCGCTCGCGGCGCGACCGGAAAGAACTGGCTGTTCTTCGGCGATCAGCGCCGCGACTGTGACTACATCTACGAGGACGAACTCGCCGAGTTCACAGCGTCTGGAGTGCTCACTCGACTGGACCTCGCGTTCTCCCGCGACCAGGCCGAGAAGATCTACGTGCAGACCCGCATGACAGAACACGGTGCAGAGCTGTTCGCGTGGCTCGAGGAAGGCGGCCACTTCTACATCTGTGGTGACGCCTCCCGCATGGCGAAGGATGTCGACGCCGCGCTCCACGCGATCGTCGCCGAGCACGGTGGGATGAGCCCGGAGCAGGCCGCCGAGTACGTCACCGCCCTCAAACGGGAGAAGCGGTACGTGCGCGACGTCTACTGACTCCGAGACGGATCAGTGGACGGACTCGATCAGTTCCCGGGTCGTCGGCGGTTCGGGGGTACGGGTCGCCGACCTGGAGCTAACGGCGGTGAACACCACCCCGGACGCGAACAGCGACAGCCCCGCGCCGAGCGCCACCCAGGTGGCGGCCGAGTGCCCGCCGGCATCGGCGAGCTCGCCGCCGACCCAGTTCCCGATCGAGGTGCCCAAGGTGATCCCGGCGCTGAGCAACGTCATGACGAGTCCGAGTCGCCGTGCCGGCGTGTACTCGCCCGCCACCCTGAAAATCGTCACCAGGACCGGACCGATCGGCGCGCCGATGAGAAACAGGACAACGGCCATCTGCCACGGCGCGTTCGGCAGCCACAGCAAGGCCAGTGCGGGAACGAGCAGCACCGCACACCCGATCCACCGCACCGGGACGGTCAGGCGTCCACTCCACCTGGAAACGCTCAAGGCCGCTGCGCCGGACGCAAGTCCGAGCGCGGCGTAGATGAGTCCGCCGCTACCGGGATGTCCGGTCTCGTCGGCGAAGACGGTCGTGATGGTGGCGAGCGAACCGAAAATCGTTCCGATACCGAGCATTCCGGTCAGCAGAATTGCTACGGGACCCCACGACACTGCGGCGGGTCCGGTTTCCCGCGCGCTGCCGCCGACCGTTTCGGACCGGTGCACGGGCGCCGCGAATCGGGCGCTGGGGTGTACTGCGAACCAGGGGACGACGACAACGGTCAGGGCAATCAGGACGTACAACGGTGCGGCAGCACCGAACATCGCGGCGATGATGCCGACCGCCGCGGGGCCGAGGACGAATCCGAGTTCGTCCATGGTTCCCTCGTACCCCTGGGCTTCTTCCACCGCATCGTCCGCGCCGCGCGCGGACAAGCCGCGGATCCAGCGCACGCGGGTCATCGGACCGCATTGCGGAACGACGAGACCGGCGACGAACGCGGCAGCCAGCAGGCCCGGCGGTAACGCCTCGCCTGCGCCGTGGGAACTTCCGGCGGCGAGCACGGCGACTACTGCGGCCACGTAGACGACGGTCGAGACGAGCAGCGTCGGCCGCTGGCCCCACCGATCGGAGGCCATACCGGACAGCGGTGCCCCGACCGCGACACCCACGCCGGTGACCGCCGCAGCGATACCCGCGGCGGCGAAGTCGGACGACGAGGCGACGACATAGGTGAGAACGCCGAGCACCAGCATGGACAGCGGTAGCCGGGCCAGCGCCGAGACCGGAAAGTAGGCCGACCCGACCAGATCGTGCATGACACGGAAATGCGAGGGGGCGGAGGGTGAACTGCGGGACATCGATACCTTTTCGGGACTTTTCTGCGTGCACAAACAGATGCACGGCGTCCCGACCTCCCGCCGTGCCCGACCCGAAGCAACCCGAGAATTCTACAGGAAAGACCGAGTTTCTTCGAACACGCACGATCGTGCCGCCCGGCGCGGGATCCCGGTGCCGATTCGTCCGTCGGATACGAACCCGCATCGGCACCGACCGGCGTGACGCCGTCCTCGTTGTGCCAGATGTCCGAATCATGCGTTCTCGTCACATCATTCGCATCGAGAGGTCCGCGTGAAACATGTCCGAGTGTTCAGTCGGGCAGGTAGGGTCGAATGATCTTCCACGTCGGAGGGAACTGCATGGACGTCTCGGCAATGCACATGAGCGACGGCCTGATCAACGCACCGACATCGGCTGTGTTCTTCGTGATCGCCGCGCTCGGGCTCGCGGTGGCCCTGCCCCGCGCACGACGGGAACTCGACGAAAGAACCGCTCCCCTCGCCGGTCTCGTCGCCGCGTTCGTGTTCGCCCTCCAGATGATCAACTTCCCGGTGCTTCCCGGCGTCAGCGGGCACGTCCTCGGAGGTGCCCTCGCCGCGATCCTCGTCGGTCCGGCAACAGCCACACTCTGCCTGACGGTCGTGCTCGTCGTGCAGGCCCTTCTCTTCGCCGACGGAGGGCTCACCGCACTCGGAACCAACGTCACCAACATGGCGTTGCTGGGAGTCGCCGCCGGGTACGGGACCGCCGTCGCCTTGCGTCCGCTGCTGCGCCGATCCTCGGGCGTCGCGGTGCTCGGCGTCGTGTCCTTCGTAGCCGCTCTGGTCGCCACGGTGGTCGCGGCATCGGGTTTCCTGGTCGAATACGCCGCCGGCGGTACCGCGGGTTCGATCGGGACCATCGCGCCGTTCCTGCTCGGCGTCCATGTCCTCATCGGCATGGGTGAAGGAGTGATCACGGCCGTGACGGTGATGGCGGTGGCACGAGCGCGCCCCGACCTGGTCTATCTCCTCCGGCCGTTGCGTCAAGGTGATCGGAGTCCGGTATGAGCCGAAAAGCCGTTCTGATCGTGCTGAGTGCGGCGGTACTGCTCCTCGCCGGATTGGTGTCGTCGTTCGCCGACCCGAATCCCGACGGGCTCGAAGCCGCGACCGTGCGCGGCTGCGAGGTCGCCGAGAGCGATACGAGCGAGTCCCTTGCCGGTGACTGTCCCGCGATCGGCGCCACCGACCACGCATTGGCAACCAGCCCGCTCGCCGACTACACCGTCGCCGAACGGGACGGGACCACCGGCGTGGCAGGGATCGTCGGCGCGGTCGCCACACTGGTGTTCGCAGCGGGGTTGTTCATGGTGCTGGCGCGCCGCCGGAAGCCCGCCCGGACCGACGCGCCCCTCGGAAAAACCGGGCCGTGAGCACCCCGACGATCGACAGCGGCGCGGCCGGGGTCACCGCGTCGGCCCGCAGGCTCCCCACCGAGGTGAAGATTGTCGGTGCGGTCGTCTTCACGTTCGTAGTGGTCGCGACACCCCGCGAAGCGATGTGGGCGTTCGCGTTGTACTTTTCGATCGTCGCGGCGGTCTGCGTCGCTGCTCGCATCCGTCTGTCGTGGCTGTTGCCCCGCATGTCCATCGAACTGCCGTTCCTGGTGCTCGCGGTGCTGCTCCCGTTCGCGGAGTCCGGGACACGCGTGGAGTGGCTGGGGCTGTCCCTGTCGGTCCCCGGCCTGTATGCGGCATGGGGCATCGTGGTCAAGGGCACCCTGGGAGTGCTCGCGTCCCTCATCCTCGCCGCGACCACACCGGTCCAGGATCTGCCCGGCGGTCTGACACGGTTGCACGTCCCGCCGCTCATCACCACCGTGGTCCTGCTGATGCTGCGCTATGCCACGCTGCTCGCCGCCGAAGCGAAAAGTATGGACATCGCCCGGCGTTCCCGAGGCGACGATCCGCGGATGCTCCACCGTATCGGTGCGACGGCACGCGGTGTCGGGTCGTTGTTCGTGCGCGCGTACGAACGCGGCGAGCGGGTGCACTGGGCGATGCTCTCGCGGGGTTTCACCGGTGCCGTGCCCGCCACGGGATCGGCGGCGACCCGGACGGCATGGGCATTCGGCCTGATGCCCGCGGCACTCGCCGGTGCGGTGTGCGCGGCAGCGTGGGGCGGGGTATGAGCGCGCCCCCCGCGGTCGAACTCGAAGCAGTGCAGCACGTGTATCCGGACGGCCGCCACGCGCTGCGCGGTATCGACCTCGCAGTGGAACCCGGGGAGCGGGTTGCCGTGCTCGGTCCCAACGGGTCGGGCAAAACCACCCTCATGCTGCACCTCAACGGCGTCCTGGCTCCGTCGTCCGGGACCGTACGAATCGGCGGAACGACCGTGACGCGCAGTACGCTGCGCGGAATTCGCAGCCGCGTCGGTCTTGTGTTCCAGAACCCCGACGACCAGCTCTTCATGCCCACCGTCTCGCAAGATGTGGCGTTCGGGCCCGCCAACTTCGGGGTGTCCGAACCGGAACTCGGCTCCCGGGTGCAGTCGGCGCTCGAGGCGGTGGGGATGGAGGAACACGCGGGGCGCACGACGATGCACCTCTCCGCCGGGCAGCAGCGGCGAGTGGCTCTCGCCACGGTGCTGTCCTGCCGGCCCGAGGTACTCGTGCTCGACGAACCTTCCAACGACCTAGACCCGGTGTCCCGGCGGGAGCTGGCCGAGGTACTGCTCGGCCTCGGCACCACGATGCTGGTCGTCACCCACGACCTGCCCTACGCCGCGCAACTGTGCACCCGCGCGGTGATCCTCAACGACGGGCGCCTCGCCGCGGACGGACCGATCGAGACGATCCTCTCCGACTCCGGTCTGCTCGCGCAGAACCGGCTCGAGCTCCCGTGGGGATTCAGCCTGACGCAGTCGGCGACACACACGCTCGGCGGGGAATGAACCACGGCGATCACCTCAGGAACGCTCTGTGCGGTGGCGGTGCGCGTGCGAATGGCCTGCCTCCTCGTGCGTGGCCCCGATGGAATGGAGGAGTTCGTGCACCGTTGTGTCCGCGAGCCGGTACCGCACCAGTCGTCCTTCCCGCTCCGCGGTGACCCAGCCACGATTTCGTAGCAGGCGCAGCGCGTGGGAGACGGCGGTCCCGGTCATCTCGAGAGCCGCGGCAAGATCGGTGACGCAGATCCCCGGGGCATGGTGCAGGCACATCAGCAACCGCAGCCGGTTGACGTCGGACAACAGTTCGAAGCGATCCGCCCACCGCCCGATGTCCGGTGTCCGGAGGGCGGCGGCCGCCCGGCGCACATCGTCGGAGTCGAACACCGCGTCCACCGTCATGCACCGAGTGTACGAAGCTCTGTTCTCTCACGACTGCACATCGCCCGATAGGCCGCTCCGCCAACTCGATTGACCAGGGGCAATATTCGGCCGTGAGCTGGGGACAACCCGCTTAGACTGTGCTCAGGCCACCCGAGGAGCACGCCGATGCCCGATCGCACCGCAGCACGCAGCCGGCAAGCGCCCGTCGCCGACAGCCCCGATCGAATCCGCAATGTCGCGCTCGTCGGGTGCACCGGCACCGGGAAAACCACCCTCGCCGAGTCGCTGGCGGCCGCGACGGGTGCGGTGGGACGCGCCGGGCGGGTCGCCGAGGGGACCACGGTGTCCGACTACGAGGAGATCGAGCAGAGACATCAGCGGTCGGTGCAGTTGACGGTGCTCGCGCTCGAATGGAAGGGCATCAAGATCAATCTGATCGACACACCGGGTCACCCCGATTTCGACGCCGAAGTCCGCGCGGGCTTGCAC
Source organism: Rhodococcus sp. NPDC058639 (assembly GCF_042717545.1). Classification (NCBI taxonomy): domain Bacteria; kingdom Bacillati; phylum Actinomycetota; class Actinomycetes; order Mycobacteriales; family Nocardiaceae; genus Rhodococcus; species Rhodococcus sp. NPDC058639. The sequence goes on from NZ_JBHXRF010000003.1 coordinate 106,753, forward strand.
GCTGCCGACGCCGCGATCTTCGTCGTCTCGTCGACCGACCCGATCTCCGCCGCGACCCGCGCATTGTGGCGCGAGTGCGACGAGGAGAACATTCCCCGCGCGATCGTCGTGAACAAATTGGATATCGCCCGGCGCAGTTACGACGACGTCCTCTCCGAATGCCACGACGCGTTCGGCCTCGGCCCGGACACGCTGCGCGCACTGTTCTACCCCGTCTACGACGGTGACCGGCCGGTCGGCTCGATGGGATTGCTGACCGGACGCCGCTACGGCGAACCGGGCCCGTCCCCCGTGTCCGAGGACGTACGCGAAGCGCTGGTGGAGGCCATCTCGGGGCAGGACGACACGCTCATGGAGCGGTTCATCGCGGGCGAACAACTCGACACCGCCTCGCTCGAGGAAGGGCTGACGCGCGAATTCCTTTCCTGCGCGCTACATCCCGCGGTTCCCGCCACAGAATACGGGGTGGGTGCCGTCGAGTTGCTCGAGCTGATCACCACGGGTTTCCCCGACCCCACCCAGCGGTCGCGCGGTGCGCCTGCGTGCGACCCGGACGCGGATCTGGTGGCTCAGGTCGTCCGCGTCGCGGGAGATTCGTATGTCGGCCGGATCAGCCTGGTGCGCGTCTACGCGGGCACGCTCCGTCCCGATTCGATCCTCGTGCTCACCGGTGGCGATCGCGAGTCGCGCGAACGGGTCCCCTCGCTGTCGAGCCCCTTCGGCAAACAGCAACGACCCGTCGGAGAGGCCGTCGCGGGAGACCTGGTGTCGGTCGGAAAACTCGCGACCGCACAGCCCGGCGACGTGCTGCACGAGCCGGATCACCCTGCCCACCTGGATATGTGGCCGACCCCGACACCGCTGTTGCCCGTCGCGATCGAGGCGCACACCCGCACCGACGACGACAAGTTGTCGCAGGCATTGTCGCGGCTCGCGGCGGAAGATCCGGGCGTGCGCGTCGAGCACAATCCCGACACCAACCAGATCGTGCTGTGGTGCACGGGTGAAGCACACGCTGAACTGGTGCTCGACCGCCTCCGCACCCGGCACGGAGTCCAGGTCGACCCCGTGGAATACGCCGTGGCGCTCCGCGAAACCTTCGCGACGCCCGCGCCCGGGCACGGGCGGCTCGTCAAACAATCCGGCGGGCACGGCCAGTACGCGGTGGTCGACATCGAAGTCGAGCCTTTGCCGATGGGAAGCGGGGTGGTCTTCGCCGAACGCGTGGTCGGCGGCGCGGTCCCCCGGCAGTTCATCCCGTCGGTCGAGAAGGGTGTGTACGCACAGGCCGAGAAGGGGGTCGCCTCGGTCGGGTGCCCCCTTGTCGACGTGCAGGTCACGCTCGTCGACGGCAAGGCTCACTCGGTGGACTCTTCCGACGCCGCATTCCAGGCCGCCGCGGGGCTCGCGTTGCGAGATGCGGCGACGCACAGCACGGTCCGCATTCTCGAGCCGGTGGCTGCGGTCCGCGTCATCGTGCCGGAGGAGTTCCTCGGTGCGGTGCTCGGCGACCTCTCGTCACGGCGCGGCCGCGTCCTGGGCACCGAATCTCCCGAACCGGGAACAGCCCTGCTGCGCGCGGAGGTTCCCGAAATCGAGCTGAGCCGCTACCCCGTCGAACTGCGGGCCATCACTCAGGGCACCGCCCAGTTCGCGCGCATGTACCTCCGTCACGAGCCGATGCCGGACAACCTCGCTGCGCGTGTGACCTCGTCGTCGGCGAGCTGAATCAGGGACGTTCGCGCGTTACCTCGTTCAACCTGCCCGTGGCGACGTCGAAGACGAATCCCCGGAGTGATGTCGGTTCGGTGACGAACGGGCTCACCTCGATCCGGCGGAGCGACTGACGCACGTCTTCCTCGGGGTCGCGGAACGTTTCCGGGGCCCACTGCGGCCGGATCCCGGTGTCCCGCTCGAGGGCGTGGGTGAATTCGCCGTCGGTGAAGGTCAGCATGCCGCAGTCGGTGTGGTGGATGAGCACGATCTCCTCGGTGCCGAGCAGTCGCCGGCTGATGGCGAGCGAACGGATCACATCGTCGGTCACCGCGCCGCCGGCATTGCGGATCACGTGTGCCTCCCCTTCCGCTATGCCCAGGGCGCGGTACACGTCGAGCCGCGCATCCATGCACGCCACGATGGCGATGTGTTTGCTCGGCGGCAACGGCAGGGGGCCGGTGAACCCGGCCGCGTACGACTTGTTGTTGTCCAGATATTCGTCGGTGACTGTCACGCGCTCATCTCCACGTCGTCGGGCAAGGTCGAACCATCATCCTCCGATTTCACCCGCCCGGCCAGCGTGCCGATCGCCCTGATCCGAACCCGCCCCGGTTGTGGGATTCGCCTCGTATCGGTTTCGTCGACGAACACCCCGGGTACCGCAAGTGCTGTCCGGAGCACGGGCGCGGTTCCGTGCCGGGCGACTTCACGAAAGGACGGATTTCGATGGCTGAATCCGAGCGACCGGGCACTCCTGCCGACAACGACGACCTCACCGGCGAGAAGATATCGCGGCTGGTGGACGACATGGAAGAGCGCGTCGAAGCGGAGCACGAGCGGGAAGGCAAGGCCGGTAGCCGTTCGGATCGCGAGGAAACCGAGGCTGTCGAGCCCGACGACCAAGCGCCCGAGTAGCCCGCGTCCGCGACCCGTCTACGCCCGATCTACGGTCAGCCGTAGATCCGGGCGTAGAGGTCGCGGATCTCCTCCTCGGTGGGCACGAGCGGATTGTTGTTCGGCGATCCCGATGCCAGGGCCTGCTCCGCCATGAGGGGCACCAGGGAGTCCCAGTCGCGTTTGTCGATGCCGTAGGCACGAGGGGTCGGCACTTCGACATCGCGGCACAGTTCCGCCAGCGCGGCAACCAGATTATCCGCCGCGGTGGCATCGTGATCGCCGGGTGCGGCTACGCCGAGCGCCCGGGCACAGTCCGCATACCGGGATTCGGCCGCCCGAACCGAGAAGGCCGTCACCGCAGGAAACAGCATCGCGTTCGACAAACCGTGTGCTACGTGGAAATGCGCGCCGATCGGCCGGCTCATCCCGTGGACGAGGGCGACGCTGGAGTTCGAGAACGCGATCCCGGCCTGGGTGGCCGCGAGCATCATCTGCTCCCGGGCGTCCTCGTCGGTGCCGTTCGCGTAGACGCGGCGCAGAACTCTCCCGATGGTCTCGATCGCGGCGAGGGCCAACGTGTCCGAAAACGGATTGGACTTCTTGCTGACGTACGCCTCGATCGCGTGGGTGAGCGCGTCGACCCCGGTGTCGGCAGTCAGTCGCGGAGGCATCGTCAACGTCAGCCGGTAATCGACCACGGCCGCGATCGGCAGGAATGCCGCGCCCGGGCACAGCATCTTCTCGTTGGTGACACTATCGCTGATCACCGTGAACTGCGTTGCCTCCGAACCACTCCCGGCGGTCGTCGGGACCGCGACGACAGGTAGCGCCGGGCCGCTGTTGATGCGGGGGGCCTTGTAGTCGCTCATCTGGCCACCGTGGACGGCCAGCAACCCGAGCGCCTTGGCTGTGTCCATCGGACTACCGCCGCCGAAACCGATCACGCAGTCCGCGTCGTGGGCGGCGACTGCCTCGAGACCCGCGACGAGGGAGTCGGTGGTGGGATCGGGAACAGTATCGGCGAACACCGCCGCGGCGAGTCCGGCCGCGCCGAGGCGCGACACCATGCGATCCACTGCGCCGGTCCCGACCATGAACCGGTCGGTCACCACGAGCGGCCGGGACAGCCCCAGCCCGGCCACCACCTCACCGATCTCGTCGACGGCGCCTCCGCCGATGCGCATCACGCGGGGAAGAGCAATGGGTGCGGCCACGTGGGTCCCTTCGTCACAATTCGGTCCGAAGGATGTCTACCCCAACGACAGGGCCCGAGTCACTCCTCGACGAGAAACTGCGCGTAGTCGTTCTCGGCGCCGGACCGGTGGCGGTCGTCGTCCGCACCCGCCCATGCGGTGCGCAAGGCGAGGCGTACGAGGTCCTGCGACCGGTACCCGGGCCAGCCGTGCAGGATCCGCTGCCATTGCGCGGGCACCGCCGACGCACCCCACCGTGCGCCGAGCAACCCGCCGGCGATCGCCGCGGTGGTATCGGTGTCATGTCCGGCACGTACGGCGAGTTCGAGCGCCTGGGGAAGATGAGCGGGGCCGGTCGCGTCGGCATGGCACACGGCCCACCAGGCGGTCTGCAGCGCGTGCACCACCCACCCGTTGTTGTCGAAGACCCGCGGGTCGGAGGCCGTGCGGGCGTCGTCGAGCAAAGTCGACCAACGCCGCGGCGCATCCCCCGGCAGCAGTTCCAGACCGGCGTCGACGCCGTCGAACGTGCCGTGGAGGACCGCGTGCCGAATCGCGAACGACCACAGCATGCATGCCTCGATGGCCTCGGGATCGTGGTGCGTGAGACGGCTGATGTCGCGGGCTGCAGCGACGCACCGCTCGGCGTCAGCGAGGTAGGCAATCCCCACGGGCGCGGTCCGCATGAGCGACCCGTTGCCGCCCTTCCGTCCCGGGAGGGCGCGCGCTCGCTCCGTCATCGACGCGGCGGTCGGCTGCGCTGTACTCAGCACCGCGCGGGTCTGATTTCCGATGTCCTTGGGTCCGGACGCGTACCAACGTGTGAACCCGGCGGCGACGGCGTCGAGTCCTTCGCCGGCACCGATGTCGGCCCCGGTCGCGGAAACCTCGGCGATCGCGAGCGCCATGGACGTGTCGTCCGTCCACTCGCCGGGGGCGAACGGCCCGAGGCCCCCGCCGATCATGCGGATCGGAGTCTCCGGCGTGGGATAGGTGAATTCGTACCCGGCGCCGAGCGCGTCCCCTGCCGCGGTGGCGAGCAGGACCCCTGCCGCCCGGTCGTTCTGTGCTGTCGTCAGCCTCATGCCATCTCCCCTTCGATCAATTCTGCGCAAATGTTAGCGCACATTTGATTGAATAGATAGATGCAGGTCTGGACAGATCACGGAGGCAAGGCACTCACCGACTATCCGCGCCCGTCCGTGGCGGTGGACGTCGCGGTACTCACCGTCGACGAGACACTGAAAGTGTTGGTCATCGAACGCCCCGACGGCACTTCGGCGCTTCCCGGGACGTTTCTCCGTCCCGGAGAACGGCTCGCCGACGCGGCACGCCGGGCTCTGCGCGACAAGGCCGCCCTCGCCGGCATCGAATTCCACCAGCTGGCGATGCTCGACGACCCCGACCGCGACGACCGGGGATGGGTGCTGTCGATGGCGCACGGCGCGGCCGTTCCAGTCTCCGAGATCCCGGCCGACGCGCGACTCGCTCCCGTCACCGACACCGCCGATCTCGCGTTCGACCACGCCACCATCGTCGAACTCGCCGTCGACGACCTGCGAGCGCGTTATTCGGCGGCGGTGGACCCGGCGCGGTTCCTCGGCGAGGAGTTCACCGTCCTCGACCTACGGCGTCTGTACGAAGTGGTGTTCGGCCGTCGCTATCCGAAGGACACGTTCCGTCGGCACCTGCTGCACGGCCTGGCGCCCACCGGCGAACTCCGCCGGGAGGGCACCGGGCGCCCGGCCGAAATCTACCGGCGACGCAACGCCGCGCTGCCGCCCGCGACCACCGCATTCCTGCTGCAGTGACATTCCTGCTGCAGCGACGTGCGCGTGTCAGGACACCAACGCCCTCGCGATCGCCGCGCCGAGAGCGATATTGCCCTGGTACGCAGCGATATTCGTCTCGAGCGTACGGCCGTCCGTCGCACGGTGCATGTGCTCGAGCAGGAACGGAGTGAGGCTCTTTCCGCGAAGCCCCCAGCCCGCTGCCTCACGCTCCGCCTCGACGAGGACACGGTCGTGCAACTCCGGGTCCACCTGAGCCGACGCGTCAACAGGATTGCCCACCACCACCGCCGAACGGAGCCCGAGAGCGTCGCGGGCGCGGGCGAGCGCTGCCGCGTCTTCGGGTGAAGTGATGTCGTCGACGACGCAGCCACTGTCCCGTACGTAGAACCCGGGGAACCGGACGGTGCGGTACCCGACGACCACCACCCCGAGCGTTTCGAACCGTTCGAGAGTGGCCGGGACATCGAGTACCGATTTGACACCGGCGCTCACGACGAGAATCGGGATCGACGCCAGCGCAGCGATATCCGCGCTTTCGTCGAAGGTGGTGGCGGCGCCTCGATGTACGCCGCCGAGCCCGCCGGTGGCGAATACTTCGATCCCGGCGCGATGCGCGAGAAACGCGGTCGCGGCGACCGTCGTGCCGCCGTGCCACCGCTTGACCGCGGCCATCGGAAGGTCGCGTATCCCGACCTTCACCACCTCGCTCTCGGCGTCTCCGAGTGCGACGATCTGATCTTCGGAGAGGCCGACGGTGGGGACCCCGTCGACCACGCCCACGGTTGCCGGGACGACGCCCGCGTCACGCAATTGTTGCTCGGCGGCCAGTGCGACCGCCACGTTTCGAGGCCGGGTCAGGCCGTGCGTGAAGATGGTCGATTCGAGCGCAACTACGGGGCGACGTTCGGCCAGCGCCTCACGCACGGCTCCGGACACCACGATCGGTTCGCTCATACGCCCGAGACTAACGGCCGGGCCGCGTGCAAGCCCGTGTCCTGCACCCTCACGCAGCGTCGCGGCGACGGCGTCCCAGACGCGCGAGCACGCGGGTCGCCCGGTCCGCGCCGGCCGGTGCTCGGACACCCGCTACGCAGACACCGTCCAGATAGAGTTCGTCGCCGAACACGTCTGCCCCGGCCTCGACTCTGTCGAGTTCGGTATCGGTGAAGGTGTCGTCGAGTCCGGCGGCGGTGGCGATGTCCCACCGGTGCACGATCATGTCCCAGGTGTAGAACAGATCGAACTCGTCCCCGATCGTCGCAGGTCCGTAGTATCCGTCGAACGCGGTGTCCATGGCGGCCTTGTCCGCGACGATGTCGGCGACTCGCGCAGTGTGTTCTCGCCACGCGCGTGAAGGATCGTCCAGGGACGCCTGTTCGCCGAGATCGAATCCGTGGTCGGCGAAGAACTCCCGCTGACTGCCGATGATGTGGTTCAGGACGTCCTTCGCCGTCCATCCCTCGCACGGCGACGCGCTGTCCCAGGCCTCCGGCCCCAGGAAACTCACCACCGAGGTGAGAGGCAGCGCCGCGTCCGTGTGTCGGCCGGCTGTTGTATCCATGCTGCGACGCTATTCCCTGTCCGGGCCGGAACGGTGCGGAATACGACGACGCGCGCCCAATCTTTCGTTCACACCAGGTCGGCTCGGCGGCGCCCCAGGCGCGCGAGCACTCGAGTCGACCGGTCGGCGCCCTCCGGTGCCTCGACACCCGGTGCGCACACCCCGTCCATGTAGAGCGAGTCGCCGAAACTGTCTGCTCCGGCCTCGATCCGCTCGAGTTCGGCGTCGGTGAACGCCTCCTCGAGGCCCGCGCTCGTGGCGAGGTCCCATCGATGCACGATCATGTCCCAGATGTAGAACTGGTCGAAGGTCGCTCCGATGGTTGTGGGTCCGAAGTACCCGTCGTAGGGCGTGTTCACGAGGGTGTCGTCCGCGACGATGTCCGCCACCCGGGCGTTGTGCTTCTGCCATGCGCCGGCCGGGTCGTCGAGGGAGGGCCGATCACCGAAGTCGAGGTCGCGGCCGGTGAAGAATTCGCGCTGGGTTTCGATGATGTGACTCAGGACGTCGCGCGCGGTCCACCCCTCGCACGGTGACGGGCGGTCCCAGTCCTCGGCCTTCAACGCGCCCACGACCGCGCCGAGTCGCTGTTCTGCTTCACTGTGTCGGATCGCTGTTGTATTCATGGGTGCGACGCTATCGATCGCCCAGTGCGAGGTATTGATGAAATCCGACACCGGGAAATCCGACTCCGGAAACCCAGACGACGGTGAGCCGATCGAGCGTGCGCACCTGAAACACCCGAACGACACAACGCACACCATCTTCCGATACCCGGCAGCCCCCGATCTGGGCGACGTGGTCCGGCGCTACTGGATTCCCGTGTGGCGGGTGCCTCCGGGGCGGGACGCCCCCCAGCAAGTGCTTCGGTATCCCGTATGCCTGGTCGTGATCACCGAGGACTACGCCCGCTTCTACGGTGTCGAGTCCGGTTTGTCGACGACCGTCCTGACGGGTGAGGGCTGGGCCGCCGGTGTCATGCTCACCCCCGCGGCGGGTGCCCTGGTGGCCGGTGGGCCACTCCCCTCCTTCACCGACCGGATCGTGGAGGTGCCGGAGGTCCTCGGTGACGCGGGTGTCCACGTCGTCGAGCAGGTACGCGAGGTGATGCGCCGCGATCCGCGGTCCCCCGACGCACACCGCGCGGCGATGGGCATCTACGACGAGGCCTTCCGGCGCTACCTCCCGGTCGACGACGAGGGCCGGCTCGTCAACCGCGTCGTAGCGTTCGTGGAGGACAATCCGGACGTGCTGCGCGTGGAACAGGTACGCAACGAGTTCGGACTCTCCGAACGCGCGCTGCAGCGACTCGTCCACCGGCGCATCGGACTTACCCCGAAATGGCTGATCCAGCGGCGGCGACTACAGGAGGCCGCGGGCCGCCTGCGCGAGAAGTCCGGTTCGCTGTCCGAGGTCGCCGCAGTCCTCGGGTACGCCGACCAACCGCATTTCGTACGCGACTTCAAGAACGCCGTGGGCGTGACGCCCGGCGCGTTCGCCGATCGTTACGCTCCGGACCGTCCTCCGCAGGGATGACGGACATACCGAAGTCCCATTGCGTGCATCACCTACAGGGGCGCGGGTACGGTCGGCGAGATTTCCAGGCGTGCAATATGGCCGGCGCCGTCGAGCGATTTCCGCCGTACCGACGTAGTCGTGTCCGTCATCGGTGACGTGGGCGTCGCGGGCGAACAGTGGTGTCGCAGCGGTGCGGTCCTCACCGGCGGCAAGAGTGAGGTAGGCGCGCACGACATCCGGGCACTCGAGCATCACGGCATCGGTCATGGCGGTTCCTTCCGGATCGAGTCGCGACGACACTCGATTCCGTTCCCGCCGAGCCACATCTGGCTTCTCGCGGGGTAGTCGCGTAGAGAAGTCCTCATGGATCCGCACCGCACCGACGAGTTCGCGCTGCTTCCCGAGAACGCCACGGAACTGGGCCTCGAACTCCCCGTACCGCCGACCGTGCGGCGAGTGCGCACCGAACACGACGGCGGGCACACCAGTGCACTGCTGTGGGGCGACGCCTCTCCCCGCATCGTGTTCCTGCACGGCGGAGCCCAGAACGCACACACATGGGACTCGGTGATCCTCGCGCTCGGGGTGCCCGCGCTCGCCGTCGATCTCCCCGGTCACGGCCACTCCTCCTGGCGCGACGACGGCGACTACTCGCCGTGGCCGAACGCCGAAGCGGTGGCGCACGCGGTCCGCCGCTGGGTGCCTCGCCCGGAGGCCGTGGTCGGCATGTCGCTCGGGGGGTTGACCGCCCTCCGGCTCGGCTCCCTCGCACCCGAACTCGTGCGCCGCACGGTCCTCGTCGACGTCACCCCGGCATCGTTCCGGCGGCACCAGGGCATGACCGAGAATCAACGCGGGGCCGTCGCGCTCGCCGCGGGACCGGCAGTCTTCGACACGTTCGACGAGATCGTCGCCCTCACGGCGGCAGCGGCGCCACACCGGTCGCCGTCGTCGGTCCGGCGCGGCGTCGTCCACAACACGCGGCAGCGTGCCGACGGACGATGGGAGTGGCGCTACGACCGAATGCGCACCATGCGCGACTTCACCCCGTTGTGGGACGACCTCGCGGCACTAAACGGACCCGTCTCGCTGGTGCGCGGTGGCGCCTCGGCCTACGTCACCGAAGAGGACGTCGACGAGGCACGTCGACGCGTACCAGGACTGGATGTGCACGTCGTGCCGGGCTCCGGACATTCCGTACAGAGCGACGCGCCCCGGGAACTCGCGCGCATCCTGCGGGACATTCTCTGACCGTTCAGCCGAACGCGACCACATCGAGCCACGAATCCAGCAGCGCGGCATCGCCGAACACCTCGACCTCGGCGTCGGCGACTGCTCGTCGGCGATAAAGCACGAGCATCAGCTCGACCAACGGTCCCCGCACCGCCACCGCACTCTTCTCGTGCGCACGGCGCCAGATGAACTCGTCGCCAGTGAGGTCGACTACCCACTCCGCAAGCGAATCGGTCGCATGGAAATGGAGAGTGCTGTCGGGTCCGTGCAGCGCGCGACGCCGGTCGCTCATCCTCCGCGGCCACGTCACCACAGCAAGATCGAGCCACTCGTCGACGGCGTCGAGCGCGACATCGTGGCTGAGATCGAACCTCTCCCCCAGAGCCAGCGCGACATCAGCACGGTGCACCGCCGTCTCGTGGGTGAAGCGTCGTGCATAGAACTGCGGGGTCTGCGGGCCGACCGGCATCGGAGTCCAGACCGTCCGCTCGGGACCGGCCTCGCGCAGAGACGATTCCAGGTCGAGTGCGCCGGCAAGCAACCACGGCACCAACCGATCGGGATCTTCGTCGACGTACGAGGACAGCTCACGCATCGACGAGTCGTCCGGTGGCATCATCGCTCCGGTGCGCACCGCCTCGGCAGCCCAGCGGTGGCCGTATCCCACATGCCGAACCAGCTGTCCCACATTCCAGCCCGGACACGTCGGCACCGGGGTATTCATGTCCCGTCCCGGCAGCACCGAGCACAGCAACTCGGTCTGTGCGGTGATCTCCCCGCAGTACCTCGAATAGTCCAGCATCCCGACCCTCGTCCGTGTGCCCTTGCACGTACCGGTCCGAGAATCTCACGGTCCGCATCGATCGGGTCGCGACCCAGCCGAACGTCGACGAGTGCCGCAGACGCCAGCACAGTGCATTCATGACACCGTCTGGCATCGTCGAGGATGAAATGGAGCGGCAGACACCAGGCATCCCGCATGATTACGTTGTCAGATAACGATTTCCGTCCCGCGCGCGCGAAAGTCTCCCGCGCGGCAAGATGTGTTCACAGGAACCTGCCCGATCAGGAAGGACACTCATGAGCCGAGAGTCAGAGGTGCCGCTCGAGGCACTCTTCGGATCCAGCGGTATCGCGGCGCTCGCCACCCTGAAACACGACGGGCGGCCACAGCTCTCGAACATCGTCTACTCCTACGACCCCCGCGAGCGGACGTTCTCGGTCTCGATCACCGACACCCGCGCGAAGACCCGGAACATGCGGCGGGACCCGCGCGTGAGCGTGTTCGTCGACTCTCGGGACGGCTGGTCGTACGCCGTAGCCGAAGGACACGCCGAATTGTCCGATGTGGCAGCCGATCCCCACGACACCACCGTCGATGAGCTCGTCGCGCTGTACCGAGCGGTGCAGGGCGATCACCCCGACTGGGATGAGTTCCGGGATGCCATGGTCGACGAGGGACGTCTGCTGTTGCGGGTGCGGGTCGAACGGTTCTACGGCATCGCCCGCTGACGACGCTCCTCAGTGCCGTGCCGGGCCACGGGCTTTCGCGGCGCGGGCCGCATCGGCGAATGCCTGCATCGTCGGGAATTCGAGATCGTAGGCGTACTCGCCGGCGGGTGCCGGTGTCGCACCCCACCCCGGGCGGTCGTGGCGCCGGTTGATCCACACCGAGCGCAGGCCCCGCCGGGTGGCGGGGACATGATCGTGAAACAGCGACTGCGCCACGTGCAGGAGGCGCTCACGCGGAATCCCGAGTTCGGTGAGGGCGTCGTCGAGCGCCTCGAAGTGGTCGAGAGCAGGTTTGTACGCCTGCACGTCCTCGGCGGTGATGATCTTGTCGAACTCGACGCCGAGGCGCCCGTTGCTACCGGCGAAGCCGTCACGATGGACATTGGACAGGATGATCAGCGTGTAGTCCTCGGCCAGTGCCGCAAGGGCCTCGGCGGAATCCGGGAACGCCGGCCAGTCCGGAACGGATGCACCGAGCCGCGTCGCCCACTCGTCGGAGACTTCCGTGCCGAGTGCCGCGCCGGTACGGCGAAATGCCTCGGCGAGGATCGCGGAGTACAACGCCTCAGGAGTGTCGCGCTCGGCCTGCGCCTCGTTCTCGGCGTACGCGAGGAGCAATCCCTCGTCGGACAGTTCCAGTCCAGCTTCCTGCGCCCACGGGGCGAGGACGGCGGCGATGCCCGTCTCCCAGTCGATCAACGTGCCGTAGCAATCGAAACTCAACGCGTCGACCTCGGACAGATCCACGGCAGCTCTCCCATCATGCATGTCGCCGAAGTGTAGGAGCAGATGCCGTCCGCTTCACTCCGAAGCAGCCGCGACCGGTTGCCTGAGGATGGTGCGCAGCTTCTCCGGCGCGGTCCTGCGGAAGTCGCTGAGGTAGATCTCGTGGTGCTTACCGACCATGCGCAGCCCGTTGCCCGGGACGAACTCGTCGTGCAGTTCCGCGAGGACGTCGGCTTCGTCGTCGAACGACCCGACGTGGAGCGTCTGCACGCAGCGCCCCTCCTCGACGGATTCGAGGCGGATGTCGCCGAGTCGCACCGGCGTGCTCGTCGCGGCAACCTGGTCGACGGCGGCGGCGACCAGGTTGCGTTCGATCCATTCCGGAACCATGACCATCAACGTCCAGTTCCAGCGGGATTCATCCCGTGCAGAGGTGAACGACGCCATGTCCTCCGACCACCACAGCCCCTCCAGCGGCGGGACGACATAGTCGCGGCCCAGCTCACGCTTGCTCGCGAATTTCAGCTTGAACGCCACGGGGTAGAGCGTCTCGATCGCGTCGGCGAAGGCAGATGAGGTATTCGGGTCGCCGGCGCCGTCGACCATGAGGTACTGCATGTCCGGCACGTCCACGATGCGGAATTCACCGCGCGTCGCGCGGTAGGAGTCGAGTGTCTTCTTGAAGTCGATCTTGTCGGCCATCGGGTACCCGGACTCACACTGCGAGCCACTACCTTTCACCGGTCGCGCGGAGGAATCACTCCGGGAAGCCTACCCAGGACGACATCGTGCCGAGTCGATTCCGCGTGACCGGTCGCAGCCGCAGGCCCCTCATCCCGACGCCGCGAGAGAGATAGCCACCGTGGGCAGGACGAGCCACCCGGTCCCGGCGTCGGGCACGACGCGTTGTTCTCCCGATTCCCCCTCGTGGTTCTGTGCGGGTGGCACGGACGTCCGGCGTGCCCTCGCGCCGAACGGGCTTCGCCGTGACTTCTTGCGGGCCATGGGAGCTCCTCGTGACGGTGAGTCGGGAACCCGGCTGTTCTCCGCCGAGCGGTGCTGGGTGTCGAAGTGACGAGAGGTGTCAGGAAGCGATCAGCCGGCGGAACGAACTGCGGTGGAACACGATCGGTTCCACCTGCGCGTCGGTGAGCAGGTCGTTGATTCGAAGCACGACGATGGCGTGATCACCGGCCGGTACCTGCTGCTCGACCGTCAGATCCATGCGCACGCTCGTGCCCGACACGAACACGGCACCTCCCTCGCGGGTCTCGGTGTCGATCCCCACGAATCGGTCACCGTTCTTCGCGGCAAGTGCCCTCGCCGCGCCGTCGTGCTCTTCACTCAGCACGCTGACGCCCAGGTGCGGGAGCGACGACAGTTGTGGCCATGTTCTCGAGGTGTGCTGCACGCAGAAAGCGACGAGCGGCGGGTCGAGCGAGACCGGCACGAACGTGCTCGCGGCGAGCCCGACACGCTCGCCGTGCACCTCGGCACAAATCGCGACCACGCCCGACGGAATCTGCGCGAAGGCCCGACGGAGCGCGGTGCCGTCGAATGTGCTCGACGCCTCGGGTCGTTCGGCTTCGGGTCGTTCGGCTTCGGATCGTTCGGCCTCGGAGGGTTCGGCCCCGCCTGCCACGACGGCGATCGTCATACGGCCACCTTTCGGTTGTTCGGTCTGCTCCCGCGAGGACGACACGAGGCGTACGTCATCCTTCGCTGCGCAGACCGGCGGGAACACCGTTTCGCTCTGCTCGAGCAAAAGGCGGACCGACGTCGGCGGGGTCGTCTCACGGCCGGTCGGTAACCTTGACCGGATGAGTGTTGCGGATTCTCCCTCAGCGCCCACCGACGGACTCGCCGGATGGGCGCTCGACCTGATGGATCGACTGGGCGGTGTCGGAGCCGGCCTTGCGATCGCTCTCGAGAACTTTTTTCCTCCGCTTCCCAGCGAGGTCATCCTTCCGCTCGCCGGGTTCGCTGCGAGCCTCGGCAGCTTCACATTGTTCGGGGCGCTGTTCTGGACGACCCTCGGTTCGGTGCTGGGGGCGCTGGGGTTGTATTCGCTGGGACGGTGGGTCGGTGAGGACCGTCTGCGGAAAGTGATGCACAGACTTCCCCTGGTCGACGTGGAGGACCTCGACCGCACGACGGAGTGGTTCCGCAAGCACGGTCGCAAGGCCGTGTTCTTCGGCCGCATGGTGCCCATCTTCCGGAGCCTCATCTCGATTCCCGCAGGTGTGACGCGAATGCCGCTGTGGCAGTTCACTGCATTCACCACCGCGGGCAGCCTGGTGTGGAACACGATCTTCGTGTTCGCGGGTTATCAGCTCGGGGAGAACTGGCAGAAGGTCGAGCCGTACGCCGAGATCCTCCAGTACGTTGTCCTCGCGGTGGTCGTCGTGGTCGTCGGCTACGGGGTGCAGCGCCGGGTCCGCTCCCGTCGCGCCCAGAAGACCAGCGCCTGACCCACGGGAGGTCCCGATGTTCGGACGCGACGCCCACACGTGGTCTCTCATCCACGCCGAACGTGCCGCACTCGCCGCCGACCTGAGCAAGATCGACGACACGCAGTGGGCAACGCAGTCGCTGTGCGATCGCTGGACCGTCGAAGAAGCTCTCGCGCATCTCACCGCAGTCGCGAGCATCGGGCCGATGCGCTGGTACCGCAGCGTGCTGGGTGCACGGTTCGACTTCGACCTCCACAACGCCCGCCGGATGGACGAGCACCGAGGCGCCACGCCCGCGGAGACGCTCCACCGCTTCGACGACGTCGTGCCTGCGACGGCCGCGCCACCCGGACCGGCGGCCGCGTGGCTCGGCGAGGTGATCGTCCACTCCCAGGACATTCGGCTTCCGCTGGGACTGCCCTACACACCCTCACCCGAGCTGGTCCGTCCAGTGGCCGAGTTCTACGCGCGACGCAACTTCGCGGTCGACAGCCGGAGCACCGTGGACGGTCTGCGGGTCGAGGCCTCGGACAGCACGTTCGCTGCCGGTTCCGGTCCAGCGGTCACCGGCACGACTCTCGCATTGACGATGGTCATGGCCGGTCGCCCCGCCTACTGCGACCACCTCGACGGCCCGGGCGTCCCCACCCTCCGGGCTCGCCTGTCCGCGCCGGTGGCGGACTGACGTCGCTCAGCCCCAGATCACGATCGACGCGCACGCCGCGCCCACGATCAGGACGGTCACCGCGTCCCCGGCGCCGAGGCGTGGCCGGGTCCGGACGACGGGACGCGGACCCCGCACCGACAAGGCATCGCCGAGGTCGCGTACCTGCCGCATGGACACCGACGCCACCGCGCCCACCGTGTCGATCAGTTCGGGCCACCACCCCTTGGGATTGCGGATGCCGGGCCGCCCGCGCAACCGGCGGGCAGCGAACAACATCCGGAGCTCGCCACGGATCGTGGGGAGCATCCGCAGCGCGAGCGCGCACACCGTCACCCACTCGTCGACGGGGAGCCGCACCCACCGCAGCGGCGCCAGGAGCACGGGCAGCGCGTCAACCAGATCAGACAGGCTCGTCGTCCATCCCACCAGCGACGCCAATACCAGCAGGCACACCCCCAGCAGCAGTGCCCGCACGTAGCTCGTCAGTCCGCCACCAGCAACGTTGAGCGCGGCACCGAAGGCCAGGAAAGCGAACACCCACCACGGGATCGTGGGGACCACTCCTCGCGGAATACGGGCCACCAGCAGACCGGTCAGGAGGACCGCCGCAATAATCCCGAGCGCCGTCCACGAGGGAATGAAGCTCACGACGACCGACAGCGCGACGGCCGCCAGGATCTTCGTGCCCGCCCACACCCGGTGGAGTGCGGTGACGCGCGGTACGGGCCGCAACAGGATCAGCGGCCGGCGTTGATCTTTCGTTCCACGATCTTTCATTTCGTCACCGCGCCGATCTGCTCCACGATCCGTCCCGCCTCGAGCACTACGGTGCGTGAGCACACCTCTTCCATTCCGTGCAGGTCGTGGGAGATCACCACGATCGTGACGTGGTCGACCGCCCGCAGGTGAGCGAGGATCGACACCAGTTCGCGGCGCCCGGGCACGTCCAGGCCCGCAAGGGGTTCGTCGAGCACCAGGACGCGGGGAGTGCGGGCGAGCTGGGCTGCGAGCGCGACCCGCCGCATCTCACCACCGCTGAGCCGGTCGATCGGGCGGTCCACGAGATCGGGTCCGAGCCCTACCCTGTGCAGCACCGCCGCAACGTAGCGCCGGTCGGTGTGGGGCAGGCCCGCCACGTCCGAGATCTCCTCCGCGACCGTCGGACGCTGAAGTTGCAGCCTGGCCTGCTGGAAGACGAACCCGACGTCACCGTGCAGGTCCGCCGTCGGAGTGGCCTGCAGGAGACAGGTTCCGTGCGTGGGCCGGTACAGCCCCGCCATGATCCACGCGAGGGTGGATTTGCCCGAGCCGTTCGCACCCACCACCAGAACGCCCTCCCCGCGGCACACAGTGAGAGTCACGTCGCGCAGCGCGGTGTGGGCCCACGGTGTGCGGTCCGCGTAGGTGTAGGTGACGTCGCGAAGTTCGAGGACCGGTTGCGGAAACGTCGGCGCAGCGGCGATCACCGGCGCGAGACGAGGTTCCGCGACCGGGGCAGCCACGATCCGCCCTCCCGCGAGATGCACGACGCGATCGGCCGCAGCCGCCTCGTCGTCGAGATGCGTGACGAGCACAACGGTGGTGCCCTCCCTGGCCACCTCGGCGAGCAGGTCGATCAGCGCCGATCGGCTGGCCGCGTCGACCATCGCGGTGATCTCGTCGGCGATGAGCAGCGAGGGGCGGCGGCCGAGCGCACCGGCCAGTGCGAGCCGCTGGAGCTGGCCCCCCGAGAGATCTTCGGTGGGCCGGTCTCCCATACCGGCGAGCCCCACCCGCGCGAGCACCGCATCGGCGTCGACGTCGTCGACTCCCCAGCGCAGGTCTTCCTCGACCGTGCGGCCGAGCACTTGGCTTTCGGGATGCTGAAACACCGTCACGGTGCCACCGGGTTGCCCGAGGCCGACGGGGCCGGGCCGGTCGACGAGTCCGGCGGTGGGGTCGAGGCCCGCGAGGATGCGCGCGAGCGTCGATTTCCCGGACCCGTTCCTGCCGACCACCGCCACGAACTCACCCGGACCGATCGTGAGGTCGACGTCGGACAACGCGTCGACGCTCGCACCGGGATAGCGGTAGGTGACGAGGCGCAGGGCCACCGGGAGCGGGTTCGGCTCGCCGGAGCGGGCGCCGGCCGGCCACTCGGCCGACTGTGTACTCCACGTGCTGCGCACCGACACGAGCCGGAAGATCCCGAAACACAGCAGAGCGGTGCCGACGATGCCGGCCACCACGGCGCTGCCGATCCACACCCACCACAAACGCACCATCAGGTCGATGGTCTGCTCGAAGGTGCGGACGAAGTCGTCGCCGGCGCCTGCGGCTTCGACCGCTCGGGCCGTGCCCCGCATCGACGACGCGAGCGCATCGAGCAGCAGTACCCGGGTCTGCTCGAACAGAAGCAGCAAACCGATCACCCCAGCGGCAAGCAGCAGACCGATCGGCACGGCGCCCGCGAAGATGACGAACACCGCCGACTTGCCCCACCTTCGGTCGGCGAATCCGACGAGCGCCCCCACGGCTGCGAGAACGAACACGGTCGCCACCGCGAACGGTCCCGCCGCGATGAGGGCCACGACACCCGATGCGACGGTGGCCGCAACCACGGATCGCACCCGGCCGGCGGCTGCGAGAAATGCGATCGGCAATGCCACGAGCACCTGCGCCACCCCCACCGGAATAAATCCGGTGATCACGGTGAGCACGGCGGTCAGTGATCCGAACACCGCCGCAGCAGCTGCTTCGGGCGGTCGAAGAGGTCCCCTGGTCCGGGGAGCGATTACCGAGTGCACCGGTCCCAGTGTGCCAGCGCAGGCACTCCCCCGAACGATGACTTCCCGCGCCCGCACGAGTCGGTACGTGCACGGACGCAGAGAGTCCGCACGGGCCCCACCGACGGAAGGACCCCGCTCATGCCCTCCACCGCACATCCACTCGTCGAAGCCGAACGACGCGATCTCGTCTCCGTGCTCGAACAACTCACCGAGCAACAGTGGAGCGCTCCGTCCCTGTGCCGCGGATGGAGAGTGCGAGAGGTGGTCGCGCACACGACGATGCCGTATCGCTACGGCATACCGCGACTCTTGCTCGCCATGGTCAAGGCGCGCGGGAACTTCGATCGTGCCGCCGACGCGTGCGCCCGCGCCGACACGCAAGCGATGACCGACGCCGACCTGCTCGAGTGTCTGCGCAGCAACGTGGCGCATCCGTGGCAGCCGCCGCGCAGCGACTCCTCCGCCGCGCTGTGGCACGAAGTGATCCACGGACTCGACATCACCGTCGCCCTCGGAGTCGACCGGCGGGTGCCGGACGAGCGGATCGCGATGCTCCTGGGGTCGGTCTCACCGGAGAGTGTCCGCTACTTCGGAGCGGACCTCGACGGCATCCGCCTGTGCGCCGACGATCACGACTGGGAGTACGGATCGGGGGACACCGTCAGCGGCGACACACAGCATCTGCTGCTTGTGCTCACCGGACGCTCCCTTCCCCCTGGACTACTGAAAGGCGCACCCGCCGAACGGTTCACCACTTCGGTCTAATGCGGAGGAGTCATTTCGACCCGGACACCGACCAGACGCACCTCGCGTTCGTGATCGAACCGATCGAGCAGAGCGACGGCCGCGTCCCCGATCCGGTCGGCGTCGAAAGTCGGTCCGGGAAGCGGCGCGCTCGCCGTGTGCGTGGTGAAGGGCGCGTACCGGATCTTCAGGCCGACACGGACGCCCTCCCTGTTTTCGGCACGAATATCGTCCGTCGCCTGTGCGGCGAGCCGCCGGACGTGCTGCGCCAGTTCATCCCAGTCGGCGACATTGTGCTGGAACGTGGTTTCGCGACTGTGCGATCGGGCCACCCACGGCTCCCCGGTGACCGTCGCGGTGGCCGCTCCGCGACCGAGCCCGACCAGCCAGGGACCGATCTTCGGCCCGAACTTCTGCGCCATGACGTCGACCGGGGCCTCAGCGAGTTCGCGGACCGTGTGAATGCCCTGCGCGGCGAGTTTCTTGGCGGTGCGAGAACCGATACCCCACAGTGCCGCCGGGTCGCGCTCCCCCATCACCGCGAACCAGTTGTCGCGAGTGAGGCGGAAAACTCCGCGCGGCTTCCCGAAGCCGGTCGCGATCTTGGCGCGGAGGATGTTGTCGCCGATGCCGACCGAACAGTGCAGCCCCGTCGCATCCAGAACGCCGGCCTGGACGCTGCGCGCGAACGCCTCCGGGTCGTCGGTCTCGACGCCGAGGAACGCCTCGTCCCAGCCCAGCACGTCCACGACGACGTCGAAGCTGCGCAAGGTGCTCATCACCACGTCCGAGACCTCGTTGTACGCGTCCTTGTCGACCGGGAGAAAGATCGCATCCGGTAGCTTCTTCGCCGCCACGCGCAGCGGCATCCCGGATCCCACGCCGTACTCGCGCGCCTCGTACGACGCCGTGGACACCACACCCCGTTCCGTCGGGTCGCCGCGGCCACCCACCACAACCGGCTTCCCTGCCAATTCGGGACGACGCAGGACCTCGACGGCAGCGATGAACTGATCGAGGTCGACGTGGAGCACCCACGCCGTCACGGCGCCCGGCCGTCCTGGGTCATCGAACCGCACGTCACCGCATCACGGTAAGTCTCGGCGCTCCCCCGCCACGAGGGTTTCGGGACAAAGCCGGAGGCCGCTGTCGTGACCGTGGTCGCGAGCGCTCCCGTCGGAGATGTCCCTGCCACCTACGCCGGGTGTAACGAAAAACACATTCGGCGCGACATCCCTACCGAAGCTAAGCGGAACAAAGAAGGGCTCATCGTGGCACACGACCGGCTGCTGTTCATCGGCCATCCCGACGCCGGAGAAGTCGCGCAATGGAGTGCGTTGCGCGATCTCGCTCCCCAGCGGGGACTGGTCCCCACCCGCAAGTTCGAACCCGGTGAGGTCGTCTGGGCGGTAGCGCCCGGTGGTGTCCTCGACAGCACGACGTCGGGCATGCCGTCGCGGATGGTCGATGCGTTGCGTGCCGCCCACATCCCCTGCACGAATGCACTGGACGCGATCCGTCACGTGTACTGACCAAACGCTCGGCCGCGGCTCAGCCCACCTGCCCGGACGGCGTGGCCGCCGACAGCGGAGTGCCGAACTGCGTCCGCAGCCCGAACGCTTGGTCGATCACCCGCTCCCCCAGCCGCACGCGCTCGGCGAGGGTTCCGGTGAGCAGCACCCAGGACCGGCCGGTCGCCGTGAGCATGTCGACGAACCACTCCGTCATCTCCGCCCGGATGTCTTCCCCGTCGCGTATCCCGTCCTGCACGAACGGGACTCCTACGTGATCGGTGACGAGGTAGAGGGCATCCCGGTCGGGAACCTCCGTCCACGCGCGCCGGCTCTCCGGGCCGAGGTAGCGCCGCTCCCAGACGGTGGTCGCGACCGCGTCGGTGTCGCACACGAGCACCGGTGATCCGGTCCGTGCCGCCTCCTCCTCGAGGCGGGTCTGCTCCGCGGCGATGTGCGCGAAGTCGTCGCCGGTCCAAATGATGTCGTGCATCGTCGCGGCTGGATCAAGATCTTTCATTCGATCGAATGTGTCCACGGTGGCCTGTCGCCCGTACTCCGGCACCCACCGCGTCCGCTCCCACACCCCGCCCCGGCTGCGGTAGTGCTCCGCCAGGGCGCGGCTGACCGTCGTCGTGCCGGTGGATTCGGCACCGAGAACCACGATGCGTGTCGTCAGGCCCGCGCGGGCGGGCGCGTCGAGGTCCTCCCACCGTCCCGCGAGATCGGCGCGACACGCGGTTCCTGACGCCGGATACACGACGCGGTCGACGTCGACGCATACATGGTTCGACGAAAAGCGTTGCGCCAGTTCGTCACCGTACTTCTCACTGGAAACCACCGCGTCGACCGGGATGTCGGTGACCGTCCGCACCGCGGCGCGCATGCAGGCGACCTGCGCCGCCCAGACGGTGTCCGAGCCGAAGTCCATCGGTGCGTCGCACACGATTCCGGTGACGGTGACTCCGCGGTCGGCGCGGTGTGTCTCCCGCATCCACGCCACCCTCCGGTCCAGCGGGATCGACTCTGCGGCGGACGCCATGACGACCACGGTGACGCGGTCGGCGACGCGTGCCGCGCTGCGCACCAGATGGTGGTGCCCGATGTGCGGTGGGTAGAACTTGCCGATGACGAGTGCATGCCGGTACATCACGCCACCCGTGCGAACTCGGGCGTCCTCACGCGGGTGCTGCGCCAGGCGATCAGGCCGCGCACGCAGAGCAGCAGGAAACCGGTGTAGAGCAGCGCCGTCAGCGTGAGCCCTTTGTGCAGATAGAGCGGTATGTAAATAAGATCGGCGGCGATCCACAGCAACCACGACTCCCACCGCTTGGTGGCCTGACCCCACGTCGCGAGCAGCGAGAGGACGGTGGTGGCCGCATCCCAGAACGGCACGGTCGACGGGGTGGCGGTGTCGAGTAGAACGGTCAGCGCGGCGGTGCCGGCGATGCCCGCGCCGGCGAGCCACAGCCACTCGCGCCCGCTGGTGCCGGTCACGGGCAGCACCCCACCGTCGTGTCCCCGCACCCAGTTGGCCCAGCCCCACACCGCCAGCCCGATGTAGACGATCTGCAGTCCCGAATCCGCGTAGAGGCCGGCGGTGGCGAACAGCAAGATCCAGACGAGGTTGTTGACGATGCCGATGGGCCAGTTCAACGCGGACTGCCGGCCCACCAGGTACACGCACCACGCACCGGAGAGGAAACCGAGGACCTCCGCCCACGTGGTGGGAGCGCCGAGGGCGGTGAACGCCGTCGAGTTCAGGAATGTGAGCATGGCGATCCTTTCACTGGTGCCAGTGATTAGATCAGTATTGCGCTAAGTGCGCAACGGGTGCTCAGACCGTGGCGCCCTCCGTGACGTGGTGGCGTCCGAGCGGCAGCATCAGAGGCTTGCCCGACACCGGATCGGAGATCACGCGGCTGTCGAGCCCGAATACTGCCCGCACCGTCTCGGTCGTGAGAACGTCGGACGGATCACCCGCCGCATAGATATCGCCCTCGGCAATCGCCACGAGGTAATCCGCATACCGCGCAGCCAGGTTCAGGTCGTGCAGCACCATGACGATCGTCGTGCCACGAGACCGATTGAGATCGGTGAGCAAATCCAGCACCTCTATCTGGTGGCTCACGTCCAGGAAGGTGGTGGGCTCGTCGAGCAGCAGCACGTCGGTCTGCTGGGCGAGTGCCATCGCAATCCAGACTCGCTGCCGCTGCCCGCCGGAGAGTTCGTCGACGTGTCGCTCGGCCAACTCGGTCGTGTTGGTCGCGGCAAGGGCATCGGCCACCGCTGCGTCGTCCTCCCGGCTCCACCGCGACAGCACCCGCTGGTGCGGATGCCGGCCCCGCCCGACCAGGTCGGCGACGACGATGCCTTCCGGCGCGATCGGCGACTGCGGAAGCAACCCCAGCGTGCGCGCGAGTTGCTTTGCCGGCAGGCGGTGTACGTCTTTACCGTCGAGCAGCACGTGCCCCGAGCGCGGCGCGAGCAGGCGCGACATCGAGCGCAGCAGTGTCGATTTGCCGCAGGCGTTTGCCCCGACGATGCACGTGATCTGTGCCGGCGGCACCACGAGGTCGAGCGACTCGACGACAGTACGGCCGCCGTACCCGAGTTCGAGGTCTTCGACGACGAGGGTGTGGGCTGCGGTCACAGCGAACCTCCCGAGCGGTTGGAACGAATGATGAGGTAGACGAGATACGGCGCGCCGAGCACACCCGTCACGACACCGACGGGATAGCGGGTGCCGAACGCGTACTGCCCGCAGAAATCCGCGACGAGCACGAGCAGCGCACCGACCAGCGCCGCGGGAACGACGAGGGAGGTGCCCGGCCCGACGATGCGGGCGGCGATGGGCCCGGACAGGAACGCGACGAACGCGATCGGGCCGGCGGCCGCGGTGGCGAACGCGATGAGGCCCACGGCGGCGATGATGAGCACGATGCGGGTGCGTTCGACGCGGACACCGAGCGCCTGCGCCGTGTCGTCGCCGAGTTGGAGCATCGACAGGTTGCGCGTCTGGCCGAGCAGCACCGGTCCGAACACCGCCAGCGCGACGAGCACCGGGACGGTGGCTGTCCACGTCGTTCCGTTGAGGCTTCCGGTGAGCCAGCGCGTGGTCTCCTGCAGATCCCACGTCGCCGCCGTACTCAGCAGATACGAGGTGAGGCTGTCGAGCATGGCGGCGATGCCGATGCCGATGAGGATCAGCCGGGTGCCCGCCACGCCGTTCCGGAACGAAAGCGCGTAGATCAGCAACGCGACGGCCAGGCCCGCCACAATCGCGACCGCGGAGACCTGCGAACCGCCGAGCGAGAGCACGATGATGGCGAAGGCTGCGGCGGCGCTCGCACCGGAACTGATACCGATGATGTCGGGGCTGGCAAGAGGGTTGCGCAGCATCGTCTGGAAGGTCACGCCGCCGAGGCCGAAGCAGATTCCGGCGACCACCGCGAGCACGGTTCGGGGTAACCGGAGTGTGCCGACGGTGAAGGACGCACCGGGAACGTTCTCCCCCAGGATCACTCGCATCACGTCGGACGGCGGATAGAACGTCTTGCCGAACATCAGACTTGTTGCGAACGCGGCGGCCACGAGCACGACCAGCAGGGCGATGATGCCGCGTCTGCGCCGTCCCCGCCGAATGCGGTTCGCCGCAACGGTGTCGGTTCCGGAGGTGGAGGTATCGAGGATGGCGGTCACAGTTCGCGTATCTTCTGGCGTCGGACGATGTAGATGAAGAAGGGTGCCCCGATCAGGGCGGTGATGATGCCCACGTCGATCTCACTGGGCCGAGCCACGACCCGGCCGAGGATGTCGGCTGCGGTGAGCAGGGCGGCACCGGTCAGTGCGGAGAACGGCAGCAACCATCGGTTGTCGACGCCGATCAACATCCGGCACAGATGCGGCACGACGAGCCCGACGAAAGCGATGGGTCCTGCGATGGCGGTCGCGGCACCGCAGAGAAGTACCGCTCCCAGCGCCGCAATACCCCGCGCGATTGCGACTCGCTCACCGAGACCGGCGGCGACCTCGTCGCCCAAGGCCAGCGAGTTGAGGCTGCGCGCGGAGAGCAGCGAGACCGCGAATCCTGCGACGAGGAACGGCAGGGCCTGCGAGATGGCGTCGAAGGTCGCGCCGCCGACACCACCGATCTGCCACGACCGCACGCTGCCGGCGATGTCGTTTCGCGGCAGCACGACAGCGGTGATGAACGACGCGAAAGCTGCCGACGTGGCGGCTCCCGACAACGCGAGCTTGAGGGGTGTCGCACCGCCGCGCCCGAGAGAGCCGACGGTGTAGACGAATACGGCCGCGATGCCTGCACCGAGAATGGCGACCCAGATCGTGCTGGTCTGCGTCCACAGCCCGAAGTAGGCCATGCCGACGACCACCGCGAGCGAGGCACCCATGTTGACGCCGAGAATCCCCGGATCTGCCAGGGGGTTTCGGGTGACGCCCTGCATCACTGCGCCGGCGAGGCCGAGAGCGGCACCGACGAGGAGCGCGAGCACGGTGCGGGGAATGCGCTTGGCCACGGCGCCCTGCCCGATGTTGTCCGTCGACCCGCCGAGCGCGGCGAGGATGTCGGACCAGTCGACGTCCCGCGACCCGATGACGACGGACGCCACCGTCAGCGCGACGAGCACACCGGTCAGAACGAGTAGCCACAGCAGACGGCCGAACGTCGGGCGCCCCGTGGTGAGGGCGCCCGACGTCGAATCCGGTTGGGTTACAGTCACTCCGGCGAGCCGGCAGCAGCCTTCGCGAGCAGGTCGACGTAATCGCCGAGCACCCACGAGATAGCGAGCGGAGTCGGGTTCGCGGCCGTGCCCAGCGGGCCGGAGCCGTCGAGGAACACGATCGAGTTGTTGGCGACCGCCGGCATCTGCGAGAGCAGCGGGTCAGCCTTCAGTGCGTCTACCAGGGCCTGATCGCCGTAGGTGACGATGATCTCGACATCATCGAAGACGTCGACGCGCTCGGCACTGACCTTCTTGGAATACTCCTCGCCGGTCGACGCCTCGGCGACACTCTTCGGAGTGGACAGACCCAGGTCTTCGAAGAACGCGGAACGGGTGTCCTTGGCGGTGTAGAAGCTGACCTGGCTCAGGTCTGCGGTATCGACGTGCGTGAGGAACATCGTCGACTTGCCCTCGAGACCCGGATGCGAGGCCACCTCGTCGGCGATCTGCTGCTCGATATCGGCGATGAGGGCCTTGCCCTCTGCCTCCATGCCGAGGCCCATGCTGTTGTAGAGGATGGTGTCGCGCCACGACGTCGCCCACGGCGCCTCGGGGAATGCGACCACCGGGGCGATGGCGCTCAGGGTGTCGTAGGTTTCCTGCGTCAATCCCGAGTAGGCCGCGAGGATCACGTCCGGGTCGGTGTCGGACACGGCTTCGAAGTCGATGCCGTCGGTCTCGTCGAAGAGCACCGGGGTCTCGCCGCCGAGTTCCTCGAGCTTCTCCTCGACCCACGGCAGCATGCCGTTGTTGTCGTCGTCGCCGAAGTTCGCGGCGGCCATACCGACGGGGACGATGCCGAGGGCCAGCGGCACCTCGTGGTTGGCCCAGTTCACGGTCGCGACCCGGGTGGGCTTGTCCTCGATCGTGGTGGTGCCGAAGGCATGCTCGATCGTGACCGGGAATGCACCGGGTCCGGTCTCGGAGGCAGCGGTGTCCGCAGAATCCGACGAGTCGGAACCACAGGCCGTCATGCCCAGTGTGACCGCGACTGCCGCCGCGGCCACTGTCAGGAAGCGCTTGGAACGCATGGGGGATTACTCGCTCTCGTGCAAGGGGTGACCACACTCCCACAACCGCGGGATTAGGTGAGGTTTGCCTAAACCGTAATGTTTGTCCGGTCTCGGCGCAATCGCGCGGTCGGGACATCCGATGTCGCGTTCGGGACAGCTACCCCGTCAGGCGGAACGTGCCCGGTGTGGTTCCCATGATTCGACGGAACGCCGCGCCGAACGCACTCACCGATCGATAGCCCATCTTCTGAGCCACCTCGCCGAGTTCGAGACCGTTCCCGAGAAGGATCGCGGCGCGCTGTGCCCGAACCGCCGCCGTCCACCGTCCGAAACTCATCCCCGTCTCCGACCGGAACACGCGAGTGATGGTCCGGGCACTCACCCCCAGCGCCGTCGCCCAGTCCGCGAGCGTGCGCGGGTCGCCCGGGTCGGCATCGACCGCCTCGACGATCGGCCGCAGCAGCGGGGACGTCGGCATCTGCACCAGCAGTTCCTGGTCCGACGGGGCGAGCACGTCGATCACCATCTTCTCGGTCAGCGCTCGCGACTCGCTTCCGAGCGACTCGTGCGTCAAGCGGTCGAGCAGCAACCGGAGCAGCGGCGTCATCTCGACGGACACCGGCCGCTCGGACAGTGCGGGCGCCGCGTCGATGCCGAAGTGTGCCGTGCGGTACCACGTGCCCGCCGGCGTGATGCCGGAATGCAGCAGGCCGGCGGGCATCCACAACCCGATCCTCGGTGTCACCGTCCAGGTCCGTGCACCCACCGTGACACTCGACGCTCCGCGCTCGTTCCACAGCAGTTCGTGGGTGGGATGCGAGTGCGCCTCGAACCGCGTGTCGCGGGAGATGAACTCGTCCATGCCCGCGATCACGAACGGCACATCGATCGCTCCGGCCTCGTACACCGGCAGCGTCCTGGTCTCCATGGGCACCATTATGTCCGCATCACCCCTGCGCCCCAGCGGTCGTCGGGCCCGCGCAGGCACCTATGGTTGAGCGATGGAAACGCAGTTGGTCCGCTGGACCGAGGACGGCATCGAGCATTCGGCGGTGTGGCGGTCCACCAGCGGAGCGACGCCTCCGAAGAAGATCCGGGTGGCCGACGACTCGATGACAGCCGACGAGGCGTACCGCCTCGCGTGTGAGGGGACGGCGTTGCTGTGGCGCGGCGACTTCCACAACGCCCGCCAACTCGGCACCGCGGTCGCAGCCCGCACCGACCGTAAGATCCGCAAGACGTCCACCGATCCCGCGACCGCGTTCCACCTGCACCGACAGTCACAGTCGCGGCGCGCGAGCATCCTCGGAATGCTGCTGGTGCCGTTCGACTCGGACCAGACGATCCCGCTACGACGCGCCCCCGATGTGCGGGAGGCCGTGCGCGAGGCGTACGGACCGATCGATCAGCCCACCGTCACCACCTTGCGTGACCTGCTGGGCGCGATCGGCGCTTACGAGTGGCAGAAGAAGGGCGTCGAGATCCCCGCACTCGGCGCGCGTATCCATCCCGGATACGGCGTGTTCTCGCCGATTCGCGGTGAATACATCGATCTCGTCGCCGACACCCCGCTGCCCTCGCTGACGAAGGCGTTCGACATCGGCACCGGTACCGGCGTGCTGGCCGCCGTCCTCGCCCACCGCGGCGTCGAGAAGGTGATCGCGACCGAACTCGACCCGAAAGCAGTCGACTGCGCGCGGGCGAACCTCGACCGGCTCGGTTACGCCGACCGGGTGGAGGTCGTGCAGACGGATCTCTTCCCCGAGGGCCGGGCACCGCTGGTCGTGTGCAATCCGCCGTGGATCCCCGCCCGGGCGACGTCGCCGATCGAGTACGCGATCTACGACCCGGAAAGCCGGATGCTCCGTGGATTCCTCGACGGTCTGGCCGAGCACCTCGAGCCCTCGGGCGAGGGCTGGCTCATCCTGTCCGACATCGCCGAGCACCTCGGACTGCGGACCCGCGAGGAACTACTGACACTGATCGACGACGCCGGACTGGTCGTCCTCGGGCGTCGGGATGTGGCGCCACGGCACGGCAAGGTCGCCGACCGCTCGGACGCACTGCACACCGCGCGCAAGAAGGAAGTGACGTCGCTGTGGCGACTCGGCGTGCAGGACCGCCCTTAGCGCGTTCGACGATTCGGGCCGCCGCCCTGCGCCAGTTCCTTAGCCAGCGGCGTCGGAAATCTCGGCATCACCCGCACTCCCCCGAGCCAGTCGTCGAGCCGGGCGGCTTCCTGTTCCAGGAATGCCGACCCGTCCGCACCGATGTCCTCGAGCAGATGGAGAGTGACGGCGCCGCCGTCGTCCTGCCACCAGGTGCCGACGATCCGTCCGTCCCACCACGCGGTGGGTCCTGCGTTCCCGTTGGAGTCGAACAGGGCTTGCTTGTACGAACCGAGATACCAGTCGCGCTCGGCCCAGCCCATCGTGGTGGGGTCGAGCGAGGGAAGCAACGCACCCCACGGTTCGACGGATGGCGCTTCGTCCACATCGTCGGGCATCAGGTAACCGGTTCGTCCGCCGAGATCCACTTCCACCGCGTGTAATTCGGCGAGCGCCGCGCGCACCGCCTTCAGCGTCGAGCCGAGCCACCACTTGATGTCGGCTTCGGTGCCGGGACCGAAGCGCCGCAGCCACAACTCCACCAGGCCGCGCACGCCGTCGTCCTCACTGCACGGTTCGATCTCCGCGCCGAGCCACGACTCCGTGGTAGCCCAACTCGGCCGGGAGATTCTCCAAGCACCATTGTTGGAGGCGCGCACCACTTTTCCGGATGCCGACAATACCGTCAGCACGCGGGGAGCAAAGGCGATCTTCCCGGCCCACGACTTCCCGGTGCCGTAGTCGATGGCCATGTCGATATGGGGGATCTCCTTGCGCAGTTCGGTGGAGGTCGCTTCCCTGCCACCGGACAGCGCGTCGAGGACGTGCGCGCACGCCTCGGTCAGCCACTGCTCACCGTCCGTGTGCAGACCGGCGGCCTCGACGTCCTTGGCCACACTGCGTCGCTGCACCGCAGCGACCCGGTTGCTCGCGCCGGCTTGAGCAAGTGACAGAACGTGCCGCGGGAAGACGAAGACTGTCCGCCGCATCGCGAGATGCTTGACCAGCGAACGGTCCACGTAGAGCACGCGGTCGAGATCGGAGACCTCGAAATCGTCGACGCGCGCCCAGACCGACAGATAGACGGTCGCCGGGTCGGTGCCGTGCAGGCAGACCATGCTGGTTGCAGCCTCGACGGCATCCTTCGCGTGAAATCCCGGAGCGAGGCAGTGCCGTGCAGCCAGGCGCGCCCTGCGTTCGGTTGCGTCGATCGGTCGCAGCGTCATGGCGCCACCCTAGTGGCGCACACCGACTCCGGGCGCACGAACTTGGGTCGGATAGTGCCCGCCAGGCGGGCACTATCCGACCCAAGTTTCTTCACATCAGGACCAACTGCGCCGCGATCAGAACGTCGATCACTCCGCACCATTCGGCGAACGTCTTCGAAACCACCTGGGCCCGCCAGATATGCACGAAGTCCCACACCCCGTGCAGGAACCAGCCGGCCGCGATCACGTACACCCCGATGGTCGGATCGACGGCGAGACCAGCGAGCGCCACACCGCAGAAGAACACGACTCCCACTACTTGGAGGCGCATGTTCGGCGTCGAATCGATTTCACCGGTGAGCATCACCCACCCGAGCAGGACGAGGGAGGCACCGATGAGAAGGGTGGACGGCGCCACAATGCCGGTCACCTCGGTGACCGCGACCGTCCCCGCCACCAGCACCACGACCGGCCACGTGATCTTTCGGTTGCCGATCTTGGCCATGATCAGGTAGATCAGCGCGAGCATCGGCAGCGCCTCGCCGAGGAACTGGGCCGAACCACCCTTCTCTCCGAGCGCTGCCGCCACCACGTCGGGTCCGACGAGGGCGAGCGCAAGCAGGGCGGGCCAGCGGCGCAAAGTCCAGCGCACGGGTCCGGGCAGACCGTCGACCCAACGTGCGAGCCGACCTGACACCGGGGCACTGTTCGACGGGACTGCCGTGGGCGGGTGCTCTGCGGGTTCCGTGCTGTCGAGCATCGCGAACTCCGATCGTCGATACGCCTTGTCCGTGGCGGCTCTCTCGCAAGCCGGGATAAGTCGAACAGTAATGTACGAGTTATGCCTGCTACCGTAACTCGTACAGCCGTGTATGGGAAGAGGAAATATGCCGACGCAGACGCCACGTGTCACCAAGCGCGCCGACGCGGTACGCAACGTGGAGCGCATCCTCGACGCTGCCATCGCCTGCCTCACCGAGCGGCCCACGGCATCGATGGCGGACATCGCAAAACGAGCAGGTCTAGGCAGGGTCACCCTCTACGGCCACTTCGCGTCACGCGCCGAACTACTCGAAGCAGTCGTGAAGCGCGTGCTCGAGCAGGGTGATCGTGCCCTCAGTGCTGTCGACCTGTCAGGCAACCCCCGCGACGCGCTGCGTCGCCTGATCGAGAGCAGTTGGATCCAGACAAGTCAGGCGGCATCGATCATCGCTGCTGCCGAAGAGGAATTGCCCCCCGGGAGAATGCAGGAACTGCACACCGACCCGGCTGCGCGCGTCGAGGCACTCATCGAAGGCGGCCGCGACGAGGGTGTGTTCCGGACAGATATGCCCACATCCTGGCTTGTCACCGTGATCCACCAGATCCTGCACGGCGCCGCCACCGAGATCTCGATAGCACGCCTCGATCCCCACGACGCGTCGGAACGCATCACGACGACGATCCTTGCCGTCCTCGACGCTCCGTCGGCGCAGGAGACGAATAGCTCAGCGGGTCAACGAGGATCGGGACCCTCGACGAGCGGCAGCGACTCGTCGGCGGTCCAGGCGTTGAGCGAACCGTCGTAGACCGCGGCGTCCGGCCGACCGGCAACGGCGAGCGCAAGGGCGACGCCGGACGCGGCGATGCCGCCACCGCAGTACGTCACCGGGCGCACGTCCGGGTCCAGCGCACCCGCGTTCTCGAAGATCTCACGCAGTTCGGGTGCCGGCTTGAGGCGGCCGGTGGACGGATCCACAAGATCACCGAACGGGATGTTGATGCTGCCCGGGATGTGCCCGCGACGCGGATACGACGGGCTTTCACCCCGGTAGGTTGCCGGGTCCAGGGCATTGATGATGAGTGTGTGGCGGTCGTCGAGGGCGCCGAGAAGGTCCTGCGTCGACTCGAGCAATTCCGGGCGACGATGCGCGGTGAAGGTCGCGGCACGCGGAATCACCTGCTCTTCCGAGACGGGATACCCCGCAGCACGCCACGCGGGGAGACCACCGTCGAGGACCGCTGCGTCGTCGAATCCTTCGAGTCGCAACTGCCACCACAAACGGGCGGCCCAGATACCGCTCGACTGGTCGTAGACGACCACCCGACGCCCGTCCCCGATACCCACCGCACCCGCAGCAATCGCGAACCGGTCGGACGACACCGCAGTAAACGGTTGCGGCGCTTGATGATCGGAAAAGTCGGTGAAGAGATCGGCGTAGACCGCCCCCGGGATATGCGCCTCGGCATACGTGTCCAGACCGGGCTCGATGTGCACCGATCCGTCCGGCGGCATGCTGAGGTGGGTCGTGGCGTCGACGATGACGAGGTCTTCGTCGTCGAGGTGCTCGTGCAACCACTCGGGAGTGACGGACGGGGGGGTCGGGTCGCTCATGGAGCACTCCTTCTGCCGTCACACGGCAGTGCTGGTCTCGACCCCGGCGCGCGAGGTCCGAACCACCAAATCGTACTCGGCGAGGCCCCTAGACAGTCGCGTACGCGGCCGCGAGGTCGATGCGTAGCCAGCCGCCGTCGGGACCTGCGCGATCGAGGGGGTATCCCGCCGGTATCGCGGTGTCCCGAAGCACGCCGAGGCGCTCCTCGTCCGTGAGGTGGGGCGCGACGCTCCGCAGCAGCACCGCAGCGTCCGCGGGAATGTCGTTCACCATCGCCGGGTCCATCGGCTCGAACCCGAAGGTCATCCGTTCCCGATATTCGTCACGAGCCGCATCGAGTGAGCGATACGGGGCGTCGGACTCGATGTAGTCAGCCAGCGGTGTCCCCACCGACCGCTCGAGTTCCGACCGCAGTTCGGCTTTCGCCTCGTCGACGAGTCGCACGAACGCCGCGTCGTTCAGCCTGTCGGCGGCCGCGGCCTGGCCCATGATACGAGCGCCTATGACGTCGAGCGGGTAATGCACGCCCAGCACGATTCGACTGTTCCCCACCTCCGAGGCACGGGCGAGAATCTGCGGAGCAAGCTCGGGAAGCATGTCCGCCAGCAGGATTCCCTTCCAATAGGCCTGCGCAGTATGACCGGAAGGGTACGAACTGGTACCGAATACCTCGGCGTAGGGGTCGGCCGCGCCGCCGGTTCCGTCGCCGAAGTAGTAGTGGATCCGCTCGGGCGTGGCCTCGAACGGCCGCGGGTTGTTCCAGTGCTGCTTTTCCAGGAGCGTCGAATTGGCGATGCCACCGGCCCGGGCCAGGTCCCCTCCGAGCAAAGTCTCGGTCTTCGGTAAGCGTCCCTCGCCGAGCGCGACCCGGAACGCCTCGCCCAGGCCCGCACCCAACCCGTCCGACAACGACAGCAACCGGTCGTAGTGACTGTCGAACAACGCGCGCTGCTGCTGCATCGGCGACGCCGCGTTGTTGATCGCAACGGCGACGTCGAGGTTCTGCTGCACCACGTCGGGGCGGGCCTCACGAATCTCGGTGAACCCGTCCAGTACGGAGATGTAATTGACGCGCGCGGGGAGATCGGACGGGTAGGGACCGACCAGGTCCGGGAGAACGAAGGGCCCGGCGTAGGCGACAGGTGCCGTCGCCGCCATCATCGCCGCAACCGCCAGCGCCCCTGCATACCGGCTCAACTTCATCGAGTGCCCTTCCCCGGACGACGGTCCACGAAGTTAAGCCGCACGGGTGCCCATCACGCAAGAGGCAGCGACACCTGCGCATTCGTCGTGAGTTCGCTGCCCTCAGATTCTTCAGCGAGTCGCATCGCCACTCCGATGGCACCCGCCAAGGAACCCAGGAGGACGAGCAGGGTGAGTGCGGCGTTGCCGGGGTCGCGCGCCGACCCGCCCAATGCTTCGGTGTCGAGGGCGAGGGAGGTCACCGTGTCCTTCAATGCGCTGGTGAAGGTCACTGCAGTGCCGAGCCAGAGGAGCACGAGACGAGCCGGGGTGAACCGATTTCCTCTGAGCAGACCCGTCGCAGCCGCGGCACCTGCGGCAGCGGCCGACGCTCCTGCGACGAGGAACACTCGTTGCGCGGTCGTCAGGTTCGAAAACGCCGCACTACCCCACACCGCCCACACCAACTGCTGTCCGGTGAATATCACAGCGGCAGCGACGAATACGGCACCGAGGTGGTTCTGTAGTCGGCGGGTTCGTCCTCCGCCGTTGTCTGCGCCACCGTCGACGACGACATGCCACCTGTCCCGCGCGTAGAGAACGAATCCGGCGAGCAGGAGAACAGCCTGCGTCGCGAAGCCTCCGTACACGACAGCGAACACCCACCCTTCCATGGCGTCGTTGCCGCTGTACGCGTTTCCGCCGCCCGTGACGGCCTGGATGGCGCCGCCCAGAACCGACCCCACCGCGACGGGGACGAGCAGTCCGGTCGCGACCCACATCGGGAAAGCAAGGAGGACGGCGGGGATTCTCTTCCCCCACGGTGCAACCAACCCGACCGCGATGACAATCGCGGTCAGTTCCATACCCGCCGTTGCGATGTTGGCGACCCGCATGGTGTCGGCGAACGCTGCGTCGTCGACACCGATCGTCCAGCCGAAGATCCAGGCAATTTTCAGGAGCAGGTAGGGCAGGCACGACACGACGGTTGCGACGCATATCCAGCGCCGGAGCGGCGACACCCGGCCCGCGCCCCGGGATTGCGTAGTCAAATTCATGGCAGCATTCCGATCACCGTCTCGAGATGGCAAGCACTCGGGATGCAGCACCCGAATCCCTTCGCCCAGTCAACCGCCTGAACGCCACCCCGAACATCGGGGAAGACCCGGAAATCGACCCCCGAATCGGGCCGTGGGTCGTCGGGGGCCGCCCCCCACGGTCCAACCGCTCGGACATCGAGCGACGCCTGGGTATGCCACAGCCGAACCACGGTCCCGCCGATGCTTGGTGGACCAAGACATGGAGGACGCGCACGCGGACGATCACGCTTCCGGTCGCTACCGACTCTCGGCCACACCGTGAGTACCGGTGTCGCGATGCCCGCCGAGAAGTCGTGGTGGCGCAGCTTCCTCAGCAGCGGCGCCCATGCGCACCGGCCACGCCGTCGCGACGCGAGACAACCGCGGTCGCGTCCAGGGTCGTCTTACATCTCGCTCCCCCTGATCCGGTCATCCACGACGAGTGGGACATCCACCGAAACGACACCATCCATTCCGGCGAACAACGCGCCGAGGCGAATTCGACAGCGGTAGCCTTGGTCTTATTCGACATCTCCGGATGCCGCTGAACAGCATCTGAACACTCTCGCGGGTGATCCGCTCGGAGGCCGACGTGCGTGGATTCGGTATCGATCTCGGAACAGCCAATACTGTCGTCGGCACTCCCGAAGACGGCATAGTCCTGAACGAACCGTCGCTGTTGATGGTTCGGACGAGGGAACCCCACAAAGCGCTCACGATCGGCCATGAGGCGAGCGACCTCGTCGACCGCATTCCCTCCGGAATCACGGCGATTCACCCGATCCGTGACGGTGTCATCGTGGATCTCGGGACGGCTCGGACGTTCGTCAGTGCCGTTCTCGAGCGGGCCGCCCCGCGCCGCCGGTTCGGTACACGGCCGACGGGTGTCGTCGCGGTTCCCGCCGGCGCGACCCCGCTCGAGCGTCGCGCGATGCTCGAAGTCGGACACGAGGCGGGTCTGCGGAAGGTCGGTCTGGTACCGGAACCGGTGGCCGGCGCCCTCGGTTGCGGTCTCAACCCGCTCGAGCCGTCCACCCATCTCGTCGTCGACATCGGCGGTGGCACTTCGGAAGTCACTGCGCTCTGTTACGGCGGTGTCCTGTCGCACCGCAGTTGCCGAATTGCGGGAGACGACCTGAACAGGGCGATACTCCGCTACCTGCGCGCGGAACACGAACTCGTCGTCGGCGAATTCACCGCCGAGCGGGCCAAGGTGGGAGCACCCGAGACCGCCGAGGAACAGCCGCTCGTGGTGGAGGGCCGTGACGCCGCGACCGGCCGGGTCCGGCTGGTCACTCTCGAAACCGAGGAGATCATGGATGCGGTGCGGCCCACGATGACGAGCATCGTGCAGACGCTGTCCGCGTGCCTCGACGACCTTCCGGCGCGGGCTATCGGTGACGTGATGTCCGAAGGCATGCTGGCGATCGGCGGTGGGTCGATGTTGCGTGGTCTGCCGCAACTGCTCGAGGAAGCCTTCGGCCTTCCCGTGAAGGCCGCCGAGCGTCCTCTCACCTGCGTTGCGGAAGGCGCGACCGCCTGCATGGACCACCCCGAGGTGGTCGCTGCCTACAGCGCCTGATGTTCAGCGGGTCTGCGCGAGATAGCGCTCGAGCAGAGTCTTGACCACCGGACCCGATGTCGCCGAACCGAATCCACCGCCCCGCACGAGTGCCGTCACCACGACCTCGGGTGCATCGAAGGGCGCCACCGCGGAAAACCAGGCATTGAGGCCCTTGCCGGGGGCCGAGGGATCCTCCGCGGTACCGGTCTTCGCCCCGGCCGGGACCGGCAGGCTCGCGAGCTGGCCGGCGGTACCGGCGGTGGCCGATGCCCGCATCCCCGCTCGCACGGGTCCGAGTTCGTCCGCGAAGGACAGTCGATGCGGTGCCTCGGTCGGAACGGGCACACCCTCCGCCGGCCCGTAGGCCGTCGCG
Organism: Rhodococcus sp. NPDC058639; assembly: GCF_042717545.1. Lineage (NCBI taxonomy): Bacteria > Bacillati > Actinomycetota > Actinomycetes > Mycobacteriales > Nocardiaceae > Rhodococcus > Rhodococcus sp. NPDC058639. Next base: position 142,692 of record NZ_JBHXRF010000003.1, read on the forward strand.
AGTTGGGGCGTCACCATCGCGCCGGAGGCGATGCCCGAGGTCCAGCGCGCCACCTGCAGCGGGGTCGAGCTGACGGTGCCCTGACCGATTCCCATCAACAGGGTCGACCCCGGATACCAGGCCCCACCGATGCTGCCGACGTTCTCCGGTGTACCGAGGAAACCCGCGGATTCGTTGGGCAGATCGATGCCCGTCTGCGAGCCGGCGCCCAGTTCACCCGCGGTCGTCGCTATGCGCTCGGGGCCGAGGAGGTCGGCGAGCTGGTAGAAGTAGACGTTGTCCGACCACTGGATGGCCCCCAGCAGACTGTTTCCCCCCATGGGTTGCCAGTTCGCAAAAGTGTGCCCTCCGTAGGCATAGGAGGCGCCGCCCGCGAGCACGGTGTCCGGCGACAGCACGTGGGACGCCGCATTCGCCGCGGCGGTAACGATCTTGAACGTCGAGCCCGGAGGCACGGCAGTCTGCGCGGCGTGGTTGAGCATCCGCCCCGGCCCCGTGCCCTCGGTTTGCGCCGCGAGCGCGACCGGGTCGACCGGTGGTTCGAAGACGTTGTTGTCGTAGCCGGGAACACTGGCCAGTGCCAGCACCCCGCCGGTGCGGGCATCCATCACGACTGCGGCACCGAGGTCGCCTCCGCTGGTGCGCATCGCCCGTGCGAGCGCATCGGTCGCGGCCTGTTGCAAGCCGAGATCGAGGTGCAACCGTAGGTCGTGACCGCGCACCGGGTCCACCCTCTCCCCTGTGCCGACCGGACGCCCGGACGGATCGACGTACATGCACTGCCGGCCGTCGGTGCCGCGGAGCAACGCGTCGTACTGCATCTCGAGTCCCGCCTTGCCCACCCGCGCTCCGAGCGGGAGGTTCGGCCAGAACCCCATGGCCTGCTCGTCCGCGGTCCCGACGTACCCGAGGACGGACGCCAGCGACTCCCCCTGCGGGTACTGCCGGCGTCCGGTCGGGTACACGAGTACCCAGGGCAGCTGGGCATCCACGATTCGCCGGGCCTGCTCGGCCCCGACGCGTCCGACCACGAGCTGCATCTCCCCTTCCGCGCTCGTCAGGTCGTCCGCGAGTTCGTCAGGCGTGATGGCGAGGAGTGCGGCGAGTTCGTCGCGTATCCCGGGGTCACCGTCGGCGAACATCCGCGGAACCACTGCAACGGAGTATTCGGCGACATTGACCGCGACCGGAACACCGTTTCGGTCGAGAATGTCACCTCGTTCGGCGGGCAGGCGGAGACAGCGCAGCATCTGCGTGTCGCTGGTGGCCCGCAGATCGCCGCCGTGCGCGGTCTGGAGTTGCCAGGCGAACATCGTCATCGCGACGAGCGACGCGGTCACCGCCACCGCGCTCGTCGACACTCCGCGAGGGAGCCGTCGCTTCCGGGATTCGGTGGCCCACAGCGACCGCGTCACGCCGTCGCGCCGCACCGCGAGCACCAGGCCGAGGGAGACGAATCCGACGATCGAGGCGGTGCCCCCGTAACTGAACAAGGGGATGGGCATGCCGGTGTGCGGCAGCAGCGACAGGCTCTGGGCGACCGAGACCACCGTGTGAATTCCGAACAGTCCGGCGACACCCGCCGCGACGAGTGCCGCTTCCCTGGTCCGTGCGCGTCGGGCAGCGAGTACAGCGCGCCACACGATGACCACGACGGCCAGCACGACAGCCAAGCCGGCGACCAGACCCCATCCGTACACCAAGCTCGCGAAGGCCAGGTCGTGCTCGGATTCGGGCAAGTAGGTGGCCCGGAGGCCGTAGTCCGGTTCCCGGCCGAGGCCCCACCATCCCGCGCTGCCGATCGCGATGTCCGCCTGCCAGGCAGCCCAGCCCGAACCCTGCGGATCCGCGTCGCGCGAGAGGAAGACGTTGATCCGATCGAGTTGGTACGGGCGGAGGAACAGCAACGCCAGCGGTAGCGAGGCGACGCCGAGCGCGAACAGCGGGAGAAGCGACCGCATCGGCACCCGGGCCAGGATCAGCATGAGCACCACGGTGAAGACGAGGACAACGGCCGTCGACAGGTCGGGTTGCAGCGCGACCAGCGCGATCGGCACGGACGCAACCGCCAGGACCGCTAAGAACCTGCGGACCGTGTAGTCATGAGCCAGTATCGATGCGGGCACCAGAACCAGGGCGAGCTTGGCGATCTCGGAGGGCTGCAGGGTGAACACGCCGAGATTCAGCCAGCGCTGCGCGCCCATCGTCGCGATCCCGATCAGCGGCACGGCCACGAGCAGGACAACCGAGGCAATGTAGAGGATCCAGCCGAAACGGCTCAGGGTGGCGACCCGCATTCGCGAGGTCGCCCACATGGCGCCGAGGCCCACGGCCGCGAGAACCGCGTGACGCACCGCCGGTGCCGTCATTCCCGTCGACCACATGTTGAGCACGCCGAGAGCGACCAGGACGACTGCCGCAGCGACGAGCCAGGGATCGGATCGGCGCCTATCCGCCTGCACCAGAGCCCCCCGGCGGGCAGGTTACGTTCTCGGCGGGCACGTACAGCGGCTCCGACGCGGCGGCAGCGGGAGCCGTGCTGATCGCGGCGACTGCCAGCGCAGAGCCCGGCGGCAGGTCGACGCGACCGACGCCGTAGGCCTCCTGCGCGCCGGGAGGTACCGGCACCGTGACCTCGCCGCCCGGACCGACAACACCCGTACACCTGTCGTAGACGGTCAGATTCCAGGTCACCGCAGCGATATTCGCTGCGGGATCGACCCCGACATCCACCCGCAGGTTGCACGATCGCCCGGGCTCACAGGCACCGTTGGCAAAGCTCGCGACCATCCGGGTGATCGGTCCGGCTTCACCCGGAAGATCGACGGGGACGGGGCCCGGCTCGGTGGACCCCGGCTCGGCCGGAGGGGATACGGCGTCGGGCGCCGGGGGCGGCGGCGAAACCGGACTGATCTGATCGTCCATCGACGACTCCCCGGGGTCGAGGAGGGTGTTCCATCCCTGCCTCAGCTCCGACCATGCTTTCGGAGCCACCCACACCATCCCGGCGAGTACGAGGAGGGCGAGCAGCGCGAGTAGACCTCGGCGCCACGACGGTCGTCTTCTCCTGCGATGCCAGATTCTCCCTGTGGGTGGCTGCCAGCCGGTCGAGGCGAGAGAGGATCCGGCAGTCGGGGGCAGCTGATCCGGCACGTCTGGCCGTTCCTGCCCCCGACCTTCCGGACGGGCGCGTCCCAGCACCGCCGAGACGAGCGCCGCAAGCTGACGTCGCGTCACCTCCACCTCGCCCGGAGCGAATTCTGTTGCGACAGTGGTGCGCACGAGCTGCGCGAGGACGACCGGGTCCGACGCTTCGGCGATCGATTCGTCCAGCCGATCCGCAAATTCCGCGCTGCGACAGTTCGTCGCGATCTCTCGAAGCAGGACCGCGACCGCATCACGGATCTCGTCCCAAGATCCCGCGTTCCCGCCGCGCTCGATCGTGAGGTGCCCGCTCTCGGACACCGTCACGGCGTTTGCTCGAAGACTCTTCGGAGAACGCCCCGGCTCGTGTGCCGACTCGACCTGATCGACCACATCGGTGACGAGCACGGCCGCCTGCGCGGGTGTCAGTTTCGCGATCGCGAGCAGCCTCGCCAGGGAGACGCCGACGCCACCTGGATCATCGTCGGTTCGTGTCGGCGGTCCGGACCGAGCCTGGTCGGGCTCGCCATCCGTCGCGTGGATCCCCACGAGTGCCTCGATCATCGCGCATCCTGAAACTGCTAGTCCCCCAGCATCTTCAAGCGTCGAGAAGCGGGGCGGACGGTGGATCCTGCAAGCACCTTTCCCACTTGCCTGCTATTGGTTACCGCTCCATTCTGTGCCATTCTCCCCTCGGTTGCGGCGGCTTTCGACCGAAACTCTGCGGCCCGTCCGGGGCATCCTCGAACGGATCACCTCGTCCGTTACCTTGCCTTCATGAAGATGCTCCGGACCGTCTCGATCGTCTCGGTGTTGTGCACGGTTGCGGTCCTGATCTACGTGGTGCCTCAGCTGGTCGTGTCAGGAGTGGTCGAAGTCGGCGGCCGTGGTCTCGAACTGCTGGTGGTGCTGCCGACATTGGTCGGATTGCCCTGTTCTCTCGCCGGAGCGATCGTCGGGACCGCCTGCGTTCTCCGGCGACGCACTCGCGGGCCGGCGGCGGTTCTCATGGCACTCGGACAGGTGACCACGGTGGCTCTGGCCGCGACCATCGTGGTGTGGGCTTTCGGGTTCGCCTCGACCGGGTGGGAGCTCGTCGCGCTGCCGACAGCCTTGATGGTGGGCCAGGTGATGGTGGCGGCGGGGCTGTTGGTGGCACGCACGAGTCGGAGTCCGTCGCCGACGTGAACGAGATCCTACTCGAGAGTGCTGTCTGCGAGCGCCATGCGCACTCGGTCGAGCTCGTCATGCGTCAGAGCCATAGCGAAACGCTTCTTCTTTCCCCAGCTCGACGGATGGTCCAGGTAGACGAATACGCGGCGGCTGCCATCCTGATCGAGCTCCGCGTACCTGCTGTTCCCGTCGAGGCCCAGGTCGAACAGACGCGAGACCTCACTGGCGGCGTGCACACCGATCACCGCAACGACTCGCGCTTCCGTCGCAGCCGCCAACACGTTGGGAAGGTGCTTCGTCGCACACGTATGACGTGCCTCCTCCACACCGATCTCATTCGTGCTCTTGCAGTGCACGACCTCCGTGAGCGCATAGTCGACCCCGGGAGTGGCCCCGGGAATCAGCTCGAACGCCCGTTGCCTTACCGCTGCCCAAAAACGGACCGCGCCGGACCATCCGCCCTCCGGCAACGGACTGTAGATGCCGTCACGGATCTGCCCGTGCCCTCCGTCGAACCGGTCGTTGAAGTATCGAACGGATCCGGCGATATCGTCTCCCCAGCGCGGATACGCCTCGCGCGGGTCGATCGAAGGATTGCTACTGACGAAGATCAGACGAGCTCTGTCGAGATGCCCTGTCCACGGTTCGGGCACCTGGTGCTCGGACAGAGGCACATCCTGCACGGAAACGACCTTCGAGCACGGCAAGTCCTCACCGGCCTTGCATCGAGCCAGGATCTCGCAATGAATGATCGATTCCAGCACGCGGTTGTCGGCGTTCAAGGTGCCCCTCTGCCCGTATTGATTCGACCGCCGGCAGAACAGTCGACCAGCGGACAATACTCCATAGCTGACACCTTTCCCGGTCGAGCGAGAGTGCATCTGCCCCTGTGAGTCCCGAGAAATTCACGCACCTGACGGGGTCAAGGCAACAATTGTCGGCACTACCCGCTCTAATGGGGCGCATGAGCGATACGCCCAATTCGGACACCGCAACCCCCGCCGCGACGATCCGGAAGGTTGCCCCCGAACCTCTCCAGGAACACTGGGCGGACATCGACGGTGTTCTTTATCCTCCGAAACAGGCGTACCACTTGGTCACAGGGCAGCCGCGCTCCGAGTTCAATACCCACCATGCGCTGGCTCAGCTCCGCAAGTTCGGCTTCGCCACAAGCACCTATACGCCGCGGGCCGTCTCGAACACAGATCCCTCGACTGACGAACCCGTGAGCACTCCTGACGGAATCGACCATGTCGAGCCCGCTCCCACAACGACACCGGGCACCTGGCGCGCATCCGACGGATCTGCTGTGTCCTTCCGCGATGCGATCGCTGAGTGGGGAAGGGTCGCGCACGACGTCCTGCTGGAGACCGCTATCCGCTACAACGACTTCGTCACCTACAAGGAGCTGGCCGAGAAGGTCCAGGAAGTCTCCGGAATCCGAACGAAGTCCCAGATGCGCAATTGGATCGGCAGGGTACTGGCAGTTGTCGTCGAAGAATGCGCACGCCGGGGCGAGCCGCCGCTCACCGCTCTGTGCGTCACCCAGAACCAGACTGTCGGCGACGGGTATCGATTCGTCCTCGAAACAGCAGGTGAGCCCATCCCGAACGACCTCGATCATCACGCCGCCGAAGCCCGCCTCAGCTGCTACCGCGCTTTCAGCACCGATCTGCCTTCGAACGGAGGCACTCCTACGCTCCCGCCACAGGTCACCGTGTCACGCGAAGCGGCAGCGCGTAAGGCTGCGGCAGCTCGTCCCGAGAAGATCGAACTGTGCCCGGAACATCACACTGCCCTTCCCCGTAGCGGACGCTGCGACTACTGCGCGTAATGGAATCCAGGATGAGCGATCTCCAGCAGGGCACCGGTCGACCCCTCGACGCGGTGGACCTCGCGGCCCGAGTGGTTCAACTGGTGGAAACCGGACGTAGAGAGTCGACGTACAAGCTCGCGACCTTGATGGCGCTGATCGACATCTGCGTCGAGCACTCGCCGGCCCCCGACGGAACCCTCACGGTACCTATCGACGAGATCTCTCATCGGTTCGTCGGGTACTACTGGACGCAGGTTCGGGTGTTCCACCAACACGGTCGGCTCGCACAGTCACGCCAAGGACGATCGATTCCGGACAAGATCGCCGACGCGAAAGGGGTACTGTTGCGCGACGGTTTTCGCACAGCGGAGGCAGCACGCGAAGTCGATCACCCTGCTTACCACTCACTGGTTCGGGCGCTCCGGACAACTATTGCCCAACAACCGCTTACCCACCTTCAAACGGTGCCGCGCAGTCGTCCTCGCGACGACTTCCTGTTCGATGCCAGCGAGTTCCACAAGAAGATGACGGTTGTCGAGATCGATCAAATCGGCGTCATCACTCTACGGCCAGGCGTGCCCGAGGGACTGCGGCGGACATCGACTTTGCTCCGAACCTTCTTGCGGTCGCGCTGGGCCCAAGATGTCATCGGTTTCAACCGAGCGGAACTCGATGCGGAAGATCTCGACGGATTCCTGTTCGGCTCCGACCGCACCGCTCTACGCGCACTCGCCGAGCCGCTCCGAGAACTGCAGAACAATCGGTGTTTCTACTGCGACGGCCGCATAATGGCCGAGGTCCACGTCGACCACGTCCTCCCGTGGTCGCTTCTCCCGATCGATGGCGTCGCCAATCTCGTTGCCACCGATCCACGATGCAACCTCGGAAAATCTGCCAGCATGCCCGTGCTCGAACACATGTCGCGCGCTCTGAAGCGGGAGTCTTTGCCCGCTATCGCTTCGGTATCGCGGATACCGTTGTTGTACAAGCGCACCGAGTCGGCTGCGCGCGGAGCGTACGCTGCGCTGCCAACGGGATCAGTACTGTGGCGGGGAGTCGGGAGCTACGAAAAACACGACCCGTCCCACACAAACGAGTGGTGACTATCGGGACCAATGATCCGCGAGCAGCGGCGTTATTCGGGCTCGCATTCCATCACATGGCCGGGACCTCTGGCATTCGACCACAGAGCCTTTTATCGACCCTGCTTCGCACTTCGTGACATTTATCCGATACGACCACGTCGCGTGAAACTCCCGTTATGTGGAGTCTTACTATTCGCCCGTGACGATTCGTGGTGTCGATGAATGGGCAGACGGCTGGAATTTCCGTGCTCCTGTGAGCTTTGCGGATGTGCGACGGTCCGCACTGCCGGCCGACGGACCGAAACGGAGCGGTTGGTACCTGCTCGGCTTCAGCGACAACACGTACTACCTCGGAGAATCAGTCGACCTCCGCTCGCGGATGGGTGGGCATGCGGCGAAGTGGGGTAACGAGATTGCGAGTGTTCGCCTCCTGCCGAAAGCAGCATCGAAGCAGCAGCTTCGCGTCGTTGAGCGCACGCTGATTCGTGAACTGAGGACACAGAAGACTCCGTTGCGCAATGTCGTACATTCCGATGTCACGACCGGTCGCGACGCACTCGACGAGCTGTTCGGCGACGAAATGCAGAAGCAGTGGATCCGCGACCCGCGCGGAGTCAATGCTCGCGACACCACTCCCCTCAAGAATCTTTCCGAGCAGGAGGTGCGGTATTCCACGGCTGCCCGCCGCTTCAGCGACCTCCCCGAAGCGCCCGCGCTGACCGCGCTGCTGCGCACTTTCCTAGAAGCGTGTGTGCCGTCGCCGCGGGCTACAGAATTCCAGTACTGGTCGGTGAGCACCGGAACATACGGGGGCAGCAAGTTCCCTCGCCGGTTCTGCATCAGCGTCGGAATGATGGAAGTGTTCGTCGCCCACGGCGTCAAGGACTCCCCCGGCGCGGTCCAGGGGATCTTGAACGTGCGCGAAAGCACGCTGTTGTCGCGAGTGGGGTCGCTGCACTCCCTACGACGCAGGCATCCCGGAGTTCGCATCGAAGTGCGCGATTACGTAGATGCCGGCGGCGACCTGCTCTGCCTCAAGCCGAAAGATCTGAACGCAATCGAAGGACTGCTAGCCGATCCCGACGTCACGGCCGCAGCTGCACAGCTCGTTCTCGACCTCATGCGTAAGCACTTCTGTGTCTACACGCGGTATCACTGCCCGCAGCTGGTGCAGTTGGTCTATCCCGAATATCGAAGGTCGGCAGAGGATTCGAAAGAGGATGCCACTACACAGTTGGATTCTTCCATCCCGTACGTCGAGTCCGTGAGCATCGACATAGAGCCCGAGACGAACATCGACGTCGAGGAACTCGGCGACGTGGACCTGTACTGGATTGTTGGGTGCGGGCCACGCGCATCAGGGAGAAACCAGGTCGACGACTTCATCGCGAAGGGCGAATGGCGTATGGATCCCGACCCACGGTACGAAGCGAAAGTCGCAGACATGCTCCCCGGTGAACCCATCGCCGTTCGCACGCGCCGGAATACCACCGCCGACGGCCTTCCGTTCGATCGCCGAGGTCACCGCGTGTCCGTGATGGATTTTTACCTCCGCGGAACGATCACCGAGAATCCGGGTGACGGTTGCTCGGTGCGAGTGTCCTGGGAGCCCCTACTCCCGATTCCTCGCGAGTACTACCTCTACACAAGTCAAGACACCGTTTGGGCGCTCGCGCGAGGCGTCCTCAGTTTGGCGGACGACCTGATCGGCTTCGTTTTCGACGACAGCAAGCAAGACGTCGACTACGTCCGCAACCTGCCGTTCTGGGCAGAACGTTTCGGCGACCGCTAACAGACTCGCCGCTGCGGATCCGGTGTCGAGTCACGCACCCGACCTGTACGTCCATCCGCCTCGTCCCAATGTCGGAATTTCAGGGTATGTTCTCGGTCCGTCGGGCCGAATCGGAGGAGAGCAAGCGGATGATGAACGAGTTGGCACGGACGATGGGTGCGGCCGTTGTGCCGGCAAGCGACGAGCCCGGCACCGACGTCGCACTGTGTGTAGAGCCCGAAGGTTTGCTCGTGTGTGGTGATCCGAGCGCCGTTGCCAGGTATGTGACCGAACTTCGCGGGCTCGTGTCGGATGCGATTGAGACCGCCGACGTCTCTCCCGTGGTCGCAGCGCACGCTGGTGCGATTGCGGCGGCGGGTGTGGCGATGTCGTCACACGCCGGTGAGTTCGTACGGCTCTCCTCCAAAACCGTCGAGGCATTGAAGACGGCGCGCGCACTCCCCGTCGGCAACGGCTTCTTCCGCGGAACGTTGGTCGACAGCGCAGGAAAATTCTCGCATCAGATGCAGTGGCAGAAGGTGTCCATGGCGCCTGGACGAATGGCGTCTGTCCAATTGTTGGCGGTCCAAGTTGCACTCGCCAGTGCCATCGCGTCCGTGGAAAAATCAGTTGCCCGTGTCGAGGGCAAGGTCGAACGAGTCCTTATGCTCGCCGAGGCTTCCCGTGCCGGTGATGTCCGCGGCCACTACCTCGTGCTGAGTCGACTCACTGCGCAACTCGATGAACGCCAGATCCTCACGAATACCGACTGGGAATCCGTGGCGAGCCTCGGTCCGAAGCTTGTCGTCACCATCGAGCGCCTACGCGAACACGCCAAACGCACCCTCGCAGGCTTCGATCCGACCAAGCCCGTCCACGAACGTGCCGACTACCTCAGAAATGCGCTCGAGGACAACCGACTCGGCGAGACCCTCCATCTGCTGGTGGTGAGCGAGCAGTCGCTGTACCTGTGGCAGCGTCTGCGGATCGCGCGAGTTCAGGCGACCGAACCCGATCACCTCCAGCTCGTGCTCGACGATGCCCGCGGACTGCTCGCCGAAAACGCCGAGCAGGACGGCATGCTCTTGCACCACGCGCGCGAGCATCTGTCCGAGTACTCCCGCATGGATCGGCTCGACGGGTTCCGCTGGGGCGCCACCCATAATCTCTCGCACGACATCGTCCAGCTCCGCAACGACCTCGATGGGTTCGCCGAGGCACGCGGTCGGCAGGTCACCGCGTGGGTGGAGGCCGAGAAGCCCACTATCGCCGATGCCTTCGCAGAAGTTGGTAGCCGAGCCCTGTGGGTCGGAGAGGCGGCCGCAGCGGGAGCCGGCCGAGCGCTCGGCGCCGGACTCGCCGGCGCGGGAGCGGGATTGGGGTTCGTGGGACGAGGCGTCGGCCAGCTGGTCGGTGGATCTCGTCCCGAGACCGAAAACAAAGTCCGGATCGAGCAATGGGCGACGGTCGAAGAGGCTTCCACCGCAGTTGGGTCGTTGTACGAGCACGTGAAAGACGGCCGACTGCGTGCCGGCGAAACCCTTTGCTATCGCGACGCCCCGGCAGGTCTCGTTCACACCGCGACGGTGACCGGTGACGGACGAATCCGTTTCGAGGACAAAGAGTACGACGACCCGTCGGCTCCCCTGATCGAGAAGTGTGGTCGCAGCCGGAACGGATGGCGAGATTGGAGGCTGACCGACGGGCGGTCGCTGCGAGATCTGCAGTGAAGCACGATCGCTCTGAGGCGATAATCGCGGTGCTGATCGCTAATACTCTGGTCACAAGCACCTTTCGACGTGTCCCGTGCGCGCTCACTAGCGCGAGGTCGAGGTCTCAGCCCGGCCCATAGCATCACCGCGTGTGACGAGGACGAGGCGTAGGTGCTCGATCCTTTCGTAAGCCGTTGTTATGTTCATCGCCGTGACGCAGCAGCTTGACCAACGCGCTTTTGATATCTATGAAGTGGACGTCGATATCCAAGGGATCTTGTCCAACGAACCGGTGCGCCGCGACGTAGCGGTCGGGCGGGACACTCCGGTTCCGAGGGAGGGCGGGGTATATGCATGGTGGTTCGATGAGCTACCAGGCGAAGTGGAGGCTTCCGGCTGTATCCAGCGTGACGGCCTGACACTTCTGTATGTAGGCATCAGCCCTAAAGCTCCGCCGAAGACCGGAACTCTTGTCAGCAGCCAGACACTTCGCTCCAGGATCACGACGCACTATGCCGGCAACGCGGAGGGTTCGACGCTGCGTCTGAGCCTCGGGTGTCTCTTGGCGACCACGCTCGGGTTCGAACTCCGTCGATTCGGTTCCGGCACTCGGATGCACTTCGGCGAAGGCGAACGGGAACTGTCTCGGTGGATGCACGACCATGCTCGTGTGTCCTGGATTGCGGACGATACGCCCTGGGAACTCGAGTCACGGTTGTTCGGGAAGTTGGTGTTGCCGCTCAATATTTCCGGTAACGCTAACTGCCGTTTTGCGGCGCGAATGAGTGAGATCCGAAGGGACGCGCGTACGCGTGCTCGGGCGCTCCCCGTACTGGCAAATCCGGGCGTCGGTGGGCGGTACCCATAGCCGGACGCGCCAAAGGTTGACGGAGCTATGACGGTCGGCCCGGTGACGAGACAAGACCACGCGATTCCTAGTCTCCCTGGGCTACCGTTCGCTTCGCACACACCCCGCAAACCGACCGGTCATTCGCGTTCAGGGTGTACTGCGATCCTGTCGTCCCATATCCGTAATGTCTGGGTTCGTCGGAACGACAACACGATGAACAGGTAATCAGCGGAGTGGGAAACGAGGGCGGGCATATTGGCAACACTTGCGATCGACAAGGGCTTCCTCCTCGACTTCTCGAAGCTCGAGTCGACAGTCCAAGCTCGCGTCACAGAGGTGTTCGAGAAGTTCGACTCCGCCACACACTCGGGTCTCCATCTCGAGAAGATCAAGAACGCACGCAATCCCCTTTTCCGGTCGATCCGCATCACGCAGTTCTGGCGCGGTATCGTGCTGGCCCCCAAGAATGGGGACACCTACACTCTCCTGAAAGTCCTACCCCACGACGATGCGTATGTGTGGGCGGAGCGTCGCGACGTCTCCGTCAACCAAGCGACCGGCGGCATCGAAGTCCGCGATGACGCCGCACTTGACGAGCAGCTGGCTCATCTCGATCACAAATCCGAGAATGTCTCTGCCATCTATTTGTTCGAGCACGTCAAGGACAACGAACTTGCCCGGCTCGGACTGGACGAGAAGGCAATACGCTTCGCGCGGCTGCTGACTGAGGACTCCCAGCTCGACGCAGCCCAACCCTACTTCCCCACTATCCAGTGGCAGGTCCTCTACGGCCTCGCTGCCGGCATGACTCCCGACGAGGTGTGGTCAGATCTCGGAGCTGAAATCCTCGACGGACCCGTGGACACCGACGACCTCGACGCCGCAATCAAACGCAGCTCCGACCGCGTGCTTCTCGTCGACGGTCCTGCGGAGATGATGGCGGTCTTCGCCCACCCCTTCGCTTTATGGCGGATCTATCTGCACCCCGCGCAACGGGCCGCGGTGGATGCAACCTATCGGGGGCCGGCGCGGGTGACGGGCGGGCCGGGAACCGGTAAGACCGTCGTCGCGCTGCATCGTGCACGCCGGTTGGCTGAACGGGGCGCAGGACAAGTCCTCGTGACAACCTTCACCTCGACCTTGTCCGATTCGCTCGGGGAAGGCATCGAACTGCTCACTGAGGGTTCCGACGTCACGTCCCGCATCGACGTCCAGCACGTCGACCGTCTCGCTCATCGTGTTTTCCGCGATGTGCACGGTAGCCCCCACATGGTCAGTTCCGCGGACGAGAAGAAGCTCTGGCGAAGCATCATCGACGACCTGGGTATCGATTTCACCGAAGTATTTCTCGGCGAAGAGTGGCGCCAGGTGGTGCTCGCGCAACGTGTCAGTTCTGCAACTGAGTACCTCGCTGCCAAGCGAACAGGTAGAGGGCGGCGACTCGGTGCCACTCAGAAAGCACAGGTGTGGCAGGCAGTCTGGGAATTCGAAGAAGCACTGAAGACGCGTGCGCTGCACACGCACGAAACCGTGCGTCGAGAAGCGACGAAGATTCTCGAACAACGCGACTACAAGCCCTACCGCCACATTGTTGTCGACGAAGCTCAGGACCTGAGCCCCGATCAGTGGCGGTTCCTGCGTGCTGCCGTGCCGGAAGCGTCAGACGACCTATTCCTCGCCGGTGACACCCATCAGCGCATCTACAACAACCATGTCAGTCTGCGCGAGCTCGGCATCAAGGTAACGGGAAGATCCAGCCGGCTGTCTATCAACTACCGCACCACTGCAGAGATTCTGCGGTGGAGTCTCGGCGTGATACAGGGATGTCGCATCGACGACATGAACGACCACTTCGACTCGATTGCCGGCTGTCGCTCGGACATTCACGGCGATCACCCCGCCGTTCGAGGCTTCGGAACGCGAGACGTCGAGTTCGCTTTCATTGCCGACAAAGTTCAGGAGTGGATCGACAGCGGAATCGCGCCGTCGGAGATCGGGATCGCTGTACGGTCCAAAAAAATTGGGGAGTCCCTTGCGGGTGTTCTCACGAAACAGGGCATCCCGAATTCCGACTTGTCCGACTCGCGCAACAGCACCGACGGTGTCTCGATCGGAACGATGCACCGCATGAAAGGTCTCGAGTTTCGTTGCCTGGCTGTCGGTGCCGCGACAAGTAAACAGCTTCCCGCTCCATATGCCGTTACCCCGGTGAGCGAGGACGAACACAGCCACGAGCGGGACCTACAACGCGAACGCTCTCTCCTGTTCGTCGCGTGTACTCGTGCGCGAGAGCAACTGTCGGTGACTTGGCATGGCGAACCCAGCCCGTTCCTCACCCCGCTTATCTGACTTCCCGCTCTACAGTTCTGTTTCCCGAGAGGTTTCGAATGCCCAAGTTGTCCACCCTGCTCGACGAGATCGATTCGGGCACCGTTCTGCTCCCCGAGTTCCAACGCGGCTACGTTTGGAATCGTGATCAGGTCCGAGGCCTGATGCGCTCGCTCTACCGGAGTTATCCCGTGGGCGGCTTGTTGATGTGGGAGACCGCGACCAATGAGATCGCTGTACGTGGCGAGATCACCAGTGGTGGTGTTCGGCAGCTTCTGCTCGACGGGCAGCAGCGCGTCACTTCTCTGTACGGCGTGGTGCGTGGCACACCTCCCCCATTCTTCGAAGGCGATCCCTCTGCGTTCACGGGTTTGTACTTCAACGTCGAGTCGGAAGTCTTCGAGTTCTATCGCCCGATGGTCATGGCAGAGGACCCGTGTTGGGTGAGTGTCACTCAATTGTTCCGCGAGGGTCTGAAGCCCTTCTTCACCGCCTTTACCAACCACGCCGAGAAGGCCAGTACCTACCTCGACCGCCTGAACACGTTGTCGCAGATTTTGCAGCGTGAGTTCAACGTCGAGAAGATCACCGGTTTGGACAAGTCCGTCGATGAGGTGGTCGACATCTTCAACCGAGTGAACTCCGGTGGCACCAAACTCTCGAAGGGCGACCTTGCGCTCGCGTCGTTGTGCGCACAGTGGCCGCCCGCGCGCCAGGAGATGCGCGACCACCTCGCCGTATGGAAGAAGGCCGGCTTCGACTTCACGTTGGACTGGTTGCTTCGAAACGCCACGGCGGTAGCGCGAGGCCGCGCACTGTTCACCGCGCTGAGCAACGTGAAGGCCGACGAGTTCGAACGCGCCCTCGCCTCCTCCGTCGCCCACATCGGCACGTTCCTCGACGCAGCATCCGGCCGTCTCGGTCTCGACCACGACAGAGTTCTCATGGGCCGCTACGCGATTCCAGTCGTGTCCCGCCTACTCGAACTGAACGGCGGAAAGTTCACCGACGCAGCCCAACGCGACAAGGTCCTGTACTGGTATGTCCACTCCGCTCTGTGGGGCCGGTTCGGTGGATCGACCGAGACCTACCTGCAGCAGGACTACGACACCATTCGCGACTCCGGAGTCGACGGACTGATAGCTACGCTCGAACGCATTCGCGGTGGACGCCTCGAGATTCTTCCCCACGATTTCGACGGTTCGACCCGCGGATCCCGCTTCTACCCCTTGCTCTACCTGCTAACACGAGTCAAAGGCGCCCGCGACTTCGGCAGCGGGCTGGAACTGCGTGCAGAGCTGCTCGGAAAACTCACCAGCCTGCAGGTCCACCACATCTTCCCGAAGGCCCTGCTGCGCGATCGATACGACCGCAACGAGATCAATGCGATCGCGAACTTCTGCTTCCTCACCCAAGCCACCAACCTGGAGATCGGCAAGAGTGCGCCGGAGAAGTACTTTGCGGAAGTCGAAGCAAAGAATCCCGGTGTACTCGCGTCTCAGTGGATTCCGACCGATCCGGCACTGTGGACGGTCGACCGCTACCCGGACTTCCTCGCAGCACGGCGTGAACTGCTCGCAGAGGCAGCCCAATCATTCTTGGAAGAGCTCCGGTCCGGTTCGCAAAGCGCAGAAGAGTCGCTGCAGCCGCTCGCCGTCACGGAAACAGAGCCCGATGACCCGAGAACTCTGCAGATTCAGGCAATGATCGCGGAGCTTCGCGACCTCGGATTCGCGGAACCGGAGGTCGACACCGAAATCACCGATCCCGCGAACGGGCGCTTCCTGTCCATGGCAGAAGCGTTCTGGCCCGACGGCCTGCAGCACGGCGTCGGCGATCCTGTCATCCTCGAACTCGATCCCGATGAAGCCGACCTGCCGCGTCTCGAGGAACTCGGCTACAAGGTGTTCACATCCGTGGACGCTCTGCTCGGTTTCGTCAACAACCTCAACGAGGCCGCTGCCGGCGTCCCGGAGTCGACCGAACCGGAAGAGTTGCTCGAGGAAGCTAGCGACAAAACGAGCGAACTCGAGTCGGAGTTCGGTTCCCGCATCCGCGAGCTCTATGACCGTGCTCGACGCGAAGCCGGCTACAACGCCACCCACTTCATCAGCATGGTCGCGAACATCGGTCCTCTGGCTACAGCAAAGAAGCTCCTTGCCTCGAGGACCATCTCGGACGGCTTCTCCGAGCTGTGGGAACGAGGACGCATCGACCTCACAGTGGAGGCGCTCGTCATCGAGCCCACTTTCGAAACACTGTTCACCGACTCGGAGCTCGATGTCGCCCGGCATCGACTCACACAGTTCGGATACACGGCCAACAAATCCGCCTCGAAGGCATCTCCCTCGACCCGTACGTCGCAAAAGCCGGCCACGACGGAAAACACGAACCTGACGCCGACCTCGGAAAAACCCGAGTGGAACGGGCAGGACTGGTACGTCTGCCTGGGCGAAGTCAACGATTCCCGAAACTGGGACGACGCGCGCAAGTACGGGTTCGTGTCAGCCGGCGGAGGCCGTTGGTATTCCGACACCCTCAAGAACCTCCAGGTCGGAGATCGCGTCTTCGTCTACGTCCCGAAGGTCGGCTACGTAGGTGCCGGAACAGTCGCCGGCTCCGCCGCTCCGGCGGACCGAGCGACACTCGAGGTCGACGGCAAGCAGGTCAGTTTCCGCAGTCTCGACCTGGTCGGTCCGTACACGCACGAGATCGACAACCCGGACCCTGACGAGGACTACCAGGAGTGGATCGTTCCCGTCGTTTGGGAACGGACGGTCGACCGCGAGTCTGCACTGCGCGAGGCCGGTTTGTTCGCAAACCAGAATTCTGCCTGCAGGCTCCGCGACGAGCACACCCTGAACCGAGTGACAGAGTTCTTCGGCGTCACCGACCTCGACCGATCTGCCCCTTCGGCAGACAACCGATGAGCTAGGGGTGTGCGAGGGACCTGCCCTCGCACACCCCCTTTCACTCATCAGATGCCACTCGAGCTATCGAGGCGGCGCAGCGCGTCCACCGCGTCCAGCGCCTTTTCTTACCCGGCGCTGAGAAAACGCTTGTAACTTGTCGCCAGGAGTTCTCTATCAGGGCGTTCATTGCGAGCCGGCGGAACCACCATGAGCTTCTGGCCGTGCCGCTCCTTGAGACCGTGCTCGAGCATCGGGCCATCGATCTCGTCGAGAAGATCTTTCCGGATCTCTACGACCAAATCCGGCGTAATGCCAAGGATGTTCACGTCGTATGCGGCGTGGTGGATCTTGCACAGAGCAAGCCCGTTGGTCACCGACGCAATACCCGCGTCGTGCGAGTCGGGCACGATATGCGCAGCATCGAGCAGCTCGCTATGTCCGAGAGCGCAGACCGCGCATCGCGTTTCATATGCACGCATGACAGTGGCACGAAAGACAGGCTGATGGAGCCGGCGTTTCGTCTCGGCCACTACATAACGCCGAAGCTGCGCCTCCGCTTGCGAATCGGGACGGTGGAGATCGCGAGCGACTTCTGTGGCGATGACGAACTGATGTTCGCCAGGTTCTTCCCCCAAGATGAACACCGGATAGATGGGCTGGAACAAACTCGGCCCCACGCCGTAGAACCAGATCAGCGGAACGCCCTCATTCATGGCAGCGCGTAATCCCCTGTTGTCCATGTTGTTCGGGTCGGTCGTCGACCATTTGTAGCGTAGAAGCCCATCCGAGCCGACCTGATCCTCGTACGGACGCTTCGCACCGGGCGCGCGGTACGTCGTGCTGATGGACAAAGCAGAAGAAAGCTCCTTGGGTTTCCGAATCCCGCGCGTCGGGTCCATCAGCCGGAACATCTTCCCATCGATCGTGAAGTCGAGTAAGTCCTGGCGACTGATCGGATCGAGTCCGTCGTTTGTTCGCACGGTCAACCAGGCCATTGCCTCACGACGAAGCCGGAGGTCGAACCCGTCACCGCGCCACAAACTGTCACTCACAGATCCTCCTGATGCCGCCCGAGACCACACCGACGCCATCATCATGGGATGGTCGATCGGTCCTTATTGAACCATTACCTACTCGAACGACTTGCTCACGGACTCCCGCAGCGTCCGCATCGAGGTGTCGTCCACCTTCCACAGTTCCCACCCGTCGAACGGACCTTCATCACCAAGCCTGAACGCGGACACGACGGCCGCCGCCGCGGCATCGGGGTCCGGGTACGTCGCACCCAAGAGAGTGCGAACCAGCGCGACCGTCACATCCATCTTCTTGCTATCGGGATCGAACAATGCCTTCACTCGGTGACCATCACAGTCGAGGTAGACGCGAATCCTCTTGCCACTGAGCGCACTGATGACTCGTGTAGATCGAGCCCGGACCGGCCCCGACTCGGCGACACGGGACAGGGTGGTCGGAGCGTCCGAGGCGTCCCTCGGACTCGAAACACGCGCCCCACTCGGACGAGGTGAACCATCGCGCGTCTCGACACTGTCCTCCTTGTTCCACACTTGCGTTCGCGGACGGGCCGTGTGCTTGGTCGCGGCGCGTCGAGAAGCTGCCGGTGCCGGGTTCGATTTCAAGCGGAGACCCGAGGGACCGGAAGACTGCACAGGGTCAGGTAATGCCTCCGACATGACGGCTTCCCACAGCGTGCCGAGACGCTGGGCGCCGAGGTGGTGAAGGGGTGTCCCCTTCACGGCTTTCTGCAATGCCTTTATCCCGGAGTTCGCCGGCAATCGTCGAGTCAGATCGTTCAGAGTTCGGATGCGCTCCAGTTGTACAGCAGCGGCCGCACCCTCGGTCCCGCCTGCAGCCACCCACAGCGACCCGACCGAGTTCCATATGACGCCGTCATGGGTTTGCACAACGTCCGGGACTTCACCGAGCGAGTCGGCCAGCTCGGCTTGACTGGCGATTCCTTCGAACGCGTCGAGCGCGGCACGGAGCTGATCACCGATGCTCATCGGCTCTGTTACCACTTCGGGATTCCCGCCCAAAAGCAGGTTGAGCGCCGAGAATCGGTCGTTGCTTCCCGCCGAGAAGCGCACGACGTCGTTGTGTACAACTGAATCAGTGGCAGCGGCTCCCGCTGAGACACTGATCCGTAACGAGCCAAAACTGGATTCGGTCGCAGACTTGAAGTCGGTGCCGACGACGTCGCCGCGCAGCGCGCGGATCGGCCGCGCTGTCGGCTCTGACAAACAACCGCTGGGGATTCCCTCACGCACGATCCAGACGTAATCGTCCTCGAGGACGACCTGGCCGTCGAACCCTTCGAACCACTGCGCCATTACACGGCCTCCATCCGCACCATCACGTCCGACAGCAGCTCACCCGCGACGGTGTCTCCCAGGTACTCGATGGCCGTCCTCTCTATTCGACTCACCTGACTCGAAGAGACACCGAGCCGTGCTCCGACCTCCGCCTGGCGCTTCGGTCGCTCACCACCGAGGCCGAAACGCATGACGAGCACGGAGACCTGCCGAGGTTCGAGGATCGACAAGCATGCCAAGACCGTGTCGAAATCATCGACAGTTCCCCGTTCACCCACCTCGAGCAGGACACGACCAATCTCGGCGTCTTCGCTACCTGTGACTACGTCTTCGGGCGCGTCATCGTCAACCAACCGCTGCGCGATTGCGACGACGTCTTCGGCCGTTGGCGAATCAACTCGCGACTCCGAGGGACGTGGAGGCTCAGCGAGTGGCAACAGAGTGTCCTGGCCCTGGGGTGCGGCTTGCATCCATTCACGAAGCAGCGCAGGTGCATCGCCAGGACCGACCGTCACCACTTCGGAGGCAATTCCCGTGAGTTGTTCCAGGAAGGTTCCGTGAGCCCCGTTCCTGGGATCTTCAGAACTGTTCTCCGCGAACATCACCAGGAACGAAGCCGGTCGACCGTCGGATTTCGGGCGAATGACGCGCCCCATACGCTGAATCATCTGTCGCCGGCTCTTACTGCTGGCGAGAATGATTCCGACGTCCGCCTCGGGAACATCGACACCTTCGTCGAGAACCTTCGGGGCGACGAGCGTGGTTACCGTACCGTTCTTGAACTCGGTGAGGAGCCGCGCTCGGTCCGCACGTTTCAGGTCGCTCGTGAACGGTGCGGCGAGCACACCCTCTTCGAGAAGCACCTCAGCGGCGGCGCGCGACGAATCCTTCGTCTCCGAGAAGGTGAGTGCCTGCCCGGTCTCTTTGAGCACGGTACCGAGACCCCTCAGAGCCTCGAGCTTTCCGCGGCACTCGGCGAGCAGCGAGCGACGCTTCGAGAACGCATAGAGATACTTCCGGGCGGCCCATGTCGAACCCTCGGCGCTCTCCCCTCCACTGAGCAGCTGAACGTCGCGCATGAACTCACCGAAGGGCTCCCCCGCGCATCCGAACTTCTCCGTGAGATCACCCCGGAGCTTGCGTGCCAGCTCGTCGTATTCCTGGTATTCGGCCGCCTCGAACTCGTCGAACGGCACCGCGACGAGCATGACTCGCACGGGCGCGAGGATGCCATCGGCATGACCACGCTCGTAATCGCAGCCGTTGATGACCGTGCGGAAGTAGGGCATCAAGTGCCGTTCGACGCCGTCGTCGGACCGCTCGAACGTGGCGGTGAGACCGATCCGTTCCGTGAAGTCGTCGGTGAGCAGTCGGGAAAACGTCAGCGCGCCGTATCGGTGCACTTCGTCCGCGACCAGCAGCGTCGGCCCGACCGGACGCGGCGCCGATCTACTGATCGCCGACTGCACCGTGCTGACGATAATCCGCTTGCCGTCGAAACTGTCCATGTACCCGCCGCCACGTCGACCGACGGGGATACCCGGGAGAACGCGCCGAATTGATCGATGCCATTGGTCCAACAGTTCGATCCCGGGCACGACGATCAAGACGTCCAGGCCGCGCGCGACTGCGTCCGCGGCCGCCGCGATACCGAGCGTTGTCTTTCCGGAGCCCGTGACGGCTTCCACCACGGCACTTCGGTCGGCCGCCACCCAGGCATCGAAGGCTTCGCGTTGCCAGGCACGAAGAGGCGTCCCGGCGAGGGTAACCGTCGTCATCGGCCCGCCTTGGTCCACGTGACTCCTGTACCGGTGGAGTTCTTGCGCAACCGACCCTCTGCTTCCAGATCTTCGAGAACGACGAGAAGGCGCTCATCGTCGAGTCGGGTCAGCTTCCGTGCCCGTTCCAACGACAAAGCAGCGAATCCGGCGGCCGTAACCAACACGTCGGCGACAGAATCGAGGTGTGCCGGCGGTAGATCCGCAAGGGTGACTGCCTCCTGGGCCGCGGGGTGCACCGGGGGAGCGGCGTCGATGAGAGGCGACACCTCGTCTGCCAATCCGTATACACGCGGGCCACGTTCGGGCATCCACTTCGCGCGACCCTGGGCAATCAGCTCCCCCATGATCGCTTCGATCCGGTCTCTCGGTTCGTTCAACCGGTATTCGAGGTCTGCCAGCGAAACCGGATCGGCGGCGAGGCGTTCCAAGATGCGCGAGCCGAGGCTCGGAGGAAGTATCGAGGTAGCCGCCGCGGGCATTACTTCCCAGCCACGTACGAATGTCGGTGTGGCAGAGGGTTCGGGAACTGCTACGCCTGGATCGGACGCTGTCACGTTCTCGACGCCGTGCGACAGCTCGGGGTCTTCAACCGGGGAGAGACCACCGATCAGGTGATAGTGGGTCAGCTTCCCGAACTCGTTGACTTCCTCGACGCGTCCGTCGTGCTGAAGGCGATCAACCTCTGTCTGGACCCTCCGCCAGTCTTCGCCGAGACGCTGCGCAAGCGTACGTACGGGGAGGGGTTCGCGCTCCAGTTCTTCGAGGATGGCGGCTCGTAGTGTGCGCACCGGTCCGCTCTCGACGGCCGGATCGACCACCGGTACCGGTGTCTGGGCGGGTGACACGAGTGCCGGCGTCGCGGTTTCCTCCAGCGGAAGATGTTCGACCTCACCCGTGCAGGCGGGCGGCTCTGCACGTTCCTCTGAGTGTTCGATAACAGGAACCGAAGCATGCTCGACGACGGTGGGCACCGGACGAATGACCGGCTGCTCCGCCACATCCACTACGTCATCGATCGGCGAGTCGTCCTCCACGAGCTCTACCGGAGTCCAGCTCTCCTGCAGGGACTTTACGACGTCGTTCACACCGACAACGTGCGGCTTGATGCCGCGCCTGTCGAGCTCCTCCCAGAGACCCATCATCGATCCCACCGGATCGAGGTAGTACTCCGACTCGCGGATACGCCAGAACTGCCATCCGCAGCGTTGCAGTTCTCGTTCCCGCTCGAGGTCCGCACGCTGCTGTTCGGGACTCGTGTGCCAGTGGTCGCCGTCGCACTCGACCGCCAATTTTCCGGCCGCGCCCGTGACTACGAGATCGATCCGTCGACCGTTCACCGCGACCTGCGAATTCACGTGATAACCACGCGCCACGATGTCGAGGAACACGCGCTGTTCGAAGAGACTGTCGAACGCTTGATGGCGTTCGTCGCGTTTCACGCCTTCGGGCATCGGTTCTGCCGGCGCAGGAGAAGTCGATTGCATGTAGGTGAGCAGCGAATGCCGCAGGTCGGATGAGCGCAGCGATTCCAGGCTCCGTGAGTGGAACAGCCACATCTGATCCTGGGCACGCGACGCAGCAACGTTGAAGCGGCGCTGGTACTCGGTCTTCGTCATCGCGGCGATGTTCTGTTCCGGCGCCACGACCATCGACAAGAAGACGACGTGACGTTCGTCCCCCTGGAAATCCGGTGGCGTACCTACTCGCAATCGGCGCTGTTCCCATTGCTCCGGTGTCAGCCGGTCGAGCAATTCGTTCGTGATGATGTCGACCTGCGCTTGTCCCTGAAGCACCACGACACCGAAGGTCTTGCCGTCGTACGCTTCATCCGACAGACACCGTTTGACCGCGTCGGCAATAGCGCGAGCTTCGATTCGATTGGAGAGGGTCGCATTCCGCCCGGTCACCACTCCGCCTTCGACGAAGGTGGTGCGCAGGGGCGGCAGCCGATCGGCACCGAACTGGCGCACGGGCACCAACGGTGCGTCGGAGTAGAACTGACCGCTGGACCAGTTGATGATCTCGGGCATGCACCGGAAGTGTTCCCGCAGGCGGATAACGCTTCCGAACCTCGAGCGGAGCAGCGAGAAGACACTGGATCGAGGTGTGAAACTGTCGCGCAGGTACTTCGGCACGTCGGGCAGATAGGAGTCGAGCCGAGTGAACACCCCTTCGAGAGCACCTGACGACACATCACTGGGTGCACACTGCTTGTCGTCACCCACGACGATCACCCGGGGCGCGAGCCACAACAGGAACAAGCTGCTGATATCGGCCTGGCTCGCCTCGTCGACGATCACAACGTCAAACGAATTCTGTTCGGCCGGAATGGATGACAATACTTGCTGGAGCGGCATGACCCACGCCGGAACCGCGCGTTGCGCCACCTGCATCGCTTCACGTGCGCCCGCTCGGAACCGCTCGGCGTACTTGCCGGTCCCCTTACCGATACTGGACACGTGGTCGCGATACGTCTGCAGTGCTTGCACCTGCTCAGCCGTCGTTCGCCCGAGACAAGCACTCCATGCTCGTTCGGCAGCCAATCGCGCGGTCAACTGGGCGATGTCGTTCTCGGTCGCGTCGAGTTCGTGCTGGAGCTGCTTGTCGTCGTCTACGCCTCGGGAGTTCTGCCGGGCCCACTCGTGTGCGCGACGCCACGCCCAGGCCTGCTCGATGTAGGTCAGGCGCACCGACCACTCCGACGACGAAGGGTTCTCGGCGATCGCCTGTGCCAGCGCGGGCGCCTTTTCAGTCAAGCGCGTTTGCAGCGATTCGAGATGGAGTTCCTCCTGATATTCGCGGTGCGCGGCTTCCCAGGAATCGATCGCCGTGCGGATCCTGCCGAATTCGGCGGATTCGATAGCCCGGGCGAGCAGGTGCCCTTCCGGGGGAACCCCGTGGGTCAGCTCGGCTCGAATACGCGACGCAGTGTCCGTCAGCCAGATACGGTTTGCCTCCGCATAAGCAGCTGCGGCAATTGCCTGCGCCGCGGTCGCCACCGATCTGGCCTGGTCCAGGCTCGCGATACGCGGTGCTCCGGGGCTCACCTGCCGCAGCGCGAGCTCGACTTCCTTGGTTCGTGCTGCGAGCACTTCGATCAGGTCGCGTGCCCGCGCGGCCCGCGCGGCTGCACCGATAATCTGGCTACGAGATCCGGTGGTCTCCATATCGATGCCCAGATCGCGGAGGATCAGCGCCACGGACTGGATGGCATCGAGCGCACGAAGATGCTCCGCAACCGCACGGGCGCGTTGTGCGGTAGTGGCTTCGAGGCCGTCGACGGTGGCGACTGAGCCCAGTGCTTCCACCGCGGTCTGCTCGTTGCTCCTGCGGAAACGTCCGAGTCCGCTTCGCCACACCTCACCGCCCTCGAGTGCCGTTGCGAGCGCGTCGTACGCGTGCAGCGCAGATCGTCCGAGCGCCGGAGCGTCGACGACAGTCGTTGTCCCCAGGAACATGTCCGCGTTGTACGCGGTGGTGACCAGCTCGCGGATGTGGCTGGTCTTTTCCCACAGGTAGTCGATCCCACCGGACAGCACCGCATCTGCGAGGTTCCGGTACGCAGGTTCGAGCCCGTCGACATCGCTCAGAGCCTGCTGCAAGTACTCACATTGTTCACGGACCCGTTCGAGCGTCTCCGGGGCTGCACCCTCCAGGGTCCGAACCAGTCCGGTGGAGGGAAGGTCATCCGACCCGGTTCCGTTTCGAATCGCTTCGCATGCAAGTTCGAAGTCAGGCAGTGCCGGCGGGCCTAGATCCGGAAAACACTGCCGTCGGCGCTCCGCACGTCCGGGTCTTGACCGTTCGGTCAGCGCGAGCAGTGTCTGGAGTTCTTCCTGGGCCAGCGGTGGATTATCCGCGTGGAGTGGGCCCTGCAGCCAATCGTGGTTGGCGCTCTGTGCCGAAACCTTCTGCACGATCTGCGCAGGTGTTCCTGCATAGCCTGCCGCGACATCGTTGTGCGAGAGCGTTTCCGCGGCACGGCACCGTCGGATCCGTTCCGTCAGTACGGCTCGGCGACTCAGCGCGGCGTCACGCTGCTGTGCCACCTGGTCGATAAGCGCTGCGGTCCGCCGAACGTCGAACTGTGCCTTGCGGGTGGCGATTTCGCTGACACTTCGGTTCAGCTCGGCAGATCCTCCACGACCCGTGTCGGTCACCGAAACGCACAGGTCCTGTAGTTCGGCGGGCAACTTGTCTCGGAGCACACGGAGCGCCTGCGCTTTTACGCTGGTGACCAGTACACGCTGGCCGCGCGCCAGCAGCGCCGACACCAGGTTTGCAATCGTGTGAGTCTTTCCCGTACCGGGCGGGCCCTCGACCACTACACCGCTGTCGCCGGCGAGGCGATCTATGATATCTCGCTGTTCCTGATTGGCAGGAAGCGGAAACAGCGGGTCGTCGGCAAGCAGCGAAGATGTCGACGTGCCTGCCCGGTCCAACCACGCGACCCGGTCAGCGGGTTCGATCGCCTCCACGAGTTGCGCCAAGCCCAGGGGGACTCCCGCGGTCTCGTCTGCAGCGGCTGCGGTCATGCGGTCGTAGTACTCGATCAGCGCGTACGCGCCTCTTTTACGCAGGACCAATGCGGGAGACGGCGTCAGCAACCGGTCTTTGGACGGCGCGTCGTCGGGTCGGTCGACGACGTCGACGCGGGTCGTCAAGGCACGGTCCGACCAATCCTTGAGGAAAATCTTGGCGGCAGGGTCGACGGGCGAGCACACACGGGCAGCCAACGATTCGTGCAGGCTTCGAGTACCGGTCGAATCGAAAACCTCCAGCCCCGTCAGCAACTGCGTGTCTTCGAGGCTGGGCGCTGATTCCGGATCCAGTCGCACCAGCAGATCACCCGATGCTGCGTCCCGCTCGACCAGCGCTGACTGCGTGATCAGGTGCGTGCGTACCCGTTCTCCCGCAATGTCGGGCGGGAGCTCGAGTAGTCCCGACGCGGCCACGAGTTCCAGTGATTCCGGCTGCGCTTCGAGTTCCAGCATCGCGCGCTGCAGGAACACGTAGAGATCCCAGGCGGGCCGGCGCTGCCGATCGAGCTCGGCCCAGGCACGCCACTTATCCAACCATCGTTCGAACTCACTCGTCCCCGACGCATCGGGGTGGAGCGTCGGTTCGGCACTCGAGTCCGCGATCGACCCCAGAACGGAGGAAGCGATGGCGGTGGGCGGGCGAGGTGGGTCCTCGAGATGCACACGGTGTGCTCGGATCACGACATCACCCGCGGACGCATCCGTGTTGAGAGCAACCTCCAGGTTGCCCTGGTCGAGTGCCATCACGCCTCGGTGCCTTTCGAGGACTCGAACAGGAGCACTTCGTGCTTTGACGAGCTCGGACAAGAACGCCAGCAATCGCTGGACACGATCCTTCAGTTCAGGATCGTTCTCCCTCGAATCCACAACCACCCCATTTGCGCGATGAAGTCACTCCGTAGGCGAACGGAGGAAATGCCGACCACCATAAACAGCACCTACGACAGAACTGTCGGGTTGCCACCAGTGTGCTTCTCCGCCCTTACCTCCCGACCCGTCCCGATCCATTTCGGGGTACATCTCTCCAGCTCCGAGATTGTTACATCTGCTCAGCGCACGGCCGCGCGTCCACCCCCTTATTCCGTGCATAAACCGGCCCGAGAGCAGAGGAATAACCGGAACTTCCGAAGACTCGGTTGCACCTGCTATGTTGTGCCCCGACAGTCTGTCGGGGGCTGGAGCAGGTGACGTACGGCACGTTGTTGCCTTTGCGTGGCATGCCCAGAAGTGCCCCCGCAGAAGGAGTTCAATCAAGCAGCGTGGACTAACCATTCCGCAGAGCCCGGAGATTCGTCTCCCGGAGTGCTCACAAGTAGATCGAGGGCATCCACCCCGTCTACTCGCTCATTTCTTCTGATATCTTCGCCCACCCCGGCGACACCTGTGGTGCATTTCGGGCCCGGGCGTCGTCCTGACAGACCTCCCCGCAGGAACTCGAAAGGATTGACATGAGCGTCTCGCTTGCCAAGGGCGGCAACGTATCTCTGTCCAAGGCCACCGATAACCTCACCACCATCACGGTGGGGCTCGGCTGGGACGAGCGCACCACCACGGGTGCGCCGTACGACCTCGATGCGTCGGCGCTGATCACCGGTCCGGCCTTCAAGGTTCTCTCGGATAAGCATTTCGTCTTCTACGGGAACCTTTCCTCGCCCGACGGCACGGTCGAGCACACGGGTGACAACCTGACCGGCGACGGGGACGGTGACGACGAATCCATCCACGTCGACCTCGCTGCGCTCCCCCCGTCGGTGACCAACATCTTCTTCGCCGTGTCGATCTACGACGCGGACGTCCGCGGCCAGTCCTTCGGTCATGTCCGCAACGCGTACATCCGAATCGTCGACCGTGTCACGGGGATCGAACTCGCTCGTTACGACTTGTCGGAAGATGCCTCCACCGAGACCGCGATGATCTTCGGTGAGGTCTACCGCCACAACACCGAGTGG
Organism: Rhodococcus sp. NPDC058639; assembly: GCF_042717545.1. NCBI lineage: Bacteria > Bacillati > Actinomycetota > Actinomycetes > Mycobacteriales > Nocardiaceae > Rhodococcus > Rhodococcus sp. NPDC058639. Next base: position 170,084 of record NZ_JBHXRF010000003.1, read on the forward strand.
AAGTTCCGCGCTGTGGGACAGGGTTATGCGTCCGGACTTCGAGGAATCGCCCTCGACTACGGCGTCAACGTCGCCTGAGTTCATCAGTTTCGATTGCATGAAGCGATCGGGACGCTCGACATCGGGCGTCCCGGCGCTGAAGCGTCCATAGAGAAAGGCCACGTCCGTGGTTCTGCGCATATTCGGCGCATCATTCGCCGTTACCGTTGTCGCCCTGGTCGTCGCTTTCCTCTACGGCGGCCCTCAGGCTCTCCTGCTCGCAGCCATCCTCGGCGTCCTCGAGGTCTCACTGTCGTTCGACAATGCGGTCATCAACGCAACCGTGCTGCGGCGAATGAGTGAGTTCTGGCAGAAGATCTTCCTCACGATCGGCATACTGATCGCCGTCTTCGGTATGCGGCTCGTGTTCCCGCTCCTCATCGTCTGGGTCGCCTCGGGGCTGGGCCCCGTCGCGGCTCTCGACTTGGCGCTGAATCCGCCGGCCGACGGCGCGGCCTACTTCCCAGACGGTCGGGCGAGCTACGAAACCCTGATCACGGACGCGCACCCGCAGATCGCTTCGTTCGGCGGCATGTTCCTGCTGATGTTGTTCCTGGGCTTCGTCTTCGAGAAGAAGGACATCACCTGGTTGTCCTGGATTGAGCGTCCGCTGGAACGTATCGGTAAGCTCGACCAGCTCTCGGTGGTCGTTGCATCCGGGCTCCTCGTTCTCACTGCGCTTTTCCTCGCACCCGACGGCAAGTCATCCACGGTGATGATCGCCGGCACGCTCGGCATGATCACCTACATTCTGGTCAACGGCCTCGGCGAATTGTTCAACGTCGACGAGGAGGGCGAAGAATCGTCGAGTGGTCCCAGCGACCTCGCGAAGGCAACGGGTAAGGCGGGCTTCTTCCTGTTCCTCTACCTCGAAGTGCTCGACGCATCGTTCTCGTTCGACGGAGTCATCGGTGCATTCGCCGTGACGTCCGATCCGATCATCATCGCTCTCGGCCTCGGTTTCATCGGCGCCATGTTCGTTCGTTCGATCACGGTGTACCTCGTCCGGAAGGGCACACTCGCCGAGTACGTCTACCTGGAACACGGCGCTCACTGGGCGATCGGCGCGCTGGCGCTCATCCTGCTGTACTCGATCGGCAACCACGTCAGCGAGATCGTCACCGGTCTCACCGGCGTGTTCTTGATCCTCGCGGCCTTGGCCACCAGCATCATCCGGAACAAGAACAACCCCGAGGACGCAGGCCTTGACGCGGAGGCGGACGAAGATCCCCAACCCGAGTCGCTCACTGTCAACGCCTGATCCGTTGGACGTGTGGCCAGCCGGAACCCCGGCTGGCCACATCTCTCCGCCGAAAGGAGTCGGCCGTCGGGCCGGACACGCCATGCCTGAACTTCCCCCCGGAGCGAATACCGTAATCCACGACGGCACCGTCACATTGTCCGTGTCCGGCGCACGCCAGGGCTCGGTAGACCTCATGGCCTTCCAGTTGGCGGAAGATCAACGTGTACGAAACGACGACGACTTCATCTTCTTCAACCAGCCCAAATCGCCCGAAGGCGCTGTTCGGCTGATCGGTGCCGATCGAATCTCGTTGGACCTGTCCCTCATTCCCGCACGCATTCACACACTGTCGATTGCGGTGGCTCTGGATGAGAGCGTGAGCGGCACTCTGGCGGCAGTCCCCGCCCTCGGCGTCACCGTCGAACAACCGACCGGCCTGGTCGTCCAGGCACCTGCAAGCGGGTTGAGTTCCGAGCGGGCAGCGATCCTGATGGAGGTCTATCGCCGCAACGGGACATGGAAGGTGCGAAACGTCTCGCAGGGATGGAATACCGGGCTCTCTGCTCTCGCGACGAATTACGGCGTCGACGTGAGCCAACCGGCACCCCCGACACCGACTCCATCCCCAGCACCAGCTCCGCCCCAAGCACCGCCGCCCACCCCCTCCACGGAACGCCGTGGGGTTCCTCCGTCCAGGCCACGCGTATCGACACCCCCAGCGCCGCCCGTCACCCTCTCCAAGATCACTCTCGACAAGAACACCCCCTCGGTGAGCCTTGTGAAAGCCGGCGAGGAGCAAGGCGTCATGCGAGTGAACCTGAACTGGACGACCAGAGGCTCCGGTAAAGGGTTCCTGGGCCGCCTCGCCGGCAACAACGGAATCGACCTCGATCTCGGCTGTTTGTACGAAATGGCCGACGGACGCAAGGGCGTCATCCAGGCCCTCGGTGGAGCGTTCGGATCGCGGTACGACTATCCGTTCATCGAGCTGGATGGCGACGACCGAACGGGCTCCGTGGCCGGTGGAGAAAACTTGTACATCGACCTGTCGAACCCGCGAGCCTTCAAGCGAATTCTCATCTTCGCGTACATCTATGACGGTGTGCCGAACTGGGCTGCGGCGGACGGGGTGGTCACGCTCTACCGAACTTCCGGCTCCGAGATCGAAGTCCGACTCGACTCCGGCGACAACAGTGCGCCTATGTGCGCGATCGCCCTCTTGAAGCAGAAGAATGGTGAACTGGATATCAAGAGAGAAGTTCGCTATATCCGGGGCGACCAATCCCACCTCGACAAAGCCTACAAGTGGGGCTTGCGATGGACGGAAGGAAGGAAGTAACGGTTGGCGGATCGCACCGCCGGAAGTGCCTCGGCAACCGCCGTGAAGCGAAACCGAGTCTCCGCGACGGCCCTCGTTTACGTTGCAGTCCCCGCGCGCACCCAACCGGCGGGTACCGCTCGATCCAGGCAGAACACTTCGGGGATTCGGCGAGCGCCGCTCATCGGCGCTCGTCACCGAAGCCTCTTGCCTTGACCCGTTCCAGCGCAGCGTCGGTCCCCAACTCGCTTCGATACCCGGGGTTCTCGAGATAGAACCGCAACAGCGAGTAGAGCAGCACCGGGTCGATCGGGTGCATGTGGCAATGCACTTCGATCATCGGTGTGATCGGCAGCCCGTCCCACCCGAGACCTCGGGGCACCGTCGCACGTCGCTCCCACTGTGCTGCAGGGTGTCCGAGAAGCACAACCGCCCAGTTGCCGAGTACTACGGGCCTGACGGTGAGGATGGAATGCCAGTCCAACGTCGATTCCAGACTCCAGCCTCGCTGGTGGATCACGTTCGGTGTCAACACAAGTCGTCCACGGCGGATTCTTCCGGCCAGCATCATGGGAAGGAAGAAGCCCACAACACATCCGAACACGCTCAACAAGATGACGAGCACTATCGTTCCTCCACCACCGCCATGACGAAAAATGTCCGCTGCCGCCGACAGGCAGAGTCCAGCCCCGGCGAGGAAAAATGCCGTCACCACTGCGAATACGATCCGCGAGTGTTCGATGACAGTCGCCGACACACCGTTCCACTCCGTGGTGCGAATCGAGCCCCACCGATTCCTACGCGCATTCGCCGCGAAGGGCATCAGAATCGCGCTCACTAATACGCAACTGAACAACACTCCATATTTCGCCAGGTATGGATCACCGATCACAAATCCACCTGCCGCAACGAGTAGCGCAGGAACGGAAAACGCCGACATGGCGATCACCGAGAGCACCAGGCGTCGAGTCCATCTTCGCGCCGACCATTCGATCGGTCGTGAGAGCTGATTAGAATAGTGCATCCCAGATACCTTCCACAACATCGCCCACGGCCGATCCAGCCTCGGCGACCGCGTCGACTCCGGCTGAAACCGCACCTCCTACATCTCCGATCCCGTTGGCGTACACAGCGTCTACCGAACCTGATGTGAAGAGCCCCGCTGCTGATCCCGCGGCTGCGCCGGCAATCGCCCCCGCCGTTGTCCCCAGGATCGGCACAACCGACCCCGAAATGGCACCGATACCCGCGCCCGCTGCCAACGAGGCGCCGAATCCCGCAGCCCCGGAAACAACCGCTTGACCAACCGGTTTGTCCGTGGCAAGGACGTCGTATGCCACGCCTGCAACCGCCAAAGCTCCGCCGAGCTTGATACCACTCATTCGCGCCAGGCCGTCAGACCTGACAGCCGCGGCTGCCGCGTCGTCGGCACGATGGGCGAAGGCCCTCCCGAGATCGAAATCTCGGTAGATCACCGAGGCTGGTGTACCGGGTACTCTCGCTCGCGCCAGGTCGACGTACTTCTGCGCTTCTCCGGCCAAGAACGCTGCGTTCTTCCTCAATGCGGCCGCGTTCACAACAGCGAGTGCACCGGATATGCCGTTCACCGAGTTGGCGGCAAAGAAGAACCATTTGCTTGTGATTTCCGCCCCGACGTTGCGGGTCGATTCCAGTGCGATCATCCAGACAGATCTCGCGGCTCTCACTGCGGCGTCGGCGATCTCGAAGGCTGCGGTCAGCTCGTCATGTCGACGTCGTGCCGACACAGCGGCGTCATAGGCCGAAACAACGCTCGGCGACGCGTCCTCCGGCGGTACGCCGGGAACGGACGGCGGAGTTCCCGGTGGATAAATCAGCCCGCCTTCCACCGCCAATCCGGATTCCCGTGCCGCGTCGCGTGCGCGCTCCAGATCCGACTGGGCGGATCGCAGTTGGCCGGCCAGGTCGTCGATGTGCCGCCCGCAGTCGGCGATCGCCTCAGCGAAGCGCTCCGCGGTCTGTGCGTCAGCAGTGATGAGCTTCCGGAAGTCTTCACTTGCCGCGCCTTCCCATCCACCGTCCGCCAGGCGTCGAGCCGCATACATCGCATCGACCGCCCTGTCCACTTCGGCCGCGAGTTTCTCGTTGAGCCATCGACTCACGGTACGAATGGATTCGGGGTCACCGGGCAGGCGGGTATCGAGCGGCTGACTCATTCGGTCCACGCTCGGGTCAGGTCGGAGGCGAGATCGTGATCCCCGTTGCGATACGCGGTGTTTATTTCTGCGACGACAACGCTGGTTTTCGCGAGAGCAGCCACCAACTCGCCTCCGTTCTCGAGCAGCAGCGCCGCGATCCCCAGTACGAGCGCCGTCGCGTCCCCTGCATCGACCGACAACGGAACGGTCTCGCCTACTTCCCCGACAGACCTACTGGCAGCGCCGCACGTCGCCGTGATCTCCTCGAGTGCAGTGTGATCGACGTAAAGGCTCACTCCCCCGACACCTGACCCTCCGGCGTGACAACGTCCAGAAGCAGTAGGTCGAACGGGTCAGCGCGGTGAAGAGCCTCCAAGGCAACCGACGGGAGTGCAACCCACGGTTTGAGGTCCCCGCAACACCTCTGAAACCTGCCGAAGGCGGAGTAGGCCAGAAGCGCCGTCCGGCCATCTTTAGTGCGTCTCAACTCGATCACTGCGTCCGCCGGATCGGTCACTCTCTCGATGCACGGCAGATCAACGATCGGCGGTACTTCCCGCACAGCACAGGTCACATTTCCCCCTAGATCCGATCACCGATCCCCCTCGGTGTTCCCCATCCGGATTCCGGCGCCAAGGGTAACGCACCTATCCGGGCAACTACCGCTTCTCCTCGCGCAAGTTGTCGCCGGCCGGACGGGAAGATCTTCCCGGAGCTGTCGGGCACTGTCGAAGCGTGGCGGTGGCGTTCCTCGTTGCGTGATTCTCTGGGGCGCGGCGCATCCGAATCTCCACGCGCCCTGCGCCCTACACTCCCCCGGATTGTTCACGGCCATGCGTGGCCAACGCACCGCTGCTCCTTCTCGCTAGGAACGAGTGACCTCCGTTAGTCTCTCCCCTGCGGCCCGACGGACTTCCGCTGCGATGAGCGGCCACGGACATGCCCCCACCCGCACGACTGAATTCGTGCTGCCTTGGGGACTTGACTGTGACGTTGCTTCGTACTTCCGCCCGCCGGATTGTCGACCTCGAACGACCCGATTCGCTCGTCGAGCAATTGCTGGAGCAAATGCTGTTCAAGACCGGTCGCCGGGCCAGTGAGGCCGAGCAGCGATCATGGCGCCGCAGCTTGCCTGCACTGGCACAGGATCTGGTCGATGCCGGTCTCGGCGAAGTTGAGATGCTTGTCGAATACCACCTACCGCTGACCTCACAACGGGCGGATGTGGTCCTGGCCGGAGTCCATCCGCGGACAGGCGCTGCCTCATACGTGGTGGTGGAACTGAAGCAATGGACGGCCGCATATCACTATGAGGACAATCCTGAGCTGGTCGAGGTGCCGGGTATGCCCGGCGGTCCGAAGTTGCATCCGGTGGCGCAGGTCAAGGGTTATTGCGAGTACCTCTTCGACTTCGCTCGTGCTTTATCCGATCAACCCGACGCCTTGGCGGGAATCGCATACCTTCACAACGCCACCGATCCCGGAACCGTCTCGGATCTACGCGCCTACCCCACCGACGTGACCGGACGAATGTTCACCGCCGCCGAACGCGGTGACATGCTTGACTTTCTTCGGACCCGCCTCGCGTCCGTCTCCGGTCATGCCGCCGGCGACACATTGATGAAGTCGGCGGTTGCACCATCGCAGCAGCTGTTGAAGGTTGCAGCCGCCGAGGTGCGAGACCGGCCGCAGTTCCACCTGCTCGGCAACCAGAAACTGGCCGTCGATCTCGTCCTGCACGCGGTGGAGAACTCGCGTGCGTCGAACAGCAAACGGATCGTCATCGTCACCGGTGGTCCCGGTAGCGGGAAGAGCGTGATCGCCCTGTCGCTGCTCGGTGAGTTGGCGCGTCGAGGACGAACCGTCCTGCACGCCACCGGGTCACGGTCCTTCACTCAGACACTTCGCAAGGTGGCAGGGCATCGAGCACCGCGCGTGCAGAAGATGTTCAAGTACTTCAATCAGTTCATGTCCGCCGATCCGAACGGTCTGGACGTCCTGATTCTCGATGAGGCCCACCGGATCCGGGAGACATCGGTCGATCGATACACCCGGGCCGAACTGCGTACCGATCGACCTCAGGTCGACGAACTCATCGCAGCGGCACGAGTACCTGTGTTTCTCCTCGACGAACATCAAGTCGTGCGTCCCGGTGAGATGGGGTCGCTCGAGCAGATCGAGCACTATGCGACGTCGCTCGGAATCGAAACGCAGCATGTCCACCTGGGCGAACAGTTCCGTTGTGGGGGGAGCGAGGAATACGTCCTGTGGGTGAAGCGACTCCTCGGCCTCACCGAAGGGGGTGCATTCCAGTGGACCCCCGACCCTCAGTTCATTGTGCGCGTTGCCGACACTCCCGAGGAGATGGAGCATCTGCTTTCGCAGCAGATGGAACGCGGCTATTCGGCTCGAATGACGGCAGGCTACTGCTGGCCCTGGAGCAACGCTGACAAGGACGGCAACCTCGTTCCCGACGTGCAGATCGGAAGCTGGGCGAGGCCCTGGAACAGCAAGAGCGATCGGCGCACGGGCGATGCTCCGCCGGCTCCGTTGTGGGCCACCGAGGACGGCGGCTTCGGACAGGTCGGGTGTGTCTACACAGCACAAGGATTCGAGTACGACTGGAACGGCGTCATCCTGGGACCCGACCTGGTGTGGCGAAACGGTCGTTTTACGACGGACCGCGCCGCGAACCGCGACCCCGACTTCAAGAACCGCACCAAGATTTCCGACGTCCGATTCGATCGGCTCGTGCGCAACGTGTACAAGGTCCTGTTGACCAGGGGCATGATCGGTACGGTCATCTATTCCACGGACGCGGAGACCCGAGCAGCTCTCCGCGATTTGATCTCGGAATAGCACCGGGCACGGGTAGCAGGTTCGCGACTTATGCGCTCCACGCCCAGGTCCACCGGAACCACCTGTAAGGGTGCAGGTGGTGCCGAGTTCAGGCCGTCACGCAGTACTCCGCGACGAGATCTGCCAGGCGCGGACGTGGAATCCGACTCGCCGGAGCAACGGGTGTAACGCACATCGAGTCCCATACGACACTCCTGTGTCCGACAGTAACGGGGTGGGGAGGTTCTGGGGTTGAGGCGTCAGTGGTGGACTCGGAGGACGTGTCCACTGGTTGGTAAAGTCCGCTCTGACTTGCGCGACCCTCGTTCGGCCGCGATTCGAACCGAGAAGTAGGCGGTGACGTGGCACAGAGCGATGATCGCTGGGTCGAGGTCTCGAAGTCGGCGTTCGCGCACGAGACCGACGGTCTGGCGATGCTCCGGTACATCGTGCCCAAGGCGTCCCCTTACCGCGCGTGGACGAATTTCGAGTTCATGGACAACCACGGACAGTGGCATGAGATCGACGCGCTTTTTCTGGGCCGGCGCCGACTCCATCTTGTCGAACTCAAGCACTACACCGGCGTCCTGCAGGGCACAGAGACCAGCTGGGTGCGCACCACCCTCGGCGGCAAGACCCGTACCCAGCGCTCCCCGCTGCTGATCACCCGCCGCAAGGCCCAGCGGTTGGCGACGCGGATCGAAGAAGAGGCCCGCAAGGTTGCGCAGCAAGCCGGCTTGAACGCAGAGAAGGTGCGACGCGCCCTGCCGTTCGTGCAGGAGTCCGTGTTCCTTCACGGCGCCCCTTTCAAGGTCGATATGCCGGACCTGGCGAAATCGGGGCTGTTCGGCCCGGACGGGTTCGAGGACGAGACCGGTCTGCCCGGCATCTCGACTCGGCTACTGGAGCCGCCCACCGAGACCAAGCGGGTGGACGAGGACCTATCGGTCATCATCGCCCTCGCTCTGAAGAACCTGGGCATCGCACGCCGCACCGAACGCGACGCGGGGTCGTGGACGATCACCGGCACTCCCCTGGCCAGCGGCGACGACTGGCAGGAGTGGGCAGCCACCCACAAAGGCACAGACGAACGCGCACGCGCCCGCATCGTTTCGTTCCACCGCGGTACCCCGGTGCAGGCACGGGCGGCGGCGCACCGACGAATGCAACGGGAGTTCTCGCTGCTCTCCTCGCTGCGGCACGACGCGATTGTCGCGCCTCGTGATCTGGTTCAGGACGACGACGGCAACACCGTCATCGTTTACCCGGACATCCCCGGCTACGAACCCCTGGATCTAGCCCTGGCGACGCGCACCCTCACCGCGGAGCAGCAACTGCTGATTCTCACCCAGACCGCCGAGGCCGTCGCCTACGCGCACCGCAATCACGTCGCACACCGAGGCCTGGGTCCGAGCACCGTGCTCGTCCACACCGATGCTCTCGATCGAGGCGAGGTACGCGTGCGTCTCGCCGACTGGTCGTGGGCCGGCCGCGTGCATACAGGAGATACCCGATCCGCGACGATGCTCGGCACCGCGGTCGCGCCGGGCAGTGCCCCGGCCGATGCCGTCTACCAGGCCCCGGAGGATCGATGGGCCCCGGACGCCGACCGGCTCGCGCTGGACGTGTTCTCCCTCGGGGCACTCGCCTATTACCTGCTTTCGGGTGGGCAGGCACCCGCCCGCGACCGTGCCTCGTTGCTCGAACGACTGCGGCTCGAACAGGGCCTGGATCTGGCAGCCTCGGGAGGCGGGTTCGTCGACGAGACGTTGCGCGCGCTTGTGTTGCAGGCGACAGCTCCGTCGGTGTCGACGCGCATGAAGACGGATCGCAAGACCGGCCGTCCCGAGTTCGGTGCGCAGCAGTTTGTCGCCGCGCTTTCCGACTACCGGCACGACCGATTGGCCACGTCGGCGGCTCCGGAGGCGGATCCGCTCAATCCCGCTCCTGGTGCGCTCCTCGGCGGCCGCTTCGACGTGGTGCGAGTGCTGGGCGCCGGTTCCACTGCACGCGGCGTGTTGGTCACCGACCGGGAGCACGACGACCAACTGCGGGTACTCAAGGTGGGACTTGACGACGCCGCCACCTCTCGCCTCCACGATGAGGCACTGGTTCTTACCGAGCTGGCCCGCCAGTCCCCGCCGGTGCCCGGCGTGGTGGAGCTCATCGAAGGACCGATCGAGCTCGCGCACCGCACAGCGCTGCTGCTGAGCAACTGCGGCGAGCAAACACTCGCAGACGTCGTGCGCTACACCCCGCTGGGGGAAACACAGCTGCGAAGCTGGGGCAAGGAGTTGCTGGACGTGGTGGTCGCGCTCGACGCGGCCGGCATCACCCACCGCGACCTCAAACCCTCCAATCTGGGTTTGGCAAAGCCCGAAGGCAAAGCCAAGGCGAAAGCCAGGCTCGCGCTGTTCGACTTCTCGTTGTCACGCGCCCCCGTCGAGCACATCGATGCGGGCACTCCGCCGTATCGGGATCCATTCTTGGGCACCGGCATTCGCACCTCTTATGACTCCGCGGCAGAACGATACTCGGCGGCCGTGGTGCTGTACGAAATGGCAACGTCCGGAACTCCCGTATACGGGGACGGACTGAGCGACCCACGTGTTCTCGACGACGACGTTTCCGTCTCGGCGGAAGACTTCACTGCCGGAGGCATGAGCATCACCCGCGCCGATGCGCTGGCGGACTTCTTCCGAACCGCTTTGGCACGCGACGTGAAGAAGCGGTTCGATACCGCCGCTACCATGCGGGACGCCTGGACCGCAGTCTTCAAGGCGCAGACGATCGAACCGGCATCGACACCGAAGAAGAAGCCCACCCCGCCGCCCGTTCCGGAACCCGTGCAACCCATCGGTTCCGCAGCGACGTACACCTCGCTCGCGACGCTGGCAGACGAGTTCGCTCGCGCAGCCGCGACGAAGCCTTCGGCGATCCGTCGACAGGTAGTGGAGCTGGTTCTCGGGTCGCATCCGAACAGCACCGACGATCCGTTCATGACCTATCAGATGGTGGCACCGCGCGCCGGAGTTTCCTCGGGTCGCATCGCCCAGATCTTCGGTGAGTTCCCGTCGCTGTGGGCAAAGAACCCGCAGCTCGCGGGGACCGTAGAGGACTTGTACGGGCGCATGCTTACGCTGCTCGAATTGTCTGGTGGTGCTTCGACGCCGGATTTGCTGGCTCAGAAGCTCGCCGGCGCGCTCCACACCGACGGAGTCGAGAACCCGCAGCGGACCGCGCTCGGCGTGCTGCGGCTTCTACTGGCGTCGCCTCCACACGCCGAGAACGACGAAGAGGGCGCGGCCGTCGCCGCAGTGCACATGGCGCGGCGGCACGGCTCGGGCACAGTCGCGATGATCTCGCTGCCGGGGGTCTCACGCAAGCTGCCCGCGGTGCTCGCGGCGCGTGCCGAGGTACTGGTGGACGCCGCACAGGCTCAGGGGTCGCTGCTGGTGGCACCTGCGGAGTCCGAGTCGGCGCTGCGCCACGCCACAGCAGCACTGTTGGATGTCGCTGCCGGCGACGTGGAGATCCCGGGCCACGCGCTGCTGCGTATGGCTGCAGCGTCGTCGACGCAGGTTGCATTGTCGTCTCGTGACGAGTTGCACGCTCGATCGATGCCGATTCTCGAGGCGTTGCGCATGCTACTGCGCGGCCTCTCGGCAACGGACTCCTTCGGCAGGTCCGAACTGGAATCGCGTCTCGCAGCGCGTTTCCCAGCGTTGGCGAAGCCCCTGCCCCGCCGCCCGGAACTCGACGCGATGGTTCTGTCTCTCGTACCGGACATGGAGTGGAACGACGCCCGCGCTCGTTACCAGTTCGTGCAGGAGCACGCCGCGGCGTCCTACGTGCCGACACGGCACACGCGCACCCCTGCTCCTACGCACCGGGAGCACGGGACCTCCGATGTCGAATACCTTCTGGCCTCAAGCGTGCAGGAACGAACGTTCCGGGCTCTCGGTGTTCCTCTGGGTACCTCCGACGCGGTGGCTGCGGCGCTGGTCGAGAAATTTGGTGCCGCCCACATCGACGTGACGGAGCTTCTACTGAGTTCGCTGCGATCGAAGGCCGAGGCCGCGGGCATCGACTGGAACATGATTCTCGCTGCAGACGCAGGTGCTACTGCCGATCGTGAAGGGCTGAAAGGCTTCGTCGCTCAAGCAATTCCGACACTCGTCGAGGTGATCTCGGCAGCGAACCGCCCGGTGGTCCTCACCGACCTGTCGACGCTCGCCGCGTACGGGCAGCTCGACGTGCTCGGCAGATGGACCGATCTGACCACCCCGCCTCCACATGCTGTGTGGGCGCTGGTGCCGCAGCGTAACGAGGCTGGCGGGCGTCCTGGCTCGAAGGTGGACGGCACGAGGTTGCCGATCAACAGCCCGGAACAATTCGCGCAGATCGACGACACAGAAGTATCAGCGCTACTCAGCGCTGCAACGCAGACCGAGGATTCGACAATGAAGGAGCACGCCTGATGGCATTGGCCACGATCGCCGGAGCCCAGTTGACGGCCGCACTCAAGCCGCAACTGACCCTGCTGGTCGATGACATGCGGGCACGGCTGAACGCCGACACGCACGAACTCGAAAACTGGCGGACCACCCACCGCGAGGCCGTGCGTGAACAGCGCACCGCCACGTCGTGGACCGACTGGTCCGAAGATCAGCTCACCCAGGCGGCCGTCGGCTGGCTCCTTACTTCCGTGTTCGTGCGGTTCTGCGAAGACAATCTTTTGCTCGGCGACACCGCGGTGTGGATCGCCGGCCCCACCTCTCTGCTGCGGCAACGAGCGGTCGATGCCGAGAATGCCTTCTACCGCGAACACCAGGACTGCTCTTACCGCGAGTGGCTCGAACAGTCCTTCGACGCGCTGCGCCGCAACCCCGCCACCCAAGCGCTGGTCGACGAACACGCTGCGCTCAACATCATCTCCCCGTCCTCAGACGTCGTGCAGCAACTACTCGGATTCTGGCGCCGAACCGACGACGTGGGCGAGTTGGTGTGGTCGTTCGACGACGAGAGCCTCTCGACGCGATTCCTCGGCGACCTGTATCAAGACCTGTCGGACTTCGCGAAGAAGAAGTACGCGCTCCTCCAAACCCCTGACTTCGTCGAAGAATTCATCCTCGACCACACCCTCGAGCCTGCGCTGAGAGACCGCCCACTCGAAGGTTTCAAACTCATCGACCCGACCTGCGGCTCCGGTCACTTCCTCCTCGGCGCCTTCGACCGGCTCGTGGAACGCTGGCACCGGCACGCCCCGGGCGTTGAGCTCCGCACCCGCGTGGACAACGCGCTCGCTTCTATCTATGGCGTGGACCTGAACCCGTTCGCAGTCGCGATCGCAAAGTTCCGGCTCATCGTCGCAGCGATGAAGGCATGCAATGAACCATCGCTGGTGCATGCCCCGAAGTTCACCCTCAATCTCGCCGCTGGCGACTCGCTGCTGCACGGACCGGAGCAGGGCGGCAAGGACGCGTTCGACTTCGGCGACACCACGTTCGACAAGGACGCTGTCGCTTCGGGTTTCATCTACAGCACCGAAGACGCGAAAGTACTGCGCCGGATTCTCGCACCGGCGCAGTACGACGCGGTGGTAGGTAATCCTCCGTACATCACCGTCAGCGACAAGGCACTGAATTCCCGATACAGGGAGATCTACCACTACTGCAAAGGCAAGTACGCTCTCACAATCCCGTTCATGGAGAAGTTCTTCGACCTCGCCAAGTCGGGTGAGCGTGCAGGCTGGGTCGGGCAGATCACGTCGAACTCGTTCATGAAACGCGAATTCGGCGTGCCTCTTATCGAGGAGTTCCTCGCACGTAAGGACTTGCGCCTAGTTGCCGACACCTCCGGTGCGTACATTCCTGGGCACGGAACCCCGACGGTAATTCTGGTCGGTCGCAATCAATCGATGGTTCACGAGGCGGTCCGCGCGGTGCTTGGCATTCAAGGTGAACCTGGAGCCCCGCAGAATCCGGCCAAGGGTCTCGTCTGGTCGACGATCGTCGAGCACATCGATCAGCCTGGCTACGAGGACCAGTGGGTATCGATCACCGACCTTCCGCGCGCAAACCTCAGGGAGCACCCGTGGAGCCTTAGTGGTGGCGGTGCCGTCGAACTCCTACGGGCCGTTGAGTCACGTAAGCGATTCACCCTCGCAGATGTTGCGAAGAGGATCGGGGTGTTCGGCATGACCAACTGCGACCCAGCCTTAATCGTTCCTGATCGTGTGCGCGCGCGACATAGTCTGGAGGCGGAAGGGTTTCGTCGGCTGGTTTTGGGCGATGAGATCCGTGACTACAAAATTAATGAGGGCGACGCCGCCTGGTTTCCATACGCCAGCCTGAATAGGCTTCGACCGATCTCGGATTTTCCGAATGCTGGTCGGCATCTATGGGCGTACCGAACCGAGCTCGGTAACCGTGCGACCTTCAATAAGGTCTCCTACTTCGTAGAAGGACGCCCTTGGTATGAATGGCACCAAGTGCCGAAGAACGACGACCCGACGACTCCGACTATCACCTTCGCGTTCGTCGCCACCCACAACCACTTCGTGCTCGACCGCGGCGGCAAGGTGTTCAAGCAGTCCGCGCCGGTGATCAAGTTGCCGGAGGGGGCGAGCGAGGACGATCACCTGCGGCTGCTGGGCACCCTCAACAGCTCGACCGCGTGCTTCTGGCTCAAGCAGAACAGCCACGACAAAGGCAACGGTGGCATCGGCGGCGGCATCGGCGATGAAAAGTGGGAGCCTCGATACGAGTTCACAGGCACCACCCTCCAGGATTTCCCGCTGACGAAGGAAGCCCCACTCGAACGTGCCCGTCTTATCGACGCCGTGTCACGGCAACTCGCCACACAAGAACCGGCAGCAGCAATGAAGGCCTCCGGTCCCATCCCCACTGCCATCGACACCGCTCGAACCGAACACGCCCGTCTTCGCGGGTTGATGATTGCCGAACAGGACGAGATCGACTGGGAGGTCTACCGCCACTACGGCCTGATCGACGACGACCTCACCCTTCCACCGAGGGAAGCGCCCGGCATCACTCTGGGCGAGCGCGCGTTCGAGATCTTCCTCGCCCGCAAGATCGCGGCCGGTGAAGCCGAAACCGAGTGGTTCGCCCGCCACGGCTCAACACCGATCACTGAGCTCCCTGCGCACTGGCCGGCCGAGTACCAGGCACTAGTCGAAAAGCGCCTCGCCGTTATCGAATCCAACCCGTTCATCCGTTTGCTCGAACGCCCCGAATACAAGCGCCGCTGGGCCGGTGATTCGTGGGACGTGAAGCTGCAGCGTGCCCTGCGGGATTGGCTGCTCGACAAACTCGAAGACCCGACTCTGTGGTTCACCCCGCACGGCACCCCGCTGCCCCGCTCCGTCAGCGAACTGGCCGGACACGTCGAGAAGAATCCCGAGTTCATCGAAGCCCTGGATCTGTGGGCAGGCCAGAAGGACGCACCCGTCACCGCGACTCTGGTCAAGCTCCTCTCCGACCAAGCCGTCCCCTACCTCGCTGCCCTGCGCTACAAGGACTCCGGGCTGCGCAAGCGCGCCGAGTGGGAGCGGGTATGGGACATGCAGCGTGACGAAGACGCGGGCCTGATCAAAGCTACCGACATCCCCGTACCCCCGAAGTACACCAACGCGGACTTTCTCAAGTCGTCGTACTGGTCGCACCGCGGCAAGCTCGATGTGCCGAAAGAAAGGTTCATCGCCTACCCCGACGCCGGACGCGCAACCGATCCGACCCCGCTGCTCGGATGGGCAGGCTGGAACCACGCTCAGCAAGGTTTGGCGCTCGCCACCATCTATGCAATGCGCGAATCCGAGGGCACACCGCTGACCGCATTGGTGCCTGTCGTCGCGGGCATCGCCGAGGTGCTGCCCTGGGTCAAACAGTGGCACTCCGGTGTCGACCCGAATCTCGGGGTCGACCTCGCCGAGTACCTGACGACCCAACTCTCCGAGAAATCCGCCGCGGTCGGTGTTCCGGTGCAAGATCTGCCGGCGTGGCGACCCGAAAAGAAGACCCGCGGCCGCAAGGCAGCAACCGGAAAGGCAGGCCAGTAGTGTTCCCCGGCGCCTCGGCTCCCGCGCGCACCTTGCGCGAGACATTCGACATCCCCGAATCACACGGCACAAACGACTACGTGTTGCGGCTGTCCGATTCGGTAGGCGAAGACCACCTCTCCGCAACCGTCGACTCGTACGTCGTCACTCCCGCCCTCGTTGAAGCATTCGACTCGGCTCTATCGGTAGTCGACGAGGCACTGCGCTCCGGCGAAAACAAGGCCGCGTTCCTCCACGGCTCCTTCGGCTCCGGTAAATCGCACTTCATGGCCGTGCTGCACGGCATCCTCGGACACTCCCCCAAAGCTCTGTCCGTACCGGAGCTTCAGCCGATCGTGGCCCAACACCCCACAATGAACCAGGCGAACCTGCTGCGGCTCACGTTCCACTTCCTCGACGCTACGAGCGTCGAATCGGCGCTGTTCGACCAGTATCTGCGGCAGATCGCCGCTGCACACCCCGATATGCTTCCCCCGGTATTGCACTCCGCGGGCGGCTTGTTCGGTGACGCCGACAACCGACGCCGCGAGGTGGGCGACGAGAAGTTCTTCGCCGCGCTCAACAGCGCCGGGGGCCCGCAGGCCAGCACCACGGTCAACTGGTCCGCATTGGGTCAGTCGACCGGGGCGTGGACACCCGAGACCTACGCAGCCGCAAGCGCTCCCGGTGCAGATCCCGCCGAGCGTGCTCGGCTACAGCAGGCCCTGGTATCCACCTACTTCACCAGCTACTCGCGCAACACCGACTGGCTCTCTCTCGAAGACGGTCTCGCCGTCATCGCCGACCACGCCAAATCGCTCGGTTACGACGGCGTCGTTCTCATGCTCGACGAACTCGTGCTGTGGTTGACGTTCCTCATCACCGAACGCGAACGTTTCAACGCCGAGGTTCAGAAGATCACCAAGCTGGTCGAGACCAGCAGGGGGCGCCTTGCCGTCCCGGTCATCTCGTACGTCGCCCGGCAGCACAACCTTGCCCAGTGGGTCGCCAGCGGCCCTGACGCCGGTGCCATCCAGCAGGCCGTCGAGCGTGCCTTCGCGCATCAGGAGGGACGTTTCGGACTCGTTACCCTCGGCGATGAGAACCTCCCCTATATCGCGCACAAGCGGCTGCTGCAGCCGCGGGATGCCGATGCCAAAGCCGCCCTCGACGCCGCGTTTGCTCGTCTCGACCGCAGCCCGCAGGTCTGGGATGTGCTCCTGGACGGTGTCAACACCGATGACCGTCACCGCGGCTCCGACGCCGATGCTTTCAAGCTGACCTACCCGTTCTCGCCTGCGCTCATCGCGACGCTGCGCGAGTTGTCGGGACAGATGCAGCGCGAGCGCACCGCGCTGAAGGTCATGCAGCAGATGCTCTCGGACAACGCCGACCGGCTCACTATCGACAATGTGATTCCTGTCGGCGAGGCGTTCGACTACATCATCGACAGCGCCAACGCGACCCCCATCAACGAAGCCGCCACCCAGACGTTCAAGACTGCGCGGTCGCTGTGGACCGATAAGTTGCGTCCGTTGCTTTTCCGCAATGCGAATGTTCCCGAGTCCACACCGGACAAGGACGTGCCGCCCGGTCTGCGCGCAGATATCCGTATCGCCAAGACGTTGCTGATGTCGGCGGTGGCCCCGAATGTGCCTGCGCTCAAGCAGATCGACGCCGCTCGGTTGGCCTCGCTCAATCACGGCAGCGTCATCAGCCTCATCCCGGGTGACCAGATCGGGCAGATCACCGGCAAGGTCAAGGCGTGGGCGGCGGAGATCCCCGAGTTGTCCGTCACGGCAGACGCCAACCCCATCATCTCGGTGACTCTCGAATCGGTCGACTACGAGCGGATCGTTCGCCGCGCCCAGGCCGAGGACACCGACGGTCGTCGCCGCGAGCTGATGCGCGAGATGCTCTCCGAGCAGTTGGGTGTGGTCGGCGCCGATCACACCGTCGACAACGCACTTCTACGCCAGGTGATCTGGCGCGGAACCCAACGGCAAGTGGAGGTAGTGTTCGGCAACATCCGAGACCACGGCTACCTGCCGGACGAAGCTTTTCGCCCCTCGATCGACGGGGCGTTGCGGCTCGTCGTCGACCTACCGTTCGACGATGCCGGCCACACCACCGGCGAGGACCACGACCGCATCGATCAACTCCTGCGTACCGGGCAGGATCGGTTCACCGTGGCATGGTTGCCGAACTTCTTCAGCGAAAAGGTGACTCGGCAGCTCGGCCGACTCGTGATCCTCAACTATGTGCTCGCCGGAGACCGATGGGCGTCCTACGCGAACGAGCTGTCCGACGCGGATCGGGCCGCGGCCCGATCGATCCTGCAACAGCAGCAAACACAGGTGCGTGGCCAGCTGGGGACAGCCATTCAAGTCGCCTACGGCGTGGCAGCCGGATCCGGTTCGGCCTTCGCACCCGATCAGCCGCCGCTGCGGTCGCTGCACGCTGGTTTCGCCGTGCAGCCTCCGATCGGACACGACCTGGGCGAGGCCGCCAACCGGTTGATCGCCGACGCGTTCGCCGCGCTGTATCCCGATCACCCCGAGTTCACTCCTGCCGATCAGCTCATTACCCGCCGTCAGCTGAATACGACGTTGACGCGGTTGCGGGAGGCCCAGGCGGTAGAAGACGGACGTATCCCCCTCGACCGCGGTGAACGCGACACTGTACGACGCGTCGTCGAATCCCTCGGTATCGCCCGCACCAATGACACCCATTTGCTTTTCGGCCCAGAACATTTCGCGAGCTGGCGTAACCGCATCACTCAGGAACTCTCACGCGGTGGATTCGACGAGTCCGGGGACGTTCACATCGAGGATCTGCGCAATGCGATCGTCGCGAGCGGACCGAAGCGGGGTTTGACCGATGACATGGTCGACCTCGTCGCGGGCGCGTGGGCAGCGCAGGGCAAACGGTCGTGGTTCCTGCACTCGTCTCCCATCACCGAACCGGCCATCGGCGACTTCCGACGTGGCACCACGCTGCGACTCGAGCCGCTGCCGGACCGTCAGGTATGGACCCGGGCGTGCACTCGGTGGGAGATGCTGACCGGACTCACGGTCAACGATTACCTCACCGCCACCAACGTCGCGGCGTTCGTTCAGCATGTGCGCGACTACGCAGCAAGCGGACGCGCCGACCGGTCGCGCCTCGTCGATGTCCTTACTCGCGCATACGCCTATCTCGGCCTCAAAACCGGCAAGCGCTTCGACCTGGCGCGAGACCTCACCGAGATGCTCGATGCGCAACTCAACCACTTGGACAACATCGCCATGGTCGAGACGATTGCGACTGCTCCCCTCGCCGGCACAGACCTCGAGGCCGGCAAGTGCCTTACCACGGCGGTCTCGGTGGCCGATGCTGTCAGTCGCTATTCGCTCGACAAGTTCACCGTGCTGCGAAATGCGGCAGCAGCGGACGATGAGCGGGGCCGCGAGGCGGCTGTGATCATCGATGCTGTTGCGGGCAGCTTCGCCGACCATGAGCTTTCGCGCCCGCTGGCTGGAGCCCTCCGGACTGCTGATGCGGCGCGGGATCGATGGATCGAGAAGTGGATTACCCAACCACCATCCCCACCGCCACCGCCACCACCGCCGCCGCCGGTTTTCACCTTCACCGCTCGTGGCGGCTTCTCCGCCGTCGAAACCCGTCTACGGGAACTACTCGACGCAGATCCGAACGCCACCTACACCGTCACCATCACCAAGGTGGAGCCGTGACCGTCGCTGCCGGACTTCCTGAGGCCGACGTCGCGGCAGTACGCAGTCTCGTCGCTGGACTGCGCAGCAAGAACTACTCGCACGGGGTCATTGCCCTTGCCGCCGCACCCGTATGGTCGGGACCGGACGAGATCGACTTCAACGGCCAATCAGTGCGGGTGCGTGTGGCGCCGAGTGTTCTGGCGATCCGCGACGCACTCACCGAGCGGCACCGTGCCGACTGGGTAGTGATTCTGACCGATCGCGACGCGGCCGAGCTCCCCGCTGGTGTGCTCGAACATCTCACCGCCGGACGGCTGTCGAATCTGGATCCGTGGCCGGCGTTGCGAGAGCTGTTCCAGGCTGCCAGGCAAGAGTTTCACCTGCTCTCGCTGAGCAACGATGCCGCCCGCGCCGCATTGCGCGACCTCGACGGCGTGCGCGCACCCGCGCCCGGTGGGGTACTGACGAACGATCACCTTTTCGCGACGCTGGCCGACCGAAACTTCGGATTACGCCCAGCCGAGTACACCCCTCACCACATCGCGTTGTGGTCGATGGACGACGCGATCACCGCCCGGTTCGAGGTGTGGCGCCAGCACACGGATCCAGTGCTTCTCGAGCAGTTCTACAGCTGGATCGAGACCCGGCTCGGCCCGCTCGGCCCGGTCTTCGTCGCAGTGTGGCGCAGCATAGGCCCTGGGCACCTCGTCCCGCTCGGTCTCGTCGCCGCACTCATCGGCGACGGTAGCGCGGCCTCTGTAGCGTTCCCCGCGGCGCGAGACACCATCGTCAAAGCCCGCACCCTGCTCGAGGTCGAGCTCGGAAATCGTGCCCTCACCGAGCAGCAGCTCACCGCGTGGGGCAACGCCGCCGCACTTGCGGTGTCGGGCACCAACGTTCCCGACGAGGTGCTGCGCCGGGCCGAAGATGCAGTGCGACGCCTGCACGCCGAGCCGCTGGTCGCGCGGTCCGACGTCCTACCGATGGCACTTGCCCCGCGCATTGCGCAATTCGCAAAGGCCCTCGGAGCAGCCGTCGATTCCGATGATCTGGCGACAGCGGAAAACGCGTGGGCAGATGTGGTCGCCCACCGTAGTGCGCACGTCGGCACAGCCGATGCTCCACGGAATGTACAGGTCGGGGCAGCTGCGCTGCGTCTGCTCCGTCGACGGAACCTCGAATGGTCCGAGCCTGCCGGTCTGACCCACTGGCTCTCGTACTACCGGCGCGACCTGTCGTGGGTGGACGACGCCGTCAACGATGCATTCGTCGGTGCCGATGACCGAGCCCTGGCAACGGTGGCCGATCGAATAGTCACTGCGGTGCGCAACCAGCGGTCCGAGGCGGATCGCCGATTCGCGCGCCAACTCGCCTCCGGCGGCGGCCATCGCGCCGGCTCGGGCGGCCCGCTCTACATCGAAGATGTGCTCGACCGAATCGTGAAACCGCTGACGGTGCCGGCACCGGGACCCACCGGTGGGCTCGGCAGCGTCTCCGCAGGCGGACCGAAGCCCTCGCCTGTACTGCTCGTGATCGCCGACGGGATGAGCGGATCGGTCGCCAATAAAGTTGTCGCCGACGCGCTGCGGCGACACCGGCCACAATGGCAGGAATGCCGGTTCGCCGGCGCAGACCAGCCGCACGCAGCACTCGCGGCACTGCCCACCGTGACACGCTTCTCGCGCTGCTCGCTCCTGACCGGAGGTCTCGCCGAGGGTGGGCAAGACAAAGAGCGATCCGGGTTTGCCAAATGGTTGCAGCGCAACGGGTTGAAAGGCACTGGACAGGTCCTGTTCCACAAGGCCGATCTGGATCTGGTCTCCCGAAATCACGCACTTGCCGACGTCGTCCGCGATGCGGTGGACGACACAGAGCATCGCCCGGTCGTGGCGTGCGTCCTGAACGACATCGACGATGCGCTCGATCGGTCCGATCCCATCGGC
This sequence comes from Rhodococcus sp. NPDC058639, assembly GCF_042717545.1. NCBI lineage: Bacteria > Bacillati > Actinomycetota > Actinomycetes > Mycobacteriales > Nocardiaceae > Rhodococcus > Rhodococcus sp. NPDC058639. The sequence continues at coordinate 191,417 of NZ_JBHXRF010000003.1, forward strand.
ACCATCTGGAGCACTGCAAGCTTCAAGCATCTCGATCCACTGCTCACTGCCGCCGCAGCCGTGGGCCGAACTGTAGTGCTGGTCAGTGATCATGGGCATGTCGTCGAACGCCGCGAGCAGCCGAGCGTCCAACGCGGGCAGCAGATCTCCGCGAGATACAGGTCTGCCTCCGACCTCGACCCTGAACCCCGTGAGGACGAAGTGCTCGTCATCGGTGAGCGGGTACTGTCCGGACACCAGCGCGCGATCCTCGCTGTCGACGAGCAAGTGCGTTACACGGGCCTCAAAGCCGGATACCACGGCGGCGGCTCACTGGCCGAAGCGGTGATCCCCGTGTCCATCCTCGTCAACGGCGCGCTACCACAGCATCTCGGGCTCGAAGTGGCACCTGCGCCGCAACCCGCATGGTGGGAAACGGCGCGTGCCGCACCGACACCCATGGCCGCCCCTCCTGTCGCCGCGGCACCGGTTCCGAAACGCAAGAAGCCGCCAGCCTCCACGAAACCCGTTGCACAGGCCGATGCGCTGTTCGATGTCGGCACGCCCGCCGCCGGCCCTGCCGCCACGGCACCCATGGGCCGCGATCGGATCGCGGAGGTCCTCGGCAGCGAGCTCTTCAAGCAGCAGTACGCGCAGTTCCGACCCAAGTTCACCAAGCCGGTCATCGGCAAGTTGTTGCAGGAAATGCTCGACGCTAACGGTCGGCTTGCGTTGAGCCGAGCTGCGGACGTCCTCGACGTGAAGCCTGCACGCGCTCGCGCCGCGATCGCAGTGCTCGCACAGGTACTCAACACCGACGGGGTGGTGGTGCTCTCCGACAACGGCACCGAGGTCGAGCTCGAATCCGCGCTGTTGTTCGAGCAGTACGGGGTTGCGCCGTGACCACGTTGTCGCCGGTCCGGCGGCGAGAGATCCTGCAGGCGCTGCGACAGGGAACCGTTCCTGCCGGCAACCTCGATGTGCTTGCCGTAGGCATCGACAGATTTGCTCCGACCGTCGACGAGGACCTCGACGCCATCGCCGCCGGTGGATCGGTGTTCAAGGCTGTGCGTGGCGAATATGGCTCGGGCAAGACCTTTTTCGCTCGGTGGATACAGCAGCGCGCTATGCGTCGTGGCTTGGCGGTGGCCGAGGTCCAGATCAGCGAACTCGAAACACCCCTCCACAAGCTGGAAACGGTGTATCGCCGGACTACCGAGTCCCTGCGCACCGCCGCGTTCCCTCCCTCTGCCTTCCGCAGCGTGCTCGACGCTTGGTTGTTCGGTGTCGAGGAGGACGCCGCGACAGCGGCGGGAGTGGACGAAGCGTCCGAGGAACAGATAGACGCGCTGCTCGAGCAGCGCCTCGCGGCCGTTGCGACTGTGACACCGGTGTATCCGATGGTGTTGCGGGCCTATCGCGCCGCCCTCGCCCGCGAAGACGCCGCCACCGCGGATGCGCTCGTCGCCTGGCTCGGAGGGCAGCCTCACGTGGGTGCAGCCGCGAAACGGGTTGCCGGCGTTCGGCAAGACGTCGACCACTTCCTCGCCATGGGATTCCTTCAGGGGTTGCTCGCGGTGCTCGAAGGAGCGCGACACCCGGGGTTGCTCCTGGTGATCGACGAAGTCGAGACGCTGCAGCGGATGCGCTCGGACAGTCGCGCCAAGGCGCTCAACGCGCTGCGTCAGTGGATCGACGAGCTCGACTCGGGTCGATATCCGGGCTTGTATCTGCTAATCACCGGTACACCCGCATTCTTCGACGGTCGTCTCGGCATCCAGTCGCTGCCGCCACTTGCGCAGCGCCTTCACACCGACTTCACCACCGACGCTCGCTTCGACAACCCGCGCGCTCCACAGATCCGTCTTGCCGGGTTCGACTTGGAGAAGCTCGTCGAGGTGGGCATTCGGGTGCGTGACGTGTATGCGAATGGTGCCTCGGCACCCGACCGGATTCGCGCCCTGGTCGACGACTCTTACTTGCGCGACCTCGCATCCGCAGTGGCCGGCAAACTCGGAGGGCAGGTGGGAATCTCACCGCGGCTCTTCCTCAAGAAGCTTGTGCTCGACGTGCTCGACCGAGTCGACCAGTTCGACGACTTCGATCCGCGACAACACTACGCGTTGACGGTCGCGTCGACCGAGCTGACGGACACCGAGCGCGCCGCGGTTTCCGCGGACGACGTGGAGCTTTAACACATGACCGGCTTCGACCTGCTCGATCCGGTGCTGCAACACCACATCGTCAACTCGCTCGGCTGGCCTGGTCTGCGGCCGCTACAAGACGAGTCGGTCGCGCCGATCGTCACCGGATCGGACGCGATTCTTCTTGCGCCGACTGCAGGTGGCAAGACCGAAGCGGCAATATTTCCGTTGCTGACCCGTATGCAGTCCGAACGCTGGACCGGTATCTCCGTGTTGTACATCTGCCCGCTCAAGGCGCTACTGAACAACCTGCAGCCGCGTCTGGCGGACTACGCGACGTGGCTCGGCCGCGATGCGATGACGTGGCACGGAGACGTCGGTCAGTCCGTCCGAGGTCGCATCAAACGCGACCGACCCGACATCCTGCTGACCACCCCGGAATCGCTCGAGTCCATGCTTGTCTCCGAAAGTGTCGACGCAGACGAACTACTCGGTGGCGTGCGGGCCGTGGTCGTTGACGAGGTACACGCGTTCGCGGGTGACGACCGCGGGTGGCACCTGCTGGCGGTGCTAGCCCGAGTCGAAACGTTGCTCGGACGACGTCTGCAACGGGTGGGTATGTCCGCCACCGTCGGGAATCCGGACGAGTTGCTCGGCTGGTTGCAGAGTGGCACGACCGCCCCCGGCCGCGTCATCTCCCCCGCAGTGTCAGGCGCTGCGGTGGTTCCCGAGATCACCGTCGACTCCGTAGGTGGTATCGAGAATGCCGCAAAAGTGATCGCCGCGCTGCACGCCGGGGAGAAGCGACTCGTCTTCGTCGATTCGCGGAGGCTCGCCGAAGAATTGGGAACCCAGCTGCGCCGACGTGGCATCACCACCTTCATCTCGCATTCCTCGTTGTCCGCGGCTGAGCGCCGTGAATCGGAGGAAGCGTTCGCCGAGAATCGTGACTGCGTCATTGTCGCCACCTCCACTCTCGAACTCGGTATCGACGTCGGCGACCTCGACCGAGTAATCCAGATCAATGCTCCTCGGACGGTGTCGTCGTTCCTCCAGCGACTCGGTCGCACAGGCCGCCGCCCCGGTACCACCCGCAACTGTCTGTTCCTTGCTCTTACCGATCAGGCAGTACTCGACACCCTCGGTATGCTGCAGTGCTGGTCGCGCGGGTGGGTTGAGCCGGTGTTATCGACGCCGCAACCCCGGCATATCGCAGCCCAACAGTTGCTCGCCGCCGCGTTGCAGACCCGCCGCGTTCCGCTCGTCGATTGGCGGCGGGCATGGGGATCGCTGCCGCTGTTCGACTGCGACGGGCAGGAGGTTTTCGACCACCTGCTCGCCGAAGGATTCCTCGAACACGATGCGGGAAGCGCATTCATTGGACCTGAGGCCGAAAAACACTTTGGGCGGCGACATTTCATGGAGCTGCTCGCGGTGTTCACCGCCGCTCCGGAGTTCAAGGTATGGGCCGGTCGACAAGAAATCGGCTCGGTAGAGACCAGTGTGCTCACCGACGATGTCGAGGGACCGCGTATTCTGCTGCTCGGTGGGCGGTCGTGGAAGGTCACTCACATCGATTGGAAGCGACGGCACGTATTCGTCGAGTCCACCCATATCCAAGGTCGCGCCAAGTGGAGTTCGATGCCCGATGGTGCCTCATTCGAGATCGCGCGCGGTATTCGTGATGTGCTGCTCGGTGCAATGCCCTCCGGGGTCACGTTGACGCGGCGAGCCATAGCGACGTTGGAAGACCAGCGTCTGCAGCGCTCCGGCCACGTCACCGATGGTGCATTCGTCATCACTCGCGACGATCGGGACGATTGGCGTTGGTGGACGTGGGCAGGCTCGAAGGCGAACCGAACCCTCGCGGCGTGGGCCCCGGATCTGGTTCCGCCGCGGCAACGGATCGGAGCCGAGTCGCTGCGTTTGCACGCAGACCTGACGGTCGCTGATATCCGTGAAGGACTCGCCGCACTACGCAATGGGCGTTCGAGGCCTCTCCCGGCGGTGGACGCGGGCGCACTGCGAGGGTTGAAGTTCTCGGCGGCGTTGCCAGAGCACCTGGCACGGGCAACCCTTGCTGTCCGCGCCATCGACGCAGCCGGAGCGGACACGGTACTCGGCGAGAAGACACAGATCGGATGATCACGGGCTCAACACCAGATTGGAGCAGCTGGTTTCCACTGCTGGGAATCTCCCGCAATGCCTCTGTCCCCCGACTCCCGGGCATCTACCGTGTCCGCCGCAGCGATTCCGAAGGTCTCGATTACATCGGGCAGACCGGACGGAGTCTTCGTGAGCGCTTGGGTGCGTTGTCCCGGTGCCACGCCGAGGAGATGCCCTATCGCGATCCGCACACCGCGGCACCCGCGCTGTGGGCGTTATACCATTCAACCGGCTGTGAATTCGAGGCGTCGTTTGCAGAATTCTCTGGCGATTCGCATGCACGGAAGGGGCTGGAATCGTTGGCGATCGGCCTCTACCGCCAGGAGTTCGGCGCTTCCCCCACCGTACAGTTCGGCCGTGTCCCGAAGGGCTATCGCGCCTCATCGCAGAACAACTCACGCCTCATAGCCGCGGGTGCCAGGTTTCGTGGTGGCCTGTACGACGGACCCCCGCTGGCGGAGCACCTGGCCGGAGTGCCCCCGGTCGGTCCGCTTACTCCCTCCGCACAGAGCCAGTCGTGGTGTGGACACAGCTGGAGCGAGTGGGTGGCGCTCTCGGATGCTCGATACAGAATCCCCTCGAACACGGTCGGCCTGTATCGCATACGGGGTGATTGCGACGGCGCCCTGCTGTACATCGGGCAGGGTGTGCTTCCGAATCGGCCCGTTGCGCACCTGTCAAAGATCACCAAAGTCGGCCACGCGCAGGGTGAAATGTTCGCGGCCCAGCGGAGGTTGGAAGTCTCCTGGGTTGCTGCGCCGAAGCGACGGGCACATCAGCTGCTGGAACTCGAGAACGACCTCATCGCAGCACACGTGCTTCATCTGAACTGCGCGCCCGCGGCTCAGTTCAAGGGTTGAACGGACAGGACACTCAGGTGCATTCGACAGATTCATGGGCCACTGCCAATGGGTTCGGGCCTCACGTTCCCTACACGCCGGCGGCGATGTCGGTGCCACACTCACGTCGTGGCCCTCGCGGGTTGCGCGGCATCTACCTGGTGGAATTCGCCAACGGTGCGTGTTATATCGGTATCTCCGGGAGCGACTGTGCCAGCCGCCTGATTGCTCACGGCAAGACCTATGACGACATCATCGGGTTCCGCCTACAGCGGTTCGCCGGTTCATACTCCGCATTGAGGGACCGCGAACGTTCACTGATTCATGACGCGGAGAAGTCCGGACTCGTCGTACGGAACCGCGAACACGCCCTTCGATTCGAAGGAACCTCGGTATTGAACGATGTCGTGACAACGGACGACCAGGCTCTCTGGCTCGAGGAACCTGTGGCCCGGAACTCGCTGGATTTCGACTGCGCACCGCCGGACTTGCCGGCTAACCAAATCGAGAGCTACGCCCACCGATGGGCACGATTCGGTGGTCGTCCCGACGCTACGGACCTCATCGAGATTGTCGGCAAGTACCTGAGGAGCACGGTATGCCATGCTCGGCGCACCGAGGCGCAGTTCTGGTCAGTCAGCTGTCTACCTACTTCGAACCCGACAAGGTTATCCTGCGTGAGTATCAACTGGATGGAAACCTTTGTGCTGTTCACCGCGCCGTCCGGCCCGGTTCAAGCGTCGCTCTTCGTCGATGGGGACGAACTTCCGGCCGGCGCATTCCGATGCGCAATTTATCTGCGTCGGCGTGGAATACGCCGCGGCAAGATCAAGCACGCACCAGGTGGCGCGTCGCAGCAACAACTGATTGCCCGCGGTCACAAGGCGATCGAAACAATGACGGAAGACCCCGTGATCATGCGTGCCGCGGCAAGTTTGAATCTCGCGCTCATGCGCAAGGGCAGAAGCTCACAGATCCGGTCCCACTGCGCTCAACTGGCCCGAGCAGCTCTGGATGCGACAGTTCTCGACCCCGCCTGAAGCCCACATCACGTCCAATGAAAGCGACCACATGGCAATCCGCGATATCGAACGAGAGCACCTCGACGCTGCCATCAGCGAGTTCGACACGACCGACCGTAAGGCGATGCTCGATACCTACGGCTTCGGTGTCTCCACCGGGTATCTCGTGCATCTCAACGGACGATTCTACGATCCCAAAGCACTCATCGGCGTCGCGCACAAGTATGCGACCGGACGCCCGCTCACAGCGTCCGCCTTTGTCACGGACAACGCCCGAGCCCAACTCAAGGCGCTCCGCGTACCGGTCGTAAAGTTCAAGGGTCTGTGGTGGGTCAACCAAGGCGCCAACTACGCAACTGAGCGTGATGGCGGATACGTGTGGGCCGGGCAACGTGCGAAGAACGGGAGGGCCGTCCCGTCCTGGTCGAATGTCATGAAACTGCAGGAGGGGCAACTCGTCCTGCACTACACAAACAAGCAGATCACTGCCGTCGGCACCGTTCACGGGCACCCGCGAGAGGCGACGGATCCCGAGTCGAATCTCTTCGAACAATACGCACCCGCAGGATACCTCTGCCCCATCGACTACCGGGAACTCGCCAACCCTATTTCCGCGTCGGAGTTCCCTGAGGAGCTTCTCGCGACTGCGCCGTTCGACAAGAACGGCAAGGTCAACCAGGGGTATCTCTACCCGATCGGTAACGACCATATTCTTGACGTGCTTGCGTTCCTCGACGCCCGCATACCCGGCCTGCTCGCGGGCACCTTCACCCATCGGACACACTACGAGGATCAACACTCCGACGAGTTCGCCGGCTCCTACGAATCCGATCCCATTCTTGAGTCCTTGCTGCAGTTCAAGAACATCGTCCTCGAAGGCGTTCCAGGCACGGGGAAATCGTACGCAATCGACAATATTGCACGTCAATGGCGTTCCCGAACCGGTCGGTCGCTACACGATTTTGATGGGCGCCCGTACCGCACCACAGTGATGCACCCGAGTACTTCTTACGAGGACTTCATCGAGGGGTTGCGCCCCGTCCCGTCTGTACGCGTAGATGCGCCTGGATATTTCGACGAAGCTCCGGCTCGGGATACCTCGTTCGCAGTCGCCGACGGCTTCTTTGTCGAGGTGTGCCGTGCGGCGGTACGCACGCCACACGAGGATGTGCTTGTCCTGCTCGACGAGTTGAATCGCTGCAACATTCCGAGCGTCTTCGGCGACTTGCTACTGACACTGGAGTCTTCCCGTCGTGCAAAACTACGCAGTGCCGGACCAAGCAGCGGATCGGCGGAAGATTGGTCGGCAACGACGACAGCTCGACTCCCGTACTCCGGTCGCACGTTCTTCGTCCCGGACAACGTGTATGTCGTGGCAACTACCAATACGACGGACCGGTCGGTGGCACCCCTCGACGCTGCGTTACGTCGCCGGTTCGCATTCCACCGGCTGGAACCCGAGTTGGGCGAAGTGACTGCGCCATCCATCTTGTCCTCCGCTGATCGCGAGTTGTTCCGCAGCGGGGCTCGGATTCTGGAGAATGTGAACGAACATGCGTTGCGGCCCTGCCTGGGCCCCGACGCACTACTCGGACACTCCTACTTCTACTCGATTGCCGACGCACTCAATGATCGTTCCCGAAATCCCGCAGACGTGATTGCAAGCTATTGGAGGTACACGATCCTCCCCCAGTTGATCGATTCGGTCCGAGCACTCAATGCCGACGATATTCTCGACAGCCACACCCGACCCGCATGGTTCGATACCCATTCCGAGATCGAGAAAAAAGCTCTCGACCGTGCCATGGATGCTCTCGGCGCCCTGGACGATTATCTGGCCCAGCTCGGACTCATGCTTGTCGTCGAAGGCACCGGGTTGGCGAGAGGGGCGCGGATCGCGGGAATCGAGGTCGGCGACCCGGGTTCTGATGACGAGTTGGTTCTCGACGACTTCGACGCAGCGGCCGGTATCGACTCGTGACAGTCACGATTGCAGCGTCACCACGTGGCGCCCGCGTCGGGTTCTCCTCGGCGAGCGTGGACGGGACACAACTGCTGTTGACAGTCGCGCCGAAAGCCTGGCGTCCTGAACATCAGGGGACGCTCCACGTGGCGGGCCCACGACGAGCGGATGGCCACTACCTCGCAACCGTCTACGAAACCGACCGACTTCACGTCCGTGACAACCCCGACCTCGAAAACCTCACTGAGCGATGCCTACAGCGTTCAGTGATCGAATCAGAGAAGTCGAAACGAATGTGGGGAGAGGCATTACTCCACCCCGACGTCTCACCTTTACGGACGGGTCTGCTCGCCACACTCCCCGAGGTCGACACTCACGCGGCAACCGATCTGCTCCGATTGTGCAACCGTGTGAATCTGCTGCGGCGCGAATCCGAACCACTTTCAGCCGAATTTATTCGATCACAGCTTCACCGACCTATGCTTTATCGCCGCCTTCTCGACGAGGTGCAACGTCGTATCTCCTCCGCCCGTCGCGGATTTCGCCCGATTATTGCAACACATACAACGATTCGAGGTCGGGTGGTTTCGGCTGGTTTGGCTCGATACCACGCCACCGGAGACCCACGGATCGAATGCCGCTACGCGGAATTGAGCGGATCCACTGCACTGTTGGGCATCGTCTGCGCGGCGCTCGACTGGATCGCCGACGGCAGTTCGACATCGTCGCTGTTCTCGGCCGAATACTCGACGCCACGGCTGCGGCAGGATGCCGTCGGTCTGCGACGCGCACTCAACGAAGTCACCTCCACACCGATGCGTTCCGCCCTCACCAACGGGCCGCGCATGCACTTGACGCGTCTGGATCGCCCGTGGTCCGATGCGCTCGCGATGAGCCTGGCAGTCCTGAGCGAATACGAACATATCGTAGGGCGAACGCATTCTCGCGAGACCGACGCATTCGAGTTGTCGACACGCACCGACAAGCTGTGGGAACGCATCGTCGAGGAGTTGCTTCAACGCGCGGGGTTCGACGCCGTGCGGAATCAAAGCAGACTCAGTACGGGGGTGGTGGCGGACCCCTGGTCCGGCAAGGCGGACAGCGGATCCCGCACATTCCCGGATCTCGTGGCCCAGTTTGGCGACGATCTCGTGGTGATCGACGCGAAATACAAGTTGCGTAACAGTCTCGTGGCACCGAGCCGCGACGACCAATACCAAATGTTCGCCTACAGCCACCTCGTGGCGGACGAAGGGCGCCGGCCGAGCCGGGTCATGCTCATCTACCCAGGAACTGGACCGACTGCACGATGGTATCGAGGACCTGATAGCACGATCCCGCTCGATGCCTACAGCATTCCGTTCCCTCAACCTGGCGATGCCCGGACCGACGCTGCGTTCGCGCAGTACCTGGATCGTGCCGGAATGGATCTTGCGAAGCAGCTCCGTGACAGCTCCAGATGACACCAAGCGAGCCGGCTGACTCGCATGTCAGCTACGTGTGACGCTATTGCTCGGTTCGACCTTCCAACCAACACGCAACTCTCAGGGCAGGCAAGCCCACATCGCGGAGGTTGCAATTGTCCTGGCACTTCGATACCTGAAAGTGCAGACGAACATTAAGGAACGGAGTTCAGAAGTGGCAAAGATAAACGGTGACACGTCGGCGGGGGACGCCAGCGCTCCTGCGCTCCTCGACGGGGCTGAAAATCCCGACCATCCCAAAACGACTGTGTGGGATGGGCGACTCGATCATTTCTCCGAAGAGGAAATCGCGGTTCGAAACGCACTTGCCGATGCAGCCAGAGCCGCAAACTGGAAGGCTGTGTTCGGCCTGCTCGATACCCACAGATACACCCTGTCGCCGAACTCGTGGCGTGCGAATGGAAAGTCCTGGTACACACCACTTCACCAAGCCGCCTGGCACAACGCGCCGGTTTCGGTTGTCGAGGAACTCATCCAACGTGGCGGATGGCGGTCATTACGCACCGCGTCCGGCGAAACTGCACACGATATTGCTGTGAAGAAGGGACACATCACGCTTGGCGACTCACTCGTCCCACCCACATGCAAGCGTGTCGACAATGACGTCTTCAGCAAGCTCGACGAATACTTGGCGCGGTTGGTCGAATCTCGAATCCGCCCTGCTCTGCCTGTACGGCTCCGCCACCCTGCCACCGAGGTACTCGCCGAGACCACCGACCAAGCGTTATGGTTCCCCATCCCGGGTATGTACGGCGGCTTCTCCATCCGACTTATGCGCAGCTATCTGTTCGTAGAAAGTTGGTGCCGAGTCGCCGGAGGATCCGGGCAAGCACACGTCGTCACCACCGAAGGGTTCACCCTCGTCGAGGAGGGGTTCGTATAGCCAGATCTACCCCGATCCACCATCTACGGCCGAGAACCCAGGTCGGGACGCGATACGCGACCTGATCGCCCAGTACTATCACCTCACCACTAACACTTCTCGAGCACGGCCCGACGGGCTTCCGACACAGGACATGCCCCCACCCGATGCGAACCTGAAAAGGCGCATGGGCATTGACCAGTTGGATCGTCAAAATCGGTAAGAGCACTCCACAGCATTGGGGTTTCGCACGCGACGACGGGTTCTGGGATGTCCGCCGCCCCGGGTTCTTCCGACGCATCGAGCCTGGAGACGATATCTGCTTCTGGCTGTCAGGGACCGGACTACTCAGCAGGGTTCGCGCAACCAGCGCTCTCTACGAACTCACCCCCGACTCGCGTCCGGCTCACTGGATCGACCGAGACGACGGCGGTTACACCCACCGCTTCGAGTTCGAGACCGTTAGCGAGGTTCCCCAGCGTTCCTTGACGTGGGGCGAGCTCAAACGAGAGCACGGACGCAAATACGCCGCGCAAGCCCCAGCCAACGAAATAGATGATCCGGTAGCCGAATCACACCTTAGATCCCTGTTCGACAATCGGAGCGATATCGCCTTTTCGAATCTCCCGCTACCGGACGACACCCAGCTCGAGTACTCTCCCGGGTATACGCATGGCGACGATCTGCGCGAGCGAGCGAAGCGCGAGATCGCGGCCCGGCGGGGCCAGCGTAGGTTTCGCCAATCACTCCTCGTTGCTTACGAACACAGGTGCGCCGTCACAGGATCGAAAATCGAATCGGTTCTCGAAGCAGCACACATCGACCGATACTTCGGCGATCACAGCAACCACGTCACCAATGGACTATTGCTTCGCGCTGATCTACACACTCTCTTCGACTTGCAGATGTGGACCGTCACGGATCTGCTCACCATCGAAGTCTCACCGATGCTGACACGCAGCGAGTACGCATCGTTCGATGGCAGACCACTCCGGGTACCCGCGAATCCGAGGCATCGCCCAGACCGTGCCGCCCTCGGCCGCCACCGAAAAGCGTGCGGATGGACGACGCAGACCGCGTGAACGATCGCCTAGGTATGCATCTTCGGAACGCAACCTGTCGAGTTTCTCCTCGGATTCGATCGTCCTGAGGTCAGGGCAGCGAACCGACCCGCAATGTCGCCCACGGTTCAGGCCCTGAGCCGCGTTAATCAGTCGGTGTCGGTCGAAGCCCTGAGCGCTGTGTATTTGGTGGCGTTGCCGCGAGCCTGATCGACGGGATACTTGCTGCCGTTGGCGGCGAGCTTGTTCTGGACGGCATCGGCCAGGTCGATGTCAAGAATGTCAGCGAGTCGAAGCAGATAGATCAACACATCGGCAAGCTCATCGGATGTGTGCTTCCGTTGCTGCGGGTCGAGCTGATCCGCCTGCTCAGGAGTAAGCCACTGGAAGATCTCTGCGAGCTCGCCAAGCTCCCCGGTGAGTGCCATGATCAGGTTCTTTGGAGTGTGGAATTGTCCCCACTCGCGTTCATCAGTGAAGGCACGCACCGCTGCTTGCAACTCGTCGATGGTCGTCATTTCCAGCTCCGTCCGTGCGTGCTCTCTTAAGTCCGTGCCCCGCGTAGTCCAGCGTCTCAGACGTGCGAGGCAACGCGTCCTGGAAGGACCGCACGTTTTTAGTCGGACGCAACTAATCCACCACTGCCTGCCCGTCAAACCACGCCGAGGTGATGCGGCCCAGGCACGCTCACGGTGATCATTGCGACGAGCGACCAGTCACGTTCAAGCAGGGACATCCGGGATACGAGTTGTGATACGCCGCTCGAGCTCGTCCCATAAGCCCGCCATCGCCGCGACCGGGTCGAGGTAATACTCCGACTCCCGAACCCTCCAGAACTTCCACCCACTCCGGTGCAGTTCACGTTCCCGCTCGAGGTCGGCGCGCTGCCGGTCGGGGCTGGCGTGCCACTGCCCGTCGTCGCATGCGACCGCCAGCTTCCCCGCTGCACCGGTCACGACCAGATCGATGAAGTGCCCGTTCACCTCGACCCGCGGGTTCACGTGATATCCCCGGGCGGCGATGTCGAGAAACACTTCCTGCTGGAAGAGACTGTCGAACGCCTCGTGCCGCTCGTCTCGCGTCACACCGTCCGGCATGGGTGCGGCGGGCATCGTCGACGTCGACTGCATATGGGCTAGCAGCGAATACCGCAGGTCGGTCCGTCGCAGCGTGTCGAGCGTCCGTGAATGGAACAACCACAGTTGGTCCTGAGCGCGCGACGCGGCAACGTTGAACCGTCGCTGGTATTCGGTGCGCGTCATGGCCGCGATGTTCTGGTCGGGCGCGACGACCATCGACAGGAACACCACATTCCGCTCGTCACCCTGGAAATCGGGGGGCGTGCCGACGCGCAACCTGCGTTGCTCCCATTGGGCCGGGGTGAGCCGGTCGAGCAGTTCGTTCTGGATGACGTCAACCTGCGACTGTCCCTGCAGAACGACGACGCCGAATGTCTTGCCGTCGTAGGCGGGGTCCTGGACACATTGAACGAGGGTGTCGACGAGGGCACGTGCCTCGACGTGGTTCGCCAACGTGGAGTTCTGTCCTGTGACGGCGCCACTCTCGACGTACGTGGTGCGTAGTGGCGGCAGGCGATCGGACCCGTACTGCCGCAGGGGAACCAACGGGTCGTCCGCGTAGAACTGTTCGCTGGACCACGCGATGATCTCCGGCATCGACCGGAAGTGTTCCCGCAACCGGATGATGCTTCCGAACCGCGACCGCAGCAAGGAGAACAGACTCGACCGTGGAGTGAAGCTGTCGCGCAGGTAATTCGGAATGTCGGGCAGGTACGAATCGAGACGGGTGAAGACGCCGTCGAGTGCACCTAGCGACACCGCACTCGGTGCACACTGCTTGTCATCGCCGACGACGATCACACGCGGCGCCAGCCACAGCAGGAACAGACTGCTGATGTCGACCTGGCTCGATTCGTCGACGATGACAACGTCGAACGAATTCTGTTCGGGTGGAACCGAAGCCAGCACCTGTTGCAACGGCATCACCCACGCCGGCACCGCGCCTTGCGCGACCTGCATGGCCTCGCGCGCCGCTGCCCGATAGCGCTCCGCATACCGCCCGGTTCCCTTACCGATGCTCGCGACATGGTCGCGGTAGGAATGGAGTGCCTGGACTTGCTCGGCAGTGGTGCGGGCGAGACACGCACTCCACGCCTTCTCCTCGACGAGCTGCGTTGTGATACGCGTGATGTCCTTCTCGACTGCGCCTAGCTCACGTTCGAACTGCCCGTCGTCGCTATGCTCGTGGAAGCGCCGCACCCAGTCGTCTGCGCGTCGCCACGCCCACGCATCCTCGATGTGGGCGAGACGAACCGGCCATGCCAAGCTCAATGGATTGTCTCCGAGTGTCTGCGCGAGTGCCGGTGCAGCAGTCGTCAAACGCGCCTGCAGGGATACGAGTTCCAGCTCCTCGCGTTGTTCACCGACCGCACGGTCCCACGCGTCCAATGCCGCATTGATCGCCTCGAAGTCCGCTTCGTGGAAGGCTCGTGCCAGCGCGCGGCCTTCGGGCGACGCTCCCCCGGCGGTCTGGCCCCGCACGTACATTCCGATGGATTCGAGCCAGTTTTTGCTTGCTTCCGCAGTGCCCGTCGCGGCGATGGCCCGTGCCGACTCCGCGATGGACCGCGCCTGCTCGACACTCGCGATCCGCGGCGCACCGGGGTGGACATCGCGCAACGCCGATTCGACGTCTCGCACCCGTGCTACGAGACCGTCGATGATGACGCGGTCTCGGTCGATGAAGGCGAGGGTGCCGACAGCACGGCTGCGCGACTCGTCGAGCTGGATGTCGATGCCCAGATCGCGGAGGACGACACCCGCCACCCGGATCGCCTCGAGCACACGAAGATGTTCGGCGACGATGCGTACCGTGTGGGCGGTGGTAGCCGCGACGCCGTCGACGGTCGCCGGCTCACCGAGCGCCTCGACTGCGGATTGTTCGTCGCTTCTCAGGAACCGAGCGAAACCGTTGCGCCACGTTTCCCCGGCCTCCAGCTTGCGGGCGAGCGCGTCGTACGCCTCGAAGGCGAGCGGTCCCGCTACCGGTACCTGGACCGAGCTGGCACCGACGATCCGGTCGGCGTCCTGCGCGGCCTGCACGAGCCCTGCGAGCTCGGCGGTCTTTCCCCACAGATGCTGAGCCTTCCCCGACAGGACGTCGTCGGCGACGCGACGAATTCGAGCGTCGAGCCGATCTGCATCCTTCAGGGCACCCTGCAACTGCTCGCACCGGTCACGGATGTGGGCGAGTGCCTCGAGGGATGCCCCCTCGAGTATCCGTAACAACCCTTGCATCTCATCGTTTGCGGTGCCGTTCGACGCCTGGGAGACGGCAGCACACGCGTACTGCAGTTCCCTCTGGGTGGGGAGCGACAACTCCGGAAAGCGTTGGTGCCTGCGACGCGCGCGTTCGACACTCGAACGCTGATGGAGCGCATGGAGGGTGACGAGCTCGTCGACCGTTAGTGGCGGGGCGTCGGTGAGGAGAGGTGCGGGCAACCATTCATATTTGGACTGTTGCGCGCGGACCCGTCGGACGATCGACGCAACCGTCCCCTCGTAGCCGGCAACGACCTCGGCATGGATCAACGCTTCCTCGGCTCGCGCCTGCCGGATCTGTTCCATCAGCGTCGCTCGACGGCCGAGTGCATCGTTCCGTTGCGTGGTGAGTTCGTCGATGCGTTCTTGCGCGCGCCGCGCGTTGAATTGCGCTTTGCGGATAGCGATTTCGCTGACGCTACGGGTGAGCTCCACAGACCCGCCGTCTACCGGGTCGGTCACCGCCACACACAGGTCCTGAAGCTCGTCCGGGAGCTTTTCCCGGAGGACACGCAGCGCCTGCGCCTTCTCACTGGTGACCAGCACCCGCTGGCCACGCGCCAGCAGCGCGGACACGATGTTGGCTATGGTGTGGGTCTTACCCGTACCCGGTGGGCCTTCGATCACGACGCCGCTGTCGCCGGAAAGCCGGTCGAGGATCTCGCGTTGTTCCTCGTTCGCGGGCAGTGGAAGCAGCGGATCGCCGGTGAAGAGACCCGAGGGCGTGCCGATGCGGTCGAGCCATGTGACACGGTCCGCCGGTTCGATGGCTTCGACGAGTTGCGCCAGACCGAGTGGCACCAGGTTCGCTTCGTCGGCGGCGGCCTCGGTCATGCGGTTGTAGTACTCGATGAGTGCATGGGCACCGCGCTTGCGCAGGACGAGTGCGGGTGACGGGGTGACGAATGCGTCGGGCGCCGATGCTTCTTCTGCACGCTCGGCGACCTCGACGCGCAGGGTGAGCGCACGTTCGGCCCAGCTCTTCAAGAACGCCCGGGCGGCGGGATCGAGGGGCGACGCGACCTGAGTGACAAGGGAGTCGTGCAGTTCGCGGACACTCGACGGGTCGAACACCTCCAGTCCGGTGAGAATCTGAACGTCTTCCAACGACGGGCCGGCGCCGGGATCCAGCCGGACCACCAGGTCGCCGGAGTCGCCGTGCCGCTCGATGAGAGCGGATTGCGTGATCAGGTGCGTGCGAACCCGCGCGCCGGCAACCCGCTCTGACAGGTGCAGCAAGCCCGACGCGACGACGAGCTCCATCGATTCCGGTTGGTCTTCGAGGTCCAGCATCGTTCGCTGCAGGAAGGTGTACAGATGCGACGCGGCTCGTCGTTCACGGTCGACGGCCGCCCATGCCCGCCACTCCGTGAGCCAGACGTCGAAGCCTGCCACGGTGTCGGGGGCCTGCGGGTCGAGTGCGGGTTCGATGTCGGAGTCGCCGATCTCTCCGCGAACGTAGATCGCGAACTCTCCGGAAGGGCGTGGCGGGTCTTCGAGCTGAGCACGACGCGCGCGCAGGAAGACCTCACCCGACGCGGCGTGAGCTTTCAGGCCGGCCCTGATGTTTCCCTCCTCGAGGGACATCACGGCACGGTGTTTGTCGACGATGCGAACCGGTGCGCTGCGGGCTTTGACGAGCTCTGCCATGAAGGCAAGCAAGCGTTGCACACGATCCCTCAGGTCGGGATCGTTGTCCCTCGACGCGACGTCCACTCCACACCCTGCTTCCACCCGCCGACGGCAACGGACCACACCACCTTAGAAACCGTCTCCGACGAGTTCGCGTCGGGTCCCATGTCTCGACCGGCACACGTGCTTTTCCATTCCGCCTGTCACCTATTTAACGGGCGGTCCCGAGTGGGCCCCAATACGTGACGAACTGTTCCCGGGCGGCGCGACATGTTGATTTCCACCAACTATCCGCCAGGGCTGCGATGACCCGCCACCATAGAATTCTCGTCTCTGGAGAGCATGCGACGAATGGACGAGACCGGAGTCATCCGCTCGCCACGAGGTCCACGCTATCGAGGGCAAACGCGGATTCGCAGTGACATGCCATGCAGGTTCTCGAACCTCATCCGAGAACTGCCCGTCTCTGGCCTCAGCCGGGAGCTGGACGTCAGCAACAGAACAGGACGTCAATTCCGGCTGCTGACAGAATCGCTACCGCAGGTCCAGCGCTGTTGCCACCGCCTTTCGCGTGGCTTTGACAACCGTCTGAGCCATCACAAGGTTCCCCCCAGCTCCGATCGCCATCCCAACGCCGAAGGGAGCCACTCTCCCGAGTACCAAGATCCCCTGACGAGTCCCATATCGGGTGACGAAGTTGTAGCCGAGCACGCGATTGATCGAGCGGATCGTGCTGAGAGGCACGGCATTGGCAAGAAGCTTACCCAGGTTGCCTCCCGCTCGGGCCGCCGCCTTCCCGAAGAAAGTGGAGCCACCCCCACCGGCCAAGACGGTGAGCACGATCGCCTTCTGATGTTCCAGGTCAGTGATGTCGATGCCGTGGATCCGCAACGCCGCCAGAACATGGCCGGCTGCGGCGGTCATGAACCACGACGTATCCCCAGCCGTCATCGCCAACGCGGCTGCTGTACCGACTCCCGGCACCGCCGCCGCGCCACCGGCGGTAGCACCACTCACCGTGACCGAAGACAAGAAGGTTGTTTCGAGCTTCTTGAGCAACTGTTCTTCACTCGCATCCGGAAATCGCTGCTCCAGTCGCGCAACCCGTGCCCTCATGAGGTGCCCGGCCCCGATCAGTGACCGGTCGAAAAGCGCCATCAGTTTCGACGGATCGCCCTCGACATCCGAACCCGGTAGCTCGTCAGCAACGTAGTCCCCGCCCGTATCCCCCAGACCGTCAGCCTGATCTTTGAACACTGCTCCCCCTCATTGGTTGATCGTCAGTTAACTAGCTAGGCCAACCCGCCGACGTTCGAAGAGCTTGGTCGGCCGTTAAGAAAACGCCCATTCGCCCAAGGTCCGCCACCCTACGAAATGCCATCCATCACGCCTACGTCGGCAGACTTCAGTTTCCGATCCGACGCGAGGCCAATTGATCAGCAATCCCCTACAAGGCCCATTCCTGAGCCAACAACTCGACCAGTTCGGATTGACGCTTCGCGAGAAGCTCTGCGTTCCAGGTGGATTGCTGGAGCACGTGGGTCGTGAGAGCGAACGATGCAACTCCGTACTTCGCCGTGAAATACTGCTTCTTCTTGCGGTCGAACTCGTAGTTGCCGGCAGAAGCATTCTTGGTGCGGTTGAGAAGAACCAAGTTTGCCAGTCGGTGTGTCCAATACTCCCGCTCAGACGGCGAGAACCACTCGAGCCACTGCGATCCGACTTTGGGATTCTGCGGTAACACATGCTCGACCGAGATCCGGGGGTGGTCGTAGACGACTCCGGATGCACCCGAAAGCAGTTCGTCAAGCCGAAGCAAGACATACTTTCGAACAGGGGCAACCTTGTACAGCTCGCTGTCGAGGCGCTGGCGTGTTTCGGCCAGCTCTTCGGGAGACAGCTGAAGTGCGGGAGATGAAAGGCCTTCACCTGCTGTGAGCTCACGAAGTACCTGGATATAGCGAGATGCACGAGGAGTTGCGTACACACGACGCAGCAGCATGCTTACCGCCAACCGTTCGAGCGACCGCAGGAACTGGATGAGGAAGTCCGAATCATTGCCTTTGTTGCTCAGAGCCCACAAAACTGGTGCGCGCCAATCACTGTTGTCCAACTGATCGAGTCGCTTCAGCCAGACATTCACCTGATCGGCGCCGGATACGGCTGCGTAGCTCTGATCCCGGAGGATTCCGTATGCCTCGGCGTAGGGCACCACGACGTCATCGACAAACTCCGTGCCGCGGCCGGGAACGTAGGCGGACAGAACAAGCTCTTCGAACTCTTTGAGCAGCTCGCGTTTTGGGCGCTCCTTCACGACGATCGTCCTGATATGGAGGAATAGGTCGGCGAAGTCGTCCGTACCCAGGGCCTCTTCTACGTCGTCCCAGCGATCGGCATATTCGTCGCGGCGGTCGTCAGGTACGTCACCGACCACCTTCGCTTTGAAGATGTCGGCCGCAGACAGATCCAGGCCACGCGAGTTCATCACACTGAAGATCCGGTGAGCGCTGGCCAAGTCCGGCGTGGTGACGACAACCAGGAATGTCCGTGCGGCAAGCATCTTGGTCAGCTGCAAGCGGCGATCCTCCGCCCATTCCGCGACCCTTCCGAACAAAGCCAGCCCGTTCGAATGAATAGATCGCTGCGCATCGGTACGCAACGTCCGCGGGTCGATGTCTTGAAGCAGTTTCATTCCCCCCAAAGCCTGCACATGGCTGGAGAAAAACCACTGGTCGCGAGTTCGGAGCGCAAGCCGAGGCTTCGCTTCGAGATCGAGCATGAGATTTCCGGGTTCCTGGAGCATCTCGTCCAACTGCTTCGCCAGGAGCGGGTTTTCCGTCGCGTCACGAAGTGCAGCCAACAGAATTGTGAGTGTCGTGAGGCGCTGCTGGCCATCGATGACGTCTGCGCGTGCAGTCGTAGGGAGCTTCACCAGAACAACCGAGCCGAGGAAGTACGGCTCGTCGTCACCTCGGTCCATCGCTTCGACGAGATCTTCGAGCAGCTGCGAGGCCTGCTCCACCTGCCACGCGTACGGACGCTGGTATTCCGGGATACGGAAGTCATAATCCCCGGAAAAGACCTTGCTCAGGGACACTTCACGCGCTTCTAATTGCTGCATGCCGCCCATCATGCAGCACCCACAGAATGGTCAAACATCCAGCCCCCCAAAATGACCCGAGTAATATCTACCGACGAACGCGTGCCCGAGAATGGCGATTCGAATGCCCGCCGCCTTGCGTCGTCCTACACCCATACCCCCTTCTGCGCCAGCACCCATCGCACGGGATCCAAGCAGCGGAACGGCGAAATGCCGTTGTGATGCAACCTGTCCCCCACCGGCGACTCGCCCAGCGCAGACACTGCGAAGAACCGGCTGTTCAAAACGACGCCCGTGTGCGGTTGATCGACCGCCATCACCATCATTTTCGCCTCGAGTTTGTCGAGCAGGCTCCGGACTTCCTCGTGCACGAGGCGGCCGTCCATCTCGTTGTACGGTGCGTATTGCAGGCTGGGGTCGCGGGAGAATCCTGCACCGCGGTGCGACATCATCTCGCTCCAGTCGCTGCCGTCGACGTGCTGGAGTGATTGCAGTGCATCGAATTTGGAGAGGACGACGGCGAGGTTCGGGGTCGCGTCACCGATGATGGTCAGTACGGTCCGCAGTACCGAGCGCGGGTCGCCGCCGACGCGTTCCTGGACGGGGACGAGGTCGTGGAGTTGCTGGCGCACGGATTCGACTTTGAGCGGATCGAACATGAACACCACGCCGTCGGCGTGTGCAAAGAACCGCATGTGCTGCACGTGGACGTTGTTGGGGTTTTCGAGATCCTCCCCCGCGACGTCGCGCAGAACCAGGAATTGCCGCACACCGTTCCACACACCGAGCGAGAAGATCAGTGGCTCCCGCTGGTACTGGTTGCTGGTGTGGGCGGCGGGCGTGGATTCGAGGATGCCGCGCTCTTCGTAGAGCGGCTTCTCGTACAACTCCCGGTAGACCATTTCCGTTTCGGCGGTGGCAGGTTCCACGACGCAATTGAGTCGTTCGCCCAAGAGTTGCAACGTCTTGACGAGAACGGCGACGTACACCGTCTTGCCGGTAGCGCGGGCACCGGCCATCGCGACGCAGGTGGCCTGCGCTCCGCGCCACGCGACCGGCAGGCGGTAATGGCATGTCGGGCACACTTCGACGGCGGGTCCGCCGACCTTCTCTTCTACAACGGCCGCGTCGGGCGCCCACTGGTCACCGCCGGTCGCCGGGCGGTCGAGCGCGACGACCTTGCCGGAGCGAACAGGCGTGCCCTGGTACGCGGTGGCAACCTCGTCGACGTCCACCTCGTCGGGTGCGGTCGGCAACCATGCGGTGCGGTCGGTGGGCAGGTTTGTGAAGCAGCGGGGGCATTTCGTCATCGCCGTGTTCCTTCCGGTTCGTCGGCGACCGCCAGGCCGGCGACAAGTGATTTCACCGTCGCGAAAAGCTGATCCGGGTCGTCGAGCTTCTGTCTCCGGGTGCCGGACGAACTGCCGTCGACCACGGCCGCTCCTTCGCTGGACAGGACCACCGGGCGACGGCGCACTCCGGGAACACCGGTCGCCGCGTGATCGGCCGGGACCGCGTCGGTCACGGTGAAGACCAGCGTGGGGGTGGTGTACCCGGAACGATTGACGGCGGCCGACCGGAATCCGACGCCGAGGCCCGCCGAGTTCAGTGCGTTCTGCACGTGTCCTGCGACCTCGCGCAGCGCCTGAGCCGGCAACGGCGTGGCCGAGCGACCAATCATGGTCACCCGCAGTTCTTCCCGATTGCCGATGACGGATGCGACACCGGTGAGTAGATCGACCACCTCACGCACGCTGCCGTCGTCGATGAGGGGAAGCATCGACATCGTGGTGTCGATATCGACTTCGACGTCCACGCGCCGGTTCACCGGAAGCCGGTCGACGCCGAGCACGCCGCGCGCGGCCGATCGAGCGCGCGCTCCCAGTTCGGTGAGCGGCACGTCCACAGCCGTCTTCCGGGCCGCGACCGCGAGACGCTCACCGGCGGGAGTCACCGTAGCGAGTTCGACGTGGTGCAGGCCGGATACGTCGAGTGGTGTCAGTTCTGCGCGATCGGGGTCGGCGGTGCGGTTGCTGTCCACACCGAGCGTGGCCTGCAGGACGGTGCCCTGGGGGAAGGCGGTGCCCTCGGCGTGCGGGCGCGCCACGATGACGATCTCCCCGTCCACATGCGGCAGCACCATGAATCCGGGGCGCGGATACAGCGCGCCGGGGGCGGGCTCGCCGTCCGCGGTGATCGCACGCACCGTCACCGGCAGGTCGAGCGCAGTCACGGTCACTGCCAGCGGCTGGCGCGGCAGTTCCACCAACCCCGCACCGTCGAGTACATATCCGGGCATCAGGCCTGTCCTTCCCATGTCGGCGACGCGCAACCCAGCACTGTGGTCACCGTCGTCTCCGTTCGCGATCCCACGACATCTCGTCGCGGCTCAGCAGCCGTTCTTCGAGCCATCGCCCGACGAAGCCCGCGTAGATGTCGCAGGCATAGTCGACGTCGCGGTGACGGCGGTCGTGCAGTTCGGTGCGAATCGCGTCCATCAGTCCGCGTGCGTCGCGAGGACCGCGGTATCCCGGTTCGGTCAGGACGACCGACGCGACCGCGTCCAGCAACGCTGTCCGTGCAGACGGCGGGCCGACCTCGAAGCGGGCGAGAAGGTCGCGTCGATCCAGCACCGAACGGACGTGCGGCGCAGACAGGGACGTGAAGACCGCGTTTACGATGACCCAGTAGACGTCGAGAGCACCGGAGCGGACGAGGTCGACGAGCGCGTCCACCACGTACCGCGCGTCGCGGTCCACTGCGTCGACGAGCGCCTCTTCGTGTTCGGGCGGAAGCTGCGGCACATCGCGTCCGAGCGGCGCACAGAACGCCACGAGGAAGACCGCGAGCCGAGAACGCACGTCGTCGGGCAGGCTGGCGTCGTAGTTCTGGGCGTAGTCCTCGAGAACCGGACGCGCGTGCAGTTCCAGAGCGTGACCCAGCGCGGTTGCGGAAATACCGGTCCAGTGATCGCTCAGCCGGATCTGCGCCCACGACCCAGCAAGCTCGTCGCGCTGGGGAACCGGATCCCACCGCCCACTGATGTCACCGAGTTGAACACGCTGGAGATAATTCGCGAGCACCTCCACATCGCTGTTCCACGGTTCGGTGACCACAGCGTCCTGAAGGAAGCGCGGGGCCACGATGTGCGGAAAGATCTCGCACACCCGGTTCCACTGCGTCGCTGTCCAACCGGCACGCTCGACGAGCGCGGAGACGTCGCTCGAGGGCCATCCACCCTCGTAGAGTTCGAAGAAGGCTCGCCACAGGGCGACCGAGGCGACATCGCGACGAAGCCGGCCACCTTCACCGGTGCGGATATGAGCGGAACCGGCTTCGGCGACGAGAATGTTCGCCGCGTCGAGCACCAGCGAGGGATCGGTCTGCATGTCCTCGAAAGCGGGGATCGCCACCGGTGTCCCGGTGAGCCAGGCGAGGACCCGGTGCGGAAGCCGAGCGCCCAACGGCCGCACCGCGAACGCCGGATTCGTGACCACCGCTGTGTGGAGATGACGCAGGAGCGCAGGCGACCGGATCGTGCCGACATCCGCGACGAAGTCGCCACCGGACTTCTCGTCGAACAGCACGGGTACTACGGCGAGTTCGAGGACTTCGTGGGCGATGTCGAGTCCCGCGTCACCCAGCAGATCCGCGCGAACCAGCGCGTCGAGAGTCGCGTACGCCTCAACGGCCGTCTCACGCCGGTGGTGGCCGGACCGTGCGCGCTCGCGCAGGTCGTCGAGCATCTTAGCCGCCTTGCGCATCAGATCCTCTGTGCGGGGGCAATAGTCGAGCAGTTCGAGACGGGCGAGGTCTCCGTCGCGCAGCGAGGCCGGGTCGTCCAGGACCCGGTATCCGAAGACCGCGCCGGCGATCCGCCAGACGACCGGTGCGAGGGTGTCGTCGGAACGCCACCGCGCCAGCACGTCCGCGGCCTGTTCGAGGGTGTCCCCGAGCAGTCCGTGAACGATGCCGTCGACAAGGTGGGAGAAATCGGTGGAGTCGACACCGTCGGGGGTGTGCTCGAGCAGCACGGAGGTCGCTTCGTCGAGCGCATCGTGCAGATCCGGATCGCTCACCACCGCCATTGCCAACGGCCACATCGCGTTCAGGGCGCGGTCGCCGACGCTTGCGGCGATCTCGTCCTGCCGAGCCAGTGCATTCGCCGCGATCGCGCGGTCGAGGAGTGCAGTCTGCGCAAGGAGCGACCACGGCGTGACGGGCACCGTGTCGCCATTCGCCGTGAGGTGCGCTTCCCCGTCCAGTTCCCCCAGTTCAGGCGACTCGTCCTCACCGAGGACCACGCACCCCGGAACGTCGCCGGGGAGGTCCTCGAGCGGCACGGTGACCAGATGCGCGCCGCGGGCAACGGCGTCGTCGACGGAATACAACCGGTCGAACGTCGACCAGCCGAGCCGCACGGCCGTACCCGGCGACATGAAGTGCGATACGGCACCGATCCACAACGCCGCGTCGTCCGGGGTGCGGCAGCCCAGCACGACGGGTGAGCCACCGTCGAGTGCTCGTGCGACGCCGTCGAGGAGCACGCTGAACACTCCGATCCGCCAGGTGTCGGCGTCGAGGAGGAAGTCGAGCACCGCTTTCCGACAGGCGTATTCGGCAGGGCGCGGTGCCTGGTCCGAGAGGACGGCGTCGGCGACCTCGTCGGCGCCGTACGGCACGAGCCAGTCGCGTGACCGCCAGCGCTCGATCGGGCGAACCGACTCCGCGGCGTCACCGCCACGGTCGAGCACGCAATGGGCGAAGACGTTGCCGGGTCGGCCGGAGGCGTCGGCACCGGCAGGGGCGGTGTGCCAGTAGAGCCCGCGACCGTTCTCCCCCGGCACGTACATCAGTCGGCGCGGACGGTCGTGAACTTCCTCGAGTGTCGGGAAACGCGGAAACGACTGTGGTGACTCGAACCGCGTCACCACACCGACGCGCAGCGCCTCCTGCTCTTCCGGATCGAGACCTCCGGTGGACTCCTTGACCTGCCAGCCACCGCCCGAGGATTCGCCCGGCCGGTCGAACGAGGTGTAGGTGAGCTGACCGAACCGTGGCGGTTCGGATTCGTCCTGGGCCACGGTCAGGACACCTGCTCCTCGAGCAGCGACGCTTCGATGAGGTCGAGCCGGATCTGCTCGACAGGCGGGTCGAGCAACGCGATGGTGCGCGCACGCTCGGGAGGCACGTCCGCGAACACACGGACGTAACCCTTCTTGTCGGTCACGTCGACGGTCCACGGCTGTGACCATTCACGCCGCAGCCCCTTCGGGTGGAAGCTGCGCGCGCCCGGTTTCGTGGCTCCGTCGCCACGCACTTCGAGGGGCTGACCATCGCGTGCACTCAAGGGAAGACGAGTCTCGTTGTGTACCACAACGAACGGCGGAGAACCCGGAAGGTCCATCTGGGAGGCGAGACGAACCGCCAACGACGTTCTTCCGCCGCCGCGCCGCACCTCGGTCTTGTACTGGATGCGCAGGAGTCCGCTGTAGTCGACCGTGGTCGGGATACCGACGATCCGCTCGCCGGCGGTGTAGGCGATCGCGACGACGTGGACCGCACACCCGGCTTCGGGAAGCGGGGTCGCGAGATGCAGCCCGCCGTCCCTGTCGTACTGGGAGCGTGAGATTTCGGTGACCGGGCGCTGCTCGATCGCATGCTCGGCGGGAACCTGTGTGGCGCTGAGGTACACGGACACGGACGCCGCACCGTCCGGCCACGGGAACGTGATGACCTGCTCCGCGCAGCGTTCGATGATCCTGACATCGGTGAGTGCCGCCAGTGGCCTGGTCGCGATGACCGTGCGTCCCACCTGGACCTGGCCGTCCAGCACCGTGACCGGCGTGAAGTAGGCCCGTACCCAGCCGCGCGGCCACGACACGTTCGTCATGCGGTGCACGCCGTCGTTCCCGGCCTCCACCGGATGCACGAGGCGCGCAGATTCGGGCAGGCCGCCCGAGACGGCAAGGGCACCGGCCGACAACAACGTTCGGTCGATTCCGGCGCGCGGGGCAGCTTCCGTCCTGTACATGACCACCCTGCCGATACCCGGCGGCGTCCACCCGAGATCGAAGTGCAGATCGTCACTGCTGCCCGTGGTGGTGACATGCAGATCGGCGACCGGTTCGAGCACCGCTGAGACCGACACTTCGGCCTGCGCGGCCGGCGACAAACGGGTATGGCCGTCGACGTCGACCTCACAGATCGCCCGGTACAGGTAGCGGTGGCCGCGCTGGGCGTCGCGGTCGACGAAGCCACCGAGGTTGGGCTGGTCCCCGAGGATCCGGTGGCGCGGGTCGTTCGTCACCGGGGTGCGTCCGTCGAGCGGAATGCGCAGCACCCGAACCCGGGTGACCCCGGGCCATGCCCTCCATTGACCGATCACGGCGCCGTCGTCCTCGATGACCAGGAAGTCGGCGACCGGACTGAGGAGATGCGTCTCGGCGATGAGAATCGGCTGGCGGCGGGCCGCATCCCCGTCGTTGCTCCCGATGTGCGCCCACACCTGCAGATGCCGCACGGCGGCCGCGGGCGGTGCCGTGTCCACCAACGTGGAGCCGCGGGTGACGCCCACGAGCCGTCCTGCCTCGGGCTTGTATGCGCGATGGGTTTCCCCCGCGACCACCCGGTACAGCACGGTGGACCCGGGCTTGTCCGCAAGCGGCACCCAGTCCAGCAGATATCCGCCCGTCGGCTCGGCGGTGACGGTGACCTGCCCGATCGCGTGATCGGACTCGCCGTGCAGGTACTCGCAGAAATCTTCCGTCTGCAGGTCGACGAGGAACTCGCTTCCGGGCAGCGGCTCGGCGGCTTCCACATCCGGGGTCGGCGTGGGTTCCGGCTCCCGCGCGTCGTCGCGGACTCGATCGTCGGCTGCGCCGGTCGCGGTAGCGGCCTGCAGTGCCTCGACGAGGCTGCCGACGAGCGCCTTGGCGTGGCGCGGGAGCATCGGTTCGATCTCCTCGACGGTGCGCCGATTGGACCGGATGATCTGCTGCAGGTTCGTATCCTTGATCAGCCCGGGACGCAACCGAGCCGCCTCGATCTCGCGTTGCCGCCACTGCTGCAAGGCCTGGAAGACGTCTTCCGACACGGTGTTGACTCGCTCTCAGAAGTTGATGCCGTCGACGGCGGGGGCGACGAAGGGCCCCGGCGACGTGCGATCCGATCGTGCATCGGCCGGCTGGGCGGGTTGCAACTCGATATCGGGCACGTGCGCGATATCGACGCGCGGGGCGCTGGTGTCCGCACGGGCCGCGAGGTCTTCCGCGGAGATGCCCTCGGAATACTGCGTGGTCACCGCGACAAGTCCGCACCCGACACGCACTGTGGTGGGCACCTCGCCCACCACCGCGGTCAAACCCTTCATCGTGGCGGTGTCGCTGAACGCAGACCTGTCGAAGAAGCTGTCCGACGTGGGGCGACCGACTCCGGCAAGGAACTCGTCGACCCCTGCCCGCCGGACGTTCCCGTCCACTCGGTGCTCGACGGCGGCAACGAGTTCGCGAGAGAGCTCCGAGCGGGGCCCGGTCAGTTCACCGAGGGCTCGTTCCCACAGCAGCGCCGCGCCGGTGGACCGCACCCGACCGCGGTGGAACCGCTGCGACCATTCGTCGAGCGGCGAGCCCGAACCCGCTCCGGCCTTGACCGCGAGCAGACTCGGGTCACGGTCGATGTCCTGGGCCACACCGCCGAGTGCCGCACCGGCGCCGCTGACCACCGTGTCCCAGGGGTCGGTCAGCCAGCCGACGGTGAACAGGTCCTGACGCAGTTCGTCGGCGACGCGCGCCACCTGCTCGGTCTCCGGAGTACCCGACCCGATTGCGCTGTGCCACGGAAGTCCCCACTCGATGCGCCGATGCACCGTCAGGGTGTGCTCGGCCACGCCGAGCGGTTGTGCGAGGAAGGCGCCGAGTGCGCGGCTCCAGGAAAGGTACTGGCGGTAGGCGCCTGTCAGGTCGTCGATCTCCCGCAGTGCCGCACGAAGGTTGACGCGATCGGCTTCGACGGCCGCGGCCACCGCCTCGCGCCGCGCGAGCAGATCTTCGAGTTTCTGCTGAGCGCGCTGACAGATCCATGCCACCACACCGGCCCAGACGAGCACACACAACGCGATCAGCGGCCCGCCGTACCACCAGGAGATCACCTGTCGCCACGCCAGCACTCCGGAGAGGACGGCCAGGAGAACGAGCACGATCGTGGTGATGCGGACGCGCCAGAACATGGTGCGCTGATGCTCGGCGCTCTCCTCTGCCGGATCCCGCAATTCCTCGGCGTTTTCGAGCCGCTTCAGGATTGCTTGTGCCTCGGTCACGTCGGCGGCGAGGCGGTTGGTCAGGATCGTGCCGAAGCCGACGGCGAAGCTGCGGCGTCCCCGTGCCATCCATGCCTTCACCGCGGAACTCGTGCGGCGCGCGTCCAGTCCGATCACGGGATCCTGCTCGAGTCCGCGAAGCTGTTCACGGAACTCGTCGAGCCCCAGGATGTCGGGTGCTTCCACCGTGTGGGCGTGCAGGGTCGCCGAGACGACACCCGGGATGTCGTCGAAGTCGTCGGCGGGGCCGGGCACGATGTCGGAGGCGGAACGCAGCACTGCGCGATGTGCACCGACCTGTACGGGCGGCAGCCCGGCAGACCGCTCTCTGGCGTCGGCGAGAGTGAGGGCAGCACGGGCATAGTCTCGCCACAGTGCCGAAAGGTCCGGCGCTGCACGATGAACCGCACCGGTCGCGCTGTCGAGTGCGGCACCGATCTGACGCGACGCGGACGCGTAGTCGGTCCACGCCACCTTTCGTCCGTCGGAGTCCACGCCGCCGACCACCACGCGGTACGCGCCGGGAGCAGCGCCGTAGAGGGCTGCCTGCGTTGCCGACGCCACTGTGGACGACACGCGGGTGATCAGCCGCGACGGCGCATTCATGAGCACGGCGAGCAGGAATCGGCCGAACATTCTCAGCGCATCACCGAATGTGATGACGCGGGCGGGCCGGGCCGTGGGCGTGGGGACGCGCCCACTCTGCAGCAGATGCCTGTGTTTGGTCCACAGTGCCCGAGCCATCTCGCTCGACGCGGCGGGTACGTCGTCGACGTAGACGACAGGAGTTCCGGCGTCGCGTGGAAGTGGCAACTGGCCACCGAAATCCAGTAGTTCGGCGTGGAGTTGATGTTCGGCATGCGAGGTGTCGAGACGACGGTAGAACGACCGGACCACTCGCAGCGAGTTGCCCGGCAGGACCGGCTCGTCGTCGAACGGTGCGTGCTCGACGTCGGTCCACAGGCCCGCGACCCCGGCGACGACGGGCGCAGCGTGGCGGCCCACGTCGATCGCGTCGGTGGTGAGCACGAGTGATTCGTGGCCCATGCCGGGTCCGCGCGAATTCTCCGGCGCGATCAGCAGGTTGTGCCAGCCCGCGAGTGCGGGCACAGCGGTACCCGATCGCTCGTCGCCCGGCCGCTGCAGCAGCAGCCGTATCCGTATCAGGCGTGCGCCGCCGGCATTGGACGAGAGCAGTTCGGCGAACATGCGCTCCGACTTCGCGCGGACCGGCACGGAACCGGCCGCGGTGGGCACGAGCACGCACAACCGCACCAGGTCGACGCGACGGGACGCGAGCACGTCCTGCAGAGTCGCGGCGCGATCGGTACCACGCACCGTTTCGACAGTCGGGATGCGAGTGCCGTCCAACGGGATCTGCGCGTCGTCCACCCACAGGAACGGCGCGACGAGGTCTGCTGCGGACAGGTCGCGCAACACGTCGCGAACGCCGTCGGCCACGCCGGGCGAGGCCAGGATCACGGTCAGCACATTCATTTCGGTCTCCGCCATCTCAGAACTGCCCCATGTCGGGAATCTGGAAGGTGGGCGCCGATGCCGCAGTCTGCGGGTTCGGTGCGATCGCGCGGTCGGGCTGCTCGGCGCGGAGCTTGCATTCCTCGACCAGATCGATCAATTCCCCTGTCGCCCAGTAGACGTCGGGCGCAATATCCCGGAAGAACGGGGTGTGAGACGCCTGTTCGCGCACCGTGATCGTGGAGAAGACGCCGCCACCGGGAGCACCCACGTCGCCGGGCGCCAGGTAGTGCGTTCCGGTGAGATCGCGGACCCCGTTGAGCCAGGTGATCGCGTTCTTGGCCCGTGCATCGATCGAGGTACCCGGACCGGTGTCGGCGACCTGCGACTGCCAGCCGGTACCGGTCTCGCCGGTACGAAGCCACTCGGTCAGTGTCGCCTTCGCCGACACCTCGAGGATGCCGCCCGCCGGCTTCTCCGCCGACGCGTCGTACACGGCCCGCAGTGCACGGTACGGAAGCATCGAGCTCATCACCGGCGACTCGTGTGAGCGCGCCATCGCGATCAGCACCGATTCGAGTACCGCCGGCAGCCAATCGTTGTTGGCGAGGAAACGTGCGGGCGGGGTGAGCAGCGGATTCGGGAAGTCGACCCACCCCGAGGATCCCGCGTCCCACACCCGGACCGGTTCGGTGTAGGGCTCCGGCGGCAGGCGCAACCACCCGACGACGAGCCCGAGGAACCAGCCGGCCGTCATGGCGCGACGCTCACTCTCGTGCATCGGCAGCGATGCGGCGAGCGGACGCGCACGACGCCACTGCCAGAACGATTCCTGCTGCGCGGGAGTCGAATCGGCCCACTGCTTCGACGCGGGACCGAGCACCGAGTCGTAGGCGAGCGGCGAGTAGTTCGGGTACGAGCCGAAAATGTCGATGCGGGTGAGCTTGTCCTCTTCGGTCAGCAACCGCCCGAACTCGGCAACGGTTTCCTGATCGATCATGGTGTTCTTCCGCAGGACCTGCGACAGCGCGTCCGCGACCGGAAGGTTCAGGAAGGGCACCGACGTGAACTTGTAGCGGTACTCGACCTGCTGGCCCGGATGCAAGGCCTCGAGTGCCTGCTGATTGACGCTGGCGAGTGGCCGGGCGAGGGACAGCGCTTCGGTGAACTTGGACTGCAGGCGCGCGCGGCGTTCGTCGAGGGCGTACTCGGGCACCGAGGCGTCCTCGATGTATTCCCGCAGCGACACCCGGCAGAACCGGTCGAAGGACTCGCCGGTACGCGCGACGAACTGCCGTGAACGCCGGAGCAATTCGACGGGACGCACATGTACGTCGTACCGGGCGGCGGACGGCACGAGCGCTTCGCGGCTCCCCGGATCGAAGGGGAAGGCCCGCGAACGCCACGCCGACGTCCGTTCGAGCACGGGGTGCTCCTCCCCCGGAGACTTGCTGCCGTCGACGGTCGACCAGAGACCGGTCACGACGCTGCCCACCGCCTGCTGCACCGCGGTCTCGAACGGCGGGGGCCCCGCGGTGTCGGACATGACGGCCAGCGGCAAATCGGCGCGGTACTGCACCATGAAGTCGGCGGACGGGGTGAGCATCACCTCGTTGTTGGCCTCCGCGAACCGCTTCGGCACCCGGTCGCTCTTGTCTGCGGGCCACGCGCCGTACTGATCGGTTGCCAGCCGGGCCAGCCCGACGTCGTTCGCGGGTTTGCCGCGGGCCTTGCGCAGCGATGTCTGCGATTCGTCGAGCCCGTCGAGCAGCGGCTTGAGGACCTCCGGCACGAGCGCGGTGGCGACCTCGGCCACCTTCGAGGACAGCGATGCATACAAGTGGCGGTAGACGTTCTGACTGCAACTCGCCAGCACCCGTTCGAGGATGTCGGCGTCGCTCTCGATGGTGCCTCTGAGTGCCGTCAGCATCTGCGCGGTGTCGGAGGACTGCGCGGTGATGTCCGCGGGGGTCTGCTTGGCCAGTTCCTCGGCGCCGATCCGGACCTGATCCTTGACGAGGACGGCCAGCCTGTTTACGATCGCGGTCGCGTACGGGAGACCCAGGTCGGCGATCGCCTTCACCACGACGGCCTCGATGGTGTCGGCGAGCGTGCGGTGCCACTGGAAGGCATGTCCGAGCGCGTGCTGCTCGGCCGATGCCGTGAGCGCCTGACGCCTCCGGGCGAGAGCTTGCTGGATTCCCGGGACCCACTGGTTCGCGGTCAGCCCGCTGCCGGACGGGAGGTAGGGACGCAGTTCGGTGTCCACGATCTGCCGGGCCATCCGATCACCCTCGGCGGACGACAGCACCACCTGGGTCAGCCACGGCCCGACACCGACCTGCGCACCCCGCGGATCCGCCTGCAGCACAGGAAGTCCCATCGTGGTGAGCAGCGACTGCCACTGGCTGTCGAGGATCGAATTGACCTGATCCTCGTCCGATGCCACGTTGGCGTGACTGCGGTGCCCGTCGAGCAGACGGTCCACCGCGCTGCGAGCCAGGCGCTGCGCCGAGTACTCGGCATACCGGTCGCGCCCCATACTCAGGCTCGAGAAGCCGTAGGTGCCCCAGGGCAGGTTGTCCCATTGGCCGCCCCAGCCGATGTTGTCGCGCTGGCCGGACAGACCCGCACCGTTGGTGAGGTCATATTGCACGAACTGGCGGGTCGCGGCACCGGACATCATCATGCCGGCGAGGCCGCGGGCGAGGCCACGGTAGATCGCTTTCTGCGAACCGTCGCCGAACGGTGCGCCCTCCACACCGACGCGTCGCCCCACCGGGAAGACGCGCGCGAACGGCACCTTCTCGCCCGCGCCCTGCTGCTGGCCGAGAGCGCGGAGGATCTCGACGTCGTGCTCGCGGGCGGAACCGAGCTGGCTCGCGACGATCTCGCCGAGCATCGCGAGGGCATTGGCGCGCACACCCGTGGTGGCGCTGCGTCCGAGTCCGTCGAAGATGTCGGGCGCGACCATGAACACGCCCATCAGGCGAGGATCGAGCTTGGGAATGAGGGTGAGCAGACGGCATACGTCCAATGCCATGGACGCACCGGCGCCGCCCGCCATCGAGGACACCACGAGGACGATCGGCGATTCCTCCTGCTCGAATC
Source organism: Rhodococcus sp. NPDC058639 (assembly GCF_042717545.1). NCBI lineage: Bacteria > Bacillati > Actinomycetota > Actinomycetes > Mycobacteriales > Nocardiaceae > Rhodococcus > Rhodococcus sp. NPDC058639. Next base: position 223,914 of record NZ_JBHXRF010000003.1, read on the forward strand.
CGCCGCCGCCCGGGATGTCGAGTGCGGACATCTCCGTGGCGGTCTGCACGGTGAACAGCTGATCCCACGCGTTCTGCAGCGTGTCGCGGATACCGCCCGCCTTGCTCAGCGTGATCATGCGGCCGAGCGCGCGGTACTGGCCGGCGCCGGAGCCGATGGGCACGGTGACCGACGAGGGGTCGCGCGGCGCCCAGGTGGCGATTTCGTCGAGACTGCCCTTGGCCGCGAGCTGGTTGGTCAGTGCGTTGTCGAGCACCGCGTACGAATCGCCCTGCGGTCCGCTACCGAAGTAGCGGCCGCCCTGGTCACGCACGTTACCGAGACCGTCGGGTCCTGTCTCCGGTGCCGTCGGCACATCGACACTGACGAACTGCCAGCCACCGGGGATCTTGTCGATGCCCGCCGACGCGAGGTCGGACCGCAGCTGATCCATCATGTACGCGAGCGTGACAGCGCCGGATCCGCCGCAGCCCACTACGAGAAACCGCCTCATGCCGGTCCTTCCACATCGAGAGATATTTTGAAGACGAGTCGACCGTCAGGAGCCGGGAGGCCGGAACGGATCGAACGGTTGGCCGGGTGCCGGTGCAGCCGAACCCGGATTCCGGTCCGGCGCATCGCCGAAGGCGGTGTTGCCGCCGAACGGGGGCGGCGCACCGAAGGTCGGTTCGGCGGACGAGTTCGGCATCCCGAACGGATCGAACGCCGCGGCCTGTTGTGCGGGTACCGGTGTTCCGCTCGGCGATGATGTGCCGTTGTCCGAGTTGTCGCTTCGTCGGCGCAGTTCGGCAATCGCTCCCGCCGCGCGACGTCCCGCGTCGTCGACGAGGCGCTTGATCCGTTCCTGCGATGCACCGCCACCGACGAGCAACAACAACTGCGCCTGGTCCGCCGGACCCTCGGGGTCGTGCAGCAGCACCCAGTGGTTGTGCACGGCCAGCGGCAGGCGGGCGTCACCGCTGCGCCGATCGGTGGCCGGTGTCGCATCGGACGCGCCCAGCAGGCCGGGCGCGCGGACCAGTACGTAACCGCTGCCGACCGGGAACCCTCCGGTGCGGGCTTCGAGTTCGGCACCGTCGACGCTCAGTCGCCGTGCAGGCTTGTCCAGTCCGCGGACGATCTCGGTGAGGTCGTTGTCGTGCAGGACGAATGGCCGCCCGTCGCGCAGGAGCCCGTGGCCGGACACGGTGACCGCGAAACGCTGCGCTCTGAGCATCTCCGCGGGGATACGCGCCGTCTGCCACTTGCGCAGGTACAGCAGGGCGCACGGGAGGGCGACGCCGAGCAGGAAGACGAGCAGGAACACCGACCAGAAACGGCCGCTGTCGAGCGGCTTGAGCAGCTCGGCCGTGAACGGTACGTCGACGGGCATCGCGCGGTCGGGTTCTCCGGCAGGCGACATCATCAGGCGGACGGATCCGTTGAGTGCGCCGTTGCCCGCTTCGGGGACGGTCAGCTCGAGGGGTAGTGCCGCCGACGCGCCCTCGTCCACCGTCAGGCAGCTGTCCGCCGTTCCGGCGCCACCGGTTGTCAGCGCGATGTCGCCGACACCGTCGGGTGCCGCATCGATGCGGACGGAGCCGGCCGGATCGACCCACACGCAACCGGGTCCACCGATCGAGATCTCCCCGGGAAATGTGCCCGCTCCCTCGATGGTGCCGAGGTCGATCCGGTTCGGCAGAGTCGGATAACCGATGGGCGGGGCAACAGTGATCGGGACGTCGACGTACTGCGGTGCGAGATCGGTTCCCGGAGCGATGGTTCCGCCCCAGCTGTTGGTGGCGTCCGCTGTGGTCACCTCGAGGACGAGACGCAGTGTCGCTTCACCGGGAGCGACGGTCGTGAAGTCGAGCTCGACGGGAGCGGCTATGGCGCTTTTCGGAATACCGCTCGCGAGCTGGTGGTCGACCTGCGCCGAGTCGGTCAGCGATACCGACAGGTACGCCGATCCCAGCAGGTCGGACGGATCGATTTCCACGCGGTCCGAGTCGACGATCCCCAGTTGTACCGCGGAGGTGACCTCGCCCGAGTGGATGGCGGTGACGTCCTGTCCCAGCCACGCCGGGAACAGATTTCCGGAGATGTGGATGTTCGACTTGGAGCGCGCCGCGGGATCGGACCCGTCCTCGTCGACGAAGACCAGCGCCCACATACCCTGCCAGTCGTCGGAATCGTCGGGCTTGTTCATGGTGAACGACACCGACCGGTCCGACAGCCACCGGTGGTCGACCGAGACGTCACCGATCCCGGAAGTCACCGCGGTGGTGGTGAACGGCATCGGAAGCTCGGTACCGCTGGGCGATACGAGGGTAGGGACGAGACCGTCGGCATCCGCGAAGCCGAGGACCGTGACGGCCCCGATCGAATCGTCCAGAACGAATCGGTGCTGCCCCGCCTCGCACACCTCGAGCGCACAGACGCCGGCCTCCGTTTCCAGAGGGGCCTGCCCGGGGCTGCTGAAGGCGTCGAACGCGAACAGAAGATCGTCGATGTTCTGCGCCAGGTAGAAGTCACCGGGTGTGGGCACTGTCCGTGCGCCACACGCCTGTCCGGCGGCGGGCTCACCCGTGGCGATAGACCGCATCAGATCGAAGTCCGCAGCTTCTGCGGTACCGGACGCGAGGCCCACCGCAAAGGTCGCGATCCCGGACGAACGCAGCTGGTCGGCGACACCGGCGGGACGGCAGATCGACTCGCGTGCCGCAGCGACGACCTGCTGCACACTCTCGTCGGTGGAGAGCGAAACTCCCGGTGCGTACGGCTTCTCTCCGTCGCGGGCCGTGAAATCCAGTTTGCCGTCGGAGAACCAAGCAATGGCCTGGCACGATGCGGGTCCGCCGGACGCATGCTCGGAGAGCGTGCTTCGAGCGCCGTCGAGTGCGGTCCAGTAGTCGGTGTCGAGACCTGCGGTCCGAGAGCGGAACTCGCCGACCTCGCTCTGCAGTGCGGAAAGGGTGGTGCCGTCGAGCCGGGTCCACGGCGCGTGCACGGTGAAATCTGCGGAGAACCCCGCGACGGCGACGTCGAGCGCAACGCCTGCGGAGTCGCCGAACGACTGGAGTTGTTCGAGGAGGTAATTGGCGGCGGACACGCGGGCCGCGTCCGGATCGGACTGCTGGAGACTGCCGGACTCGTCGATCATCAAGAGCAGGTCGCCCTCGCGCTGTGAGGCGAGGCAACCACCGAAATCGGCGATCGCGGTCTCACGGGGCTGTGCAGATGCCGCCGGAGTCAGGAGCAGGCATCCGAGCAGCACGGCGACGAGTGTGGCAAGTTTCTTCACAGTCGGCCCGCCCATTCCGCGATCTGCCATGCACCCAGCACGATGCCTACGGCCGCCAATGCCACCGAGAGCCAATAGGTTCCTTGCAGGAAGGGTGACGCATCGTAGGTCGGGAGTGTGCGCTCCTTGGTATCCGCGACCATGTGCTGTGCGAGGAGGAGCGCCGCGACGGGACCTGCCATCGACCATCCGAGGAAAGCCCACACGACCGGCCCGAGGGCAACGGCGAGCAGGGTCGCGACGATGCCGGCGAGCACGACGACGAACGCTCCGAGGACCCATCCCAGCGGCGTTCTGCCCTGCTCCAGGCCGGAAGGTCGTGCGGGCTGCTGGAGCGTCGCGAAGGAATCCCCCAGGGGGACGCCTTGCGTGGCGAACCCGGAGAACGGGTCGTTCGGGATGCCGAATCCCCCGCCTGCGGGCGGGCCGGCGGACCACGGTGAATCGGACGGCGGGGTGTCGGTGCCGTCCCGCGAGCTCGAATACTCGCTGAAATCGAACGGATCGGACGATGAATGCACGGGCGACTTTCAGGATCAGGCGCTACCGCGCACTCAACGGTGAAGATCATCTTCGATGATGTCGAACGGTCAATCGCGGGAAGGAGCGATCGCGTTACAGGGGTCTCGCGAATTGGCGAGCAGACCGTGTCCACCACGCCGTTCCGGCTACGACGCGCGTGTCAGCAGGGGTTCGGTTCACCGATCTTCACGACCGAGAGAACCGCATCCCCTTCACCGATCGGAACTCCTACGCCCGGTGTCTGGCCGACCACGATCCAATTCGCATCGAGCACCTGACTGCGCCCCTTGCCGGTGGCATCGACGCTGCGTGAGTAGAACACACCGAGTTCCTGAATGAGGTTCTGCGCCGCCTGCAGATTCATGCACACGACCGGCGGCATCGGAACCGGCGTCACCTCGGGCGCAGCGGCCGGCGCAGCCGCGGCCGGGGCGGGCTCGGCTTCCACGGGCGGGAGCGTCTGCCTCGCAGTGCTCGAAGTTGTTGCAGGCAAGGGCTTCACAGTCGTGGTCTCCGCAACGGTGCTGGTCGTCGTCGACGACGCGACCGCGCCGGACGAGGGCAGCATCTCCGCAGGCGAGTCCGATTCGGTTCCACACGCCGACACGCTACCCACCAGAATTACCGCCATCAGTGCACCGAAAAGAAGACGGTTCATTCTGCAGACTCCAAAGTCGTGGGAAGCGATACGACTACGTATCGGACCGGACGCCCCTTTGTTACACATCCTGTAGCGAGATCATTTTCACAGCCAACACGACGTCGGCCATCTCACGACACGGGAATTCTTCCGGCCGGCAAACGTATTTCCCGAAGGCTGCCCGCAGAACCCCCGCGCGCGGATATCACACCCCGCCCAGCCGTTTCAGCAACTCCTCACCGCCGACCGTGCGTATGAATGCCGGGTCGCCGCATACGATCAACTGGTCACGGGCCCGGGACAGCCCCACGTACAACCGTTCCCGCGATCGCTCCTGCGGCCGTGATTCGTTCACGGCAAGCACGACCGCCCGGCGCTCGAGTCCTTTGAATCCCAGGACGTGCCCGTAGAACACCTGGTCGCTGTCCCAGAAACTCTCCCAGTACGCCCCAGGCCCGGCTTGCTGCCGCTCGACCTGCTCCGGATGTCGACTGCCGGTCGCGAGGAGAGCGACATCTTCGGTCCGCCAACCGCTTTCGAGCAGCGTCTCGATGGCGTCGTCGGCGCGATCGAGCGCATCTTCCGGTGCACACGGAACGAAGGTGACCTCGGGTCCGTCGCCGCCGAGCAAACGCATTCGCTGGCCGACGAGCGGGGTGAACGATCCGGCGATCTGCTTGGTGTTGCGCATGTTCCGGTCGAGCACCAGCGGAACCAGGGAGACCGGGGGAACACCTTCGCGATCGAATACGCGTTGGCCTTCGTCGCTGAACACGTACAGTTCGCCGGCGTCCTCGTCTTTCAACATCGCGAGTACCGGCCGCCACCAGTCGTCGGCGAAGTCCTGGGCTTCGTCGACGACGACGGCGTCGAAACGGTGACCGTACGGAAGTTCGGCGGCGAGTTCGGCCATGCGGGCCGGGAGTACGTGCTCCCAGAAGTTCACGGTCTCCTCGGTACGCAGACTCTCCGGAGGGCCTTCGGGTGCACCCCAGCGGGTCCCCAGTTCGTGGAATTCACCGACATACGCGGGGCGCTGTTTGCGGGGCAGTGCTCTCGTGACCCGTTCGAGGTAGGACGCAAGCCCGTGCGAATAGCAGATCAGCGCGACGCGCTTGCCCTCCTTGGTGAGCCTGCTCGCTTTCTCGATGGCCAGAAACGTCTTTCCGCTTCCTGCTCCCCCGCGAATCTCTACGCGTGGAAGAAGGCGCACCGCGTCGAGTATCGCGGCTTGCTGCTCGGTGAGCAGGTTACCGGCGTCCTCGTTCTCGAGCGCGCGGGCGACGACGTCACGTTGCGGGAGCCCTCGTCCCGACAGCACCTCTGCCAGGTCGAGAATCGACTCGGCGTCGATACCGGTCCGCGCAACATGTTGTTCGAAGAGCACCCGCCTCAGTTTGGAAACGATGCCCTTCAGATCCTCGCGATCGACGACCTTCCAGCGCGGACATTCCGGGCGCCCGAAATCGGCAGACACGGAACTGTTGGGGAACACGACGACGTGGTCCCAGCGTGCGCGGCCGGATGCGCTGGTTCGCCTCGGATCGTTCTCCACGTAGCGACGCAACGCGTACATCGCCCCTCGTACCTGACCCACCGGATCGATAGGGGCCGGCCCATCGGGGCGACGCTGGTACCAGGTGTCGTTCTCGTGCCAGATCTCGCCGCCCTTGACCTCGAGGCAGATCACACCGTAGCCCTCCAGCGCCACGACGAAATCGATCTCGTGGTCCTTGTCGTGGTCGGTGACACGCTGGTTCGCGACCACGAGGTCGTTCGGGCCGAGCTGGTCGATCAGTGCACGCCACACCACTTCTTCGGTGACATGCGCGAACCTCGGCTCCTGGGGAATGCGAATGCTCATCGCGGGTCTCGCGAAGGCAGTCCTCGTGAACGTTCAGGCATCGACGTCGACCCCGTAGCGCACAGCAAGGGCCGCAAGGTCGTCGTCGTAGCCCTGCCCCACCGCCCGCAGACGCCACTTGCCCGCCCGGCGGTAGATTTCGGTGAGCACCATCGTGCGTTCGGTGGTCCCGGCGTCGAGGACGAAGGTCGCCGCGGTGCCTTCGTCGCTGTCGACGCTGACGGAGACCGCGCCGAGGTCACCGAAGGTACGGTCGCCGTCGATGGCCGCCGCGATGGCGATGCGCTCGCACTCGGCGGGCAGCGACGCTAGATCGACGCGGACGCACTGCTCGCTGCTGCCGTCGATGGTCAGTTCCACCGCCCCGTCGTCGAACACCGGGTTGTTGTAGAAGACGAAATCGTCATCGGTGTCGACCTTTTCGTCGGAGCCGAGCAGGAACGCGACGATGTCGATGTCGAACTCGTCGTCGACAGCTTCGGCTTTCCACGCGATGTTCACCGACCAGGACGTGATCTTCGCGGGCAGGTCGGTCACCTCTCCTAGCGACAGCACCGGCGCGGAAATCCGGGATTCGGTCCGCATGTGCGGTGGGATCACACCCTTCTCCACCGCGGCGTTGACGTCGTCGGGGGTGAGGACGGGCAGCGCGCGTTGCAGCACCCGGGACATCCGCTTGTCGCTTTCGCCGCCGCCGAGGACCAGCGCGTCGGTGACCGCGGCCGTGAAGTTGAGGGCGGGCCTGGCACCGAGTTGCGCGATGCGTGACCGCATCATCACCGCTTCGAGATGGGTTCCGCCCAGCAACAGCACTTTTCGGCCCGACCACAACTTGGGCTTGTGGCCCTGCAGCGCCCAGCCCTGTGCCGGCGCCGTGTCGTCGGGGGCGGGGACGGTGACGACCTGCGGAGTCTCCACCGCGATCTGTGCCTGCGGCACGACATCGATGACGGTGGCGACGTTGGGCTCGCCGGGAGCGACCCGGGTGAGAAGGTCGTCGAGGTGTCGCTCGCTGATGACGGGAATGCCTTCGGCCATCGCCTTGCGTACCTTGGCGGTCTGCACGACGGGGTCGTTGCACACCAGCACACTGGTCTGCCGGCTCACCTGGTTGAGGACGTCGAGCCCTGCTTCGGTGAGGCGCTCGGCGAGTGCCGTCCGCGGCGTGGCGGTCGACCCGCTGATCACGACCTTCATACCCTGCACGAGACCGGCGTCCGTGAGCTTGCCCGGGTTCTTCCACTGGCAGGGCACCCGGGTCACCGATGCCGGGTACACCGACTTGCTGCTCCGGCAGTTCACAACCGGAAGCGGAAGTTGCAGTGTCTCAGCCATTCCGGCGCTGCGCAGGAAGATTTCGGTCAGCACGCGCGCGTCGTCGTACGCATCGTGCGCCTGGAGCTGCTGGATCTGCCAGTGCTCGGCGAGCGTCGAGAGCCGGTAGTTCGGAAGGTCGAGGTCGAGGCGGCGCGACAGCGCGAGCGTGCACAGCCGTTGCTGCACCGGAAGTGCCTTTCCGGCCCGCCGGAACTCGGCGTCGAGAAAGCCGTAGTCGAACGACGCGTTGTGGGCGACGACTGTCCTACCGTCGAGAATGTCCGCCAGCTCCGACGCGATGTCTTCGAAGCGCGGCGCTCCCGCCAGCCGCTCGCGGGTGAGGTTGTGGATGTGCACCGGGCCGGGGTCGCAACCGGGATCGACGAGCGACGAGAACTCCCGCTCGACCGAACCGTCCTCACGCAATGCGAGCGCGGCGACGCTGAGCACGCGGTGAGCGTTCGCACGCACACCGGAGGTCTCGACATCGACCACCACCCAGCGATGGCCTCGGGGCAGCGTGACGGTTCCACTCGCCGGCGCACGAAGATCGATCACGTCTACCCCTCCGGATGTCCTCCCGGCCGAGCTGAAACTCGGTCCGATCGGACATTCTTACCGGAGGATTCGACGCCTGAAAACTCGCCCCCACACTTCTGCCGGCGCTGTAACGCCGCCGCTCATCCTGTCGATATGTGTGGTTCCACCAACCGCCGGTCAGGTCGAAGAATGTGCCGTGAGCAGCACTTTCAGTGCCCCTGTCTCCCCTGCCCGGCCGAATACGTCATATGCCTCTTCGAAGTCGTCGAGGTTGAACCGATGGGTGATCATCGGCGACGTGTCGAGCCGTCCACTCTCCACGAGCCCGATGAGCGTCGGGGTGGAATACGTGTCGACGAGGCCCGTCGTGATGGTCAGATCCTTGATCCAGATGTCTTCGAGATGCAGTGTCGCGGGCGAGCCGTGGACGCCCAGGTTCGCGACGTGTCCACCGGGTCGGACAAGCGCCACCGCCTGCTCGAACGTCTGGGGCACACCCACCGCTTCCATCGTGACGTCGGCTCCGAGCCCACCGGTGAGGTCCCGCACGACCGCCGCGACGTCGTCGCGGCCGCCGTTCAGAGCGATGTCCGCTCCGAAGGACTTCGCGGCTTCCAGGCGACTGTCGGCGAGGTCGACGGCCACGATGTGGCTCGGACTGAACAACTTGGTGCCGAGGATTGCGGCGAGACCGATCGGCCCGGCGCCGATGATGACCACCACGTCGGCCGGCCGCACACACCCGTTGAGTACTCCCACCTCGTACGACGTGGGCAGGATGTCGGCGAGCATGAGCATCTGCTCGTCACTGACCCCTTCGGGGATTTTGTAGGTCGAGTTGTCTGCGAAAGGAACTCGCACCAGTTCGGCCTGGGTTCCGTCGATCAGATGTCCGAGAATCCAGCCGCCTCCGTTGAGACATTGGCCGTACCGCGCCTCGCGGCAGTATCGGCATCGGCCGCAGGCGGACACGCACGAGACCAATACGCGGTCACCGGCCATGAGATTGCGAACACCCGAGCCGACTTCGACGACAGTGCCCACTGCTTCGTGACCGAGGATTCGTCCGTCCGTCACCGCCGGAACGTCTCCGCCGAGTATGTGCAGATCGGTGCCGCAGATCGTCACCGCGTCGACGCGCACGATCGCGTCGGTCGGTTCCGTGATCGTGGGGTCGGGGACGTCTTCCCACGCGCGTTGTCCCGGACCATGAAATACCAGTGCTTTCATCCTCGGCCTCCCGCCGATCGATGGTGATTCACCCTCCAGAATGACACCGGCCGGGACGTCTCCGGGGCATATCCGGGCTTTCGGACGCCACGACCGCACGCATGCCGAGCACGCCGAATCCCGTCCGGAGCAACCGATATGCCGCTTCCGTCCGCATCGAGACGCAACGGCCCCGGCGCGGACGAGACCACTCCTCATCACCGGCACGTACCCGTCGTAACCGGCCCGGTCCGCGCCGAGCGACCCCACGAGTGCTGCGCGGCGCGGTCCACTCCGAACCGTGACCGGATGCGGCTCCGGAAAAAGCGGGGCTGTCGATTGGTATTGCGTCGGCTCTTCTCCCGAGAATTACCCCCGCATTCTGCTAGTTTTCGTCGAACGGCATCGAATTCCGTCTCCTCGACGTGGCTCCGGCGCAAAGTCGAAACGGAATGGACGAGCTTTTGCAGCCCGCCGGCAGGACGTCCTTACGACGAAAGCGACCGCCCGTGATCACGACGACCGACACCGCTCCGGCCCCTGCCCCTCGTGAACGCGCCTCCCTCCCCGGACGAATGCGGCATGGAATCGTGAAGTGGCTCAGTCGGTTCAGCTTCCTCGGGCTTGTGGTCGCGTTGCTGTTCTACTGCTGGTCGCTTACGCCCTCGCTGCTTCCGCGTGCGTGGTATCTGCAGGGAGTCGCCACCGGAATCAGCATCGTGACGGGCTACGGGATCGGCGTCCTGGTGGCATGGGGGATACGCAAATGCGGATTCGACGTCCGATTGCCACCGAAAGCCGCAAGGGTTCTCTGGATAATGCTCGCAGTGGTGGCGATCGTGGTGGTGCCGACGTTCCTCGCGCTCGGGTCGCGGTGGCAGAACATCAGCCGCGAACTTGTGGGCATCGAGAGCGGGAGCAACTGGGACTATCCCGGTGTGCTGGCCGTAGCCCTGCTCCTCGCGCTGATCCTCCTGTTCATAGCTCGAGGTCTGCGTCGTATCGCGCAATTCGTCGCTCGGCAGGTCGTGCGGATTCTGCCGGCGCCGGTCGCGCGGGCAGTGAGTGTCGTGGTGGTGGGAGCCGTCGTGTTGCTGGCGCTCCAGGGCCTGCTCGCGGCCGGGATCACGCGTATCGCCGACGGATCGGCGAAGGTGGTGGACGAGGGGACCGCAGCGGGCGTCGTGCAACCGCAGTCCCCCGACCGTTCCGGATCCGACGCGTCGGACCAACCGTGGGACTCGCTCGGACGCGAAGGACGGACGTTCGTCGCCGGCGGACCGACACCGGAGCAGATCGGTGCGGTCACGGGTACGCCGGCCATGATGCCGATCCGGGTTTACGCGGGTTACCGCTCGATCGAGAACGCCGGAGGGCAGTCCGAACTCGAAGAGATGGAAACACTGGCTTCGCGTGTGGTGGCGGAACTCGACCGCACGAATGCGTTCGATCGGGAATATCTGGCCGTCGCCACCACGACGGGACGCGGATGGGTCAACGAAGACGTCGCGTCGAGCCTCGAATACCTCGCGGACGGAAACTCGGCGATCGCCGCAATGCAGTACTCCTTCCTGGCGAGCCCGCTGGCGTTCCTCGCCGACCGGGTTTCGCCGCGCAACGCCGGTCGCGCACTGTTCGAGGCCGTGTACGACCGCTGGAGCGACCTGGACCCGAACACACGGCCGAAGCTTCTGGTCTTCGGTGAATCTCTCGGATCGTACGGCGGCCAGTCGGCGTTCTCCGGGGCACAGGACATGATCACCCGCACCGACGGCGCCCTGTGGGTGGGCACCCCCAATTTCACCGAGCAGTGGCGCAGGATCACCGAATCGCGCGACCCGGGCAGCCGCGAAATCCTCCCCGTCATCTACGGCGGTCAGAATGTGCGTTTTGCGGCGACACCCGCCGATCTGACCGATCTCGCCGGGCTGCGCCAATGGGAGTTCCCTCGCATCGTGTACTGGCAGCACCCGAGCGACCCGATCGTGTGGTGGTCCACCGACCTGATCCTGAATCGTCCCGATTGGCTCCGGGAAGAGCGCGGCGCCGATGTCGACAAGAGCATGTCGTGGATCCCTTTCGTGACGTTCTGGCAGGTGACCCTGGACATGGTGTTCGCCGCTGACGTACCCAGCGGCCACGGCCATGATTACGCCACCGACGCAGCGTATTTCTGGGCGGACATCCTGGGAATTGAGGACCAGGCATTCGTTCAGCGCGTCTTCGATGCCCTCTCTGCGGGAACGGGCTGAGGGCGCGGACTCCGCCCGAAGTCCGTTTCACGAACGGCGCCGATGCGTGCTTCACCGCCTGCTCCGCCGATCCGGGTGTGCTAGCGTCTGGCGCCAACTGCGGATCCGGGGGGCTCATGAGCAGGCGGGGCTTGGTGACGTGTTCTCTAGTGGCCGCAATGGCTGTCACGACAGGATGCGGGTCTCCACCACCCCCCGACGAACTTGCCCGACCCGACACAGTTGTCGAGACGTCGGATATGCGCACGCCGCGCGTCGTCGACGACTCCGGACGTCCTCCCGTCACCTTCGATCCCTGCCTCGACCTCCCCGACGGAGTGATGCGGGAAGCGGGATACGACGCGGACCACAAAGAGTTCTCGGATATGCCGATGGGGTCGTACACGTTCTTGGGTTGCACATACCGGAAGTCCGACCCGATTCCCGGCGTAAGACGGGGATACAGCCTCAGTGTTCTCGCAGGCAACGTATCCCTCGACGAAGAGATCGCGAAGAACGGACACGTGGCTACCGCCACCACGGTAAACGGCCGAACCGCGCTCCTGGAACTCGACCCGAGCATCAAGGACGCATGTACATACGTCCTACAGAGCATGTTCGGAGTCGTCATATTCAGCAGGCTCTACAACAAGGATCATGCCGGCCCGGTTCCACAGAATGAGTGGTGCGCAGATATGGAACCTCTCGTGCGAGCGGCTGAACCATTCATCGGTAGTTGATCCGCCCATCCCAAAGGGAGCCATGTCAGAATTCATCAGACTCGACCCACCCGTCATTGCTGAGATCGTCGCCATTTGCGACACGATGCTCGCCGAGTTCGAAAGCTCGAGGATCAGAGCAAAAAACCTCGTCTCCGCGAATGGCTTCGGCGACCTCGAATCCGCCCGGCAACTCGCCGCCGGTTACAGCCGTAAAGGCGCCGGCACACCCGAATCCGCCTACGAACGGATCGAGCAATTCATCGAAACTCTGACCCAACTGCGCGACGCGTTCGCGGCTGGAGGTGAGGACTTCCTCGACACGCAATTCGACTGGGCACGCGCACTCGACACCGTGGACAGGGACATGTAGATCCTGGATTCGCGAGCCGAACGGAGATCCGCTCACGATGTTCACCGCGCAAATCTCCGTCCGGCGCGCATTTCCTCCCCTACAGGTGGTCAATGAGGAGCGGCGTCCACCAGGTCGTGGTCGACGCCGTAGTCCACGCGCATACGATCCATCGCTGCGTCCCGAACCTTGTACGCCCGCGCTGTGGTCCGAACCCTGTCCGGGTAGCGCCGCTCCTGGATCCGGTTGACGAGGGCGAGCGCGGGGCCGGCCCGACGCACCACGTGCTTGAGTGGGCTGTCCGGGATACCCAGCGCATCAGCATCCGCATCACCTACGAAGACACGCTGCAGACTGTGCATCAGCGTGAGAGCGAGAGATGTTCGCACACGGTCGTTTCCGGGCAGAAGATTCGCAAGTTCAGGGACGAGATAATCGTCGGTGAGCGCGGCCACGAAATCCCGGTCGTCCTGGCTCGGTCCCGGAGAGGTCAATCGGTACAACTCCTCGACGAGCACGTGATCGGCTTCTTTACACAGGTTGAGTTCGTCGCTCATGCCGATCACATGCCCGACGTAACGCCACAGGTGGTAGATGTCGTCGAGTTCCGTCTGGGTGAAGCGCACGCCGAGCGTCTGCATCGCTTCGACGCAGATATGCCCGAATTCGGCGATGGTGAACGCCATGTAGGACTGAGGGATCGGCACACCCCATGCGTCCTCGTCCCAGAGTCCGCTCGCGACGATGCCCCGGCGCACATGTGCGTGGATGAGCCGCACCCGGACAGTGAACGCGAAACCTTCTCCGTTGCGGCGCATTCCGTCACGCGCGATCACGTGCCGCAGCCACTCCCCCACCTCGACGGAGCGCACCGCGGGCTGGCTCACGTACCGACCGGTCAGCGCGAGAGGCTTCCCGGCGATCTCGCTGGCGGCACCACGAAGGAGGGACGCCGCGCCGAGCACCATGCCCATCACGGGGGTGTGACGGATGAGGGCATCGGCAGCGTTGTCCAGGCGGTCGTGGTCGAGCCAGTCGGGTTCGTCGTCGAGGCGTGCGAACAGCGCTCGAAGCGACTCGGGAGCGTTCGGGACAGCGTCGATCCCGTCTGCTAACGCCCTGCGTACTTCGGCTGTGGCCGAGGAGGAATCGAAGTCGTCGGCGACGACCGCGTCGGCCAGTGGGTCGGCCTGCCACATCCCGTCCAGCCACCTGCTGCCGAGGTCGCCGTAGCGGCGCACGGCGAGATCTGCGTTGACAAGTTCGCGCGGAATGCGTCGATTCATACATTCCATGCAAACACGAGAATTCCTCACTTACTATTCATTTCTTGTGACCACTACACCGAATGGCAATTCAGCAGGTAGAGGGGTACGAACATCCCCGACTCAGCGGCGTGCCAGAGAGATGCGCACGCACCTTCTCACGTCTACTCACGAACTCCTCGCGCGCCGGCCGGGGGCACGCGTGAGCACGACCGCTCTCGCCGAACACGCCCATGTGAGCATCGGTACCGTCTACCGCTACTTCCCGGACATGGACGCCATCATCGACGAACTGAGGATGACGGCCGTCCACAACATCACCACGGCGCTGTCGACGGCAATCGCCCGCGCGATGGACCAGGCACCCCTCGACTCGATGGCCACGGTCGTGGAGGGACTCACCTCGGCGTTCGAGAAGCACGCCGCGGTCCTCCGGGTGTCCTACACCTCGAACGAGGCCGAGTTCGGCTTCGCCTGGGCCGAAATCGAGGCCCCCCTCCGCCCCTTGGCCCGCATCATTCCCACACGCCTGCGCCCCGATCTCGACGACGACGCACTCGACGATCTGGTCTTCATCGTCATGGGTGCCACTGCGAGTCTGTGCTCCCGGATCGCCCTGCTCCGGCCCCCGGGTGCCGACCGGACGAAGCTGATCGCGGTAGCGGCGAAGATGCTCCTGGCGGCAGTCGAAGGTGCGTGACGGATCAGCCGCGCACGTCGTCGAGTAGTTCGTCGTCCAGCGACACCCGTACGAGCGCCGCGGCAAGCGGTGCGAACCGCCCATCGGGAGCGTGCTTTTCCAACTGTTCCGACTCGGCGGGCACCCCGAGCGCTTCGGCGCCTTGCTGTGCACGTTTGTCGAGGTAGGGCCGGAGCCAGGTCCACACGTCCTGGACTTCGCGCAGGAAGATCTCCGCACCCACAGGTCCGATACCGTCGAATTCCTCCAGCAGACGGGCCGCGGCCGCAGCGTCACCGTCTGCGCGCTGTGCCAGTTTTCTCAGGTCGCCCTGGTACTCGGACTCGACTCGTTCGCCCATCTCGCGCAACCGCGTGGCGGTGCTCTCGTCGTACCGAACGTAGTGACCGCGTCCTAGCGCAGCAATGACGTCCGCACGTGGCGCTTTCGCCATTGCCTCCGGAGTGCGCCATCCTGCCTGGAAGAGTTCCTTCGCGGCAGCGACGGCGATGTCCGCCGATATTCGCGTACTCGACAGCAGCGCGAGGACAAGGAGTTCGAACAGGGGCTTCGGGGTGTCTTTCAGTGTGATGCCCGCGTCCTCCGCATACGTTCGTCCGGCGCGATCGAGCAATTTGGTCACGGTGTCCATCGACATCCTCCTGGGAGCGGCTGGTTCTGTCGTGGTACCCGAATTCCCGACACGCACACTCACCCACATCGACGGGGATACGCTGCTTCGAAGCCCCTTCGAAGGAGCCTGATGACCGAGGACGCACCGAATCGCTCCCCCGCCGGAGCAACCCTCGACGAGAAGGCGGGTTTGACCAGCGGGCTGAACTTCTGGTTCACCAAACCGATTACACGGTGGTGGAGGGCGGTGTGTACACCGTCGATGCCGGCGCGTCGAGCCGCGATATCCGGGTCTCGGCGACTGCGGAAGTCGCCGGAGATCCCGTGAACATGCCGTTGACGTTGGAGTCGTCGATCGGTGAAGTTCTGGCGACCCGGCTGCCGCCGAGACGTGCTCGAATACCTTCGCGGCATCGGGAGACCTGCAGGCTCCGGCCCTCGACCCTGCGGTCCTCACCATGGCCGCGTCGATGCCCATCGGGAGGATTCTCAGCTTCGGCGATTTGGGGGTCGGCGAGGATGAGATTCAGTGTCTGCTCGATTCCGCCAACGAATAAGCCTTCTAATTTGCGCGGTGAATTGTTATCTGCCAACACTATTGCGTGAGCAGGTCGCGATTGAGCGCGCAGATCACGGCAATACGGTTCTGCGTTCCCTGTGCTAGCGTCTGCGGCAATCAGCGGATCGGGGGGTCGCGTGGGTGGGTGGAATCGTGTCGTGCGAACGGTCCTATCACTGGCTGTTGTGGTGACAGTGGCAGGATGCGCATCCGGGGCGGCGACGCCGAGCGAATCGGAAGCTGTCGACACCCCGACCTCGACGACGAGGACGCCCCGGGTCGTGGACGACTCGGGTCGCCCGCAGATCACGTTCGACCCGTGCCTGGATATCCCCGACGAACTGTTGCTAGAGGCTGGTTACGACACGCGGAGCAAGGAACCGACGGACTACCCAATGGGCACATACTCGTTCATTGGTTGCCGGTTCAAGGGCACACTCCACATTCCGGGGGTGCTCCGACGGTATGGGCTCAATATTCTGTCCGGCAATGTAACTCTCGAAGAGGAACTCGCCAAAGATCGACTCATCGCAACCGAAACAACGATCAATGGTCGACGAGCGCTCTTGGAAGTCGACAGCAACAACCAAAATTCCTGTGCGATCGCGGTAGAGTCCGAGTTCGGCATCGTCATCTTCAGCCGTACATACTTCCCCGATCACACACGTGGCGTACCCAGAGAGCAATGGTGCAGCGGTCTCGGTGAGCTCGTGTCATCGATCGAACCGCTTCTCGACCTGCCTCACAGCTGACTCGGAAGGATCACATCCATGGCTGAGTTCGTCCGCCTTGACCCTGGTGTCGTCGACGAGATTGTCGCAATCTGCAACACGATGCTCGATGAACTGACTTCTGCACAGGGCATCGCCGACGGGCTTGTCGAGACCCGCGGTTTCGGGGACTGTGAGTCCGCCCGACAACTCGCCGACGGCTACGCACGCAAAGCCGCCGGAACCCCGGAATCCGCACGCGAGCGCATCGACCAATTCATCACGACCCTCACCGACCTACGCGACGCTTTCGCTTCGGGAGGGGAAGCATTTCTCGAGGCCGAATTCGACTGGGCTCGGCAACTCCAGGGGATGGAAACCGAGCTGTGATGATGCTGCCGTGTGTGTCGGACATGGAACGTCGAGCGCCCGTGGCAGGCTCACGAGAATGCATCTGTACGACGAAGGATTCGAGCCTCCGAAGGCGTGTGCCGAGTGGTGCCGGGCACGGCCCTTCGAACTTCAGGTGCTCGACGACGGCGTGACCGTCGATCTGCAGTGGTGGAACGATCATCTCGACGACGCGGGACACGAGATCAGGTTGCGTGGGCGAAACCTCGACGGCCGCATCGTGACCACCGGCACTGCGGTCGTGCAGCGCAACGACCTTCGATTGGGTAGCGACCTTATCGATGCCGACCATGAGGGTCTCGGCCTGTTGTTCCTGTGTGCGGCATGGCGCAGCGCACATCCACGACGAAAAGCGGTGCGGCGGTTCCCCGACGTCCGCGACGTGCGTACCCCGAAAGGTCGCCACCCGCTCGCGAAGATCAAGGGTGTCCTCGACTATTGCGCAAAGACGAAAGGGCTGCCCGACACGTCTCGTCAGACCTGGTCGGGCTGGCCCGACACTCCGGGAGTGGGTGTGCCGTTGATGGCGACCTACCTGTGGGCGGTGGAGGCGCGCACGGACACCGGTCCCGCGCAGATGCTGGACCAGTACGGCGTGTCGACGCTCGTCCACGAGGGATGGCTCGAGGACCCGTCGGTCGCAGACTTCACTGTGCGTCGCTATCACCGGTACGTCGAACTGCTCAACACGTGGGCTGGTCTCATGTCCACGCGACCGGAATTGGTCGAGATGTGGCTGGTCGATCGGTGGCATGCGCGCGTCGTCGAAGCCCGCGACGGATCCCAGGCGACGCCGCGCCTGTTCTGATCCGCGCGTACTTGTCCGCAGACATAGCATTTGTCCACAAGGGCGCCGGCACGTCGCCTTCGAAAGCTCGGACCCGTGACCTGATCGGGCACGATCCCCTGCATGGGCGAGCCGGAAGCACTGACGAGGAAGTCGCTCACCGCGGCTGGCACATCGGACAACGACTTACGAAACTCGCTGCGCGCGGGCACACTCGTCCTGCTTGCCCGCGGTGTCTACCTGCGGCGGACCGATTACGACGCGCTCGACGAGGCGGGGCGCCATCGCGTACACGCGCGCCACGTCGGTTCGCATCTCGAATCGGGTGAAGCGATCAGCCATGTGTCCGCGGCGGTTCTGCATCATCTCGATATTTGGAAGGTGCCTCTCGCCCGCGTGCACGTCTCGCGTCCGGGGCGAAGCGGGCGGGTCACGCCACACCTGCACGCGCACCGCACGACGTGGGGCGATGACGATCTCGTGGATATCCGCGGAGTCGCGGTCACGTCGGTCGCCAGGACGGTCGTCGATCTCGCCCGCACGCTGCCGCGCGACGAGGCAGTGGCAATCGGAGACTCCGCTCTACGCCTTCACCCGAACACACGCCCACACTTGGCCCGGGTACTTGCGCGGGCACGACACCGCACCGGTACGACTGCCGCGGCGTCGATTCTGGAGTTCCTGGACGGGAGAAGCGAGAGCGTCGGTGAATCGCTGTCGCGGATCCGTATGCGGGAGGCCGGTTTACCCGTACCGGATCTGCAACGCGAGGTGGTCGTGCGCGACGGACGACGATACCGTCTCGACTTCTTCTGGGACGGCCTCGGCATCGTCGGCGAGTTCGACGGCAACATCAAATACCGCGACCGTCGTGACCTCCTCGCCGAGAAACGACGTGAAGACGCATTGCGCGACCTGGGGCTGGAAGTGGTCCGCTGGAACTGGGCAGAGTTGGATCGGTTCGAGGTGGTCGCCGGCCGGTTCGCACGCGCCGTCGCCCGTGCACGCTCCCGGTATGCCGCAGTTGCGCGGTGAGTGGAGAGTTGCGCACGCTGTTTCGCGAGTCGATCCCCACTTACCGCGCAATATCCCCGGCCACCTGCGGCGTATGATTTCCGAAGAAGCACCACCATTGCCGAGAAAGGCCCCACCGTGTACGTCATCACCAACCGCATCGAGGTTCCCGCCGAGACGGCAGAGGCATTCGAGAAGGTCTTCGTCGACAGCATGCGTGAGACCCTCGACGGCGTTCCCGGTCTCAACCGCACGACGCTCCTCCGTCCGGCAGCCGAGGGCCTCCCCTACCTGTCCACGATGGAGTTCGACTCGAAGGACGACTTCCTCGCCTGGTTGCGTTCCGATTCGTTCAAGGCCGCGCACTCCGACGATCAGGCACCGGGTATGCAGGCGCCGTCCGCCGTCGAGCAGCACACCCTCGTCGAGGACATCGTCTTCGAGAAGTAGGAAACACCCTCTTACATGCGGCGGCGCCACCGGAGAACTTTTCCGGTGGCGCCGCCTCATGCGGTCGGGACGGCCTACACCGCGACGGGCTGCCGTTCGGGCGCCACGACCGGCACGACCACCGGCGCCTGCGGCTGCGTCGCAGGCCGGGTGAGCAGTGCGACCGTCACGTAGGCGACGAGTGCCACGATCGCCCCGAGGAAGGTTGTCCAACCGTCGGCGGCTGCGGTGACGAGATCGTTCGGGATGTAGAACAGGGTGTTGTCGACGCCGTAGATCGTCGGGGTGAGTACGAAGAACCCGACGCGCACGCCGATGCCGCAGATCGCTGCCGCTGCGACGGCCCGGCCGTCACCCCGCTTCCAGAACAACCCGAGGATGAACGGCACCACGAGCGACGCCAGCAGCAGGTCGAAGGTCAAGGTGAGCAGGATGCCGGTCTGCGGAACGCGCAGCGCGACCAGCGCACCGAACGCCGCCATGGGCAGCATGCACAGGCGGGTGGCCCGCATCACGTCCGAGGACATCGCGGCGTGCTCTCCGCCGACGCGGAACAGGTTGCGTACCAGCACCGTGGCAGTGGAGAGCAGGACACCGCTGATGGTGGTGAGCGAGGCCGTCACGAGTCCGGAGAGCACCAGGATCGACAGCCACTTCGGGGCGTACTCGCCGAGCAGCACATACAGGATCGGGCCGTCCACGGCGCTGTCCCCCACGATGGAGATTGCCGCAAGCGCGACGAACGAGAGCGGTACGCACAGGACGAGGATGCCGGTAGCCGCCGAGAAGCAGGCCCGCTGCGCGGCGTGCGGGCTCTTCGCCGAGAACACCCGCTGCATCAGGTCGATCGCGACGATGTTGCCGAGTCCGAGGGCGATCAGCGTCGCCCAGTTGATCGCG
Source organism: Rhodococcus sp. NPDC058639 (assembly GCF_042717545.1). NCBI lineage: Bacteria > Bacillati > Actinomycetota > Actinomycetes > Mycobacteriales > Nocardiaceae > Rhodococcus > Rhodococcus sp. NPDC058639. The sequence goes on from NZ_JBHXRF010000003.1 coordinate 243,999, forward strand.
GCACCCTGCGCAGGGTCGGTGAGTTGCCCGAGACCCCCGATGCCGAGCCCCTCCGGAGCCGAGAATCCGGGACCGAACGCCACCCATCCCAACAGGCAGACGATGCCGACCGCCATGACCGCGAACTGCACGACACCGGTGTAGACACTCGCGAACATTCCGCCCGCCATCGTGTAGGCCAGAACGAACGGGATCAGAACCAGCACCGCGACGGTGTAGTTGAGCCCCACGAAGTATTCGAGAAGGTATCCGAGCGCGACGAGGTTGCCGGCGAGGAGGATGCCGAAGCTTCCGACCGTCAGGACGGACGCGGTGATCTCGGTGCCGCGCCCGAAACGCTGCGCGAAATACTCGGGCAGGGTGACGACACCGGTCGCCCTCAGCTTCTTCGCGAAGAACAGCCCGACGAGCAGCACGCTCAGCGCGACGCCCAGCGGCATCGCGGCGCCGGCCCAGAATCCGAAACCGGCAGCGAGATCCGCGCTCCCGAGCGTGGCGTTGGAGTCGATGACCTGCGACATGAGCAGCACCGCGAGGATCGGTGCCCCGAGCGATCGTCCTGCAAGGAGGAAGTTCCCCGCATCGCCCCGGACCTTACGGGTGGAATAGAAGCCCGCGCCGAGAAGAACGACGAGGCATACGGCAACACCGGTGATGATCATGGCAACTCCAGATGAGGAGGTCAGACGGCAGGAGCGCTGCGTTGGGCTTCGCGTCCGAGCGAATAGAGGGGTCGTGCGTTGTCGGGAAGGGTGATCTCGCCCGAGGCGAGTCGGCGCTGCAGGTAGGTGAAGCTCTGCGCGGTTTGCGCGAACAGGTGGTCGCCTGCCCGCACACCGTCGTATCGCGGTCCGTCCGTGGTGACGAACTGAGGCAACGGCTCGACCCACGTGTTGTAGTCGACGTTGAAGAACAACGGGAACGAATAACGCTCGTGCGATACCTTACGCACCCGATGTGACGTCGCCGTAAACTCTCCGTTGGTCCAGATCTCCAGCAGGTCACCGATATTCAACACAAACGCATCGTCGGCGTAGGGAACTTCGATCCACGTCCCGTCGGCGTTGACGACCTCGAGCCCGGGCGCGGTGGGCCGGAGCAGCGTGAACACCTCGTAGTCCGTGTGGGCGCCGATGCCGGGACGGTCTGCGGCGCTGGGATCGTGCGGATAGTGGATCAACCGCAACTGGGCGGGCGGGGTGCTCACGTGTCTGTCGAAGAGGTCCGCGGGTTCTCCGAGCGCTTCGGCGAAGGCGCGCAACAACAGTCGCCCCAGCGAGAAGACCTCGTCGTAATAGGTGGAGACGGGTTCGGCGAAGTCGTCCAGTTCGGGCCATTGGTTGGGACCGAGCAGGGGGTTACCGGCCAGGTAGTCCGGGTGATCGGACGGGAGGTCTATCGACAGGTCGTAGGCTTCCTTGTGGTCGGGAGTCGCACCCGCGAACACTTCCTCACCGGCGGGGACGTACCCCCTGTGGTTGGTCGAATTGCCGATGTACACCTTCATTTTCACATCGGACGGTTGCGCGAAGAACCGCTCGGCGGCACGCTGCACCGCCGCGAACGACGCGGGGTCGATGCCGTGTCCTACGATCTGCGCGAACCCTACTTCTCGTGCGGCACGACCCAATTCGTCGATGACGGCGCTGCGTCGCGCCGGATCACCGGTGACGAGTCCTGTGACGTCGATGGTCGGAATGCTGGTGAACGTCACGCTGTGCCTTTCCGTTCTGTTTCGGGAAGATCGAGTCGGCGCCAGCGGCGCGCCACCGGGTGGCCGTCGACATCGATGTCGGACGTCGACAGGATCTCTCCCGGCAGGGGGTCGAGGGCGGCGCCCACTCGGTACGGGAGCGTGGAGGCGGCGATGCGCCACGATCCGAGTCGTATTCTCCCGAAGGATATTTCACAGTTCATCAGTTCTCTCGCAGCCGAGAGTGTGCCGGCGCCCCGGATCTGCTCGTGCAGCGGCGCCCCCGCGATCGGGCGGGTTCGCCCTCGGGCGAAGGCGAAGTCTTCGCCGACGCGGACCAGGATTCCGGGAGCACCGGTCTCGACGTCTTCGAGCAGGTACTCGTCGATGCTCGACGACGTGGCACCGATACGCCAGTGCTCGAGGTAGTCCTCGAAGACACCGTGCTCGGCCACGGTCGTGGCGTCGAGCAGCTCCAGACTGCCCGCGTCCGGATGTGGGCCGGCCGGGTGGACCGCCACTGTGCGGGTCCATTCCACATGCCCGCCATGGGAGAGCAGACGCCCCGCGAACCCGTCCTGGGTCGCCAGGACGAGCAGGTCGTCGATGCTCGTCGCGCCCAGCGACCGGGCCTGCACCGGGACTTCCGCCGCGGGCTGACGCAGGTCGCAGTACAGGCTCGCACCCTGCAGCCAGACGACCCGGCTGGTGGTGTCGGGCGCCGCGCCCGGGCGCGCCAGCAAGGTGCGCTCGAAACGGGTGCCCGAGATCGCCAGGGTGTCGACGGCACTCATGCGCCGCCGGCTTCCCAGCGCGCCCGTTCCTGCGCGAAGGCAACAGACTGGACCGCCTGGAAGGACTCGATCGATTCGGTGTTCTCCGAGAGGAATTCGCGATGCTGCGCGAGCGAGAACGTGCCGTCGGTGATGTCCACTCCCCCGCCTCTGCCGGCCGCGAGGTCGGCCCGCAGGTCGAGGAGTTCCTCGGGGTCGACCGGGTACCACGAGATGCGGTCGAAGAACCTGAGCAGCCACGGGGTGCCGTTCTCGAACGCGCCCGCGGGTTGCGGGTGCCGGTGGTTCCACACCTGGGTGGTCCGGCCGACGAACTGGTACCCGCCGGGTCCTTCCATGCCGTAGATGCACAGGTAGGCGCCACCGATACCCACCGCGTTCTCCGGTGTCCACGTGCGGGCCGGGTTGTACTTGGTGGTGACGAGGCGGTGCCGCGGATCGAGCGGCGTGGCGACCGGCGCTCCGAGGTAGACGTCGCCGAGACCGAGCACCATGTAGTCGGCAGCGAAGACGGTGTCGAACACGTCGGCAACCGTGTCGAGACCATTCATCCGGCGGATGAATTCGATGTTCCACGGGCACCACGGCGCGTCTGCGCGCACACCGTGCATGTAGCGCTGGATGGCCTCCCGGGTCGCGGGGTCGTCCCACGACAGCGGCAGGCGCACCTGCCGGCTCGGCACTTCGAGTTCGTCGCTGTCACCGATGGCTTCTTCGGCTTCGGCGAGCAGACCCAGGAGCTTCGGGACGGGCAGCACGTCGGGATCCACCTTGACCTGCAGGGACCGGATGCCCGGGGTGAGTTCGAGAAGGCCGGACGGACGCTCACCTTCGAGACGCTGGTGCAGCGCGTGGACGCGAGCCCGCAGCGCGAGATCCAATGTCATGTCGCCGTATTCGACGAGCACGTTGTCGTCACCGCTGCGCCGGTAGGTGACGGCGGTGTTGCCGTCGCGGCGAGCGAGCACTCCGTCGTCGCCGTCCCCTCCGGCCGACGACACGAGCGAAAGGCCCGCACGTCGTGCAACGCCGAGGTCGCGACGTGACGCCGCGTGCTCCGACCGCACGGGCACGAAACGGATGGTGTTGCCCGGGGCGAGTTGCCCCAGCTTCCAGCGGTCTGCTGCGACGACCGTGACGGGGCACACGAAGCCACCGAGGCTCGGTCCGTCCGGGCCGAGCAGGATCGGAGTGTCACCGGTGAAGTCGAGTGCGCCGATCGAGTACGCGTTGTCGTGAATGTTGGACGGGTGCAGGCCCGCTTCCCCACCGTCGGCGCGTGCCCACTGCGGCTTGGGACCGATGAGCCGGACGCCGGTGCGGTCGGAATTGAAGTGCACCTCGTATTCGGTGGCGTAGAGCGCGTCGATGTCGTCGCGTGTGAAGAATTCGGGCGCTCCGTGCGGTCCTTCGGTCACCGCGATCTCCCAGTGACTGCTCAACGCGGGCACGTGCTCGGAGGGCACCGCAGCGCAGTGCCCCTCGGTGACGTCGCCGACGACGAGGACATCACCGTCGCGGAGGGTGCGGCCTTCGTGTCCGCCGAAAGTACCGAGGGTGAATGTCGAGGCGCTGCCGAGGAATTCGGGTACGTCGAGCCCGCCGCGTACGAGAATGTAGGCGCGGAGTCCGGGGCCGGTCACCGCCCCGACGTCGAGCAGACCACCCTCGGGGACGATGACGGGCCGCCACTGCGGGACGGGGGTGCCGTCGACGCGCACCGTGACGGGCGCTCCGGTCACGCAGACCTCGGTGGCTTCGGTGAAGCGGAGCGCCGGCCCGGCCATGGTGGTCTCGAGCCCGGGGGCACCCTCGGGGTTCCCGAGCGCGACGTTGCCGAGGCGGAACGACAGGTCGTCCATCGGCCCCGACGGGGGCACTCCGACCTGCCAGTAGCCGGTGCGGCCCGGGTAGTCCTGGACGGTGGTGAGCATTCCCGGTCGTTCGACCGTGATCTTGGTGGTCATGGGCGTCTCACGCCTCCCGCGGCCGGGTGACGATCATCCGCACCGGAGTCGGATCGAAACCGTTGCAGGGGTTGTTGATCTGGGGGCAGTTCGACACGAGAACGAGCACGTCGCGTTCGGCCCGGATCGCGAGGCGTTTGCCCGGGGCCGACAGACCGTCGACGATGCCGAGCGTGCCGTCGGCCTCGACGGGCACGTTCATGAAGAAGTTGATGTTGGACACGAGGTCACGCTTGCCGAGGCCCCATTTCGCGCCTTCGATGAGGAAGTTCTCGACGCATGCGTGCTGGTGCTTGGTGTGATGCCCGTAGCGCAGGGTGTTCGATTCCTGCGAGCAGGCGCCGCCGACCGTGTCGTGGATTCCCACCTCGTCGGCGACGAGCGTCATCAGCGGTCCGCCGTCGGCGTCGCGCAGTACCGATCCCGTGGTCAGGAACAGGTTGCCCTGCCCCGCGACGGTGGCTGCGGCGCTGTAGCGGGCGGCGTGGTCGTGTGCGTCGTAGACAAGGGTGTCGACAGCCTGGTTGCCGTGGAGATCGACGATGGTGAGCACGTCGCCCGCGGCGACGACGGTGGACCAGGGTCCGCGTACCCCGACGACCTCGTCGAGCAGGACGCGGCCGGAAACGAGGGCGAGGTCCGTGGAGTCGAGCGTGGCGGTCATGTCAGTTCTCCATTCCGGAAGCAGCGGCAGCCCAGGCGTCTTCGGTGTTGAGCACGGCGCGCTGGTATTCGGGGTCGGTAGCGGGGAGCGAGTCGAGGTCGGCGGGTGCACGCCACGCGAGGATTTCGAGCGTGCTGGTCGGGAACTGTTCTGCCGGATCCAGCGGATGCGCGGTGTTGGCGAGCAGCACGATCACCGGCAGGTGGAGAATCAACTCGACGTAGGTGTCGGGCCCCGCCGAGCCGGTGCTCGTCAGCGTGCCGTCGTCCTCGACACGCACGCCGTGGAACAACGACAGCGACGGGGGCAGGTCACGCGGGGCGAGATCGTGTTTTGCGGCGGCGACAGTGAAGAGTTCCCGTCCGGCGGGGGCCTCCGAGTGCAGCGCTCCCGCTCCATATTTCGCGGTGTTTCCCGCGAGGTGGGTGGTGCCGCACAGCGCGTCGTGGCGGCCGGAGGTATCGGCGACGATCGTGGCGAGCACTCGGCCCTGATCCGACAGCAGCGGATGGCCGGTTCCGAGATACGCCTGCCACGGCACTTTCAGGGTGTCGGCGACGTTGAGCCGCTCGTGCGGGGCGTCGGCACGGAACAACAGGAGGTTCGCGCAGGCCGCACCGTGGATGTCGCGGAGCCGCAAGCGGGTTCCCCGGGCGAGCACCTTGCTCGTGTAGCGGCCACCGGGCACGGTCTCGGCCCAGACGAGGGAGGCGGCACGTCCGGTGGGAGCCGCCGGCCACGCGGACGCCGGAACGGTCGGCATGCCGTCGGTGACGATGCCCGACTGTGCCCGTGCATGGGCGCGGGCGGCGTGGGTGGTGGCCGTCGCGAGGGTCTCGGTCATGGTGCTCCGATCGTGGCGCTCGGGGAAACTGTCACTCGACAGTTTTCCGGTCGCGCATATTCGGCGAATTGCCGCGCCGTAACGTCTCCGTGACCGATGTTTCGTCCGGATTTCGGAATTCTCACGCCGGGTTCCGGCCGTGCGTCACGCGCCTCGGCTGTGCCATGGTGAGTGGGTGACCCAAGCAGGACCGGGCCGACCCCGGCTACGAGAACCGCGTCGCCCCGGCGCCACCGCGCGTGCCGAAATCCTCGATGCCGCAGCCGAACTCTTCACCACCCGAGGGTTCGCCTCGACGTCGACCCGGCTCATCGCCGACGCGGTGGGCATCCGGCAGGCGTCGCTCTACAACCACTTCGCGACGAAGAACGACATCCTCGTCGCTCTGCTGGAGGACACCGTCGAACCCACGATCGAATTCGACGCGAGTCTGGACGGCAACCATCCCGCGGCGGTGCGATTGTGCGCACTGGCATGGTTCGACACCGCCCAGTTGTGCGCGGGCAGATGGAATCTCGGTGCGCTGTATCTGCTGCCCGAGGTGCGCACCGAGCGGTTCGGGCATTTCCGGGCGGAGCGGGAGCAGTTGGCGGTTCGTTATCGAGATCTGGCGACCGAGATCGTCGGGGAGAACGATCCCCGGGCGGGCCTACCGTTCCGGCTCGTCGAGTCGGCCATCGCGATCCGCGCCGACGACGAACGAGTCGACGCGAAGCTTCCCGAAATGCTCGCGACAGCGTCACTCGACGTTCTCGGCGTCAACGACACCGCCACTGTGAAGCGCCGCGCACGCGCTCTCGTGATCGGGGTCCCCGACCCGTCTCCCGGCCCCTGAGGCACGGGAGGTCGGGTCACCGGCTTTCGTCGGTGCTATCCGACGGGGAACGATCGGCCCCCTCGAGCACATTGACCTCGCGCTTGTTGCTTCCCGGTCCGACGTGCGCCTCGGTGCGCATCTTCTCGGACATGTGCGGGTAGTGCAGTTCGAACGCGGGACGCTCCGACCGGATGCGCGGCAGTTCGGTGAAGTTGTGCCGCGGCGGCGGACAACTGGTTGCCCACTCGAGCGAGTTACCGAAGCCCCACGGGTCGTCGACCGTGACGACCTGGCCGTAGCGGTAGCTCTTGAACACGTTCCACACAAACGGCAGCGTGGAGGCACCCACGATGAAGGCCCCGACGGTCGAGATCGTGTTGAGCGTGGTGAACCCGTCCGACGGCAGGTAGTCCGCGTAGCGGCGCGGCATGCCCTCGTTACCGAGCCAGTGCTGCACCAGGAAGGTGGTGTGGAAGCCGATGAAGGTCAGCCAGAAGTGCCACTTGCCGAGGCGTTCGTCGAGCATGCGCCCGGTCATCTTCGGGAACCAGAAGTAGATGCCGGCGTACGTCGCGAACACGATGGTGCCGAAGAGCACGTAGTGGAAGTGCGCCACGACGAAGTACGAGTCGTGCAGGTGGAAGTCGAGCGGCGGGCTTGCCAGGATGATGCCGGACAGGCCGCCGAACAGGAACGTGATGATGAAGCCGACGGCAAACAGCATGGGTGTCTCGAAGGTGATCTGCCCTTTCCAGATCGTGCCGATCCAGTTGAAGAACTTCACGCCCGTCGGGACTGCGATCAGGAACGTCATGAAGGCGAAGAACGGCAGCAGCACCGCGCCGGTGGCGTACATGTGGTGCGCCCACACCGCGATCGACAGCGCGGCGATGGCGATCGTCGCGTAGACCAGACCGCTGTAGCCGAAGATCGGCTTGCGGCTGAAGACCGGGAAGATCTCCGAGACGATGCCGAAGAACGGCAGCGCGATGACGTACACCTCCGGGTGGCCGAAGAACCAGAACAAGTGTTGCCAGAGCATCGCGCCACCGGTCGCGGGATCGTAGATGTGACCTCCGAGCACCCTATCGACAATCGCGCCCATGAACGCTGCCGCGAGCAGCGGGAACACCAGCAGGATCAGGATCATCGTGATGAAGATGTTCCAGGTGAAGATGGGCATGCGGAACATCGTCATACCCGGAGCGCGCATGCAGACCACCGTGGTGATCATGTTGACAGCGCCGAGGATGGTGCCGAGACCCGTGATGACCAGGCCGAGGAACCAGAGGTTCGCGCCCACACCGGGAGTGTGTTCCTCCGAGGCCAGCGGCATGTACGACGTCCACCCGAAATCGGCGGCACCCCGGGGGGTGACCAGGCTGTAGACGACCGTGAGCGAGCCGAACAGGAAGAGCCAGTAACTGAACGCGTTCAGCCGGGGAAAGGCGACGTCGGGGGCGCCGATCTGCAGCGGGAGGATGTAGTTCGCGAACCCGAACACCACCGGGGTCGCGTACATCAGCAGCATGATTCCGCCGTGCACGGTGAAGAGCTGGTTGTACTGCTCGTTGGACAGGAACTGCAAGCCGGGACGCGCAAGCTCGGTGCGCATCAGCAACGCCAGCAGGCCGCCGATGAGGAAGAAGACGAAGGAGGTGACGATGTACATCAACCCGAGCGTCTTCGGATCGGTCGTGGTGATCAGGTCGCGAATGACCGCGCCCTTCGGCTTGCGTCGAGGGGGATACGGCCGCTTCGCCTCGACCGGAGCAATCACCGCGTTCATCGGGCCTCCTCACGCCGCACCGGGCGACGATCTCGACGATGCAGACGGACCAGCGCGCGTGCGACGGCGCGCGTCGTCAGCCTGCGGGGCAAGCAGATGCGTCTCAGCGTAAGGCGTGTACCTATCCCGCGGAGCGGTTCTCGGTGATTACTTTTCGATCCTCACGCAGTGCCGGCACTACCTTCTCTCCGAGCAACCGCATGCTCTCCCACGAGGGATCCTCCGGCATTCCGGCACACAGCGGATGGGTGGTGACGACCGGGAGAATCCCCTCCCTGCACCGGCGGATCAGGCCGTCGGGCGTATCCACGAGATAGGTGCCCGCGGCACGGAGTTCTTCGATCGTCGTGGATCGATCGAACACGTGCGACAACGCTGTACCGCTCTGCTGCCAAGCGGCATAGCCACGGGCGTCGGCGAGCAGATGATGCCCGTATCGCGCCCAGAACTCGTCCGGATCGGCGGCGCAGAACACCGTCGCCGGTCCGGGCGGCGGCATCATCACGTGCCCGGGCCGACGCCCGAGCCTCTCGCATTCCGCGCGGTAGAGGTCGCGCAGCGCTTCGTCGGCGATCTGCGGCTGGAAATTGAGGCCGAGCCTCGCCGCCCGGCGCGCAGCCGTCGGCGTGCCACCGCCGTAGTAGGCGAAGGGGTGCGGGCGGGACAGGGGTGCCGGGGTCACGGCGCCGACCCGCCCGGCGCGGTCCACGCGCTGGGTCCGCAGCGCCTCGAGCACCAGTTCGAGTGCGGTTTCCGTGTCTTGCCCGCGACTGGTCCACGGTCGCCGGTAGAGCGCGTACTCCTCGGTGCGATACCCGAGCGCGAACACGTACGACACGCGGCCACCGGACAGCAGGTCGATCACGGCGATGTCCTCGGCGAGCCGCACGGGGTCGTAGAGATTGACGATCAGCGCAGAGACGGTGATGGGGATCGTGTGGGTCCGGGCTGCGAACGCCGCAGCGACCGGGAGAGGGCTGGGCAGATACCCGTCCTCCGAACCGTGATGTTCGGAGAGCATGACGACGTCGTGCCCGGTGGATTCCGCGTACTCGACCTGTTCGAGTGCGCGCGCGAACAGCGCCTGCCGGTCGCGCGGTGTCGCATCGGGCGCACGGAAGTCGAAACGGGTCGCGAACAGGGTTCTGGACACGGCAACACTCGTTTCTCTCCGGCGTAACTCGGCACGGCCACAGCGTCGTCGTTTCACGCTGTGGGCGATTACCTTGCCGAATCACCGGACAACTGTCCAGACTCCTCGGTACGCGTGTTCCGGATGTCGACTCAGGAGGATCGGTCCATGGACGGCAAAACAGCAGTGGTGATCGGCGGAGCGTCGGGGATCGGCTGGGCCACGGCCCGGCTTCTCCACACTCGCGGAGCGACCGTGGTGATCGCGGACATCGACGGGCGCGCCGCCCGCGCGCGGGCCGGCGAACTGGGCAATGGGGCGCGGGCGAGCACCGCCGACGTCACGGACGAGAGCAGCGTAGAAAGCCTCTTCGCCGACGTGGTGGCGAGCGAAGGCGCTCCGGACACGATCGTCGAATGTGCCGGAGTGTCGATGCCGGGGCGGATCACCGATCTCGCCCTCGAGGACTGGCGGACCACTGTCGATGTGTGCCTGACCGGTGCGTTTCTGGTGATGAAGCATGCGGGGCGCGTGGTGCGCGACGGCGGCAGCATCACCACGATCGCGTCGCTCAACGGGCGGCAACCCGCTCCCGGGATGGCTGCGTACTGCGCGGCGAAGGCGGGTGTCCTCATGCTCACCGAGGTTGCGGCGCTCGAACTCGGTGCACGAGGAGTACGAGTGAACGCCGTCTCCCCCGGCCTGGTCGACACCCCGCTCACGGCAGGGGTCGCGCTGGTGCCCGGTCTCCGCGAGGACTATCTCGAGAACACCCCTCTCGGACGCGCGGGACGTCCGGAGGAGGTCGCCGAGGTGGTCGCGTTCCTCGCCTCCGATGCGGCGACGTGGATGACCGGCGCGACGATCGACCTCAACGGCGGCGCCCACACGCGCCGCTATCCCGACCTGCTCGCGCACCTCGCCGCGATGGCATCGCCGCACGAGGCGGTGCCGGGCGCCACCAACCCGGGAACGTAACCGCAATCCACGCCGGTCGGGCGGTGCGTCCCGGCAGCGCGGACGAGGCATGGCCCAACCCGAGAACGTGTTCTACATTGTGACCGTCGTCACCGAACAATCCGGATCCACCCGACGTTGGGGGAAGGTCAAACATGTCGGCACCGAGTACCGCTGTCATCGGCGCGGGAATCAGCGGCCTGACCACGAGCAAGATGCTGTCCGATTACGGCGTGCCCTACACGTGCTTCGAGATGTCCGATCGCGTGGGCGGGAACTGGGCCTTCGGTAACCCCAACGGACGCAGTAGTGCCTACCGTTCGCTGCACATCGACACGTCGAAGCATCAGTTGTCGTTCAAGGACTATCCGATGCCGACGTCGTATCCCGATTTTCCTCACCACTCCCAGATCAAGGACTACCTCGACGGCTATACCGACGCCTTCGGCCTCCGCGACAACATCGAGTTCGGCAACGAGGTGCTCCGCGCCCGGCGCCTGCACGGAGGCGGCTGGGAACTCGACCTGGCAGACGGCGGAACGCGGCGGTTCGAGTTCCTCGTTGTCGCCAACGGGCATCACTGGGACCCACGAGTCCCACGATTCCCGGGCGAATTCACCGGGGAGGCGATTCACTCCCACCACTACATCGACCCGCAGACTCCGCTCGATTTCGCGGGCAAACGCATTCTTGTCGTCGGCATCGGCAACAGTGCCGCCGACATCGCCGTCGAACTGTCGTCGAGGACGCTCCGGACGGAGGTCACCCTCTCGACTCGGTCGAGTGCGTGGATCGTCCCCAAGTACATCGCCGGGCGCCCCGCCGACAAGTACTACCGGACGGTCCCCTACGTGCCGCTCGCCTGGCAGCGCAAGCTCGCACAATGGGGGCAACCCCTGCTCTCCGGCAGGCCGGAGTTGTACGGCCTCCCGTCGCCCAACCACAAATTCTTCGAAGCCCACCCCACACAGTCGGTGGAGTTGCCACTACGTCTGGGTTCGGGCGACATCACCCCGAAACCCGATATCGAGCGATTCGACGGCCGCACAGTGCATTTCGTCGACGGTAGCTCAACCGAGATCGATATCGCCGTCTACGCAACCGGATACAACATCACTTTTCCGTTCTTCGATCCCGATTTCCTCAGTGCGCCGGACAATCACATCGCGCTCTACAAGCGGATCTTCGCGCCGGGACTCCCCGACCTCGCCTTCGCCGGTTTCGCCCAGGCGACGCCGACACTGTTCCCCTTCGTCGAATGTCAGGCGCGGGTGATCGCCGCGTACGCCGTCGGCCGCTACGCGCTGCCCGCGGACGACGAGATGGAACGGATCATCGCCGCGGACCAGCAGAAATTCACCGGGCACATGCTCGACCGTCCACGGCACACCCAGCAACTCGATTACTTCGCGTACGAGCACGACATCCGCACACACGAACTGCCGGCCGGACTTGCCCGTGCCCACGGAGGCGACCGATGACATTCCACTCCTTGCAGTTCCGGTCACGCGACGCCGATGTCGACGCCTGGCACTTTCCCGCGAAACCGGGACGGCTCGACACGTCCGGACGAGAGCCGGTCGTCATCATGGCGCACGGACTCGGAGGAACGAAGGACTCCGGGCTCGCCCCGTTCGCGGAACGCTTCGCGGATGCGGGGATGCACGTCGTGGCGTTCGACTATCGGGGGTTCGGCTCGTCCGGCGGTGACGACCGTCAGCGCGTGGACCTCGACGGCCAGCTCGCCGATTACCGTGCCGCGATCGATGCGGCGCGACGCCTCGAGGGAGTGGACCCGGATCGCGTCGTGCTGTGGGGTGTCTCGCTGTCGGGCGGTCATGTCCTGACGATCGCCGCACACGACTCGGGTATCGCAGCGGTTGTGGCACTCACACCACTGGTCGACGGCCTCGCCGCCGGACTGCTCGCCGCGCGCCACACACCTACGACCGCCCTACTGCGATCCACCGCCACGGGTGTTCTGAGCAGGGTCGGATCGCGAATCGGTCGCGGGGCCAACCTTATTCCGCTGGTCGGGGAACCGGGCGACACCGCAGCGTTGAATCTCGACGGGCATCGCGAGGACTATCTCGCGATCGCGGGCCCGACGTGGCGCAACGAAGTCGACGCGACGATCGTGCTGGAGCTCGGTACCTACCGTCCCGGTCGCCACGCCGCGTCGATCCGGTGCCCGGTACTGGTGCAGATCGCGGACTTCGATCGCAGTGCGCCACCCCACTCCGCTGCCCAGGCGGCATTCCGCGCGCGCGCCGAGGTTCGCCACTATCCCTGCGACCACTTCGACGTATGGCCCGGCAACGACTGGTTCGAGTCGGCAGTGACGCACCAGATCTTCTTCCTGACACGGCATCTCGTGGATTCTTCGACTCCGAAGCCGGACACCCCGGAGGTCTCCGGCCACCCCGTCTCTCCCCTCCCACCACACTGAGGACGACCACCATGGCCGACACCGTTCAGCAGGCACTGCGCGCACTACTCGACGACGACACCGCGGCGATCGTTCACGACACCGGACGCTGGACCTGGCGAGAGCATCTGGCGGAGGCGTCGGCACAGGCCTCGGCACTGCTCTCGATTCTCGACCACACCCGGCCGGTACATGTCGGCACGCTACTCGGCAATACACCCGACATGCTGCACGCCGTGGCGGCCGCAGGGCTCGGAGGGTTTCCACTCGTCGGTATCAACACCACGCGACGTGGTGAGGGCCTGGCCGGAGACATCCGGCGCGCCGATTGCCAGGTGGTGCTCACCGATCCGGCGCATGCGCCTCTCCTCGACGGACTCGATCTCGGCGACATCACGGTGCTCGACGTCGCGAGCCCGCAGTGGCGGTTGCTCGTCGAAGGTGCTTCTCCGCTCGAGCCGTACCGCGAAGTGGAGATGATGGATCCGTTCATGCTGATCTTCACATCCGGTACGAGCGGCGACCCCAAACCCGTTCTGCTCGCTCAGATCATGGTGATCTTCGCGGGCAACAACCTGGTCTCGCGCTTCTCGATCACCCCGGACGACGTCGCCTACCTGTCGATGCCGATGTTCCACTCGAACGCGATTCTCGCCGGGTGGTGCGTGTCGCTGTGCAGCGGCGCAGCCATGGCGCCGGCAACGTTCTCCGCGTCAGGCTTCCTCGACGACATCCGTCGTTACGGAGCGACGTACATGAATTATGTCGGCAAGCCTCTCGCATACCTTCTGGCGACGACCGAACAGCCGGGCGACGCCGACAATCCGCTGCGGGTGGCCTTCGGCAACGAAGCAACCGACCGCGACATCGACGAATTCGCGAGGCGGTTCGGGTGCACCGTATGGGACGGCTTCGGTTCGACGGAGACAGCCGTCATCATCACCCGAGAGGAGGGCACGCCCGAAGGGTCCATCGGAAAAGGACTCGCCGGCGTCGAGGTGTACGACCCTGTCACCGTCACGCAGTGCGCGTCGGCCGAGTTCGACCACAACGGTGCCTTGATCAACTCGGACAAGGCCATCGGCGAACTCGTCAACACGCAAGGGGGCGGCTTCTTCACCGGCTACTACAACGATCAGGACTCCACCGACGAACGGATGCGGCACGGCATGTTCTGGTCGGGAGATCTGGCATACAAGGACGCCGACGGCTGGATCTATCTCGCCGGCCGAACCGCGGACTGGATGCGCGTGGACGGTGAGAATCTCGCGGCAGCGCCGATCGAGCGGATCCTCCAGCGGCTTCCGCAACTGAGCCGGGTCGCGGTCTACGGCGTTCCCGACGCACATGTCGGCGACCAGGTGATGGCAGCCATGGTACTCCGCGACGACACCACACTGACTCCGGACGAATTCTCCGAATTCCTTGCTGCTCAGGCAGATCTGTCACCGAAGGCGTGGCCGCGCTACGTCCGGATCGACGCCGACCTGCCGGTCACGGCGACCAACAAGATCCTCAAACGCGAACTGAAGGGACAGGGAGCAACCGCCGGAGCCGGCGCGCTGTGGGTGCGGTCGGGTACCGACTACGCCGTCGTGTCGTAAACCGCCGGCCACGCGGGCACGGGTCGTGCAGGGCCGCTCGCCGACCGCTCAGCTACTACGCGCGAGGTATTCACCGAGCGCGGGAGCGTTCGGTCCGTCGAGGCGCCAGAAGGTGTCTCCGTCGTGCGACTCGATGTCCCCGCTGAGGAAGCCCGCGACAGCGTCGGCGGCGGTGGTGGGGTCGGGGAAACGTCGTCCCTCCATCGGTCCCCGCGTGATCTCGAGCGCGCCCGTAGTCGCGTCGAAGCGTCCCTGCACGCGGTAACCGCCGACATCGGCGCACACCGCGACGCGCGGGTCGATCTCTTCCGGCAGCGCTGCGGGACGTGCGGCGGGGGCTGTGGCCCGGCGTGTGCTCCGCCGTGTGGGAGCGCACGTGCGAGTGGTGTCCTTGACGGCGTCGAGCCCGAGCAGGTCCCAGCGGTCGAGACCGTGTGCGACACCACTGAGCGGGATGGGATGACTCCCGGTCGCGGTCCGGCCCGGACGCTCGGTGAGCCACAGCGCGACCTCTTCCTCGATCCCGGCCTCGATCTCGGCCGACTCGACGATATAGAACGCGGGGGGCTTCTGCCCGAGGTCGACGAAGACCCAGTGCGACGAGCCGGTCTCGTCACTGCCGGCGATGCCGTCCTGCCGGCGAGCGAGCCACGGTCCGCCCGCAGTGGTCCGGACCCGGACCACCCGTTTGACCCCGTCCGCACCACGGACCTTGACGGTGCGGTGGTCGTCGAGCGGATCTGCGCGTCCGCCGCGCTGTTGAACGTCCGTCACAAAAGCGGCCATGCCCTGACCTGCGATATCACCCATGCCTGCTGTCCTTCTCTCGTGCACGAAAACCGACGCGAGGTGGCGTGACGGCGTCGCCGCACAACTCGGGGGGTCTGTTGGTAACCCTACGGGTCTCAGCCTGGTAACGACAGTTTCTGTGAAGCATCACCTAAATACGTCCCCCTTCGTGGTCAGGGACTGGACCCGTTCGACGATGCGATCACGTAGTTTCGAGGGCGTGCGCCACCGCATCGCGAGCTTGTCGTAGTCCATCGCGTGCTCGGCGATGATGTCCTTGAGCCGCTCGACGTCGAGGTCGCCGAGTTGGGTCCGCAAGCCGGGCTCGCCGGCCTCGCGGTACACGGCGAACGGGTCGAACGGGCCGGGTGCGCGCTTGCCGCGACGAGCAGGCGCTCTCTGCGCCGGGGCTGTGTTCTCCGGGTCGGCCGTACCAAGCGCATGTCGGACGCTCGAGGCGCCTCCTGCCCCGGCTGGTGCCGCTCCAGGCGACAGCACAGCCGACAGCGACTTCGCGAAGCGGGGCGTGCGGGCCGCTTCGTCGGCGATGACCCGGACGAGTGCGACGAGTTGTCCCGCCGTCCCCGGCGCGGCTTCGTCGAGCCTGAGCAGTGCGGCAGTCGCTTCGCCGATCTGCATGCGCAGACGAGCCTCGCCGGTATCCGGTTTCGTCACAGGTACACCTGCGCGTTCATCAGAATCGTCTCGGTGAGAATCCGCAACGCGTCGAACTGCCCCGTATTGCCGTACTTGCGCTTGAGCGTGCCGTACGGCACGAACTCCGCGGAGGCGGCGATCTGGTTCGCTTCAGGAACCCACGCGGGTACGACATCGGCGATCCGGTCGTCACGCTGCAACTGTTCGATGATGCTGCGGTGGAGGTTGGACGCGCTGCGGTACTTCGTGATGACCAGGCCGATTTCCCGGAGGGGATGGCCCGTGCGCTGCGCGAACTCCTGAATACGCTTCTGCAGCTGCGGAATTCCGTAAGTCGACAGGATGTCGGGAATGGTCGGGATCAGATATCCGTCGGCCGACCTCAAACCGTTGAGGGTGAGCATGCCCAGGTTGGGCGGGCAGTCGAGGAGTATGTAGTCGTATCGATCGGCGATCGGTTCGATCGCCTTCGTGAGGATCTCGATCGGCCGGTGCGACCCGGGGTCCGCGTACTGCCGGTGGCTGAGACCCTCCTGGATCTCGATGAGATCGAGCGATGACGCGAGGAGGTCCACCCCGCGCACGGCCCGGACCGGCGAGACGTCGTGCTGAAGTGCCTTTTCGATGTCGAACGAGGCGGTATCGGATTCGATCGCACCCCGGAACAGCGCCGCGAGGGTGCGATCGAGTTCGTTGAGTTCCTTCCAGCGCTCCTCACCGATCATCATGGTGGTGAGGTTCGTCTGAGGATCGAGGTCGACGAGCAGTACCCGCTGCCCGAATTCGGCGGCCATGAACTCGCCCAACGCCGCGGTCGTCGTGGTCTTGCCGACGCCACCTTTCAGGTTGATCGTCGCGATTACCCGCGCCACCGTGCACCTCTTCGGAAAGATCGACTGCTCTTCCCGTAGAAACGTACACCGCGATCCGGACAAACATGACGCCCGGTCTTATCTGCCCTTCGCCTCGACACCGACTCTCTCCAGCCCGCCCGAGGTATCCGCGCGGACCACCGAGTCGGCAGTTGCGAACCCACTGAGCGCAAGCGCAGGCGCGCGGTCGACGACCGCGTACACCACGCGACCTTCCGACATGAACACGATCATTCCTTCGGCACCCACCGCCGGGAGGTCCTTCCACACGAGACCCGAGGTATCGAGGATGCGGTTGACCTCGCTCATGAGAAGAGGAACACGGAAGTAGTACATCCGGTCCCAGTCCTCCCCCTGCAGGTCCGCAACCTGCGCGAGATCACCGAGCGTGCGTTCCTGACCGTCGGCGAGCACCGCCCCGAAGGCCGATTCGAGTTGTGGATCGTCCACCACCGTCACCGCAGGATCCCCCCCGCACCCTGCGACGACCATCGCCATCATTCCGGCCGCTATTCCTGCCGATACCCGTCGTGCAAACACCCACGCCACCCCCGTCATTCGACCCCCAGATGAACGCGTGGAAGCTACCACCGAATCGGACATTTACACCAGTGAAGCGTCTCACATTTTGAGGAC
Organism: Rhodococcus sp. NPDC058639; assembly: GCF_042717545.1. Lineage (NCBI taxonomy): Bacteria > Bacillati > Actinomycetota > Actinomycetes > Mycobacteriales > Nocardiaceae > Rhodococcus > Rhodococcus sp. NPDC058639. The sequence continues at coordinate 261,642 of NZ_JBHXRF010000003.1, forward strand.
TGGGTGGCCGGACCCTGCCGCACGCGAGAAACCTGTGACCGGACACAACGGACACGGTCAATCCTTGCCGGTGAGCTCCGCGATGTCGCTCCGGAGCGCGGTATGCAGCGAACCGATGAGTTCCGCGGCCGACCCGAACTGGTCTCCCACGAAGTCGGTGTTCTCGGCCGAGAGCTCGCGCGCGCCCGACCGCCCGATGAGATCGTCGATGCGCTCGTCGAGACTCGCGGTGCGGCGCGCGACGTCGACCATGCCCATCCGGCTTTCCGCATTTCCGAGCAGATCGCCGATCCTGGCGAGCGCCGCCACCCGGGCGAGAAGCTGATCCCAGACGGGATCGAGCGCCGCGACACGCGTGTCCAGCGCAGCCCGTGCACCGGCGCCCCGTTCACCCGGGATGCTCCCGATCGCGGCGCCCAATTCCGCGAGCAGTCCACGCAGCGCCACCGTATCGACGGCAATCTGCGTGATTTCCTCGGCCAGATCGAGTTGGGCACGCTGTACCGCGAAGTACTCGGAGCGCCAGGCGGCCGACGACTCGATCCGGTCGAAGAGAGAGCCCGCCAGGAACAACAGGGTGTCGTACCGGTCGACGAACCGGTCGTCGTCCTCCGGCATCCGGCGCGCGAGGAGATCGGCCGCGCGACGGCCGGCGTCTGCGGCCGGTGTGCGCTCCGACCATCGCGACACACGGTCCACCGCAACGGACAGGGCAGCACCTCGGGCCTGATCGGCGGGCGCGACCGGCAGCGGCGCCGGAGTCTTCCGCAACGCCGCGAACAGGGCTTCCCGCTGATCGAGTTCCAGGTGGAGCCCGTCGCGGCGATCCCGGCGTACCGCACGCACGCCCTGCGCGTAGTGCGACGGCGAATGCACGATCGTCTGCTCCGCGGCACGCAGGCGCTTGGCGAGTTCGTTCGCGCGGTATTCGAGGACCAGGCGCGAGGCCCCGGGACGCTGCTTGCCCAGGCGCGCCACGAGATGAGCATGCTCGTCCGAGAGAAGGCGCAGCGCGCCGAAACCGTCGACGGTGGGGAATCGCCGCCCGGCACGCCGCCGGTTCGCGAGTACCGTGCGTGCCGATTCGTCGAGATGACCCGCGGCCAGCGCGAGTGCCGCCGCGTCCGAGAGCGGGCCGTGCCTGCCGTCGATGGCGCACCGGTCGCACCAACGGCGCACCTGTGCCGCGATGCGTGTCCGTCGCCGGTCGGGCGTCTCGAACTCGTCGGATACTTCGGGTCGGTCTGAGCCGGGCATCGGGGCCTCCTCGTCGCCTTACTGCCTTCCACTGTCCCAGAAAACCGCGGACTTCGATCTGCCCGACGAACGGACGACGCAATGGTCGGACGACGCCCCCACCGCGCGTGTGCGGGTGCATCAGTTCGATTGAGCGAACGCCGTATTCACAATTCGTGATCGATGTCACAGAAAGAGCCGGGGTTGATCTCCCGTCGGGCCGCATGCACCCCCGGATTGCCAAAATTGTTGCGGCACAATCGCCTACCCGGCGGTACGACGAGGGAAGGAAACCCCGCTGTAAGTTACCCACCGGTGTTACCGCGCGGTATGGGCGAACGGGCCCGCCCGAGCCGACCCCTTTTCCCGCGAACCACCCGCGAAAAGCCCTGTACGGCAACGTTCGAAACCTGCACAATGACTAGTTTCCGCTGGTCACACCGGTTCCGGAAGCCAAACGTGACAAAGCCTCATGTTTCGGCCATGCTGTTAGCCGTACGGGGCGTTTCCATCCGCACGGGGGTGTGTGTCGTCGATGGCGACGGCCACCGGATGAGGACAGGGGCGCGTTCGCACCGCCTTGACAATTCGGTTCGACAGAACCCACAACGTCGGCGATCGATACACGCATGCCCACCACACAGCACGAGGAGCCGACCGACCGATGTTCCCGCTCGCGTTTACCGATCCGTGACGTAGGAACTGAAGACCGGATAAATTGTCTTCCTCATTGGGGTGGAGCTTTCGACGCGCGGCACTCACGCGCACAACCATGGAGAACGGTGGCAACGAGTATGTTCAAGCGGATCGCAGTGGTCAACCGGGGTGAGGCGGCAGTCCGTCTCATCCGGGCAGTCCGGGAGCTCAACTCCGAACACGGCTACGGCATCAAGACGATCGCTCTGCACACGGACGCCGAACGCCGTGCCATGTTCGTCCGTCAGGCCGACGAAGGCGTCACCCTGCGCCCTTCGACGACCGCGGCGACTCCCTACCTCGATCACGCAGAACTCGAACGCGCACTCCGCGAAGCGAAAGCCGACGCAGTCTGGGTCGGCTGGGGATTCGTGGCAGAGGATCCCGTCTTCGCCGACCTGTGCGCGCGGCTGAACATCACGTTCATCGGCCCGTCCGCGGATGCGATGCGTCTGCTCGGGGACAAGGTCGAGGCCAAACTGCTCGCCGAAAAGGTCGGGGTGCCGGTCGCCCCGTGGTCCGGCGGACCCGTGGAGTCCCGCGCCGACGCGCGTCGTCATGCCCAGGCCATCGGTTACCCGCTCATCATCAAGGCTCGCTCCGGCGGTGGCGGCCGCGGCATCCGCAAGGTCTACGCCGAAGACGAACTGGAACTGGCACTCGAGCGCACCCAGGGCGAAGCCGAACGGTCCTTCGGCGACCCCGTCGTCTTCATCGAACGCCTCGTCACCGACGCGCGCCACGTCGAGGTGCAGGTCATCGCAGACACGCACGGCAACGTGTGGGCTCCCGGCGTGCGCGACTGCTCCATCCAGCGCAAAAACCAGAAGGTCATCGAGGAGTCTGCCTCCCCGCTGCTCACCGCGGAACAGTCCGACCACCTGCGCTCGGTGTCCGCCGACCTCGTCCGCGCCGCCGGATACTGCGGCGCCGGAACCGTCGAGTACCTCTACCAGCCCCACCTGAAGACCTTCACGTTCCTCGAGGTCAACACCCGCCTGCAGGTCGAACACCCCATCACCGAGGTCACCACCGGCATCGACCTCGTCAAACTCCAAATCCTCGTCGCCTCCGGAGAGCCCCTCGTGGGTGACTGCCCGCCGGAATTCGGCCACGCGGTCGAGGCGCGGCTCAACGCCGAGGATGCGACCAACGGCTTCGCACCCGCGCCCGGCACGGTGCAACTGCTCAAATTCCCGCTGGGGTCCGGCCTGCGGGTGGACACGGGCATCGCGCAGGGAGACGTGATCCCTCCCGAGTACGACTCGATGGTCGCCAAGATCATCGCCTGGGGACGGAACCGCGGCGAAGCGCTCGCACGCCTGCGGACCGCCCTGCGAGAAACCACGGTCGTCCTCGACGGAGGCACCACCACCAAATCGTTCCTGCTCGACCTGCTCGACCGCCCGGAGGTCGTCGACGCGTCCGCCGACACCGGCTGGCTCGACCGCACCGGTGCCGGCAGTGAGTCCGGACCGACGCGAGTCGCCGACATCGCGCTCGTCGCGACCGCCGTCGACGTCTACGACGCCGACGAAGCCCGCGAGCGCACCGCGTTCCTCGCGTCCGCCCGCGGCGGCCGGCCACGCGCCGGACATGCCGTCGGCCGCAAGATCGAACTGAGCTACCAGGGCCAGGCATACGAACTCGTGGTCGGCCAGGTCGGCCCGCACCGCTACCGGCTCGACACCGGCGTGACCGAATTCGACGTCGAACTCGAACGTCTCGGAGACTACGAATCGCGGCTCACGCTCGACGGTCGCCGCCACCACGTCGTCTCGATAGCCGGGCCCGCCCATTTCCTCGTCGAGGTCGACGGGATCAGCCACCAGATCAGTCAGGACGAGGCCGGTGTCGTCCGCACTCCGGCACCCGCTGTCGTCGTCGCCGTCCCCGTCGCGGTCGGCGACGAGGTCGAAGCCGGACAGACGCTCGTCGTTCTCGAGTCCATGAAGATGGAGACCGCGGTCCGGGCACCGTTCGCCGGTAAGGTCCGCGAGATCCTCGCCGTCGTCAACGCCCAGGTGGACGCCGGTGCCCCACTGCTGCGCGTCGATCAGATCGTCGAAGAAGTCGTCACCGAAGCCGTCGAGCGCGTGGAGTTCCCCACACCCGGTCCGGGCCTCAGCGACGATCTCGCTGCGGATGCGCTCGCGCGGCTCGATTCGCTCGGAGCACTCATCACCGGGTACGACGTCTCGGCCAAACGAACCGCGGCGCTTCTCGCCGAGTACGAGCGGCTCTCGGCAGGTGTGCGGTCGTGTGACCTCGTGCGCGCGGAACTCGCTCTCCTGACCACGTTCGCAGACGTCTGCGACCTTTCGCGCAACCGTCCGACCGACGAGGAGCGGAACACCGAAGACCGCGTTCACAGCCCTCGCGAGTTCTTCCACGGCTATCTGCAGTCGCTCGACGTCGAAGTCGGCGGTCTGCCCGACAGCTTCCGTGCTCGCCTCTCGCGCGCGTTGCGTCATTACGACGTGACCGACCTCGAGCGCACCCCTGACCTCGAAGACGCCGTATACCGGTTGTTCCTCGCGCTCGAACGTATCGAGACGCACGTGCCGGTCGTCACCGCGCTGCTCGAGCGCTGGACCGAACGCGACGACACGGAGGCCGGAGTCTCCCACGAGCTCAACGAGGTCCTCGACCGGTTGATCGTCGCGACGCAGGTCCGCTTCCCGGTCATCGGCGACACCGCACGCAACTTGCGCTACAGCTACTTCGAGGAACCGATGATCCGCAAGGCGCGCGAGCAGGTGTACGACGGGGTGCGCGGTTCGCTCGCCTACCTCGCCGAACACCCGCAGGCGGCCGACTACGCGCAGCGTATCGAGTCCCTCGTGACCACGCCTGAACCTCTCATCGACCTTCTCGCCCAGCAGATTTCACGCCCCGGCACCGTTCCCGGCCCGCTGCTCGAAGTCATCACGCGACGCGCGTACAAGATCCGGACCCTCGAGGACGTGCGGTCGTGCGTCGTCGACGGGCGCCAATTCGTCACCGGCAACTTCGATCTGCGAGGTACCCGGCTGTACCTGATCTCCGCGGAGACATCGCATTCCGGCCTCACGTCGGTACTCGACGCGATCGAGGAATCGGCGTCGGCGCTGCCCGGTATCGACAACCTGGTGATCGACCTGTATGTCGCCTGGGAGGATGCGCCGGCCGACGCGGACGCTCAGGCCGCGGCACTGTCCTCGGTCCTGGCCACCCGCGAGACGATCGCGCACGCACGACGCGTGACGGTGACGGTGTGCCACACCGACATCGCCGAAGAGCACGTGTTCACCTTCCGCGAGTACGAATCCGGGTACGCCGAGGAAAGCAACATCCGCGACATCCACCCGTTGACGGGGCAGCGCCTCGATCTGTGGCGGCTGAAGAACTTCGACGGCACACGCCTGCCCTCCAACCCGGACACGTACCTCTATCACATTGTCGCGAGGGACAATCCGTCCGACGAGCGCTTCATTGCCCTCACCGAGGTACGAGATCTGACCCAGCAGCGTGACGACAGCGGCCGGATCGTGAGCCTGCCCGCGTTCGAACGTGCCCTCGCGAGTTCGCTCGACGGCATGCGCCGCGCCCAGGCCGCACGCGGTGGACGACGCCTCGATACGAACCGCGTGGTCCTCTACGTCTGGCCCGTCGTCGACCTCGACGTGAAGGATCTGCGCCGGATCGCCCGGAGTGCCGCACCGTTGACCGTGGGTGCGGGCCTCGAGGAGATCACCGTCATCGGATGGTTGCGCGAGAACCCGGGTCAGCCCGCGCGTGAAGTCGCGTTGCGCTTCTCGTACCGTTCCGGCGCCGGTGTCGTCGTGCGTGTCACCGAACCTCCCAAAGAACCGCTCAAGCCGCTCGACGAGTACACCCAGAAGGTGCAGCGCTCGCGAGCTCGCGGAACCGTGTACCCCTACGAGTTGATTCCGCTGCTGACCGGCAGCGACGGCACATTCGTCGAGTACGACTTCGACGAGCAGGGACAGTTCGTTCCGGTCGACCGCCCGTACGGCCGCAACACCGCCGGCCTCATCGTCGGGATCGTGGACACTCCGACGCCCCGCTATCCCGAGGGTATGACCCGGGTCGCTCTGTTCGGCGATCCCACCAAGGCACTCGGCACCGTCGCCGAAGCCGAGTGCTCACGCCTGGTGGCCGCGATCGATCTTGCCGAGAGTCTCGGTGCGCCGGTCGAGTGGTTCGCGTTGTCGTCGGGTGCCACGATCTCCATGGACTCCGGCACCGAGAACATGGACTGGGTGTCGCGGGGCCTGCGTCGCATCATCACGTTCACCCAGAACGGCGGCGAGATCAACATCGTCGTGACAGGCATCAACGTCGGCGCACAGCCGTACTGGAACGCCGAGGCGACGATGCTCATGCACACCAAGGGCATTCTCGTCATGACCCCGGACAGCGCGATGGTGCTCACCGGCAAGCAGTCGCTCGACTACTCCGGCGGAGTATCTGCGGAGGACAACTTCGGTATCGGCGGATACGACCGCGTGATGGGTCCGAACGGTCAAGCCCAGTACTGGGCACCGAATCTTCGCGTGGCGGTAGAAACACTCTTTGCGCACTACGCGCACGCCTATGTCGCTCCCGGTGAGCGCTTCCCGCGCAGAGCCGACTCCGCCGACCCGATCGATCGCGACGTGCGCCTCTACCCGCACGTCCACCCGTCGAGCGACTTCACCACGGTCGGGGAGATCTTCTCGTCCGACACCAATCCGGATCGCAAGAAGCCGTTCGACATCCGCACCGTGATGCGCTCGGTCGTGGACCAGGACCACGCCGTGCTCGAGCGGTGGGCCGACATGGCCGACGCCGACACCTCGGTGGTCTTCGATGCGCACCTGGGCGGTACCCCGGTCAGCGTGATCGGGATCGAGTCGCGCGCCATCCCCCGCAAGGGCTGGTTCCCGACGGACGGGCCGGACCAATGGACGTCCGGGACGTTGTTCCCGAAGTCGTCCAAGAAGACGGCCCGCGCCATCAACGCAGCAAGCGGAAACAGGCCCCTCGTAGTACTCGCGAATCTGTCGGGCTTCGACGGATCACCCGAGTCGCTGCGTAACCTGCAACTCGAGTACGGGGCCGAAATCGGCCGGGCCATCGTCAATTTCGACGGTCCCATCGTGTTCGTAGTGGTGTCCCGGTACCACGGCGGAGCATTCGTGGTGTTCTCGGGCGCCCTGAACGAGAACATGGAAGTCCTTGCCGTCGAAGGCTCGTTCGCATCCGTTCTCGGCGGCGCTCCCGCGGCCGCGGTGGTCTTCACCCGGGACGTCAACAAGCGCACCGCGAGTGATTCCCGCATCACGGAGATCGAGTCGCGTCTGGCGGCGGCGGAAGACGGGGAGAAGTCCAGGCTCGGTGTCGAACTGGGTGCCTTGCGCGTCGCGGTACGGTCCGAAAAGCTGGGCGAGGTCGCTGCGGAGTTCGAGGCGATCCACAACATCCAGCGTGCCCAGAAGATGGGCTCGGTGCACCGGATCGTTCCCGCCGCCGAATTGCGCCCGCAGATCATCGCTGCCGTGCAGCGTGGAATGGCGAAATCGCTCGCCTGAACTCGGCCGAGCACGGGGGCCCGCACCGATCGGTGCGGGCCCCCGTGCGTTCGGACCCGGATACAGGACACTGTGCAGCACAACCGATCCGGTCCGAAACACACTTCGATTTCTGAATTCTTTCTCAGAAACTTTTCATGTCCCGCTCCTACCTTCGGTAATGAGGACCAGTAAGGAAAGGGGTGCGGAAACAATGCGCATCGACAAGCGATGGCTCATCGCGGGTGTTGCGGCAGTGGCCGTGGCAGCCGGTTCGGTGGGAATCGCAACCGCAGTGGACTCCGACGAGCCCACAGGTCCCGGCGAAGTGGTGGCACAGACCCAGGACGACACACAGGAAGCAGAGGACGGCCGCGAGACCCACGACTCCACGGAGCGGGGCGACGAGCGTCCGGACTCGGCGAAGGCTCCGGACGCGCAGCGCGACGCCGAACGCGGACCGAGTGACCGCACGCGCGACGGTGGAGAACGCCCCGACGGACCGCGTGGACCGCATTCGGACAGCGAGACCGGACCCGAGGAGGGCAACGGCCCCCGCGCCGAGCGCGGACCCGGTGCCCACCATCGTGAGCACGACGGGGAGCAGCACCCGGGCCACGACTCTCGGCCGCAGGACGCCGAGCAGGACGGTACGCACACCTAGTCCCCTGCTCTCCCTCCGGGCAAGATGGATCGACGGAACACCGAAGGGCCCCTCCGTTCATCAACGGAAGGGCCCTTCGTGCCTCGTCAACCGGCTATGCGGTAACCGAGTCTGTAACGCACGGCACCGATCTGCCGACACGGGTACCGAGACCGGACATTTCGGACTCGACAGGATCTCTCGAAAGGTGCCCTGATGAAGATTCGGCGTCTGACTGCCGCAGCCCTGAGTTGTGTCGCGTTGACAGTGGTGGCTCCGGCCACGGCACACGCGTTCACTCTGGTCGATCTGCTCCCCACCGGGGTCGCAGACATTGTCCCGAGCGGTTCCGCGAACCCGTTCGCTCCTCCTGCTCCCGCGCCGCCTCAGTCTGCGCCGCCTCAGTCTGCACCCGCGCCCCGCCCTGCACCGAGCGGAGGCTTCCAGAACTGCACCGACGCGTGGAACGCCGGCGCCGCGCCTGTGTACCGCAACGATCCCGGCTACGCGCCGCGACTCGACCGCGACAACGACGGTGTCGGATGCGAGAAGGATCCGCGCTAGGCCACGCGACGACAAAGGCCCCTTCCATCTCGGATGGAAGGGGCCTTTCGTCTCGGATGCGGTCAGAGCCAGCGCGGGGGCGTCAGGTCTCCGCCTTCGACGCCGACGGCTCCGCGTCCGGCAGCCCACCGCACAACTGCGGGAAGCGGACCGCGCACCACGTGGGTGGGTTCCGCGTCCGGCGTCACGGCGACCGTGCTGCCGCCGTCGACCTCGATCGCGATACCTGCGCCCAGGTCCTTCTTCCGCCACATGCCGACGATGTCGTCGAGCAGGGACTCGAGGACCACCTTCGGGAAGTCACCGAATCGTCCGCCGTTGTCGAGATCCACCGCGTGGATCCAGACTTCGCGCGTGCGCATCCATACGGTTTCCTCGGCAGGAACCAAGCGGCCCTGCGCGGTGCGGACCTGCGCCTGCCACGCGGACTCCGGCAGGTGACGCCACTTCTCGTCGAGCCGGGCCACGGTGTGAGCGAACAGGTTACGAAGCGCGGCGGGACTCAGCGTGGCGCCCTCGGCGATCTCCTGCGCGCGCTGCTCGGTGGAGGCGTACATCGGGGTCTCCACACCGGTGGCAGCCCAATCCATCAACCGGCACAGTGCGGCCGCGTTGTACCCGATATGCGCCGTCAGGTGCTGGCGGGTCCACCCGTCGAGGAGGGTGGGTCCGGCGAGTTCGTCGTCGGTCAGTTCCGCGAGCCGCTGCGACAGGTACGCCGTGCCGCGCCGTGCGATGAGCAGGCGTTCGGAGAGTTCGAGATCGTTGAATCCCACGGTCTTCCTTCTCCTACTTGATGATCGTCTTGTTCTTGACGGACCCGAGGCCCTCGATGGTGACCTCGCAGACGTTGCCGTCCTGGATGTAGCGTGCCGGCTTGCGGGCATGGCCAACACCACCGGTGGTGCCGGTGATGATGACGTCGCCCGGCTGCAGCGTGACGATGTGCGAGATGTAGTCCACGAGCTTGGCCGGGGTGAACACCAGATCGTTGGTGTTCGACGACTGCATGACCTCACCCTCGAGGCGGGTTTCGATTTTGGTGCCGAGCTTGTAGTCGGTGTCGAGGACGGGGCCGAAGCCGCTGGTCTTCTCGAAGGTCTTGCCCTGGTCCCACTGCAGCGTGCGGTACTGGTAGTCGCGCATCGTGTAGTCGTTGATGACCGAGTAGCCCGCGATGTACTCGTCGGCGTCGGTCTCCGACACCTGGTACGCCTGCTTGCCGATGATGACGGCGAGTTCGGCTTCCCAGTCGAGCTGCGAACCGGCGTACGCCGGGACGATCACGTCGTCGTACGGGCCGGTGAGGGCTTCCTTGAACTTGGAGAACAGCGTCGGGAACTCGGGGAGTTCACGACCCATCTCCTGGATGTGGGTGGCGTAGTTGAGTCCGACGCACACGATCTTGCCGGGGCTGGGAACGACGGGTGCGTAGTCGGCGCCGGCGAGGTCGACAGTCTTTCCCGATGCCTGCTCGGCAACGGTCTTCCAGTCGGGGTTGTTGAGCAGTTCGGACAGATCGGCGTAACCGTCGATCACGGTGGCGGTGGAGTCGTCGTCGACACGCACCGCAGCGGTTGCGCCGTCGAGTCGGAGGGTTGCAAGTCGCATGGTGGGTCAGGCTCCTTCGGAGATGATGGTGCGGTTGAAGTGCAGACGCTCCACGATGGGTGCGTCCGAGAACGCGAACAGGTCGACGCCCTCATCGGTTTCGAGCGACCACTCGACCCAGGACGGGACGACGATCATGTCGCCCTTGGCAACGTCGTGCGGGGTTCCGCCGAGATCGAACCGACCCTGGCCTTCGAACACCTGGAAGACGAGCGAGCCCACGTCGCGACGGGGGCGGGTGTGCGCGCCGGCGCGAAGACGGTGGAACTCGGCGCGGATCGTCGGCATGACGTCGCCGCCGGTGGTCGGGTTGGTGTAGCGGATCGCGGCATGGCCGGGCTCCGGCGTCGCGGCGTAACCCTCGTCCTCGAGCGCAAGCTGCTCGGTGAGGGCGCGATCGGTGTGCTCCCAGCGGTAGCAGGCGATGGGCGAGCTGGTCTTGCGGTCGAGCCCGACGAGCGGACGCAGACCGGGATGGACCCACAGACGCTCGGAGCGAGAGATGTCCGGCGTTCCCTCGTCGGTCACGCCGTCCGAACCGAACTCGAAGAATCCGGTGTCGGTGTAGTGAACGAACGGAATGTCGAGGCCGTCGATCCACGCCATCGGCTGATCGGTCTCGTTGTGGTGGCCGTGGAAGTTCCAGCCGGGCGTGAGCAGGAAGTCACCGCGACGCATCGCGACGGGGTCACCGTTGACGACGGTCCACACGCCTTCGCCCTCGACGACGAATCGGAAGGCGTTCTGCGAGTGGCGGTGTTCCGGTGCGGTTTCCTTCGGGCCGAGGTACTGGATCGCCGCCCACAGGGTGGGCGTGATGTACGGGACCCCACCGAGGCCGGGATTCGCCAGGGCGATCGCGCGGCGTTCACCACCGCGCCCGACGGGCACGAGGTCTCCCGCACGCTGCGCGAGCGGGTACAGCGTGGACCACTTCCAGACGAACGGGACCGCCTTGGAGGTCGGCACCATCGGCATGAGGTCCCCGAGCTGCGTCCACAACGGATCGAGATGCTCGGCCTCGAAATCGTCGTAGAGCTTCTGCAGTTCCGGGTCGTGCTCGGTCATGATTTCTCCTCGCGAAACGACACACACGTTGGGCGTTGATCACAACCTATGCCGCACCGTCCGCCAGAGCACACAATATTCTTCCCTGTGGAATCTTGACGTAGATCTCACCCCTCGATGTGTGCGACCTCCACCTCGAGGCCCCGGATCGCCGCCCGCATCTGCTGCACCAGCTGCCCGTGCAGGTGCTGCCGGTACCGGGTCGCGGGTACCGCTGCGGTGAGCGCGGCGATCGCGTGCCCACGGCCGTTCCGCACCGCGACCCCGAATGCCGCGACACCCTGTTCGGTCTGCTCGACGTTGACGGCGAACCCCACGCGCCGGGCCGCTTCGAGTTCGCTGACGAAGATCTCGAACTCACCGGGAGCGAGCCGCCGGTCCGTCTCGGATGCGGTCGGCCCCTGGCTGATGGTCGGCGGGCCTGCCGGACGGAGGTACAGCTGTTCGAGCGTGCGACGGGGCAGTTCGGCGAGCAGGATGCGCCCGCCCGCGGTGAGCTCTGCAGGGAGCACCTGACCTTGCCTGTCCCCCACACGCAGCATCGTTGCCGCTTCTGCCGTGTACAGGAAACGTGCCTGCGACCCGATACGGAGAACCAGGTTGATGGTCTCGCCCGTCATCATCGCGAGCGCCTCCATGTGCGGACGCGCGATATCGGCAAGCTCTCTCGTCCATCCCTGCTTCGCCGGGCCGGCGCCCATCGCGGGACCGGGGTGGTAGCGACGCTTCTCGTCCTGCACGGCGAAGCCCCGGTAGACGAGCATCGCCAGGAGCCGATGCGCGGTCGACGGCGCGGTGCCGAGCGCCTCCGCCGCGTCCTTCACTCGCAGTGCTCCCACGTCGCGAAGCAACTGCAACAGGTGCAACGCGTTGTCCACCGACTCGAGCGAGTACGACGGTTTCGTGATGCGTTTGCCGGGTTTCGGCGCATTCTGCATAGAAGAACTTTATTGCACGGAGCGCGTGAGCACATCAACGTTGGATTTATGCACACCTCCCCAGGGGCCACCGTCGCCTCCGGTGCCCGCCGTCTGCCCATGGCTCCCGGCAGCATCGCAGCAGTCGTCGTCTGCTGGCTGTTCGTCGTATTCGACGGATACGACCTCATCGTCTACGGCAACGTGATCCCCAGCCTCCAGGACGAATGGGGAATCAGTTCCTCGACAGCCGGCACACTCGGCAGCCTCGCGTTCCTGGGCATGATGATCGGCGCCGTTCTCGCGGGGCGGTTGTCCGACGCGATCGGACGCAAACAGGCGGTGATCGGCTGCGTTGTCGTGCTCTCCGTCTTCACGGCGTTGTGCGCAGTTGCCCCCGGCCCGGCCATGTTCGGTGTCCTGCGCCTCATCGCCGGAATCGGCCTCGGCGGACTGGTACCGACGTCCAACGCCCTGGCCGCCGAACTCGTGCCCGACAAGTGGCGTGCCGCAGTCGCGACGATGATGATGTCCGGCGTCCCGATCGGTGGTTCGATCGCCGCTCTCGTCGGCATCCCGGTGATCCCCAACTGGGGCTGGCGACCGATGTTCCTGTTCGCGCTCGTCCCCCTCTTCGTCCTCGTTCCGCTGGCGATCAAACTGCTGCCCAAGCACGCTCCCGACGCTCATCCCGGCAACGCGGCAGGCGGGTTCAAGGAACTGCTCGGCGATCGGTTCCGCGCCATCAGCATCATGTTCGCGGCGGTCACCGTGGTGACCCTGCTCGCGTGGTACGGCCTGGGCACCTGGCTTCCCAAGCTCATGCAGGGTGAGGGCACCGACCTGGGCAACGCCCTGACCTTCTCCCTGGCCCTCAACCTCGGCGCCGTGGTGGGTTCGTTCCTCACCGCCTGGGGTGGCGTGCGGTGGGGTTCGGTGCCCACCAGCATCGTCGCGGCACTGCTGGCCGGTGTCGCGCTGCTGACCCTGCTGCTCGACCCGCCGGTCGCTGCCGTGTATCTGATCTTCGTGATCGCCGGTGTCGGTACCCACGGCACCCAGGCGCTGATCATCGCCGCCGTCGCGTCGTACTACCCCGACCACCTGCGCGGTACGGCACTCGGCTGGGCGCTCGGTGTCGGCCGCATCGGTGCGGTCGCCGCCCCGCAGATCGGTGGCTGGCTGCTCGCCGCCGGACTCGGCGCCCACTCGAACTTCGTCCTCTTCGGCGTCAGTGCCCTGATCTCGGCGCTGCTGCTCACGGTGATCTGGCAGAAGTTCCCCGTCCGCCACGATGCGCCGCGCGGCCCGATCCTCACTCACTGATCCCACAGTTCCCCCTCACCCGAAGGAGTGTCATGTCCGATCTGAAGGACGCGCGAGTACTGATTGCCGGCGGCGGCATCGGTGGCGTCGCCAACGCCCTCGCTCTCGCCTTGAAGGGTGCGAACGTCACGCTCTTCGAGCGCGCCGCCGAGTTCGGTGAGGTGGGTGCAGGACTCCAGATCGGCCCGCACGGCTCGCGCATCCTGCAGTCGCTCGGCGTCTACGACGAGGTCATCGCGAAAGGCGTGCTGCCCAAGAATCTCGTCTTCCGTGACGCCGTGACCTCCGAGATCCTCACCAAGGTCAATCTCGGGCGTGATTACCAGGAGCACTACGGCGGCGTGTACTTCGTGGTCCACCGATCCGACCTGCACTCGGTGCTCGTCGCTGCAGCGCGTCGCGCGGGCGCCGACCTGCGTACCGATTCGACGGTGACCGACGTCGTCACCGAGGGCGATCAGGTCCGCGTCATCCTCGAGAACGGTGACGAGCACGTCGGTGACATCGCCCTCGGGATGGACGGATTGCACTCGCGCCTGCGTCCCAAGATCTCCGACGACAAGCCTGTCGGCTCCGGCTACGTGGCATTCCGCGGCACCTTCCCGATGAACGAGGTGCCGCTCGAAGAGGACATCGAGGACGTCGTGGGCTACATCGGCCCGCGCTGCCACTTCATCCAGTACCCGTTGCGCCAGGGCGAGATGCTCAACCAGGTCGCCGTCTTCCAGTCGCCGGCGTTCCTGCGCGGCGAGGAGAAGTGGGGAAGCCCCGAGGAACTCGCGCACGCCTACGACCACTGTCACGAGAGCGTCCGTTCGGCCCTGCAGTACCTGTGGACCGACCGCTGGTGGCCGATGTTCGACCGCAACCCGATCGATAACTGGGTCGACGGCCGCATGCTCCTTCTCGGCGATGCCGCACATCCGCCGCTGCAGTACCTGGCGTCGGGCGCCGTGATGGCCCTCGAGGATGCCAAGTGCCTCGCCGACTACGCGTCCGAGGACTACAAGGGCGACAACGCGAACTGGCCGAAGATCCTGCACGACGTCAACGCCGAGCGGGCGCCGCGCTGCAACCGCATCCTCACCACCGGCCGGATGTGGGGCGACCTGTGGCACCTCGACGGCGCCGGACGCGAAGCTCGCAACGAACTGTTCCGCATCCGCGACACCTCGAGCTACAAGTACACGGACTGGCTGTGGGGTTACTCCTCGGACCGTAACCGCTGAGCCGGGACACGTCCGCGCGACGATCACGCCTGTGGCCCGCAGATCCGGAAGACACCGGGATCTGCGGGCCACAGGCCTGTCACGCGCCCTACACCGTTGTTTCGCTCAACTCCGCGAGTCGGCGTTCGGCGCGCACCACCGCGTCGCGGGCCTCGGCAAGATCCGCCCGGATCGCCTCGAGGTGCCGTCGGATGCCGAGCGTCATGTCCCCCGGTTCCGGGATCGTGACGACGAAGGAGCCCCTTCCCTGCCGCGTCTCGATGAACCCCTCCTTCCGCAGCACTTCCTGCGCGTCCTTCACGACGGACGGCGACACCGCGTAGTGGGCCGCGAGCTCGTGGATCCCCGGGAGCTGGTCGCCGACCGCCCATTCGTTCCACGTCATCCGGTGCTGGAGATCGGTTGCGACGGCTTCGTACTTGTAGGCCATACCGTCGACCGTAACACTTTTACGTAACACCGGCACAGTGTTATCGCCGGTGCGACTCTTAAGGTGGCGCGTATGGGAACACTGCGCGCGGCGGTGGTCGGCGGCGGAATCATCGGCACCGCGGCCGCACGTCATCTGAGCCGGTCCGGCGTGCACGTCACACTGTTCGAGAAGGAACCCGCACTCGCCGCCCACCAGACCGGCCACAACAGCGGTGTCGTGCACGCCGGCCTGTACTACACACCCGGCAGCCTCAAAGCACGGTTGTGCCGGCGCGGCGTGGACCTCCTCGCCGACTTCGTGGCCGAGAAGAACCTTCCCTACGACGAGTGCGGCAAGTTGGTCGTCGCGCTCGACGCTTCCGAACTCGGCCGGCTCGACGCGATCGAAGCGCGCGCGACGGCCAACGGGGTTCCCGGGCTCAGGCGAGTCGACTCCGACACGATCCGGTCGATCGAACCGCACGCCGTCGGCGTCGCGGCGCTCCACTCACCCCGCACCGCGATCATCGACTACACCGCCGTCACGCACGCGCTGGCGCAGGATGTCGTTGCTGCGGGGGGCGTGGTGTGCACGGGCACAGCAGTCACCGGCCTCCACCCACACGGCGCCGAGGTGGTCGTCGACACCACGGGCGGTTCGTCGGCGTTCGATCTCGTGGTGACCTGCGCGGGGCTCCAGTCGGACAGACTGGCGCGTGCCGCGGGCGACGACGCGAACCCGCGGATCGTGCCGTTCCTCGGCGACTACCACCTTCTGAAACCTGGACCCGCACGGAAGGTCCGGGGTCTGATCTACCCGGTACCCGATCCGCGATATCCATTCCTCGGAGTACATCTGACCAAGCGGATAGACGGACAGATAATGGTGGGGCCCAACGCATTCCTCTCCCCGGCGCGCGAGCTCTACTCGCGGCGCGGCTGGTCCTGGCGGGACCTGCGCGACATCGCCGGCTTCCCCGGGTTCTGGCGTTTCGCCGCGCAGAACCTCCCGGCGGCCTCCCGCGAAGTGCGGACCGCGGTGAGCACCCGGCGGTTCGCCTCCGAAGCCGCGAAGTATGTGCCCGGACTGACCGTCGACGATCTCGTTCCCGGACCGCGCGGTGTTCGGGCGCAGGCGATGAACGCCGACGGCAGCCTCGAAGACGATTTCGTCATCACCGGACAGGGACGCCTCGTACACCTGCGCAACGCCCCGTCACCCGGCGCCACGTCGTCCCTCGCCATTGCCGAATACCTCGTCGCGACGGCCCTCGAACGTGTGCGCTGAGGACTCCCACGCGTAGAGACGCCCGAATGCGGGCATGCTCAC
The DNA here is from genome assembly GCF_042717545.1 of Rhodococcus sp. NPDC058639. NCBI lineage: Bacteria > Bacillati > Actinomycetota > Actinomycetes > Mycobacteriales > Nocardiaceae > Rhodococcus > Rhodococcus sp. NPDC058639. The sequence continues at coordinate 278,228 of NZ_JBHXRF010000003.1, forward strand.
CCGGAAGGACTCCCCACAACGCTAGGAGCATCGACATGGCACGTATCGCGGTTTTCGGCGGACACGGCAAGGTGGCGCTCCACCTCGAACGACTCCTCTCCGACGCCGGTCACGAGGTCAGCGCGGTCATCCGCAATCCCGACCACGCCGACGACGTGCGCTCCGCCGGTGGCACACCGGTGGTCGCCGACGTCGAACAACTCGATGCGCTGGCGTTCAACGAGTTGCTGCAGGGCCACGACGCGGTGGTGTGGTCCGCCGGCGCAGGCGGGGGCAGCGCGCTCCGCACCTACGCCGTGGATCGCGATGCCGCGATCGCGTCGATGACGGCCGCGCAGCAGGCGGGCGTCCGGCGGTACGTGATGGTCTCGTACTACGGATCGCGTCCGGATCACGGTGTGCCGGAAGACAACAGTTTCCACGCCTATGCCGAGGCGAAGGCCGCGGCCGACACGCATCTGCGGGCGAGCGAGTTGGACTGGACGATCCTCGGCCCGAGCCGTCTCACGCTGGATCCGCCCACGGGCCGCATCGAGATCGCGGGCCACGGCGCGACCGGACCGGGCGAGGTGTCGCGTGCGGATGTGGCGGCCGTCATCGCTGCGGTACTCGAGCGACCCGAAACAGCCGGGCTCACCATCGAATTCAACAACGGCGACACCCCGATCGGCGAGGCGCTGGACGCCCTCCGGTAATCCGGCCTACGTCGGAAGTCGTACTGCGGTTACGTCGTAGGACGGACGACGGTGACGCGCCGGAAAACTAGCGTCGTCACCATGACACACAACACCTTCTCGCCCCGTACCGCGGTGGTCGTGGCCTACAGCTGGGTCACGCTCATCGCGTTCGGGGCAATCCTCACCGAAACAGTCATCCTCTACCCCAACATTTTTCACGATCCACCCGCGTCGCTGGACCTGACCGTCGAGTTCATGTCGGAAGCCGGTCCGGCGGACTTCTTCCCGCCTCTGGGTGCGCTGACGGTAGCTCTCGCGGTGGCGTCCGTGTTCCTGCTCCGGCGCGACAAGAAGCCCCGACCGTGGGCGGTGGCGAGTCTGATCTCGCTGGTCTTCGGGGAATTCGCGTTCTCGGCCTTCTACTTCTGGCCACGGAACACGATCATGTTCGACGAAGGAACCGCGGTCCACTCCGTCGAGGTACTCCGCCAGACCGCGGTCGAGTTCGAGACAGGCCACTGGGTTCGTCTGACCATGAGCGGCGTGACCGCCGTCCTCGCCTTCGTCGCGTTGTTCAAGGTACTGACGGCCCGCACGTCCACGCCGGTGCCGGTCGAGGCACGGGTCGCCGGGTGACACGCCTGGTAGTCCTGCTCGCAGGCGTACGGCGAGGGTGACGACCCCCTCGCCGTGCGCCTATGTCGGATCTATGACGGCAGAACGCGCTGCACGATCGCGTCGCTGCTGCCATCCGCATTCGGTTCCGGGCCCCGCCGGCCGCCGGTAATCTCGCCGACGTAGCGCCGATCGCCACATGTGCGGGCGTGATCGCCGGGTACTCCGTCAGTGCCTGCCCGGACCGGTGATCCACATGCACGACCGGAGGAAAGGCAACGACCATCTCCGCGCAGACCAGCACAGCAGCCGGAAATACGGTCCGGCGGGACCGCACGACCGATGCGCTCCTCGCCGGTGGATTGTTCGCGATCATCAGCGTCGCGATCTCCGCCGATCTCGGGGGCGACGAGCAGGGGCCACCTGCGCCCGCCTTCCTGTTCGGCGCGTTGTTTGCAGCACCCGTCTTCTTCCGCCGGCAGCGACCGATCACCGTTCTGCTCGTCACGGCCGCTGTCCTGGTGGCGTACTACGCCTTGTCTTTCCCACCCATCGGGTTGGCCCTTCCGCTCGCGGTGGCGTTGTATTCGGCTGCGGAGTCCGGGCACCTGCGATGGGCAGTCGCCGTCGCGGGCGCGCTGGTGATCCTCTCGACAGCGGTCAGGATGGTCCAGGGCGATGACCTCGCCTACCTGCTCGGCTTCGAATCGGCGGGGTCGGTGGGACTGATGGCGGCGGTGATCGCGCTGGGCGACAGCGTGCGGTCCAGACGCGCACTCCGACGAGAGATGGTCCGCAGGGAACACGCGGCCCGCCTCGAGCGCGAACGCGAGGCCGCCGGTCGCGTCGAGCGCGAACGGTTGCAGATCGCGCGCGACCTTCACGACCTGCTCGCACACACCGTGTCCGTGATCTCTCTGCACACCGACGTGGCCGCCGAGTCCCTCGACGACGATCCCGCCCTCGCGCGCCGATCGTTGGCGGCCGTCCGCGACTCGTGTTCGCGGGCAGTGTCCGAACTGCATGCCACAGTCGAGGCACTCCGCTCCCCCGCCGGCACCACAGCACGCGGGGACCACTCTCCGACGCCCGGACTCGCCGAGATCCCTCGACTTGTCGACACCGTCTCCGACGCAGGCGTGGCGGTACACATCGAATCCAGCGGCGCTCCGGCAACGCTCCCCGCCGTCGTGGACGCGACGGCGTACCGGGTGGTCCAGGAGGCCCTCAGTAACGTCCTCCGCCATTCCGATGCGACGAGAGTCGTTGTCGCACTGGACCACCGCGACGATGTACTGCGCGTCTGCGTGAGTGACAACGGCCGCGGGTCGCGGGGCGGCCGCACCACCGGCTGGGGCCTGACCGGCATGCGCGAACGCGTCGCATTGCTGGGCGGGACAGTCGACACCGGCACTCCGGACGGCGGAGGATTCGTCGTGGATGCCCGCATTCCCGCGGGAGGTCCGTCATGATCCGGGTGGTGCTCGTCGACGACCAAGCTCTCGTGCGTGAGGGGCTGCGCGCACTGCTCGAGCGCACGGACGACATCGTGGTGGCGGGCGAGGCGCACGACGGGGACGCAGGCGTGCGCGTGGTCACCGAGACGCGTCCCGATGTGGTGCTGATGGATATTCGGATGCCCGGGACCGACGGGATCGCCGCGACCCGCCGGATCGTCGACGACCCGGCGCTCTCCCAGGTGCACGTGGTGGTACTCACGACATTCGACACCGACGACAACGTGCTCGACGCGATCCGTGCGGGTGCCGTCGGCTTCCTCGTGAAGGACACCGCTCCCGGCGATCTCCGCAACGCGATTCGCACCGTGGCAGGCGGGGACGCCATGCTCTCGCCCACTGTCACCCGCCGCGTGATGCAGGCCGCCGCACGCGGGGCGGGTGCGCGCGACACCGGACAGCTCGACGGACTCACGAACCGGGAACGCGAGATCCTTGCCGAGGTAGGCCTGGGTCTGTCGAACGAAGGGATCGGCTCGAAGCTGTTCATCAGTCCGGCAACGGTTCGCACGCATGTGACCCGCATTCTCACCAAACTCGGAGCGCGGGACCGTGCCGGTCTCGTCGCGATCGCCTTCCGTACCGGCCTCGTCACGCCGGAGGATCGGTAGACGCCGCCGTTACCCGAACCCGAACAGCGGCGGGATCGCGACGACCGCGACCGCGGCCCACGCTCCGTAGACGGGCAGATAGCGCGTCTGCCAGCGTTCCACAGCGTCGAAGCCGCAACGGCGGCGCAGGAAGCGGACGCCGAACCACCCGGCCCCGAGAAGGTTGACCAGCAGGACCAGGTTCAGCCCGAGCGCCGTCACCTTGTTGGCGGTGAATCCGAACTCGGCGATCCGCGTGAGCATCGCGGCGAGCATGAGTGCGTCGACGGCCAGTGCTGCGGCGACCAGAACGACCTGAAGGGTGTCGAACACGTCCGGAGGCGCGTGCGGGTCGCGGGCGGAGATGGAATACAACAACAACCCGAGGACCAGCACCAGGATCAGATCCATGAGGATGAGCAGTTCGCGATCGACACCCAGGATGCTGCGCGATGTCACGGACGCGACGAACAGCGCGAGCAGCATCGCGACGGTGAGCGGCGTGAACACCCGGGTAAGGACGGGAGCGATGTTCTCGATCACCTCCTGTTTGGCCTCGACGAGCCACGCCGCCGCGATCATCGCCCCGGCGGGCGCGAAGGGCACGACCCACTGTTCGAGGAACCACTCGACGTCGATGCCCAGCGCGCCGAAGGCCCCGAGGGTGAGTCCGAAGAGCACCGCGCCGCCGAGCGCGAGCAAGGTCAGGTAGACGACCCACTCCCCGGTGAACCTCACGAAGTCCATCCGCCGCCGTTGGGACCGCCACTCGCCTCCCACGTACGCGACTCCCACGACGAGCCACAACAGAATGGGGGCGTGGATCGCCGCGATGATCTCGGTGGAGCCGCCGGCGACGAACGGGAAAAGGTTCAGCGCCGGCGCCGTGAGCAGGAACGGAATCGCCAGTGCCGCAGTGGCACGCATCGGCATATCGCGCTTCCAGGCGAAATACGCGACGAGGAACGGCAACACGAACAGCGCCGCATTGCGTACGAGTGCCTGTTCCGGCAGCCACTCCAATGCGGCTTTTACGACCACCCCCGCGCAGGCCGCAAGAGCGATCACCACGCCCAGTTCGCGCGGTTGCCGGACGGATGCGGACTCGGTGCCGGCCGGAACGAGCACGAGTTGCTTCCACAGGCGGTCCGAGTGCTCGCGCGCGAACTCCCGCGAGATCTCGTCCACGCTGCCCATGCGTCCCACCGCGACAAGGAATGCTTCGCTCGACGTCAGCCCAGCGGCCGTAAGATCCTCGACCTGGTCCCGCAGGTGGTCTTCCATCTCGTCGACGTCGAGCGGCGAGATCACCCGATGACCGGAGACGTATCCGCGCCAGCGAGCGATCTGGGATTCGAGTTGCGCGTCGGTGTCCATCACGTCAACCCCTCTGCCGCCGGGGGAAGGGCCGACTGCCACACCTGCTCGAGGGCCGCGGCGACGACCGACCACTGTGCGGCGCGTTCGACGAGCATCTCGGTGCCGGCATCGGTGAGTGTGTAGTGCTTGCGCCGACGGCCGTTCTCGGCGATATGCCAGCTCGCAACCACGCAGCCCGCGCGCTCGAGGCGATGTAGCAGGGGGTAGAGCATTCCGTCGGTCCATTGGATGCGACCGCCGGACAGCTCGTTGACCCGCTTGAGGATTGCGTATCCGTAGGACTCGCCCTCGGCGAGTATCCCGAGGACCAGCGGCGTCGCCGAGGCTGCGACCAGATCCTTGTCGATGAACACGAACCCTCCATACCTAGAACCTCTAGGGATAACGCGAACCTAGCAGCTCGAGGTATCCGCGGGCTAGAGGGCGGTTACGGCCGGTCGGGATCCGCGGCAGATGCCTTGTCCCCGTCGTCGCGGCTCAACGTTTCGGTCACCCGGGCACGACCGCGCTCGAGGACGTCGCCGAGCGCTCCGCCGACCGCTTTGAGGGGACTGTCGATGGAGTCGAGCGCCTCGGCGACATCCGGATCTTCGTCTGCGAGCCAGCCGGCCTCATCAGCGCGGAAGGCCGCGCGGTAGTCCTCGAGATCGCGCCGCAGTGTCGACAATGCGCGCGTGGTGCGGCTCGAGGACAGCCGGCGGACCACCTCGAGGGGCGATCCCTCCGCGAACCGCGCAAGTGCCCTGCGCGCCCGTCGCAACAGGTCGGCGTCCCCCTCGAAGTGCCGGGCGAGCGCCGACCGGGCAGCCGCGACGCCCTCCTGATCGGATCCGTCCCGGGCGATGCGCACGCGATGCCACAGAAACAGACAGTCCTCGACCAGCACGAGTAGCTGGAGTGTCTCGCCCAGCCGTTCCTCGACGGCGATCGTGTGCAGGTATTCCAGGTGCTCCTGCACCGGCGTGTCCGCGTCGGCTCCGTCGAGCAGGGCCGACGCGTGAGCCTGCAAGCGCGCGACGGTCTCGTCGAGCCGCGACCCAAGTTCGGCCAGCGGCGTCCAGTCGGCGTCGGGCAGCGTGCCACGGTGGTCGACTATCGCGGCAGCCCTGGTCAGAGCGTTGTGACGCGCGACGACATCGCCCAGCGCCGGCGCCCCCACCGACGCGAGCACCCGCTCCACGGTGTCCGGAGCCGCGTCCTCGCCCTCGAGTCGGACTATGGCGGCCTCCACCGACGCCACGGCCCCGCGCAGCGCGTCCACGACGGAGTCGGTGGCGGTCGGTCCGGTCGGTTCGGTGCTCGCGTCGGTCATGGCTCCATCGTGCTACGGACGAGAACCGATCGCATCAGCTGCCCCGATCGTGGGCGGCAGCCTGCGGCGGCGCAGAGTCACCACTACCCGATTCCCCTCGACCCCACGATGTCTGTGTCCGGGCGGCCGGCTCGCCAGGTCCGGTGTGCCCGTGGCGGACAGCGATACCTGCGATCCTGGAGGGGTGGCGGACCCGAGTCGGATAGAGCGCATCGGTCCCGGCGACCTGACCGAACTCGTCTCGGATGTCGGGCCGGTGCCCCTCCACGTCGGTGCCGCGATCTTCCTCGCCGGTGACGTCGAGCCGGACCCGGTGGCGTTGCAGGCCGTGCTCACCGACCGACTGACCGGGATTCGGCGACTGCGGCAGCGCCTGTCAGAACCTGCGCTCGGGCTCGGCCGACCCTACTGGCTGGACGACGAGCACTTCGACGTCGATGCTCACCTGTCGCAGGTGCGGTGCCCGACTCCCGGCGGTCGGGATGCCGCCATGGCCCTCGCGGTGGACGCACTCACCCGGCCGCTGCCGCGGTCCCGGCCCCTGTGGCGCGCGATTCTCGTCACCGACATCGCGGATCCGCACGGGCACACAGCAGTGGTGATGGTGATGCATCACGTGCTGGCCGACGGGATCGGAGGACTGGCCGTGCTGGCGCATCTCGTCGACGGAGCAGACGTCTCGGACGAGCTGGGCCGCTCGATTCCGACGCCCTGCCGGCACCGGGCCTCTCCGAGGCCGCGGACGAGAGAACTGCTCGCCGACAACGTGATCGAACGGCTTCGCTGCCTGCGCCGAGTTCCGCAGTCCGTCGCGGATCTTCCTGCAGCGTGGGCGGAACTCGGGCGGGGCACCGGTGGACGTGCCCCCCGATGTTCGTTCAATGCGCCCACCGGTGTTCGACGTGCGGTCGGGACGGTCGAGGTGGATCTGGACGCGACCCGGTCGGAGGGGCGGCGATGGGGCGCGACTGTCAACGATGTGCTGCTGGTCGCCACCTCCGGTGCGCTTGCCGACGTCCTGCGCACGCGTGGCGAGTTCCCGTCCGAGTTGGTGATCTCGGTTCCGGTCTCTGCTCGCGGTGCGAACCCGGACGGGGAGTTGGGCAATCAGGTGGGAGTCATGCCTGTCCGGGTACCACTGGCCGGAACTCCGGCGCAGCGGTTGGTTTCCGTTTCCCGCAGCACCCGCTCGCAGAAGTCGAGTGTGCGCGGGCTGTCGGCGGCCCTGATCGGTCCGCTGTTCGACGTCCTGGCAGCCATCCGGATCTTCCGCTGGTTCGTGGATCGGCAGCATCTGGTCAATTCGTTTCTGTCCAACCTGCCGGGCCCGTCGTCACCGCTGAGGGTTGCCGGAGCCGGGGTCACCACGATTGTGCCGCTGATCGTCAATACGGGAAACGTGGGCGTCGCCTTCGTGGCACTGTCGTACGCCGGCACCCTGACCGTGACGATCATCGTCGATCCCGACCTCGTTCCCGAGGTTCGCGAGCTCACAGAAGCCCTGAACGATCAGTTCCAGGCGATCATTGCAGCCGACGGCTCGTCGGCGCAGTAGCCGCGACCGATCTCCGGTGAGCGTGCTCAGCTCGGCACGCGCACCCAGGCATCTTCGAGAAGGGCAACCACATCGGTCTCACGGCGGGCCCGGTAGGCGGACAAAATCCGACGAGGACGGGTTTCCGCGCCCAGGCCCAGGGCGGTCGCGAACGCCTCGTTCATTCGGTCCTCGGGCACCACCTCGGGAGTCGTGTGACCGACCAGAGCGAGCGCCTTGCGCAACGGCTCGGCGTTGTCGGCGACCGTGCGCAGCGGCAGCACGTCGAAATGGCCGTCGGCGCGGAAATCGAGGAAGAGTTCCCCGTCCGCATCCACCCCGAGGTCCTCGAGGAATCTGCGGATCGACCCGAGTTGCGGGGCGAGCCCGGACCAGCGCAGCGTCTGTCCTCCCAAGCGCGAAGTGAGAACGATCTCGCTCCCCGGATCGCACCCGACGATCGCGGCAACCGCCGACGGCACAGCACACTCGGCACCGCGCACGTGGTCGCGCGTGACCGGAATGCGCAGGCGCCATCCGTCGTCGAGCCGGTAGAGCCGCCGGGTTCGCTCGGGTTTCGACATCGGCACGTGGGCACGCGGCCGTCGTCGCACGCGACCGTCGACCACCTCGAATTCGCCCCCGGCAGCGAAGGTGCGGGCCGAACCGCCGGAGATCCCGAACCGCTCCACCAGCGCGGTCTCGACGACGTCGGCCGGAGCGCTGCCGTGTCGATCGTCTACGAGGCGCGCGATGCGGTTGCGGATCGCGGTCACCACATCGGTGTCCCACTCCACGAGTGACCACCGGTCGTCGGCGACCACAAAACGCTCGTCGTCGGCCAGTTCTGCGACGAGGGTGTGCACGTCGGCGTTTACGCCCATGCGGGCGACGAGTTCGTCGGCGGTGTGCGGATCGCCCAGCACTTCGAGTACCTGGGCGGCGCGGCCGGCGAGGTCGTCCTGCGGCGCGAGGAGTCTGCCCTCGAACATCGGGGTTCCGCAGTACTCCGTCCACGCGGCGAACTCGTCCGACGGCAGCGTCCAGGTGGCCTGCACGGCGGCGGGTTCGACGACTCCGTTGCCGGATTCGAACTCCGCGAGCAGGGCGCGGGTCTGCTTCTCCGCGTCGGGCAGATCGGGAACCGCCACCCAGCCGTCGGCCACCTCGAACCGGTCGTCGAGGCGGTGCAATACCTGCCACAGTGGCGCGTCGAGCGCCGGTACCGGACGCGTGAGGACCGGAAAGTCGCGAAGGATCCGATCGAACGCGGCGACCGGCCGCACCCGCACGCGCAACGCCGCGAGCAGATCACCGACCACCGTGCCGAACGGGAACGTCGACGGAGCAGCCGGGTCGTCGACGCCGTCCCGGACCCGTCGTCGCAGCGCCTGGCGTTCCGGTTCGGGCAGCGCCTCGATGTAGTCGCCGAGCTCGGCAATGGGGTCGCCCGGCGCGGCGATCGGGAGATCGAGGGCAGTCAGCGCACGGATTCGCGCTGCCACGGTCCGGACCTCCTCGGGCGCTCCCTCGCCGAGTTCCACACGCAGCAAGGGGCTGTCGTGTTCGCCGCTGAGCATGCGCCAGCGCGCCAGCTGCGCGAGGTCCTCGAGGAGCAGGTCGAGCGCCGGTACATCTGTCACCGAACCCGCAGGCATCTCGGAGGTCCCGGGCGCGGAGGCAGCGGAGTCCGAGTCGCGCAGCACCGTCGCGACGAGTACCGCGCACACGATCTCGTCGACGGTGTCGCGGTCGGAACCACGCACCGCGAACAGGTCCGCCGGACTGCGGCTGAACAACTCGGCTGTGGTGGGCGCGTGCGGAAGACGCGCGATCACCGTCGCCGCGGCGGCATCGAGGTCGAGCGCGGCAACCGGCATCTCCACCTCGCGACGCAACGCATCCGCGAAGCGCAGGTCCGGGTGATCGGTGACGTAGATCCGGGCCAGCTCCGCGCACATCTCGGGGATGCCCGCCTCGTGCGCGGTGTCGGCCGGCGACTGGGCCTCCCACCACCGGGTGGTGGGAGCGAGCGCCGAGAGCGCGACGGTACGCGCCGACCCGTAACGATCGAGCCAGGGCATCAGCTCACTCCACGGCCGGTCCTCGAGTTCCTCGACCGACAATGCCCGCGACCACAGCGACACGACCTGTTGCTCCTCTTCCACGACCGAGGGGACGGCCGCGGACCCCGTTTCCGCGACCGACGCCCTGATCAGGACACCCGGCCGCCAAGCATACATTTCGGCCCGTCGACCGACCTTCCGCCGCAGCGTGCACGCTCAGCGGGACAAGTCCGCATCACGTCGCCGTCGCATCACGTTCGGTCTCGCTCTGAGCTTCCGCCCGCAACCGCAGCAACACCAGGCCCGATACCGAAGCCACGATGAGCGAGCCCACCGCGCCGTGGACATGGAGGGCGTACACGGCGACGCCGGCTCCCACCAGACCGATGAGCAGCGCAAACCAGAGCAGCGCTTTCCCTACGAACACACCCATTTCCCCGTACCTTCCGGCAAGTCTCCATCCGATCCGAAGGATAGTGTCACGTGTCACAGATCCTTCACCGGGCACGCGGTGTGTCCACGAATCGTGCTCGTCTTGCCGCGCGACCATACTGGGTCCGACGAGAACGATGCGCGAGAGGGTGGAGGCACGAGGTTGACCGATCCGAAGACCGGCAACGATCCTCAGGCGGACGTAGCGATCCTGCGGGACGTGACGCTGCGTGACGGCCTGCAGCTCACCGGGAAGATGCTGTCCACCGAACGCAAGGTCGAGGTGGTGCGGGCCCTGCTCGCCGCAGGAGTACCGGAACTGGAGATCGGGTCGCTCGCTCGACCCGATCTCGTGCCTCCGATGGCCAACACCCTCGAACTGGTGTCGGCACTCACCCCGGAAGAACTCGATCGGTGCTGGGTGTGGGTCGCGACACCGCGGCACGTGGAGAAGGCGATCGCGGCAGGCGTACGCCACTTCCAGTACTGCTTCTCGGTGTCGGACGCTCACAACCGTGCCAACATCGGCCGCGACACCGACGCGAGTCTCGAGGCGATGCCGGCTGCTGTGGAACAGGCACACGCCGTGGGGGGCAGCATCCAACTGTGTCTCGCCACAGCGTTCACCTGCCCGTTCGACGGTCCCGTCGACCCCGACCGGGTGCTGGAGATCGCGAACGACCCGCGTACCGACGGCGCGGCCGACATCGTCCTCGCCGACACCCTGGGTCAGGCGGTCCCCGGTCAAGTGTCGGCGCTGGTGACTCGGGTGCGCACGGAATCACCGCAGCGGCGCATCGTCTACCACGGCCACGACACCTGGGGCCTCGGTGTCGCGAACAGTCTCGCAGCGGTCGCGGCCGGCGCGAGCGTGGTCGACGGCGCGCTCGCAGGACTCGGCGGTTGCCCGTTCGCGCCGGGAGCAAGCGGCAACACCGCCAGCGAAGACCTGCTGTTCGCGACACGTCCGTCGTGGCTGACTCCGGCCGGTTTCGGTGCGCTCGTGTCCCTCGGCGAGGACCTCGTCACCGAACTGGGCGAACCGAACCGCTCCCGGGCGCGCCAAGGCGCACGCTCCGACGCGCAGGCCTTCGAGTGGGTGCTGCGGTGACGGCGCAAGGTCCGGCGACCGATCGGCGGGTGCCGTGCGGATTCTGATCGCACCCGACAGTTTCAAGGGCACGTACGGCGCGGCCGACGTTGCCGAGGCCGTCGCCACCGGCGCCGAGTCCGCAGGACATCACGCGACACGCATGCCCGTCGCCGACGGTGGTGAAGGCACCCTCGACGCACTGCTCGGCCCGCTCGGTCTCGAGCACGTCGAAGCCGACGCGGTGAATCCGTGGCGGGTGCCGTGCCGGGCTGTCTTCGGCATCGGCGCGGACGGCACCGCCGTCGTCGAACTCGCCGCGGCGAGCGGCATCACCACGCCGCACGACGGCCCGCGAGATGCGGTCACGGCGGATACATACGGCACCGGGATGCTCATGGCCGCAGCGGCGCAGCGCGGTGCCCGGCACATCGTCGTGGCGGCAGGCGGATCCGCGACCACCGACGGTGGCCTCGGCGCCATCGCCGCGATCGACGACGCCGGCGGCCTCGGTGGCGCGCGAGTGACGGTCCTGACGGACGTCACGACCCGGTACACCGATGCGGCGCGGGTGTTCGGACCGCAGAAGGGCGCCGATCCCGCGACGGTCGAGGCCCTGACCCGGCGTCTCGAGGACACTGCCCTGTCTCTCCCGCGCGACCCGCGTGAGGTCACCGGAACCGGTGCCGCGGGCGGGTTTTCCGGTGGCATGTGGGCACGGTTCGGTGCGGAACTGCGCTCCGGTGCCGACTTCGTGCTCGACTCCGTCGGTTTCGACGCCGCGGTGCGCGAGGCGGACCTGGTGGTCGTGGGCGAAGGCAGACTCGACGGGCAGTCGCGTGCGGGCAAGATCGTCTCCGCGATTCTCGCGCGCTGTGACGGCGTGCCCGTGGTCGCGGTCGTGGGCTCGGTCGGCGACGATCTCGGCGACTATCGGACCCGCTTCACAGATGTCGTGGTCGCGTCGGACACCGACGCGATGATCCGGGCGGGTGCGGGACTGCGCCTCTGACACGGCTTTCGGCGTCAGGGCGCGACGGGGCGCTCCGGTGCGCACGGATCCGGCTCTGCGGGTACCGCACCGTCGGGACCGATGATGCCGGGGCCGGTGGTACCGGAGCCGCGATCCGCTCCGGAGGGACCGGGCAGGTCGGGATCGGACGCCCGGGCGGGCCACGACACCGGCCGTGCGGCTTCGCACGGGTCCGGCGGCACCGCGACAGGCGTTTCCGGAACCGGCACCGCCACCGATGCCGATTCCTGTGCGGGTGCAGAGGGTGACACCGACGTGCCCGGATCATCCGGCGTGGAGCCGTTCGTCTGCGCGATCCCGCCCACGGCAACGGCGAGGCCACCACCGAGAATCGCGACCAGTGCGACGAGAGCGGCCAGCAGTGCCGCTCCCCCGCCCCGGCCCGGCGCAGCCGCGGCAGCGGCCACCGGTTCGGTCCGTTTCGCCGCGACGAGCGACGCACCGGTCGCGCGATGCCAGGGCACGCCGTGCGGAGTGACGAACGGGACACCCAGGATCGTTGCCAGTTCCCTCGCCGGACCGGCGTCGCCGGGCTGGAGGTCGAGGAACACCAGGGCTTGCGGCGTCCGTCCCGCGCGGGCGATCGCTTCGTCCATCGCCTCCGGCAGCGACTCGGAGTACCCGCCGAACACGTCACCGGACGGGGAGACCGACGCGAGCACGGCACGCGACCCCGCGTCGACGATCGACGCGGATTCGACGCCTCCGGTGCGGGTGTGGACAGCGAGCACCGGGGTCGAGGAGAGTTCCGGAGCACCCGCGAGGTACGCCAGGCGCGCGTCGTCGAGGTCGACGACCTGGACGGCGCTGTCGGTGACAGCCCCGATCGCGTCGGCGATGTCCCGGGTCTCGTCGCCGCCGCCGGGCGTCACCGTCAGCCCGATCGCCTGGATCGCCAACGAGGCCGTCGCGGCCCGCTCCGTCATGGCGACGACGGCTCTCGCCGCGGTGTCCGCAGCGGCCGCACCGCGTTCCGGAACCAGCCGCTGGGAGTCGAACGGTCCGAGCGAGGGCACGTCGGCGTCGACGAGTACCGCGCACACCTCACCGTCGTCCACGGCAATGCCGAGCATCGGGCGCATATCCTGTCCCCTCGCCGACTCGCAGGTTTCAGCACGGAAAGCACGAGCGTAGCCGACGGCCCGGAGACAACCGGGGACAACTCGCCACCGGGGTCACTGTCGGTAGCAGCCGGTGGTGAGGGCGACCGTCGACGCGACGTAGCTCCCGAACGTGATGTACGAACCGTCCGCGGCGAACATCCGGAACGCGAATCCCACATCCGGCGGCATGACGAGCGGTTCGTGGAATCCCGAACGCGCCGCGACCTTCTCGACGACGGCGGCGGCCCGGCTCAGCGCGTCGGCGGGCACCGGTACCTCGGATCCGTAGATAGGCAGATGCACGAGCGTGCCGACAGCGCCGTCGGGCAGCGTGCACGCGGTCGACGTTCGCGAGAACCGCGGCGTGAAGTGCAGGTCCGGAAACTCTGCGGACAGCGCGGTGAGGACGGTGCGCTGCACGCCGGTGTAGAACTCGACAGCACCTCGGCTGGTCGATGCCACCGGTTCCGGCTTCGCGACGGGCACCGGACGTGGACCGCAGGCGGGTAGGGCAACGAGAACAGCGAGCAGTACCGCCGCTCCGGTCCCGGCGCGCCTCATGCCGCACCTCGTCCCGCGGCGCCGGAGACGACCGCGGCGACCTGGTAGGAACTCGTCGAACCGGGCTGGAGATAGGAACTGTGCCCGGTAATCGCCGTGAGTGGTTCTCCGGTGGCCGACGTGCCCGCGCCCGACGGCAGGTGCCTCAGCCCGTCGAGGAAGCTCGGGTCGCCGCCGAACGTTCCCACGTCGGCGAACGCATCCCACCTGGCTTCCACCAGATAAGCTGCGCCCTCGGACAATCCGAGATCGCGAACGTCGTCCGTGCCGATTCCCGGCGCGCCCAGAAACACCGCGGCGTCGGCGTCGGCGCCCTGCTGGAGTGCGAGACCCGCGACGACGGCGCCGTAGGAATGCCCCACCACGGTGATATCGGGGGCGTCGGCCCTCGATGCCCCGAGACCGTCCAGGAAACCCGACAGGCGTGGTGCCGCGATCTGCGCCGCGAGATCGGAGACGGGGCTGCGCTCGGTGTACGCCAGTCCCCAACCCCATTGCGGCGCCTGATAGTTCAGCCACGTGACGGCGGCGACCCTGCCACCGCTCTCCGCGGCGTCGCCGAGGTGCTGACGCGCCTCGTCGCGCAACGCCGAGACCTGCGTGTCGTACCCGCCGAGACTGCCCTGGAGCGTGGAGCCGGCGCCCGGCACGAACACGGCCACACGGTCGGCCTCGTCGACATCGCCGACCGCGACCGCCGCCATCGCCTCCCGACCTGTCAGATCGAGGGCGAGGAGATGCCGGTCGTCTCGTGCCAGCACCTCGTCGAGCGCATCGAGCGCCGCGAGTTTCTTGGCCGTCTGCTCGAGTCCGGCGTCCGCGTCGATGAACAGGCCACCGAACACGGTGCCGCCGAGTTCGGTCTGCAACTGCGCCGCGACCCCTTCGAGTCGCCGGCGTTCGATGCCGAGCAGCGCGCGGTTGGCGGCATCGCGCGCGCCGGCCGGAATTCCGTCCAGTGCTCCGATCAGCGCGGGATGCCCGGAAAGCAGGGCGGTGCGGTCGCGCTCGTCCAGCCCGGCCCACCAGCGCGCGACCACGTCGGGCGGTGTACCCGGCGCGGGAGGCCTGGGCAGGTCGGGAAGCTCCGTGCGGGTGCCACCGAACCGCAAGGACGTGACCTGCTCGGCGGGGCCGGGCTCGTCGAGTTCGCGCGAGAGCATCCACGCCGCCTCGCGGTCGAGTTCCGCGGCGCGCGCGAGCATCGCCGCGACCCGAGCCTGGATCCCGGCACGGACGGCAGTGGCCGGCGACGCGCCCGGCGCCGGATGCACGGTGCCGTCGTCGGCGACCACGACACCGTTCGCGGCGGCGTCGGACCGTATCGCCTCGAGTTCGGCGCGGAGCGCCCGCAGTCTCGGTGCGACCAGGAGCGCGCAGTCGCGCACCCGGCGAAGCGAATCCGACTGGGCCGCAAGCGCCGCGGCGCACATCGCGAAATGCCGACCGGCAGCGTCGTGCGCGTCACCGCGCCATCGGCCTTCACAACGCGTCCGCATGGTCACCGCCTCGCGCACGTGCTCCACACCGGCGGCACACCGCCCCAGGCCGGCCTCGAAGTCGCTCAGCGCGTCCGGATCCCACCGGATCAGATCGTGCATCCTCATGATCTCCACCCCCTGCCGCGGCAGCGTAGGGGCAGAAATGCGGCCGGCCCGGCGGAGTGTCTCCGCCAGGCCGGCCGCTGTGGATGAAAGGGAAGACTGTGGATCGTCTCCCCGTCAGAGGTCCGAGATCGCCTCCAGCGGAGGTGTCTTGGCGGCACGATTGCCGGGCCACAACGCGGCCAGCACGCCGATCACACCGGACGCCACCAGCATCCCCACGACCTGCGACCACGGCACCGAGATGATGTCGAGTCCCTGGTCGGCGAGAGTCCGTACGAACGCCCAGCCGAAGGACAAGCCGAGGATCACCCCGACGATCGCACCGAACACCGCGATCAGCAGGGACTCGAGATAGATGGTGCGTCGCACCTGGGCGCGTTGCATCCCCACCGCACGCAGCATGCCGATCTCACGTCGCCGTTCGACCACCGAGAGCGCCAGTGTGTTGACGATGCCGAGGATCGCGATGACCACAGCGAGAGCGAGCAACCCGTACAGGATGGCGAGCAGCATGTCGATCTGCTGTGCCTGCTCACCCTTGAACTGCTCACGGTCGAGAACCTGGACGATCACGTATTCCTTGGTGGCGGCCTCGAGACCGGACCGCACGGCACTCGGGTCCGCCCCGTCCGCGACGTTCATCAGCACGACGATCGCCGACCGGGTTGCCGGGGGCGTGAACTGCTCGTAGATCTGCTGCGACATCACCCAGGGGCCGATGATCTGGCTGTCGGTGTAGACACCGGCCACGGTCGCGTCCACGGTGTCGCCGTCACGGCTCGTGACCGGGACCGTCGAGCCGACCGTCCAGCCCTTCTCACTCGCGGTGCTCTGGTTCACGAGCATTTCGTTGCCCGTGGCCTCCGGCTCGCCTTCCACCATCTGCAGATCGATCACGTCGTCGAGCACGCCCGTCACCGCCGTGCCGAAACCGTCCTCTCCGTCGAGATTCGCCCGCACGCCGTGGACCGGCACCACTTCAACCACACCCTCGACCCCTTTCGCCGCGTCGGCGGCCGGGAGCGGCACTCCGAACATCTGCGGTCCGGTGAGCATGAAGTCGGCTTGGACTCCGTTGTCGACGGCAGCGTCCACACTGGCCTTCGCCGACGAACCGAAGACACCGATCACGGACACGAGCATCAGGCCCAGAGTGAGTGCGAATGCGGTGGCTGCGGTGCGGCGCGGGTTGCGGGTCGCGTTGGTGCGCGCCAGCCGGCCGACGGCGCCGAACGGGCGCGCGAACACCGCACCGAGAGCACCCACGACGGGCCGCGACAGCGCCGGTGCGGCGAGCATGACCGCGACGACGAGCAGAAACGCTCCACCGCCGACGGCGGAGGCCGCACCTCCACCGGTGCCCTGCGCACCGAACACGACGAGCACGACACCCACGACGGCCGCGACAATGCCCGCGATCGTCCGCACCCGCAGGCCTTCGACGGTCCCGGTGGACTCCTCCCGCATCGCGGCGACGGGCGGCACCCGCGTCGCGCGGCGTGCCGGGGCATAGGCACTGACTGCGGTGACGACGATTCCGACGATCAGGGCCACGACGACCGTGCGCGGCGCCAGTTGCAGCGGACCGGACGGCAACCCGAGGTCCGCGGCGTTCAGTGCGGCACGCAGGCCGTAGGCGAGGGCAACACCCGCGGCGATACCGATGATGCTGCCGATCAGTCCGACGACGAGCGCCTCGAGCGTGACGGAGCGGCCGACCTGTTTCCGGCTCGCGCCGATGGCTCGGAGCAGCGCGAGTTCGCGGAGTCGCTGCGCGACGATCATCGAGAACGTGTTGTAGATGATGAACGTTCCTACCAGCAACGCGATGCCACCGAACGCGAGCAGGAAGTAGTTGAGGAAGTTCAGCGCTTCCGAGACCTGGGACTTCGTCTCTTCGGTGACCTCCGCCCCGGTCTGCACCTTCATGCCCGGCACAGCCGCCGCGATCTCGTCCCGCAGTTCCTCCGGGGACAGGGAGCCGTCGCCCGCGATGTTGAGGTATCCGACGTGCCGGCCATCGGTGAACAGCGTCGACGCCTGCGATTCGGTGAACATCGCCCCGATGTAGCCGCCGGTGTCGGTCTCGAGGTTGTAGATGCCACTCACCGTCACGGGGACCATGCCCTGCGCGATCGAGAGGATCGAGGTCTGGTCTCCGACTTCGAGGCCACCGCGCTCGGCGGCGCTGGCGTTGAGCGCGATCTGGCCGTCTTCGGCGGGTGGGGTGCCCTCGATGAATTCCTGTGACTCGCCGACGAATTCCTCGGGCGGGAAGTAGGCGTACCCCTCCACCGGGGCGCCCCCGGTCTGGATCGCGGCACCGTCGGAGCCGAGAAGGACGAGCGCACCGCCGATGTACGGGGTGGTTCGGTCGACGGCGGGAAGCGCCTCGACCGTCGCGATATCCTCCACCGGCACGCCGCTCGAACCGGATTCCTCGGCACTGACGCGAACGTCGACGCCCTGCGCGACGTCGCCGAAGATGCCGTCGAACGTGCGCTGCAGCGTGTCGGTGAAGACGAACGAACCGGTGATGAACGCCGTGCCGAGCACGACGGACAGCACGGTCAGCGCAAGCCTCACCTTGTGGGCGGCAAGGTTGCGCAATGCCACCTTGCGGATGGGATTTCCACTCATGCTCGGATCGCTCCTACTTCGCCAGAGGTGACATGGCGGCGGGATCGAACTGCTTCATGCGATCCAGGACCGAGTCGGCGGTGGGGTCGCGCATCTCGTCGACGACCCTGCCGTCGGAGAGGAACACAACGCGGTCGGCGTATCCCGCGGCACGCGGGTCGTGCGTGACGATCACGACCGTCTGCCCGAACTCGTCCACCGAGGCGCGCAGGATGGACATCACCTCTCCGGACGAACGCGAGTCGAGGTTGCCGGTCGGCTCGTCACCGAAGATGATCTCCGGGCGGCCTGCAAGCGCACGGGCACACGCGACGCGCTGCTGCTGACCACCGGACAGCTCACCCGGGCGGTGGCCGAGACGGTCACCGAGACCGAGTCGCCCGATGACGGTGTCGAGCCACTCCTGGTCGACTTTCCGTCCGGCGATGTCGACGGGCAGCGTGATGTTCTCGAGCGCGGTGAGCGTCGGGACGAGGTTGAACGCCTGGAAGACGAAGCCGACGCGGTCGCGCCGCAACTGCGTCATTTCCTTGTCGGACAGGCTCGTGAGATCGGTGTCGCCGATGAACACCTGCCCGGAGGTCGCGCTGTCGAGACCGGCGAGGCAATGCATCAACGTCGACTTGCCCGATCCGGACGGGCCCATGATGGCGGTGAATTCGCCGGTGGCAAATTCCACCGTCACACCGTCGAGTGCGTGAACGGCGGTTTCGCCGGTTCCGTAGATTTTCTTGAGATCCTGGGATCGGGCTGCGGGAGCCGAGTTCGATGGCATGAAACCATCTTCCTCGGCCGGACCCTCTTGCACCATCGGGGAGGACCCTGATCCCTGTTTCAGGGATTCTGCGGGTGCACCGCCTACCTGCACCGCCTATCTGCGTCGGCAGCGGATCAAGCCCAGCGTGCCTGCCCACCGTCGAGCGGAACCGTCGCACCGGTCAGGTAACGGGCGTCGTCGCTGACGATCCACGCGACCGCCCGGCCGATGTCTTCCTCGCAGTCGCCGATACGCCGCAGCGGGATGGTCGCGACGAACTCCGCGGCTTCCTCGGGGCGGTTCTCCGTCCACCACGCCAATCCCGGGGACATGGCGTGGGGCGCCACGGCGTTGACGCGGATACCGTCGACACCCCATTCGGATGCGGCGGCCCGGGTCAGCGATCTGAGCGCCTCCTTGACCGAGGCGTACCCGCCGTACCCGGACATGTCCCAGCGCACGGCCGCAGAACTGACCATGTTGACGATCGAGCCCCCACCACGCGCCTTCATCAGGGGATACACCGTCTGCATCGCGTGCAGGGCCGCCACCGGCCCGGTGCGGTAGGCCTTCTCCATCAGCTTCGCGGTCAGGTCGAGAACGGGTCCGAGCGGGTTGAGACTCGCATTGTTGACGAGGATGTCGACGCCCCCGAACAGCTCGGCTGTCCGCTCCACCGCGGCGGTGATCTGATCGAGGTCGGCGATGTCGCATCGGAGGGGCTCGGCTGTGCCGCCCACCTCCCGGATCTGCCGGACCGTGTCGTCGAGCTTGCTCTCGGTGCGGCCGGTCACCGCAATGGCGGCACCCTCGCGGGCCAGAGCCAGCGCGACGCCCTGTCCGATTCCCTGCCCGGCACCGGTGATCAGCGCGACCTTGCCGTCCAGCTTCCCCATGAAGTCTCCCCTGTCGTCGGTCGACCGAATCAAGCAGATCCCGCGACCGCGCGCGGCATTGCCGTCCCAGTGACCGGGAAGCTCCCCTACCCTGGTTCCATGCGGATAGGCGCGCACGTCCGTCAGGACGACGACCCCATCGGGCAGGGTGAGCGGCTCGGCGCCGATCTGGTGCAGCTGTTCCTCTCGGACCCGCAGAAATGGGACACCCCGGGTGAGCACCCGCGGAAGGATCAGATTCTCGCCTCGGACATCGACGTGGTCGTGCATTCGCCGTACGTCGTGAACGTCGCGAGTCTCAACAACCGGTTGCGGATGCCCTCCCGCAAGGCCGTCGCCGAGCATGCCGAGGCCGCGTCGCGAATCGGGGCTCTCGGCCTGGTGGTCCACGGTGGCCATGTGCGCGACGGCGAGAATGTCGCGGCCGGTGTCGAGAACTGGCGGAAGCTGTTCGAACGCCAGGAGGACAAGGGCGGCTTCCCGGTGCCGATCCTGGTCGAGAACACCGCGGGCGGTGATTTCGCGATGGCCCGGTACATCGACGCGATCGGCAGGCTGTGGGATGCCATCGGCGATTACGGCGCCGGTTTCTGTCTCGACACCTGCCATGCTTGGGCGGCGGGCGAGGATCTCGTCGACGTTGTCGATCGTGTCAAAGCCGTGACCGGCCGCATCGACCTGGTGCATCTCAACAATTCGAGAGACGAATTCGATTCGGCGCGCGACCGGCACGCGAACCTCGCCGACGGCACCATCGATCCGCAGTTGCTCGCCGAGATCGCCGTCGCGGCCGGTGCGCCCGTCGTCCTGGAGACGCCCGGCGCCGGTATCGCCGAAGACATCACGTATCTGCGCAAGCACACCGCGTAGGGCTCGGGAGGTGTCAGCCGGCCGGCAGGTCGCCGGTGAGGTAGCGCTGCAGCGTCGGAGCGACGATCTCCACGATCTGCTCCGACGGCAGCGACGCGAGCGGTTCGAAGGCGAGGATGTACCGCACGAGCATGATCCCCGTCATCTGCGTCGCCACGAGTTCCGCCCGAAGCCGTCCCGTTCCGACGGGGTGGTCGATCCGGACGAGCAGCGGCTCGAGCGCGACCTCGAGCAGCAGGGTCCGGATCAGACTGCCCTCGCCGCCCGCAATCTCCGAGCGGAACATCGCGACAGCGGCGTCGCGGTGCTCGGAGTCCCACAGTCCGATGACAGCGGTGGCGAGAGCGTGTCCGATGTCCTCGACGGGCGATGCGTACACCGGCGCAAGGACGTCGTGCGGATCGACGGGCAGTGCGATCGACGCGATGAACAGATCGACCTTGGAGCCGAAGTAGTGATGCACGAGGGCCGGGTCGACATCCGCTCTCACCGCGACCGCACGAATCGTGGTCTTGTCGAACCCGTTGGCAGCGAAGAGTTCCCGCGCGGCGTCGAGGATGGTCTCACGCGCGCCGGACGTTCCCGGCCGCCGTCCCGACCGCGGGCTCACTGTGTGCGACGACGGAGGGTGGCCGCCCCGAGTGCCAACGCCACCGCGACGAAGCCCACGACGACGAGAAGGTCGCGGATCATCAGGCCCGTGGTGCCAGGATGGTTGGCGACCTGCTGCAACGCTTCGACCGCGTAACTGAGCGGAAGGACGTTGCTGATCCAGCGGAGCCAGTCCGGGAGATCCTCACGCGCGACGAGCAGGCCGCACAGCAGGAACTGCGGGATCACGAGCACCGGCATGAATTGCACAGCCTGGAACTCGGTGCGGGCGAAGGCGCTGCACAACAATCCGAGCGAGACCCCGAGAACTGCCACCAGGATCGCGATCACGAGAACCCACGCGACCGCTCCCTCGGCGGCTACACCGAGCAGGCCGAAGGCTACGGCGCACGCAAGTCCCGCTTGCACCACCGCAGCCGACGAGAACGCGCTGGCGTATCCGGCGAGCAGGTCAAGTTTCGCCAGGGGTGTGGCGAGAATCCGCTCCAGAGTTCCGGAGACCCGTTCGCGTTGCATCGCAATGGACGTGACGAGAAACATGACCACGAACGGCAGTATCCCGAGCATGACGATCGCGATGCGGTCGAACAGGGTCCGGCCGTCGGGGCCGGCCGGGGTGTTCTGGTAGATGAAATACAGCAGGATCATCAGAAGAGTCGGCACCAGGGCGATCATCACGACTGTGCGGTGATCCGCCTTCAACTGCCGCAGGATTCGTTCGGTGGTGGCCGCATACGCAACCGGATTCATGACGGTGCCTCCGTCCTCGTGCGGATCAACCGAAGAAACGCGTCCTCGAGGCGGGTTTCCCCGGTTTGGTCGCGCAATTGCGCAGGGGTGAGTTGGCCGACGAGTCGGCCTTCACGCATCAACAGCAGGTCGTCGCAGCGGTCGGCCTCATCCATCACATGACTGGACACGAGCACGGTGACCCCACGTCGGGCAAGTGAGCGGAAGTGTTCCCACAGTTCAACTCTCAGCAGCGGATCGAGCCCAACGGTCGGCTCGTCGAGCACCAGGAGTTCAGGATCACCGACAAGCGCGCACGCGAGTGACACGCGTCCGAGTTGCCCACCGGACAGTGCGTCGGCGCGCGTGCGCGCGTGACTGGTGAGCCCCACTGCGTCGATGGTGGCCCCTACCGTGGCGCGAGGTCTGCCGTAGAGGGACGCGAAGTAGGAGACGTTCTCGGTGACGGTGAGGTCCTGGTAGACGCTCGCCGCTTGCGTGACGTATCCGACCCGACGGCGCAGTTCGGCGGTCCCGGCGGGGAGATCGAGCACGGTCACGGTGCCGGATTCGACGATCTGGCTGCCCACGATCGAGCGCATCAGCGTGGTCTTTCCGCATCCCGACGGGCCGAGCAACCCGGTGATCGATCCGCGCGAGACCTGAAGGGAGACGTCGTCGAGGGCGAGATGGGAACCGCGGCGAACGCGAAGATCGTGCACATCGACGGCGAGGGAGTTCGATGGAGTATTCATCGCTACTCAATTCATCGAGCGTTGAAATATGCGTAACGCCCACTGTCCGCCGTGACGTGATCGACGTCAAGCCCTCCGAGCGCCTTCCCGGATTCCTGAGTTGCGCGCCGTACCATGTGCCCCATGCTTCGCACCCGTATCGGCCTCGCCGTCTCTGCCGCCGCGTTGGTTCTCGCGGGTTGCTCCGCTTCCGACAGCGATCCGGCACCCTCGCCGGCCGTGTCGGTGAACACGCCGACCACGCAAGCGCCGGAGCCGGACTCCTCGAATGCCCCCACCGATGCGGCCGACAAGGTCTCCCCCGCGGGTGTGGGAGCGAAGCTCACGGTCACGGACATCCGGACCGGAGTGCACGAGGGCTTCGACCGCGTGGTGTACGAACTCGACGGCGAGGGCACACCGGGCTGGCGGGTCGGCTACGTGGCCGAAGCCGTCCAGGACGGGAGCGGCAACGAGGTCACCGTCGCCGGTGATGCCGTCCTGCAGGTCCTGATCGACGGATCCGCCTACCCGTTCGACAGCGGTGTCGAGCCGTACGCGGGGCCCGATCCCGTCCTCGCCGCGCCGGGCGGTTCGGTGGTCGAGGTCAGCGGCTCCGGCGTCTTCGAAGGCGTCACCCAGTCGTTCATCGGCGTCTCCGAGACCGGCACCCCGTTCGTGGTCTATTCGCTCGCCGACCCCGCCCGTGTGGTGATCGACGTCGCCCGCTGAGGCGAAGAGAGCAAAAGCGGTTGGGTCTCGGACCGCCCGTAACCCTAGGCTTGACCTCTACCGCACTCGAGGTTTTACCGTCGGGTGCGAGCTGAGGAGGCCCCCGTCCATGAGCATGGAAATCACCGCGTGGAACGCGATGTACAACGCGATGCACGCAGAGAGCGATCGACGCCCGTTCTCGCGGGCCACGCTGAAGCGGATCGCCGCGTTCGCCGGTCCGCACCGGCGGAACATCACCATCTATCTCCTCCTGAGCGTCTCGATCGCCGCGCTCGGCGTCGCGACACCGGTCCTCGCCGGCCGCGTGGTCGATGCGATCGTCGACAACGCCGCGGTGTCGGTGGTGGTGTGGCTCGCCGTGATCATCGCAGCGATCGCTCTCGTCGAGGCCGGACTCGGGATCGCCAATCGGTGGTTGTCCGCGAGCATCGGTGAGGATCTCATCCTGGATCTGCGCACCACGGTGTTCGACCACGTGCAACGCATGCCCGTCGCGTTCTTCACCCGTACGCGCACCGGCGCACTCGTCTCTCGCCTGAACAACGACGTGATCGGCGCGCAGCGCGCCTTCAGCGACACGCTGTCGGGGGTGGTCGGCAACCTGGTCACCCTCGTCATCACGCTCGTCGTGATGCTGGGAATCTCATGGCAGATCACCCTGCTCGCACTGTTGCTGCTCCCCATCTTCATCGTGCCCGCGCGCCATATGGGGACCCGGCTCGCGCAACTGAGCCGGGAAGCGGCTAACCACAACTCGGTCATGAACACCCAGATGACCGAACGGTTCTCGGCGCCCGGTGCCACGTTGATCAAGCTGTTCGGCCGGCCGTCCCAGGAATCCACGGAGTTTGCCGTCCGCGCGCGCCGGGTGCGCAACATCGGCGTGCGCACCGCGATGCTCCAGAGCGTCTTCGTCACCGCCCTGACCCTGGTGTCCGCGCTCGCACTCGCAATCGTCTACGGGCTCGGCGGCTTCTACGCGCTGCGCGACCAACTGGACCCCGGGTCGGTGGTCGCGATGGCCATGCTGCTCACCCGCCTCTACGCCCCGCTCACGGCGTTGGCCAGCGCCCGTATGGATGTGATGAGCGCGATGGTGAGCTTCGAGCGGGTCTTCGAGATTCTCGATCTCGAACCTCTCATCAAGCAGTCCCCCGACGCCCGCGACGTGCCGAAGGGACCGGTCTCGGTGGAGTTCCGCGACGTGAGCTTCGCGTATCCCTCTGCCGACAAGGTGTCGCTCGCGTCGCTCGAGGAAGTCGCGGTGCTCGATTCCCGCGGCGGTGAGACCGTGCTGCACGATCTGTCGTTCCGGGTGGAACCGGGCCACATGGTTGCACTCGTCGGATCGTCCGGTGCCGGCAAATCCACCGTTGCACAATTGATTCCGCGCCTCTACGACGTAGACTCCGGGTCCGTGTCGCTGGGCGGAGTCGACGTGCGCGACCTCAGCACCGATTCGATCCGCAGCACCGTGGGACTCGTGACCCAGGACGGACATCTGTTCCACGACAGTGTGCGAGCGAATCTGCTCCTCGCCCGGCCCGACGCCACCGAAGACGAACTGTTCGACGCGCTGCGCCGTGCGCGACTCTCCGACCTGATCCGGTCACTGCCCAACGGACTCGACACCGTCGTGGGCGAACGGGGCTACCGCCTGTCCGGCGGCGAACGCCAGCGGCTCACCATTGCGCGTCTGCTGCTCGCTCACCCCCAGGTCGTGATCCTCGACGAGGCCACCGCGCACCTGGACTCGACGTCCGAAGCCGCCGTGCAGGAGGCACTCACCGAAGCACTCGCGGGACGGACGTCGGTGGTCATCGCGCACAGACTGTCCACCATCCGGGCCGCCGACCAGATCCTGGTGGTCGAGGACGGCCGAATCGTCGAGCGCGGTACCCACGCCGAACTCCTCGCGGCCGGCGGGCGCTACGAAGAACTCCACCGAACCCAGTTCGCCGATTCAGGACCGAAGTCGTCCGCATTGGTCCCCACACTGGGGTCATGACTACGAACGAATCGGAACTGATCCTCTCGCTGCTCGACAACCAGTACTCGGCGCTCCGCAATGCGGTGTCCGACCTGACCGAAGAACAGGCACGTTCTGTACCGAGCGCGTCGTCGCTCAGCCTCGCGTCACTGGCCAACCATCTCGTGCAAGGGCATGCCGCTGCCGCCGACCGGATCGCGGGCACGGTGAACCCGGACCGCGATCCCGTCGAGGATTGGCAGTCCGCGTGGCTGGTCGACGACGCCGACAGCGCGGCCGACCGGCTCGCACGACTCGACGCCGTCGCCGACCAGTTCGCCGCGGTGCTGCGTGCCGAACCCGACCTCGATCGCGTCGTCGACCTGCCGGCGGATATCGCCAAGTGGCTGGTACACGACGGCCCACTCACCGTCCGGTTTCTTGCTCTGCACCAGATCGAGGAGTGGGCTCGTCATGCCGGTCATGCCGACGTCATTCGTGAATCGATCGACGGCGCGACCGCCGGTACGCTCAGCGGCGCGACGTGGTGACCTGACGGTCAGTCGCGGGCACGGAATCCGCCGCCGCTCTGCTCGCGACGGTCGCCGCGATCCTTGCGGTGGGTGAAGTCTCCGCTGCCGCGGCGGTCTCCTCCACCGGTTCGACGGTCGCCTCCGCGGTCGTCGCGGCCACGGTAGTTGTTGCTCGGGCGACCTCCGGGTGCACCCGAATCGGGCTGCAACTGGATGAGCACACCCGAGATGCGGGTTGCCCGCAGCGCGTCGAGCGTCTGCGCAGGCAGATCCTTGGGGAGTTCCACCAGGCTGTGGTCGGCGCGGATGCTGATGTGCCCGAAGTCGCCGCGGCGGAGGCCACCCTCGTTGGCGATGGCACCGACGATCGCTCCCGGCTGCACGCGGTGCCGCTTGCCCACCGAAATCCGGTAGGTAGCCATCTCCTGGCCGTCGCGACCGACCTTCGGTCCGTCGTCGAATCGACGCGCGGGACGCTCGCGCGGCTCGCGTTCACGGCGCGGAGCTGCGACGGGCTCGGGCTCGTTCTCCAGGAGGAACGACTCGCCGTCCCGCGACATCAGGGCCAGAGCGGCCGCGATGTCCGCGAGCGGTACGTCGTGCTCGCGCTCGTAATCCTCGATGAAGGTGCGGAACAACTGGAGGTTCTCGGACGTGAGCGCCTCGGTGATCGCGTCGTAGAACTTCGACACACGCTGCGCGTTGACATCGTCGATGCTCGGCAACTGCATTTCGGCGACCGGCTGGCGGGTAGCCCGCTCGATCGACTTGAGGAGATGCCGTTCACGCGGGGTCACGAACAGCAGCGCGTCGCCGGTGCGTCCGGCGCGGCCGGTACGGCCGATGCGGTGCACGTACGACTCGGTGTCGTGCGGGATGTCGTAGTTGACCACGTGGCTGATGCGGTCGACGTCGAGGCCACGTGCCGCGACGTCGGTCGCCACGAGGATGTCGAGGGCACCGCTCTTGAGCTGTCCGATGGTGCGCTCACGCTGCGCCTGCACGATGTCGCCGTTGATCGCGGCGGCGGAGAACCCACGGGCGCGCAGCTTCTCTGCCAGATCCTCGGTGGCCTGCTTCGTGCGGACGAAGATGATCATGGCCTCGAACGACTCGACCTCGAGGATCCGGGTGAGGGCGTCGAGCTTGCGCTGATGGGACACCGACACCCAGCGCTGGGTGGTGTTCGCAGATGTCGTCGTCTTCGACTTGACGGTGATTTCCTGCGGGTCCTTCAGGTACTTCTTCGACAGACGGCGGATCGCGCCCGGCATGGTCGCCGAGAACAACGCGACCTGCTTGGTCTCCGGGGTGTCGGCGAGGATCCGCTCGACGTCTTCCTGGAAGCCCATCGTCAGCATCTCGTCGGCCTCGTCGAGGACGAGGTATTCGAGTTCCGAGATGTCGAGGGTGCCCTTGGCAAGGTGATCGATCACACGTCCGGGGGTACCGACGATGACCTGTGCGCCGCGGCGCAATCCTGCCAGCTGAACGCCGTAGGCCTGGCCGCCGTAGATGGGCAGCACATGCAGCCCGGGGATGTGTGTGGAGTACTTGCCGAAAGCTTCCGCGACCTGCAGTGCAAGCTCGCGGGTCGGCGCAAGGACCAGCGCCTGCGGCCGCTTCTTCGTGGTGTCGATCCGCGAGAGGATCGGCACCGCGAATGCGGCAGTCTTGCCGGTGCCGGTCTGAGCGAGACCGACGACGTCCCGTCCCTCCAGCAGTGGTGGTATGGTCGCCGCCTGAATCGGCGACGGGGTCTCGTAACCCACGTCCGAAAGGGCCTGCAGCACACGGGGGTCGATGTCGAGATCGGCAAACGTGATAGCTGCGGTCTCCTGGTTGGGGGCGTCTTCTATTTCACTCATTTGACCAGCAGTTTATCGGATCGATGCGGCTTGCCGCGCCACACCCCGGCTATGAGAGTGCTTTCACCTCCCTGCCAGGGCGTGTTCGCTCACACCTTCGGGCACGCGACCACGCCTTCCCCGACAACGAGAGGACCACCGCTATGCCGGACTCCCAAGCCATCCCCACCCACTGGTACAACATCGCCGGAGACCTGGATGTCGCGCCGCCTCCGCACCTGCATCCCGGCACCCGGGAACCGGTGACAGCCGACGATCTCGCGCCACTGTTCGCGACGGGCTTGATCGAACAGGAGTTGTCCACCGAGACGGACATCGCGATCCCGGAACCCGTCCGCGAGGCGTATGCGAACTACCGCACCACGCCGCTGATCCGCGCCCGGTCGTTCGAGAAGGCCCTGGGCACCCCTGCCCGCATCTACGTCAAGTACGAAGGGGTCAGCCCTGTAGGCAGTCACAAAGTCAACTCCGCCGTCGCGCAGGCCTACTACAACTCCCTCGACGGGGTCACCCGCCTGACCACCGAGACCGGCGCCGGGCAGTGGGGCTCGGCACTGGCGTTCGCGTGTGCCAAGTTCGGTATCGACCTCGAGGTGTGGCAGGTGCGCGCCTCGTACGACTCCAAGCCCTACCGACGCTTCCTGATCGAGACCTACGGCGGCACGGTCCATGCGAGCCCGTCGGAGCTGACCGAGGCGGGACGTGCGGTGCTCGCCCGGGACCCCGGCACCCCGGGCTCGCTCGGCATCGCCGTGTCCGAAGCCGTCGAGGTCGCGGTGAAGGACCCGCACGCCCGGTACACGCTCGGCAGCGTGCTCAACCACGTCGTGCTCCACCAGACGGTGATCGGGCTGGAGGCGGTCGAACAGCTACGCGCAGCGGGCGAGGACAACGCCGACGTCGTGTTCGGCTGTGCCGGTGGTGGTTCCAATCTCGCCGGCCTGGCGTTCCCTTTTATCCGCGAAGTGATCCACGGTCGCGCGAAGACGCGTGTCGTGGCCGTCGAGCCGACCGCGTGCCCCTCCATCACGCAGGGTGAGTACCGGTACGACCACGGTGACATCGCCGGACTGACCCCGCTGCTGAAGATGCACACCCTCGGACAGGACTTCATTCCCGACCCGATCCACGCGGGTGGGCTCCGGTACCACGGCATGGCGCCGCTCCTCAGCCACACAGTCGAACTCGGATACGTCGAAGGCCGGGCGGTCCGTCAGACAGACGCCTTCGCCGCCGCCGTGGAGTTCGCGCGGAACGAGGGAATCGTTCCCGCACCCGAGGCGTCACACGCGATCGCGGCTGCCGCCGACTACGCCAGGGGGCTCACCGAGCCGGAGGTGATCGTGATCGGCCTGTCCGGCCACGGGCAGCTCGACCTGCCCGCCTACGACGCCTATCTCTCCGGGCGCCTGACCTAGCCGATCCGGCCGGCGGCCGGTCCACGACGTGCCGCTCGGCCATACTGGAGAGGTGCCGTATGCCTCTCGAGAGGACGCCGGGCGGCAACTCGCCCGCGCGGCAAGGCACCTGCGCGACGCTCGCGATCCCGTGGTGCTGGCTCTGCCGCGCGGGGGGATCC
Source organism: Rhodococcus sp. NPDC058639 (assembly GCF_042717545.1). Lineage (NCBI taxonomy): Bacteria > Bacillati > Actinomycetota > Actinomycetes > Mycobacteriales > Nocardiaceae > Rhodococcus > Rhodococcus sp. NPDC058639. The sequence continues at coordinate 307,667 of NZ_JBHXRF010000003.1, forward strand.
CTGTCGCGCGGGAAGTCGCCCTCGCGCTGGGCGCCCCGCTCGATGTCCTGGTGGTGCGCAAACTCGGGGTGCCGTGGCATCCCGAGCTTGCGATGGGAGCCATCGCGGAAGGCGGGTTCCGCGTCCTCAACGACGACGTCGTCCGGGTGAGCCGGATCGACGACGCCACGATCGCAGCCGTCGAAGCGCGGGAGCGCGCCGAACTCGAGCGGCGGGCCGACCTGCTGCGCGCCGGGCACGCGAGACTCGAGTTATCGGGCCGCACCGCGTTGATCGTCGACGACGGCATGGCTACCGGCGCCACGGTCGCGGTGGCGTGCCTGGCTGCGCGTGCGAGCGGCGCCGTTGTCGTGATCGTGGCCGTCCCCGTCGCCTCCCCCGAGGCTGCCCGCCGGGTTGCCCGGGTCGCCGACGAGGTGCTCTGCCCCTGGATTCCGCGCGACACGAACAGCGTGGGCGCCGCGTACGACGACTTCCATCAGCTCGAGGACGACGAGGCTGTCCGGATCCTTCGCAGCAGTCGACTGTGATCTGCAACTCATCGACCATGTAGCATCGTGCCCATTACCCGGCGGTAGGTTGTGTTGTGCACATCACGCTTATCGGACTGTAAATTATTCGCAAATCGGACGCCCGGGTGATGCAAATCCCAATGAACTGTGATGCAATGCACACCGCAGATTCAAAAAGATGGAGGGTCGCAGTGAGTGAGATTGCCGTACCACAGTCGTTCTCGATTCCGGAGAACGTCTCGATGGCCGATTCGGTGTTCCGGCACGAGAAGGAGTCCCCGGAGTTCGTAGCGTTCGAGCGGCCCATGGACGGCAAGTGGGTGAAGGTCTCCGCACGAGAGTTCGCCGACCAGGTCCGCAGCGTCGCCAAGGGCCTGATGGCCTCGGGCATCGAGCTCGGTGACCGCGTCGCGATCCTCGCCGGGACCCGCTACGAATGGGTCCTGCTGGACTACGCGATCTGGACCGCGGGTGGCGTCACGGTGGCCATCTACGAGACCTCCGCCGCCGATCAGTCCAAGTGGATCCTCGAAGACTCGGGCACCTCGATTCTCGTGGTGGAGAAGGACGAGTACGCCGACGTCGTGCGTGAGGTCGCCGACGCCGCACCTGCCCTTCGCGAGATGCTCACGATCGAGCCCGGCTCCGGCGGCAAGAGCGCCGTCGACGAGCTCATCGCCCGCGGCGCCGCGATCACCGACGAGCAGGTCGAGGAGCGCCGTGCCCAGGTCGTCGCGGAATCCGGCGCGACCCTCATCTACACCTCGGGCACCACGGGCCGCCCCAAGGGTGTGCTGCTCAAGCATCGTCACCTTTACGCCGAGTCGACGGCGTGCGCCATCGCCCTGCCCGACAGCATGCAAGCCGGCCGTCGCACGCTGCTCTTCCTGCCGCTCGCGCACGTCTTCGCGCGCCTGATCTCGTTCTCGGCCTTCGACAGCCGGGTGACGGTCGCGCACACCTCGGACCTGACGACCCTGCTCGACAAGTTCGCCGAGTTCCAGCCCGACTTCATCCTGTCGGTGCCCCGGGTCTTCGAGAAGGTCTACAACTCCGCGAAGCAGAAGGCCTACGACGGCGGCAAGGGCAAGATCTTCGAGAAGGCCTCCGACGTCGCGATCCAGTACAGCCAGGCGCTCGAGACGGGCGGACCGGGCCTGGGCCTGAAGATCAAGCACGCGGTCTTCGACCGGCTCGTCTACGGCAAGCTGCGTGCTGCTCTCGGCGGCAAGGCGAGCATGGCCGTCGCCGGCGGTGCCGCACTCGGCGCACGCCTCGGACACTTCTTCCGCGGGGTCGGCGTCAACGTGCTCGAGGGCTACGGCCTTACCGAGACCACCGGCGGCATCATCATGAACACCCCCGCCGCGCAGAAGGTCGGCAGCGTCGGCAAGCCCTTCAACGGCTGCGCCGCGAAGATCGCCGAAGACGGCGAACTGCTGCTCAAGGGCCCCCAGGTCTTCGAGGGCTACTGGCAGAACGACGAAGCCACCAAGGACGCGATCCGCGAGGGCTGGTTCCACACCGGCGACATCGGAGCGATCGACGAGAACGGTTTCGTCTCGATCACGGGCCGCAAGAAGGAACTCATCGTCACCGCGGGCGGCAAGAACGTCGCTCCGGCGATCCTCGAGGATTCGCTGCGTGCGCACCCGCTGATCAGCCAGGTGATCGTCGTCGGTGACGCGAAGCCCTTCATCGGTGCGCTGATCACGATCGATCAGGAGGCGCTTCCGGGTTGGCTCGAGCGCCACAGCCTGCCGGCCGGCACTCCCGTCAGCGACCTGATCAAGAACGCAGACCTGATCGCCGAGATCGACACTGCTGTCGCCGACACCAACAAGAAGGTGTCCAAGGCCGAAGCGATCAAGAAGTACCAGATTCTCGATACCGACTTCAGCATCGAGACAGGCGAATTGACGCCGACGCTCAAGCTCAAGCGGAACATCATCCACGAGAAGCACGGCTCGGAGATCGCCTCGATCTACAACTGATCGAGACAGTTCTACGTAGTAACGCTGCACACTGTGCCCCTCGCCCAACCGGCGAGGGGCACAGTGCGTTTCACCCATCCCGGTCACGCCAGCGGGCGCGCCGCCGCACCCGCCGCGTTCACGACACCTCGAGCACGAACCCGGCGACCTCTTCCGTCACGAGCCGGTGTCCGGGCTCGTGCAGCAGGTCGTGCCCGGCATCGGCATAGTCCCGCCACCGCAGAGTGGGGATGGACGCGGCCCACTCACGCACGGGTCCGACGGGCGCCAGCCTGTCGTCGAGGCCGTGCAGGGCGAGCGCCGCCGAGCCGGTCGTGGAGAGCAGAGCCGCGGTCTCCGGAACCGCAGCTCGGCGCGGCGTGCCACAGAGCACGACACCGACGAACCGTGCCGCATCGGAGCGCAGGAGCGCGAGAGACGACGCCGCGCCGAGCGAGTGGCCCATGAGCACGAGCGGCACTCCACTCGATTCGGCGATCGCGGTGAGCGTTGCGAGATCCGCGGCATGGTCCGCTATGTCTCCGGCCCGCCCCGGTTGCCCTTCCGACAATCCGTGCCCCGCCAGATCGAGGCCCCACAGTGCGATGCCGTGCGCGGCGAGTCCCCCGGCGAACCGGTGGTAGTGACCGGTGTGCTGACCCATCCCATGCGCGAAGATCACTCCGGCGCGGGGCTCGTCGACGGACCACTGCCGCCAATGCATCCGGCCGGTGCTTCCCGGGAAGAACGGCATGGGCGCATTCTTCCATCCGGGTCACCAGCCGGGGGTTCACCAGCAATGGCCCTCGCCACGGTAAGTGGGTACTTCGGCGCAGGTCTCGCCGTCCACGACGTACAACCGAGCGAAACGCTCACACAGTTCACCGGCCTTCGCGTGCCGGAACCAGACCCTGTCGCCGATCGGGATGTCCCGGGCCGCACGACCCGTCACCGGTGTCTGCACCTCCCCGGCACCCTCGTTACGGAGCAATCTCAGTCCCGCAGGCCGCACGGGCCGCGGCACCCGCGAGCCGGAGGCCGGTCCCGAGGCGATGTAGCCGCCGCCGAACAATGTCGTGATCGCCGCTGTGGGTTTCCGCACCGCGGGCAACGCGAAGAAGAGCGACGGCTGGGGGGTGAAAGCGCGGTAGTGGTCGAACAGCGTGGGTACGTAGAGTCCGGATCCGGCGGTGACCTCGGTGACGACCGCATCGGCGGAGCTGACCTCGAGAGAACCCGTTCCACCGCTGTTGACGATCTCGAGGTCGCCGATGACCGCACGCACCGCGTCGACCACGGTCCCGCGCCGGGTGGCGAGCTCGGCAGCGGACGCGCGCTTGACCCAGCGGACCGGAGCCGAAGAGTCCGGGAGACCGGCGATCTGGGCTTCGTAGAACATCACTCCGACCACGGTGAAGCCGGCGGAGTCGGCACGGCGCGCCAGCGCGGCCACTTGGTCCGGGGTGCGCAACGGCGAACGTCGCACCCCCAGATGCACCGGTCCGACGCGAAGCGATGCGTCGACGTCCACGCACACCCGTGGCCGTACGCGCGCCGCCCCCATGGCATTACGGATGATGCTCAGGTGCGCGTCCGAATCGATCATCAACGTGATCGAGTCGAGCGCGGCGGGGCGAGAAGCCAATTCGGCGAGTGCGCCGCGATCGACCGTCGGGTAACCCATCAGCACGTCGCGTGCTCCTTGTTCCACGAGCCACAACGCCTCCCGCAGGGAGTACGCCATGATCCCGCGGAATCCCTCACGCTCCGTCAGTTCGGGACCGAGAACCTCCTCGAGGACCGCGCGGCACCGCACCGATTTGCTTGCGACCCGGACGGGCGTGCCTCCCGCACGCCGGAGCAGGTCCTGTGCATTTCCGCGCAGGGTCTGCAGGTCGAGTGCAGCGAAAGGCGGATCGAGTTCGGCGGTGGCGGCGTCGAGTCGGTCGAGGGCAGCGTGGAGCACGGCACATCCATCCGGTTGTCGGTCGGAAACGTCGATCGGGTCGATCAAGGTCGTTCGATGGCGCGGGAGGCGATGATCCCCGCAAGGTTGTCCAGTTCGATGGTCACCGCGTCGTTGTCCTGATCGACGAGCCAGCGGAGCACGAGCCCGTCGAGCAGCGCCAGCGCCAGTCGCGCGAGGCTGGGGACGGGTTCGATCCATTCGGTGCCGGATCGGTCGGCGCACGCCAGCAGGAAGTGGCCCGCGTGGTCGTCCATCCGCTGGTACTGCAGTGCCGCGATGTCGCCGCTCGCAACGGGCGAACCCGCACCGGTGGGCGCGATCCCGGCGGGCCGGTGCCGCAACGAGTACGCGGTGATCTCGTAGGTGAGCAGCTGGCGTCCGGCCGTGAACTCGAGAGCGGGCCACATCGCGGTGAGGCCCGCGTGCAGGAGCTGACGGAGTCCGATCAGCCCCTCCGGGCCGGGCCCGTCGTCGGGAATGTCGAAGGCCGCGTTCATGGCCTCGCCCAGCTGGTCGATGAGCGTTTCCGCCATCGCGATGACGAGCGCTTCCTTGTTCTCGAAGCAGTAGTGCACGACACCGAGGGATACCCCGGCCTTCTCGGCGACCGCACGGACGGTCACCGCGCCCACTCCTCCCTGCTCGGCGAGCGCGAGCGCGGACTCGACGAGTTGTGCCCGGCGCTCATCCGCGGGCAACCGATTCAGCATGGTCCGATCGTAGATCGCGGTGTCACTCCGGTGTGGCTATTGACCTGAACGGTTGTCCAAGATCATGATTGTGCGATGGCAACCTGGCACAACTGGGCGCGGACCGAAGCGGCGTCACCCCGGCGTTTCGACACCCCCCGCACGATCGACGATCTCGTCGCCGTGGTTGCCCGCGCGTCCCGGCGCGACGAGCACGTCAAGGCGGTGGGCGCGGGCCATTCCTTCACAGGCGTCGCCGTCACCGACGGCACGCTGGTGTCGCTCGGCGCCCTCTCGGGAATCCTCTCGACGGAACAGACCCCCACCGGAGCCCTCGTGACCGTGTCCGCGGGCACGCGCCTGCGCGACCTGAGTTCGATGCTATGGGAGATGGGACTGGCGGTACCCAACCTCGGCGACATCGACGTCCAGACCATCGCAGGTGCCATCTCGACCGGAACACACGGCACCGGAACGGGTTTCACAGGCCTCGCGGCTTCGGTGCGGGGACTGACCATCGTCCTCGCCGACGGAAGTGTGGCGGAATGTTCACCCGAGCGCGACCCGGCGCTGTTCGAAGCCGCCCGGCTGGGCCTCGGCGCGCTGGGCATCCTCGCGACGGTCACCCTCGACTGCGTACCGGCGTTCCGGCTGCGCGCACACGAAGCGCCGTCGTCCTTGCACGAGACACTCGAAAACATCGAATCGCTTCGGACCGGCGTGGACCACTTCGAGTTCTACTGGTTTCCCCACACCGACGGTGTGCTGACCAAACACAACACCCGACTGGGCGGCGCCGCCCCCACCCAGCCGGTCGGACGGTTCCGAGGACTGCTCGACGACGAGGTCCTCTCCAACGGCGTGTTCGGAGCCTTCCAGCACGTCGGCACCCGCGCTCCCGGCGCCATCCCGCAGCTCAACCGGATCGCCTCGCGCGCCCTGTCCGCCCGCACCTTCGTCGACCGCAGTTACCGGGTGTTCGCCTCCCCGCGCCGGGTCCGGTTCCGCGAAATGGAATACGCCATCCCGGTCGGGACCCTGCCGGAGGTGCTCCGCGAGATCGACTCCTGGCTGGAGGCAAGCGGCACCCGGATCGGGTTCCCCGTGGAAGTGCGCTTCGCCGCACCGGACGACGTCTGGTTGTCGACCGCGTACGGCCGCGAGACCGCGTACGTCGCCGTGCACCAGTTCCACCGGCGCGACCATCGCGCGTACTTCGATGCGGTCGAGTCGATCATGCGTGCCGTGGGCGGCCGTCCGCACTGGGGAAAGATGCACGGACGCGCCGCCGGCGACCTGCGCGCGACCTACCCACGATTCGATGATTTCCTGGCCGTACGCGATCGGGTGGACCCCGCCCGCATGTTCGCCAATCCGTATCTCGACCGGGTGCTCGGCGCATGACGGACGCCGCCGCGCTCAGGTGAACGCAGCTCGGATCGAATTGCGCGCGAGGAGCTTCCGCTCCTCTTCGGTGAGACCGAGCTCGTCGTGCAAGGCAGCGAATACGTCGTCGATGTAACCGCCGAAGTACGCGGGATCATCGGAGTTGATGGTCACCGCCAAGCCTGCATCGAGCATCCGGTGCAGCGGGTGCGCTGCCAGCGAGTCGACGACGTGCAACCGCACGTTCGACAGCGGGCAGGTGGTAAGCGGGATCTGTTCCTCGACGAGGCGCTCGATGAGGGCAGGATCTTCCAGCGAACGAATCCCGTGGTCGATGCGTTCGGCACCGAGCAGATCGAGCGCCTGCCACACGTACTCGGGCGGCCCCTCTTCGCCGGCATGCACGGTGATGTGCAAACCCTCCGCCCGGGCGCGCGCGAAGACGTCTTCGAAGAGTGACGGCGGGTACCCGACCTCCGCCGAATCGAGGCCGAGCGCGACGATCGGAGCCTGAAGGCGCATCAGCTCACCGAAGATCGCGTGGGCGTCCGGTACCGGATGGTCGCGCACGATCGAGGCGATCATCGCCGCGTCGACGCCGAACTCCCGGCGGGACACCGCGACGGCATCGGACAGCCCCTCCACCACCTCCGTGAGCGGGACTCCGCGCACCACATGCGCCTGCGGATCGAAGAAGAACTCGGCGTGGGTGATCCCGGCACGTGCAGCGCGCGCAAGGTACGCACGGGCGAGATCGGAGAAGTCCTCAGCGGTGCGGAGAACCTCCATGTTCGCGTAGTACAGATCGAGAAACGACTGCAACCCCGTGAACTCGTGCCCGGCCAGGAGGTAGTCGACGTCCCCGTGCGGCAACGTCACGCGGTTGCGTTCGGCCAGTTCGAGCATCATTTCCGGCTCGAGCGTGCCTTCGATGTGCACGTGCAGTTCGGCCAGTGCATCTTCCGGTGACGCGTGCTGTCCCACGTCGCCGAGGTCGTCCCTCGATGTCACGGGCGTGTCCCCTCTGCCGGCCCTACCGGCCCTGCCACACGGGTGGCCGCTTTTCCGCGAACGCCGTCGCACCCTCGCGCGCATCTTCGGAGACGAACACGGGAGCGGCCAGTTCCATCTGCTTGGAGAATGCTTCGTCCGACGCCCAGTCCACCGACTTGGCGATGATCTCCTTGGTCACCGCCACGGCCAGCGGACCGTTGGCGGTGATGCGCTCGGCCAGCGCGAGAGCGCCGTCGAGTGCCGCACCGGGCTCGGTCAGCGTGTTGACGAAACCGAAGCCGTGGGCTTCCTCCGCAGTGAAGGAGTCGCCGGTCAGAGCCAGTTCCATCGCCTTCTGGTACGGAATGCGGGACGGAAGCCGCAGCAGGCCACCGCCTGCCGCGACCAGACCTCGTTTGACCTCGGGGATGCCGAACTTCGCGTTCTTCGCCGCGACCACCAGGTCGGTCGCGAGAACCAGTTCGGTGCCGCCGGCCAGCGCGAAACCTTCGACGGCCGCGATGAGCGGCTTGCGGGGCGGGGCTTCGGTGAAGCCGAGTCCCTTACCGGGGATCGCAACGTTCTCACCCGCGACGAATGCCTTGAGGTCCATCCCGGCGCAGAAGTTCCCGCCGGCGCCGGTCAGCACACCGACCGAGAGTCCGGCGTCCTCGTCGAGGGTGTCGACCGCGTCGGCGAGACCGCGACTGACCGCCGCGTTGACCGCGTTCCGCGCGTCGGGCCGGTTGATGGTGATGATGAGGACTCGGCCACGACGCTCGAGCAGGACTTCGTCGGACATGAATGCATCCTTCTGTTGTGGGGTGCGGACCGTCCCCGCTCGCCCGGCCGGAGAATTCGGTTACCCGGTGTATACCGGACGCCGGCGGTCGCGAGATGTCCTGTCCCACCGCTCACGCCACCCGCACGGCCACCGGATAGACGAACCCCTCGTCGTCGATGTACACCTGGTCGCCGGTACGGAACCACCCGTCGTCGGAGAACGTGTCGGCCGTCCCTACCGGGTCGTTCCAATAGCGTCTCGCCACGCTGGGGCCCCGGCACAGCAACTCACCGACACCGCTTTCGGCGCCGGGGCCGAGAAGTCCCACCTCGATTCCCCCGAACGGGACACCCACACTGCGGGGATGCTCCTTGCGGTACTCGGACGGCAGCAACAGCCCGATGCCGCCCGTCTCGGCCACTCCCCATCCGCGGACGCATCGCGCGGAGGGGAACGACGCACGAGGATGCCGCCACGGCACCCTGATCCCGCGCGAACCCGACGCGACCACCGTGCCGCCGAACGCCAGCGTGGGCAGCAACTGCACGCTGCATCCGACCGACGTCGACAGCGGCGCGGTGATGACCGTGCGGGCACTCTCCCCCGCCAGATTCATCGCGCGCGCGACTGCTTCGATCGTCGACAGCACGTTGGTGTTGGTCAGTTCGACCCCGTGCATGCCTCCGCCCCATCTGCGCACGTAATACAGCAGTGCAAGTTCGTCCGGCGACGCTCCGCCGTCGAGGAACGCGATGCCGTCGGGCGGTGGACCCTGAAGGCAGAGCACCGCACCGCTGTCGGACACGATCCACTCGAGTTCGGCTTCGCTGCACGCCGGATCGGGCAGAACGGGTACGGCACCGGCGAGTACGACGCCGAGAAACGCTCGCAGCCACTCGAAACCGTTGCAGTAGTCCACGACCACCCGGTCTGCCGGTCCGACCCCTTGGTCGAGCAACCCTCCCGCGACCCGCGCCGCCGCCGACCACAGGTCGCGATACGTGAGGGTGTTTCCCGAACGATCAACCGCTGCAACATTGTTCGAGAATCTGAGTGCACTGCGATCGAGAAGTTCTGCCAGGCACGTTTCCAGCCCTTCGTACTGGAGGATGCCCCCGGAACGACGCGTGACGCGCTCGTCCCTCAACCACCCGGCCCCAGCGGGAATCTCCACCACCGCCAATGACATGCCACCTCCCACGGCTGCGCGTGGTTGAACTATATGGCGCGCGTCACACTCGGGGGGCGTGAACGACGAAGCGGCGTAGAACGCACACGCCGGGTCACAGTGCAGCGCTCTCGGCAGCAGTCTGCGCGCCCGCCTCGCGCCGCAGTCTCTGGCTCCGCGGACGTTCGAAAGCCAGCGACGCGACGAGACCCACCAGCAGGACTGCCGTCGGCAGCCACATGGACTGGGCCATCGCCGCCGCGAACGGTTCGCGCAGGGAGACCGGCATCTCGAGGGCATCCATCTCGGACGCACCACCACTACCCAAGCCGTTCGTCGACAGTCGCGCTGCCATGAGCGATCCCAGTGCCGCGCTGCCGAGCACCGCCCCGACCTGCCGGGTGGTGTTGTACACACCGGAACCTGCACCGGCGAGGCCCCGCGAGAGGTGATTGGTGGCGGTCGCCGACAACGGCGACCAGATAGCGGCGCTCGCGACGCCCATCAGCCCGATCGGCAGCAACAACTGCAGAGTGGACGTATCGGGGGTCATGACCAGCGACAGCCATGCGAACGCGATGGTGAGGAGGGCGAACCCGCCGGACGCGATCACCCTCGGATGCACCCGGTCGACGAGACGGCCCACGCCCGGTGCGAGCACCCCGCTCAGCACCGCCATCGGAATCATGAGCACTGCTGCGCCGGTCGGGCTCAGCCCCCGCACCGCCTGGGCGTAGAACATGAACGGCAGCATCACGGACGTGATCGCGAAGCCGATCGAGGCGATCCCCACGTTCGCCAGGCAGAAGTTGCGGTCTCGGAACAACACGAGCGGCACGAGTGCCTCGCCGCGGGTGACCGCCTGATACCGGACGAACGCCACCAGCAACGCGATGCCGGCACCGATCAGCAACCACACCCTCGCGGACCAGTCGTACGAGTTGGCTTCCTGGATGCCGAATACGAGACAGAACAAGCCCAGACCGCTCAATATCACGCCGGGAATGTCGAGGCGGTGAGCGTGAGTGGGCAGAACCGGCACATACCGGACGGCGAGAAGGAACCCGACGATGCCGACGGGGACGTTCACGAAGAAAATCCACTCCCACCCGAGAGTGTCCACCAGAACACCGCCGGCGAGGGGACCGGCCAACGTCGCGATGCCTGCCACCGCCCCCCACAACCCCATGGCACTGCCACGACGGCCGGGCGGAAAGATCCGGGTGATCACGGTCATTGTCTGCGGCGACATCATCGCGGCGCCGAACCCCTGGAACACGCGCGCCACGATGAGCATCTCGACCGTCGACGACATGCCGCACCACAGCGACGCTCCTGTGAAGACGACGAGACCGCTCAGGTACATCCGCCGGGGGCCGAAACGATCGCCCAGCCGTCCGGTGACCAGTAGCGGCACCGCGTACGCGAGCAGGTAGGCGCTGGTGACCCAGACGACGCTGTCGATGTCGGTCTCGAACGCACGCAGGATCGCCGGGTTCGCCACGGCGACGATGGTGCTGTCCACCAGGATCATGAAGAACCCGAGGCACAGCGCAGCCAAGGCCGCCCATTGCCCACCGGTCCCCTCCGACGTAGCCGCACCGCTCCCCTCGGTAACACCGCTCACGAAAACCCCTCCGCTCCTCGAAGGTCTACGGTATCCCGGTGGACCCGCATCTCTCGAGCATCGCCACCTTGGCATGGTGCCGTGCACTCGGACTCGCCGACACCGCACTCACCACGCCCGGTGCGGTACTGCGCGTGGACGCGACGACGCGGACCCTTCGCATCCTGCGGGTGGGCGACGCCGTCGCGGTGGTCGGTCCCGAATCGGCCGTGTCGGCGATCGCGGAACTCACGCCCGACCGAATCGACGAGACCGCGGTACGCAACGCCACCGGCGGGCGCGCGGTACGCATCGAGGATCTCGGACTGTGCGCCGACTGGGTGGACGCGACGCGCGTACGCGACCCCCTCGTCTCCCACGAGGCCGAGGACCTCGCCGAACTCTTGCGTCACTGCCCTCCCGACGACGTGACCGAAACCGATCTGCCGCTCGCGTGGCCGAGCCGATCGTTCGTTCTGCTCGACGACGATCGCCGGCCCCTCGCCGGAGCGGGCTACCGCGAACTGCATTCGCTGCTCGCCGACGTGCGTGTGATCTCCGCACCCGAGTACCGGCGGCTCGGACTCGCCGCGACCGTGACGACGCTCGCGACCCACGACGCGCTCGACACAGGCTTGATCCCCATGTCCCGGGTGCGGCGGGGCAACGTCGCCGCCCGTGGACTCGCTGCCGTGTCGGGGTACACCGAATGGGGAACACAGATGACCGTGCGACTACCCGCCGACCCGTAACACGCGTCGGCCCGAGACAGAGCGAGGTGCGCCGTGGCCGAGAACCGCGGATCAAACAAGAAGACCGGCGGCACCTACGTCGAGCCCGGTTCCGGCTTCACGCGTGACACCCGGTACATCGACACCCGCATCACCGCCGACGGCCGCGACGGCTATCCCGTCGAACCCGGGCGTTACCGGCTCGTCGCGGCGCGGGCGTGCCCATGGGCGAACCGCGCCGTGATCGTGCGGCGACTGCTGGGGCTCGAAGACGCGCTGTCGCTGGGCCTGTGCGGTCCCACGCACGACGAACGCAGCTGGACCTTCGACCTCGATCCCGGCGGCGTCGACCCGGTACTCGGCATCCCGCGGCTGCAGGACGCCTACTTCGCCCGGTTCCCCGGGTACGACCGGGGAATCACCGTTCCCGCGATCGTCGACGTCCCGACAGGCGAAGTCGTCACCAACGACTACGCGCAGATGACGCTCGACTTCTCCACCGAGTGGACGCAATATCACCGGGACGGCGCACCCGAGTTGTATCCGGAGAGGTTGCGGGACGAAATCGACGAGGTGGCCGACGCCGTGTACCGCGACGTGAACAACGGCGTGTACCGGTGCGGGTTCGCGGGTTCGCAGGCGTCGTACGACCAATCCTTCGACCGGCTGTTCGCGCGACTCGATCAGCTCGAGGAACGACTGGGCACCCGTCGTTACCTCGTGGGCGATTCGATCACCGAGGCCGATGTGCGACTGTTCACGACTCTGGTGCGCTTCGATCCGGTCTATCACGGCCACTTCAAGTGCAACCGGAATCCGCTCACGGCGTTTCCCGCGCTCTGGGGATACGCCCGAGACCTGTTCCAGACACCCGGTTTCGGCGACACCGTCGATTTCGTGCAGATCAAGCAGCACTACTATCTCGTGCACACCGATATCAATCCGAGCCGGATCGTTCCGCGAGGGCCCGATCTGTCGAATTGGCTCAGTCCGCACGGACGGGAAGTCCTGGGCGGGAGACCGTTCGGCGACGGCACTCCGCCACCGCCGCCGCGCGTGGCCGAGAGCGTGCCTCCCGACCACGCGCCGCGTCGTCACTCGCCGAATCCGTGACCGGGGTAGGTGCCGATACTGAAGTACACGCCGTGCGGGTCGCGGCAGGTGAACCCGTGTGATCCGTAGTCCTCGTCACGGAGTTCGACGGTGATGGTCGCACCGGCGTCGACGACCTTCCGGTACAGGTCGTCGGCTATGGAGTCCTCGGGTACGACGAGATACACCGAGCCGTCGTCGGGCTGCGGCCTCAACGCGGTCTCACGCTTGACGGACCCGAGCATCAGTCCGCCGCCGTACGGCCACGTCAGTTCGGCGTGGTCGACGCGGTCTCCCTCCCCGTAGACGGCGCTTTCGGCGAATCCGAGGGTGTCGACGAGGAAACGAATCGCGGCCCGCGCGTCGCTGTAGGACAGGCAGGGCCACACTCCGGGGGCCTGGCCGAGCGATCCGCTGCCGGTGGTTGTCGTCGTTGCTGTGGTATCCGATGTGTTTGTCATGGCCCCAGTCTTCGCGCCGGCGGCTCACTCGTCTTGGACGATTGGGAACACTTCCTCGGCCAGCCAGCGGGACGGCGGCACACCGGCGAGGTCGCGCCACTCCCGGGCCAGGTGGGCTTGGTCGTAGTAGCCGCACACGGCGGCGACGTCTGCGAGGCGATGCGGTCCCGCGGTACGCAACAGGTTCCGTGAGCGGTGAAAACGCGCGACCCGCGCGACCTCTTTGGGTGGGAGGCCGAATTCCGCGACGAACCGTCCGGTGAGATGCCTTCGGCTCCACCCGAGTTCGTCGGCCACTGCCCGAACCGGACGTCCCGGATCGGACACCAGCATCCGCCACGCCTGCGAGAGTGCGCTCTCTATTTCCACGTCGCCACTCGCCACGAGGCGTCTGGCGAGGACGCGATCGAGAATGGCGAATCTCGCCGGCCACGTGGGCGTGCCGGCCAGACCGTCGTTCAGTTCCCGATAGTCCACGCCCAGCACGTCCTCGAGATCGACAGCCCACGACCCCAGTGCGGCGGCGGGTACGCCGAGGAGGGCGCGGGCGCCCGAGGGTGTCAGCGACAACTGGATCCCGTGCTGGAATCCGGTGTGCGCGATGATCACCGGCTCGGACGACAAACCACTCGCGAGTGCGTCGAATATGTCGGGCGGTCCGACGTCGGGAAGCAGGGCAATCGGCTCGCCAAACGTGATAATTACCGTAACTTCCGGTGACGGCATACCGCGGTGGATTCCGGGCGGAAAGCCCGCCAGCCGATATCCTTCGTACCAACGCACGAACGGTCTCAGCAGCGGCGCAGGCCGCTGCCGAGCACCCTGGGAAACCCCAACTGCGCCAGACGAGCCGGTCACACGACAAGCGTAACCAGCTCCCGCAGGAAAGAGGACAGAAGCCGAATGAAGGACACCACGGGACCCGTCGAGAAAATGCTCGTGCGGTTGCTCGACAACGGCAGCAGGCTGCAGGGACCCGCAGTTGCGAAGTACGTCGAGCTCCTGCGTCGCGCGCATCCGGACGAAACCCCCGCACAGATCATCACTCGTCTCGAAAAGCAGTTCCTGCTCGGCGTCACGGGCAGCGGGTCCGCAGTGGGCGCGACCGCGGCCTTCCCCGGAGTGGGCACCGTCGCGGCGATCGGCGCGGTGGGCGCAGAGACGATCTTCTTCCTGGAAGCGTCGGCGCTGCTCACCCTCGCGATTGCGGCCGTACACGGCATCGAACCCCACGACCACGAACAGCGACGGGCACTCGTGCTGGCGGTCGCGCTCGGCGACGCCGGCAAGGAGATCGTCGCGGCGGCCACAGGTACGTCGATGAAGAACTTGCCGAAAGCGCTCACCGGCCAACTCGACAACAAGCAGTTGAAAGTCGTGAACAACTCGCTCGTGAAGGGGTTCGTTCGCAAGTACCTCGCCAAACGGAGCGCACTGGTGCTGGGCAAACTGGTCCCCGCCGGAATCGGTGCGGCGATCGGTGGTGCGGGCAACCGTGCGATCGGCAAGCGCACCATCACCAACGCCCGCGACGCCTTCGGCCCGCCGCCTGCGACGTGGAGCGAACTCCGGACGGTGCCTCCCGCGGTCTGACGGTGGACGCGCCGTCGGGCGCCCACAGCACCAGGACGCGTTGACCCGCCGGGATGCTGCGATCGGCGACGACGACATCGCGCGTCGTGCGACGCCGATTGCAGCCCCGGAACCGCTCCCCGGGCACGTTTCCGTCCTCCCGCGTGGACTCGGTCGTCTGCCCATTCCCGTGATACGGACATCGTGAGTCGTCGCGGTCCTGCACGTAAGCTCACGAAGGCTCGTGGCACGGTGCCGCGTGGCCGAGTGCAAGGGGGTTCTCACCGGTGACAACACCGTCAGCGCACACGCCGTACGGCGGTGCAGGATTCGGTGGGCAGCCGTCTGTGCCGCCCGCGGGGATCGTCGTCCAGGGACTGACCAAGGCGTTCGGCACACACACCGCGGTGGCCGACCTGAGTTTCACGGTTCCTCCCGGTTCCGTCACCGGTTTCCTCGGCCCCAACGGTTCCGGTAAGACGACCACGCTGGGCATGGTGCTCGGCCTCATCCGCCCGACCTCCGGAGCCGCTTTCATCGACGGTGTCCCGTTCACGGACCTCGAGCACCCCGCACAGATCGTGGGCGCGGTACTCGACGCGCGCAGCGCACACCCGAAACACACGGCTCTGACACACCTGCGCGTGTACTGCGCGGCAATCGGGGTTCCCGACACCCGCGCGACGCAGATGCTCGATCTGGTCGGTTTGGCGCCCGCCGCGAGGCGCCATATCGGTGAGTTCTCGCTCGGCATGCGCCAGCGCCTCGCGCTCGCGACAGCGCTGCTGGGGCAGCCGCGGTATCTGGTCCTCGACGAACCGGCCAACGGTCTCGATCCCGAGGGCATGGCCTGGCTGCGCGATTTCCTCGTCTCCTACGCCCGCAACGGCGGGACGGTGCTGATCTCGAGCCACATCCTGCGCGAGGTCGAACAGATGGCGGACCGCCTCGTCATCATCAGCAACGGAGCACTGGTGGCCGCGAGCAGCATGGAGGAACTCCGTGCGACGTACCGGCCACGTGTCCTGGTTGCCGCATCGGACCCTGCCCGGCTCGCCACCGCCCTCGCCGCGGCCGGGCACACCGACGCGCAGGTCCAGCCCGACGGGCGCCTGGCGGTCGTGGGCCTCTCGGCCGACCGGATCACCACACTCGCCGCCGAATCAGACGTCACCCTCTTCGGCACGACGGTCGAAAGTGTCGACCTCGAGCAGGTGTACCTGTCGATGACCGTCGGTCGCTACACGGCTACGCACCCCGGACCGGGCGGCCCGTGGAGCGGCCCCGGCGGGGGACAGACGCCGTACCCGCCCCAGCACTACCCGGCCCAGCAATATCCGCCTCAGCAACACCCCGGCCAGCAGTATCCGAACCCGCAGTACCCCGGACCCCACCAGCAGTACGCGCCGCAGCCGTATCCCCCGCAGCCGTACTACGGCCCACCGCAGCAACAGCCGACCGGATCAGAAGGACCCTCCGCATGACCGCGCTCCTGACTGCCGAGTTCCGCAAGGTACTGAGCCTGCGCTACTGGTGGATTCTCGGCATCGCTCCGCTCCTCGTCGGATTGTTCTGCGGGGCGCTGACGCTGCCGGTGATGCGTCAACTGGAAGACGTGGTCGGCGAAGACTTCGCGGAGGCCGCCGCAGCGGCAGTGGGTATCTCGCTGGCCCTGGCACTGGTGTTCCTCTTCTCGGCGTTGTTCGGGGTGGTCAACACCGGCAGCGAATTCCAGCACCGGACCGTGATCACGACGTTCCTCACCACGCGGGGCCGCGACCGGGTTCTCGCGACAAAACTGGCGGTCGTCGCGATCTTCGGTCTGGCGTACTGTCTCGTCGCCGAAGCCGTTTCCGCCCTGACCATCTTGTTGTTCGGCGGCGGGTTCAGCGGTGCCGATTTCGGAACGGTCGGCGCGGTCCTCGGGACCGGTCTGCTCTGCGCGGTGCTGTGGGCGCTGATCGGCGCGGGACTCGGACTGCTCACCGGCTCGATGACGGGTTCCGTCCTCGCGATCTGCGCGTGGATCCCGTTCGGTGAACTGATCGTCTCGCTGGTCCTGCACGGGATCGGGCTGGGCGCGATCGCGCAATACCTGCCCGGACAGGTCACCTGGTACACGCTGTTCTCGGTGGTCGAAATGCCGGACGACGCCGAGATGGCGGTGCGGTGGCCGCTCGCACCCCTCGTCCTGATCCTCTGGACGGTGCTGTTCTGTGGCCTCGGCTGGTGGCGGACCCGCAACCGCGACTTCGTCTGACCCCGCGCGCTCACCGGTGTCACCGGGCGGCGATAGTGTCGATTCGATGGCACACCTCACAGCACCGGAGTCGCCTCCGACCGGCTGGATACGTCGGCTCGGAGGCGAAGCCCTGCGCCACCGCAATCAGGCGCTGGGGGCGCTCGCGGTCACGATCGTCGCTGCACTGATCGACATCGCGTTCCCGCTGCTGACGAAGGTCGCACTCGACAGCGCGACCGGACAGGGCGACGTCGCCCCGGACGACACGCGACTGATCGGGCTGGCCGCAGGCGCGATCGCTGCCGGTGCGGTCGTCCGGTTCGGATGTCAGTACGGCCGGCGCATGCTCGCCGGACGCTTGTCTCTGAACGTTCAGCACGACCTTCGGCTCCGCCTGCTCGGATCGCTGCAACGGCTCGACGGTCACGGACAGGACCGGATCCGAACCGGCCAGGTGGTATCCCGGTCGATCACGGACCTGCAACTCGTCCAGGGACTGCTCGCGCTCGTACCGATGTCTGCGGGTGCGCTGTTGCAGTTCGTTCTCTCCGTCGTGATCATGCTCGCGCTGTCCCCGCTGCTCACCCTCGTCGCAGTGGTGGCGGTGCCGATCATCGTGACGGTGGTCCGCGTCGTCCGTCCCACACTGTTCGCGGCCACGTGGTCGGCACAGCAGCGTGCGGCGGATCTCGCGCAGCACGTCGAGGAAACGGTCACCGGCGTGCGGGTGGTCAAAGGTTTCGGACAGGAAAGCCGGGCGGTCGACCAACTCGAGGACCACGGGCGCCGGCTCTACGCCGAACGATTGCGCGCGGCCCGGGTGAACTCCCGGTTCGCCGCACCGATGGGCGCCATCCCTCAGCTGGGACTGGTAGCCACCATTGCGATCGGCGGCTGGCTCGCCCTCGAGGGCACGATCACCGTCGGTACGTTCGTCGCGTTCACGGCGTATGTCGCGACGACCACCGCGACGACACGGACACTCGCCCAGGTCGTGATCATGGCGCAACTCTCCCGTGCGGCGGTCGAGCGTGTGTACGAGGTGATCGACACCGAGCCCGATGTCGCGGATCCCCCGTATCCGGCGACTCTCCCCGAGGGTCCGCTCGGACTGGCCTTCCGCAACGTCACCTTCGGTTTCGAACCCGGCCGCGATGTCCTTCGCGGCGTCGATCTCGAGCTGTCTCCCGGCGAGACCGTCGCGGTCGTCGGCCCGGCCGGTTCCGGGAAAACCGCCATGTCGCTGCTCGTCCCGCGTTTCTACGCGCCCCACGCAGGATCGGTGTGCGTGACCTCGAACGGCGAGGACGTCGACGTCGCATCGCTTCGCGCCGCCGACGTGCGTTCGGCGGTGAGCCTGGTCTTCGACGAACCGTTCCTGTTCTCCGACACCGTGGCCTCCAACATCGCCCTGGGTCGTCCCGACGCGACCGACGAGGAGATCCGAGCCGCCGCCACCGCGGCACGGGCCGACGAGTTCATCGAGGCGCTGCCCGACGGGTACGACACCGTCGTCGGCGAACGGGGATTGACTCTGTCCGGCGGACAGCGACAGCGCGTCGCACTCGCGCGGGCTCTGCTCGTCGACCCGCGTGTCCTGATTCTCGACGATGCAACGTCGGCGGTGGACGCGGAAACCGAAGCCGCGATCTACGCCGCGCTCCGGGCACAGCCCCAGCGCACCACCCTCGTGCTCGCCCATCGCCGCTCCACGCTGGCTCTCGCCGACCGCGTCGCGGTGCTCGACGGCGGCCGGATCGTCGACGTGGGCACCGCGGACGAACTCGACGCACGCAGTCCTGTGTTCCGGCGCCTTCTGTCGAGCAGCGAGGTTCTCGACGAGGACCGGCCCGACGAGCCGAAGTCCCTCGACGCCCATGTCCTCTGGCCCGCCGAATTCGAGCCCGAGGCCACCACACCGACTGCCACCGGGGCACCCCCCGCTCCACGCGGCCCCGGAGGCGGTGGACCGGGCAGCGGCGCGCTCGGCGCCGTCGCTCCGACACCGGAGTTGCGCGCAGCGGTGGCCGCACTCCCACCGGCTACCGAGACCCCGGGTGACGCCCCGGCATTGCGTTCGGAGGCGCTGCGCCGACCCGATCCCGAGTTCCGCTTGTGGACGACGCTGCGGCCGGTGCGACTGTTGCTCGCCGCCGTAGCGCTGTGCTTGGCGGTCGAGTCGCTCACCGGAATCGCTTTTCCGACGATCGTGCGATTCGCCGTCGACCGCGGCGTGACCCCCGGCAACCCGCAGGCGCTGTGGGAAGCGGCGTTCGCGGGCACAGTCCTCGCGCTGATCGGCTGGGCGGCGGTGGCGATCCTGACGATCCTGACCGCCCGGGCCGGCGAGCGGGTCCTGTTCGGACTGCGCGTCCGCAGTTATGCGCACCTGCAGAGACTCGGACTCGACTACTACGAACGGGAACTGTCGGGCCGGATCATGACGCGCATGACGACGGACGTGGATGCGCTGTCCCAGTTCATTCAGACAGGTCTGTCGACCGCAGTGGTCAGCGTGCTGACGCTGACCGGCATCTCCGTCGCACTGATCGTGACCGACGGGTCGCTGGCCCTCGTGGTTCTGGCCGCGATCCCCGTCCTCATCGCGGTGACATTCTGGTTCAGGGCCATCTCACGCGATGCATATGCGCAGTCCCGTGAGCGCATATCGCAGGTCAACGCGATGTTCCAGGAGAACGTGACGGGTCTGCGGGCCGCGCAGGCCTATCGCCGTGAGGAGAACGCGGCCCGACTGTTCGCCGAACGTGCCGACTCGTACCGTCGCAGCCGCATGCGGTCGCAGCGAGCGATCTCGCTGTACTTCCCCTTCATCTCGCTGCTCTCGGACCTGGCGCTGGCCGCGGTCGTGTTCGTCGGCGCGCGCGAGGTCGCGTCGGGTGCGGCAACCCCCGGTGTGCTCATCGCCTTCGTGCTCTATCTGAATCTGCTCTTCGCTCCCATCCAGCAGTTGTCGCAGGTGTTCGACGGCTACCAGCAGGCACGCGTCGGGCTGCGTCGCATCGGCGACCTTCTGCGCACCGAGAGTTCCCTCGAAACCGGGCCGACCGGGGACGTTCCCATTTCCGGTCACCTGCGCGGCGACGTGAGCCTCCGCGGCGTCGGGTTCCGGTACAGCGGCGCCGACAGCGACGCGCTCACCGACGTGGATCTCGACATTCCGGCGGGCGCGACCGTGGCTCTGGTCGGCCGGACCGGCGCCGGAAAGTCGACGGTCGTCAAACTGCTGGCGCGGTTCTACGACCCCACCTCCGGTGCGGTGCGCGTCGACGGAACCGATGTGAGGCGTTACCGCCTGCCGGACTACCGCGCAAGGCTCGGCGTGGTGCCGCAAGAGGCACATCTGTTCACCGGGTCCATCGCGAGCAACATCGCCTACGGCCGGCCCGAATCGAGTCGGGAGCGCATCGAGAGTGCGGCCCGGGCCGTCGGTGCTCTGGACATGATCGCCGGGCTGAGCGGCGGTATGCACCATCCCGTCGGCGAGCGCGGGCAAGGACTGTCCGCGGGGCAGCGCCAGCTCATCGCGCTCGCCCGCGCGGAACTGGTCGACCCCGACCTGTTGCTGCTCGACGAGGCGACCGCGACCTTGGATCCCGCCACGGAACGCGCGGTGCTCGAGGCGGGGGCGACGGTCACGCGTTCGCGCACCGCGG
Source organism: Rhodococcus sp. NPDC058639 (assembly GCF_042717545.1). NCBI lineage: Bacteria > Bacillati > Actinomycetota > Actinomycetes > Mycobacteriales > Nocardiaceae > Rhodococcus > Rhodococcus sp. NPDC058639. The sequence continues at coordinate 328,519 of NZ_JBHXRF010000003.1, forward strand.
TCGTCGTCGCGCATCGCCTCGCAACGGCAGCGCGCGCCGACCTGATCCTGGTGGTGGACGGCGGACGGATCGTCGAAACCGGACCCCACGAGACACTGCGGCATGCCGGCAGTCTGTACACCACATTGTGGCAACTCGCCAGCGGAGCGCTCGTGCCGGAGACCGTGGGCGACGGCGTCGTACGCCCGCCCTCGTCACAGATCACACGTGAGTCCTCGCATTTGTAACGGGGTCCGTTCTGCGGCGATGCACGATTGAGGGAATAATCGGCGGTCGAGAACCGTCGTCGATGGTGACCCCGTCGACTCAAACTGTGAGGTGGCTCTCGGGCATGGATGATCAGTTCGGATCGTCACACACCCACCAGCTAGCCTCATATACATAGGCGCTCCGATCGGGTACCGAAGAAAGAAACGAGGCGAACAACTGCCGTGAGCAGCAGCTCTACATCACAGTTCGGACAGAACCAGTGGTTGGTTGACGAGATGTACCAGCGGTTTCAGGACGATCCGTCGTCCGTGGACGAAAGCTGGCACGAGTTTCTCACCGACTATTCTCCCGAGGCACACGTGGCCGGAGGTTCCAACGGCGCCGAGGTGAAGACCGCCGAGAAGTCCACTCAGCCCTCCGCCACCACGACGGCCCCGGCCGCTGCACCCGCAGCGCCGAAGGCGTCCGCCTCGTCCACCAAGGCTCCGGCGAAGTCCACCGGCAACGCCGGTAACTCCGCTGCGAAGTCGGCTGCCGCGCCGGCGAAGCCTGCCCCGGCCAAGCCTGCGACCGCGTCCAAGCCTGCTCCGAAGCCGGCGAGCGCCTCTTCCGACAAGAAGTCCGAGGAGACCAAGGTTCTCCGGGGCGCGGCTGCTGCCGTCGCGAAGAACATGAACGCCTCGCTGTCGATCCCGACGGCCACCAGCGTTCGCGCGGTGCCCGCGAAGTTGATGTTCGACAACCGCATCGTCATCAACAACCACCTCGCCCGCACCCGGGGCGGCAAGGTCTCGTTCACTCACCTTCTCGGCTACGCGATCGTCCAGGCGGTCAAGGCGTACCCGAACATGAACAACCACTACGCCGAGATCGACGGGAAGCCCCACCTCGTCACCCCCGCGCACACCAACCTCGGTCTCGCGATCGACCTGCCGGGCAAGAACGGTTCCCGTTCGCTCGTCGTCGCCGCAATCCGCAACTGCGAGACGATGAACTTCGCGCAGTTCTACTCGGCGTACGAGGACATCGTCCGCCGCGCGCGCGACGGCAAGCTCACCGGCGAAGACTTCTCCGGCGTCACCATCTCGCTGACCAACCCGGGCGGCATCGGCACCGTGCATTCGGTACCGCGTCTGATGGGCGGACAGGGAGCGATCATCGGTGCGGGTGCGATGGAGTACCCCGCCGAGTTCCAGGGCGCATCCGATGCCCGTATCGCCGAGATGGGCATCGGCAAGCTGCTCACGCTGACCTCGACCTACGACCACCGGGTCATCCAGGGCGCCGAGTCGGGTGAGTTCCTCAAGACCGTCCACCAGCTGCTGATCTCCGACGAGTTCTACGACGAGATCTTCCACACGCTGCACATTCCTTACGAGCCGGTCCGCTGGCGCAAGGACGTGCCCGAGGGTCTGGTCGACAAGAGCACCCGTGTGCTCGAGCTCATCGCCGCCTACCGCAGCCGCGGCCACCTCATGGCCGACACCGATCCGCTGCAGTTCGTCCGCGACAAGTTCCGGTCGCATCCGGATCTCGACGTGATCACCCACGATCTGACGCTGTGGGATCTCGATCGCGAGTTCAACGTCGGCGGCTTCCACGGCAAGCAGAAGATGAAGCTGCGCGACGTCCTGTCGGTGCTGCGTGACGCGTACTGCCGCCACGTCGGTATCGAGTACACGCACATCCTCGAGCCCGAGCAGCAGCAGTGGATCCAGGAACGCGTCGAGGCGCACCACGTCAAGCCGACGGTCGCCCAGCAGAAGTACATCCTCAGCCGCCTCAACGCCGCCGAGGCGTTCGAGACGTTCCTGCAGACCAAGTACGTCGGCCAGAAGCGTTTCTCGCTCGAGGGCTCCGAGTCGGTCATCCCGATGATGGACGCCATCATCGATCAGGCCGCCGAGCACCAGCTCGACGAAGTCGCCATCGCGATGCCGCACCGTGGCCGCCTCAATGTGCTCGCCAACATCGTGGGCAAGCCGTACTCCCAGATCTTCACGGAGTTCGAGGGCAACCTGAACCCGGCCGCCGCACACGGCTCCGGTGACGTGAAGTACCACCTGGGCGCCGAGGGCACCTACATCCAGATGTTCGGCGAGAACGACATCAAGGTGTCGCTCACCGCCAACCCGTCGCACCTCGAAGCCGTCAACCCGGTGCTCGAGGGCCTGGTTCGCGCCAAGCAGGACATCCTCGACAAGGGCGAGAGCGGCTTCACCGTTCTGCCGCTGCTGCTTCACGGCGACGCCGCGTTCGCGGGTCAGGGTGTCGTGGCGGAGACCCTCAACCTCGCACTGCTGCGCGGCTACCGCACCGGCGGCACCGTGCACATCGTGGTCAACAACCAGGTCGGCTTCACCACCGCACCGGAGCACTCGCGTTCGTCGGAGTACTGCACCGATGTGGCGAAGATGATCGGTGCGCCGATCTTCCACGTCAACGGTGACGACCCCGAGGCGTGTGTGTGGGTTGCGCAGCTCGCCGTGGACTTCCGCGAGAAGTTCCACAAGGACGTCGTGATCGACATGATCTGCTACCGCCGCCGCGGCCACAACGAGGGCGACGATCCCTCGATGACGCAGCCGGCGATGTACGACGTCATCGACACCAAGCGCAGCGTCCGCAAGAGCTACACCGAGGCCCTGATCGGCCGCGGGGACATCTCGCTCAAGGAAGCCGAAGACGCCCTGCGCGACTACCAGGGTCAGCTCGAGCGTGTCTTCAACGAGGTGCGCGAGCTGGAGAAGTACCAGCCGGAACCGTCCGAATCGGTCGAGCTGGACCAGACTCCTCCTGAGCGTCTGAAGACTGCTGTCGACAAGGAGGTGCTCGAGCGGATCGGTGACGCGTTCGCCGATGTGCCCGAGGGCTTCAGCGTGCACCCGCGCGTCAAGCCGGTCATCGAGAAGCGTCGCACGATGTCGCGCGAGGGCCACATCGACTGGGCCTACGCCGAGCTTCTCGCATTCGGTTCGCTCGTCGAGCAGGGCGCACTCGTGCGTCTGGCCGGCCAGGACTCGCGCCGCGGCACCTTCACGCAGCGTCACTCGGTGCTGATCGACCGCAAGACGGGCGAGGATTACAGCCCGCTCGCGGCAGTCGCCGCCGAGGCCGGTAACGGCGGACGCTTCATGGTGTACGACTCGGCCCTGACCGAGTTCGCGGGCCTGGGCTTCGAGTACGGCTACTCGGTGGGCAACCCCGATGCACTCGTGCTGTGGGAGGCGCAGTTCGGCGACTTCGTCAACGGTGCGCAGTCGATCATCGACGAGTTCATCTCGTCGGGTGAGGCCAAGTGGGGCCAGCTTTCGGACGTCGTGCTGCTGCTGCCGCACGGCCACGAAGGTCAGGGCCCCGACCACACCTCGGGCCGTATCGAGCGCTGGCTGCAGCTGTGCGCCGAGGGCTCGATGACCGTGGCGATGCCGTCGACGCCGGCGAGCTACTTCCACTTGCTGCGCCGGCACCACCTGGACGGCATCCGCCGCCCGCTCGTGGTGTTCACGCCGAAGTCGATGCTGCGCAACAAGGCTGCGGTCAGCAACATCGAGGACTTCACGGAGGGCAAGTTCCGGTCCATCCTCGAAGAGATCCCGTACGAGGACAACACCGCCGATCGCTCGAAGGTCGAACGGGTCCTGCTGACCTCCGGCAAGATCTACTGGGAACTGCTCGCGAAGAAGCAGAAGGAAGGCCGCGACGACGTCGCGATCCTCCGTGTCGAGCAGCTGTACCCGGTGCCGCGTCGCCGTATCGCCGAGACGCTCGAGAAGTACCCGAACGCGTCCGAGTTCTTCTGGGTCCAGGAAGAACCGGCGAACCAGGGTGCATGGCCGTTCTTCGGTCTGGCGCTGCCCGAGATGCTCCCGGAGAAGCTGGCCGGGATCAAGCGGATCTCGCGTCGCGCGATGTCCGCGCCGTCCTCGGGATCGAGCAAGGTCCATGCTGTCGAACAGCAGGAGATCCTCGAGAAGGCCTTCACGCGGTAGAAGCCCCGTTGCGGTCCCTCACGGGGGCCTGACGGTTCTCATGCGAGCCGGGTCGGTTCGTCCTACGGGACGACCGGCCCGGCTCGCGGGGTTTCGGCGGCGACCGGCTCCGACGGCAACCCGCCGCTCGAGACCAATTGAGCCGACGCCACCACGGCAGGGAGCGCGGCGACCGCCAGATCGACGAACTGCTCGCGTGTGAGCGCGGAGTCGTGGTTCGGGACCGTGTCCGGGTCGTGCGCGGGAGTGGGCGAGATGCCCTGCTCCTGCAGCCACGCGATCGTGATGTCCTCGACGAACGCCACCCATCCGCGGACCGCGAGGCGGACCGCAGCGTCGGCGTCGATGCCGATGCTCGGCAGGTGCGTGACCGTGCGCTCGACCATGGCGCGCCGGGTCTCCTCGAAGACCGCCCGCATGTCGGGGTCGCCGCTGACCGAGCCCCGCAGCATCGACACGTAGGTGTCGGGTCGCTCGGTGACGTAGTCGACGTACGCGACGACGGTGCCGCGCAGCATCTCCATCGGGTCCAGACTCTCGTCGGGTGCGGTCCGTTCGAGCATGTCGCGGCTGACGTGCTGCACGACCGCCACCTGGAAATCGTGCTTGGACCCGAAGTAGTGGAACAGCAGCCCGCGCGACACCCCGGCGCGGTCGGCGATGTCCTCGACGGAGATCTGGTCGAGGGAACGGCTGGCGAGAAGCTCCACGCCGAGCTCGATCAGTTGAGCACGGCGTTGCTGTGGACTCAGGCGGGTTCGCCGCCCTCCTTTCACGGAGCTGTTGCCTTTCACCGTTCCATGCAAGCATTCTTATTGAATAATGGTCAACAACCTATTGACCACGTCACGCCGACCCCTTAACCTCAGATACATGAGTCTTCCGGTTACAGACACCTCCGCCGGTGAGAGCACCCGCCGGATCGATACGCTGATCATCGGCAGTGGGTTCGCCGGACTCGGCGCCGCCATCAAGCTCTCGCAGGCCGGCAAGGAATTCCTGGTCCTCGAACGCGCGTCCGAGGTGGGTGGCACCTGGCGCGACAACACCTATCCCGGTGCCGCGTGCGACGTGCCGTCGAACCTCTACTCCTACTCGTTCGCGCTCAATCCCGGGTGGACCCGCTCGTTCTCGCCCCAGCCCGAGATCCAGGCGTACATCACCTCCGTGGCCGACAAGCACGACGTCCGTCGGCGCACCGTGTTCGGTTGCGATGTACAGGACGCACGCTGGAACGGTGCCACGCACCGCTGGGACGTGCGCACCACCCGTGGCGATTTCAGCGCCAAGAACCTCGTCTCCGCGGTCGGCGCCCTGTGCGAGCCCTCGCTGCCCGACATCGCGGGTATCGACCGCTTCGGCGGCGAGATCTTCCACTCCGCCCGGTGGAACCACGATGCAGACCTCACCGGCAAGCGGGTTGCCGTCATCGGGACCGGCGCCTCGGCCATCCAGATCGTGCCCGCCATCGCCGGCACCGTCGCGCACCTCGACGTGTATCAGCGCACGGCTCCGTGGGTCCTCCCCCGCGCCGACCGCGAGTACACGAAGGCCGAAAAGTTCGCCTTCCGTTACATTCCCGGATTCCAGCGACTCTCCCGCACCCTGCAGTACCTCATGCGGGAAACACAGGTGGTCGGGCTCGCCAAGGCACCCGTCTTCATGAAGCCGCTCGAACTCGCCGCGCGCGCACAGATCCGCCGGGGCATCTCCGATCGCGCACTGCGGCGCAAGGTCACCCCGAATTTCGCAATCGGCTGCAAGCGCATGCTGATCTCCAACAACTACTACCCGGCACTCGACCGGGCGAACGTCGACCTGGTCACCGACGGCATCGCCGAGGTTACCGCCGACGGCATCGTGACGAAGGACGGCACCACCCGTGAGGTCGACGCGATCGTCGTCGCCACCGGTTTCCACGTCACCGACTCCCCGATGTTCGCGGGGATCTTCGGCAAGGACGGCCGCTCTCTCGCAGACGTTTTCGACGAAACGGGCATGCAGGGATACAAGGGCTCCACGGTCGCGGGGTTCCCGAACCTGTTCTTCCTCGTCGGCCCCAACACCGGCCTCGGACACACGTCCATGGTGTACATGATCGAGTCGCAGCTCAACTACCTCGTCGACGCGATCGACACGATCGATCGGCATCGCCTCGGCACCGTCGAAGTGCGGCAGGACGCCCAGGACGAGTACAACCGGGGAATCCAGGACGCACTGAAGAACAGCGTGTGGAGCAACGGCGGCTGCGCGAGCTGGTACCTCGACAAGCACGGCAACAACACGACGCTCTGGCCCGGTTTCACGTTCGAATTCCGCCGCATCACCAAGAATTTCGACCTCGACGCCTACCGTAGCGTCGCCGAGTCCGATCTTCCGGCGCCGACCGAAGCCGTCGAATCCGTCGGCACCCCCACCGAGCGCACCGCGCCCGCATCCAGGAAGGCTGCACTCCAGTGAGCGAATTCGAAGGCAGGGTCGTCGTCATCACGGGAGCCGCGTCCGGAATCGGACGGGCACTAGCCGTCGACCTCGCCGGTCGGGGCGCCGCACTCGCACTGTCCGACGTGGATACGGTGGGTCTGGCGGAAACCGCGCGTCTGGCAAGCAGTCTCGGCGCCGAGGTGAAGTCCGATCACCTCGACGTCACGCAGCGCGAAGCTGTGTACGCGTACGCCGAGGCCGTCGTCGCCCGCTTCGGCAAGGTCAACCAGTTGTACAACAATGCGGGAATCGCCTATCACGGTGAGTTCGAACGGTCTGAGTTCAAGGACATCGAACGGATCGTCGATGTGGATTTCTGGGGTGTCGTCAACGGCACCAAAGCCTTTCTGCCGCACCTGATCGCATCCGGCGACGGGCACCTGATCAACGTGTCGAGCCTGTTCGGCCTGCTGGGTATCCCCGGCCAGACGGCATACAACGCCGCGAAGTTCGCGGTGCGCGGGTTCACCGAATCGTTGCGTCAGGAAATGCTGATCGCCAAGCATCCCGTCCGCGTGACGTGCGTGCACCCGGGTGGCATCAAGACCGCCATCGCACGGAACGCGGCCGTGCCCGACGGTGACGACCAGCAGGGCTTCGCGCAGTTCTTCGACAGCAAACTCGCCCGTACCACGCCGGAGGCCGCCGCGAAGACGATCCTCCGGGGCGTCCGGAAGAACCGCCCCCGCGTGCTCATCGGCGCCGACGCCAAGTTGCTCGACGGCTGGGTCCGGATCGTCGGTCCGTCCTACCAGCGTGTCGTAGCGACGGTGGCGGGTCGCATCATGCCCAAGAACTAGGCTGCGCCGATGCCACACCTTCCTTTGCGCCTCGTGCGGACGACACTGCGTCCCCTCTACCGGCTCACCCTCAATGCGCGGCTGCCGTACTCGGTGCAGCGGCGGTTGCTCGAAGCCGCCGCACCGATCCAGCCGTTGCCGAAGGGCACCGTCGTCCGCAAGGTCACGCTCGGCGGACGACCCGCCGAACGGGTCACGGTGGGGGCGACGGAGCGACCCACAGCGGTGCTGTATCTGCACGGCGGCGCATACACCTGCGCCTCCCCCGCCACCCACCGGTCGCTGGTCGCGCATCTCGCCGCCGCGACCGGGTCGGTCGTATACACACTCGACTACCGCCTCGCTCCGGAACACCCGTACCCCGCCGCGCTCGACGATGCGGTGGCCGCGTACATCGACCTCATCACCGAGCACGGGGTCGACGCAGCGAGCACCCCGATCGTCGGCGATTCCGCCGGCGGCGGACTGTCGGTCGCCACCGCGCGCCGGCTCATCGATCGGCACGGCGTCACACCGGCAGCGCTGGGTCTGCTGTCGCCCTGGGTCGATCCGGGCTCCCGCACCGTGCCGTTCGACCGGGACGTCGTCGTCAACACCGCGTGGGCGTTCTCGTCCGCCGAGGCCTACCTCGGCACCGGGGACCCGGCCGATCCCGGTTACGCGCCGCTGCACGGAGACCTGACGGGACTCCCACCGACGCTGATCCAGGTGGGAGTCAGCGAAGTGCTGTACCCGCAGATCTCCGAGTTCGCGGAGAAGCTGCGTACGGCAGGCGTCGACCTGGAGTACACCGAGCAGCCCGAGTTGTGGCACGTCGCGCACCTGCAGGCCGGACTCGTACGCGAAGCGGCCGAGGCGGTGGACGATGTCGGAACGTTCCTGCGCCGGCACATGTCCGGTGCCGCAGCGGCAGGCACACACGACTGACAGTCGACCGGAAGACGCCAGTGAATCTATAGTTGAGACTCCGACAATTCGACCCGGACGGCGGATCTCATGACGGACGACCCGAACTCCCCGGACATCCTGCTCAGCGATACCGAGCGTCTGCATGCGCTCAACGTCCTGAGTGAGCACTATGCCGCAGGCCGGCTCGACTCGTCGGAGTTCTACGACCGATCCGGCTGGGTCGCGCAGGCACGCACCCTGTCTGCCACCCGGCCGGCCTTCGACGGACTTCCCGGCGGCGTGCCGTTGGAAATCGCCGGCGGGCACGTCCGGGTGGTCGACGGGTCTGCGTCCGTTCCGGCGGTGCGCCCGAAGGATGAGCCCGCACCCACGGATCCGGAAACCGAACTCGTCTCGCTGCGTCAACGGGGAAGTGTGGTCGAGTCTCTCGACTGGATCATCATCGGCATCACCTTGATGACGTTTCTCGTGCTGCAGATGATCGTCGAATGGGACTACGCCTGGGTGGTGTGGCCGTCGCTGATCGTCACGCTCAGCGTGCCCCGCATGATCCTGGGTTTCAGCGACGAGGACGAAGAGATCTACGAGGAGCTCAAGGAATCGGCCACAGATGAGCGTAAAGCGCGCCTACGGGAAGCAGCGGCACGCATCCGGCAGCTCGAGAGCGGCGACAGCAAACGGGAGAAGTGACGCCCATCGTCGGCCTGCGTCTCAGCGCGCGGCGAGCCAGTCGTCGGCTGCGCGGTCGGGTTCGAGGTCGCCGCGGCGCACCGCGTCCCCCATCTCGGCGAGCTCGTCGGTGGTGAGTTCCCCGGCCACCACGTTCAACGCTTTCACCTGTTCCGGGGTCAGCGCACCGCTGCGGATCAACGGGACGACATTCGCGGCCGCCGCCGAGCTTCCGGCGTCCCCGGCATCTCCCGACCCGGGCTGCTCGGCGACCGCATAATCGGAGACCGAGAGCCCCTGCGGCAGCGATCTGTTCAATTCCTCGAACACCTCGTCCGGTTCGATCGCAGTGGCGCCGGGCTGCAACCGCAACAGCAGCCCACCCATGTATTCCGGCAACACATCGACTTCGCCGGAATCCAGCGCCGCCAGATCCTCGCCTTCGGAGAGTCCGAACCGGGTATCCACGGGCGCCCCGGTGCCGCGCAGCACGGCTGCGTAGATCTCGGCGAGGACCCGGCTGTCGGGCGACTGTCCTGAGCCGACGGTGAGCACATCGGGATCCGAGTGCGTCGACAGGACCTGGCCGGTCGAGCATCCGACGAGTGTCGCGGCCGTCGTCATCATCGCCGCGACGCCGAGCATCCGTGTCTTCACCGATCGTCACACTCCTCGAACTCGCCCGTTGCTAGGCCGCCTCCTATCGTCCCACCCGGTTGCGGCAGCCTCGGCGGGAGGCACCGCAGCACCGTTTCCGTCTCGCCGACGCCGAACGCCCGCCCGGAGTCCCGGACGGGCGTTCGGCGAACAGAACAGCTCGGATCAGGCGACGCCCTCAGCCTTGGCCGCTGCCGCAACAGCTTCCGCGACGGCCGGCTCGACCCGCGGATCCAGCGGGCTCGGCACGATCTTGTCGACGGACAGTTCGTCGGCGACGACCGAGAGGATCGCGTCGGCGGCGGCGAGCTTCATGCCCTCGGTGATGCGCCGGGCACCGGCGTCGAGCGCGCCCCGGAACACACCCGGGAACGCGAGCACGTTGTTGATCTGGTTCGGGAAGTCGCTGCGACCGGTGGCGACGATGGCGGCGTACTTGCGCGCGATGTCGGGGTGGATCTCCGGGTCGGGGTTGGACATCGCGAAGATGATGGCGTTGTCGGCCATCGTCGCGATGATCTCCTCGGGGACGGTGCCTGCGGACACGCCCAGGAACACATCGGCCCCGTCGAGAGCCTCGATCAGACCGCCGCGACGATCCGCCGGGTTGGTGCGCGAAGCCAGGTCGGCCTTGATCGGGTGCAGGTCGGCACGGTCTGAGGAGACGATGCCCTTCGAATCGAGCACCACGATGTCCTCGATGCCTGCGGCAAGAAGGATGTTCGCGCAGGCCACACCCGCGGCACCGGCGCCGGAGATGACCACGCGCAGCGTCCTGATGTCACGGTTCTGCACCTTCACGGCGCCCTTGAGCGCAGCCAGCGCGACAATCGCGGTGCCGTGCTGGTCGTCGTGCATGACGGGGCAGTCGAGTGCCTCGATGACGCGCTTCTCGATCTCGAAGCATCGCGGCGCCGAAATGTCCTCGAGGTTCACGGCACCGAAACTGGGACGCAGCCGGATCAGCGTCTCGACGATCGCGTCGGGATCCTTCGTGTCGAGCACCAGTGGAATCGAGTTGAGCCCGGCGAACTTCTTGAACAGCGCGGACTTACCCTCCATCACGGGCAGCGACGCGCGGGGGCCGATGTCGCCGAGTCCGAGCACGGCCGTGCCGTCGGACACGACCACGACGAGCCGGCTCGTCCAGGTGTAGCGCGCGGCGAGCGTCTCGTCGGCAGCGATCGCACGGCTGACCTGGGCGACGCCCGGGGTGTAGGCGATGGAGAGGTCGCGCTGCGTCTCGAGGGGCGCGGCGAGTTCGACCGAAAGCTTCCCGCCCACATGGCTACCGAAGATCTCTTCGTCGGTCAGCTCGAGCTTCTCGGGGGTATGTGCAGCAGACACAATTGACACGATGACACTCCTGCGTGTTCCGAGACCAGTCCTGGCCTCGGTTACTGCGAAGAAACTGCACTCTCATGCGTTTCACATGGAGATACGGTGCTCCGCCAAGGACATATTCGATGAAGCATCCGGGGCGCGATCATGGTTACGGCTGTGGAACGCTGTACGTCTTCCGGAGCGCGATGGCGCCGGGGCGGGTGGCCTCGGCGACAAGCCCTCGAGCGGCTCTGCCATCTTTCTTCCGATACCGGAAGGGTGACTCCGGCCTCGGTCGTGGTGGCGAGTTTGCCACCTTTACAGACCAACAATCAAATCGGCATCGATTGCAAAGGTTTCACCTTTTTGCGGTCTCACCTGTGAGTTTGCGGTAACCCCGGGTACGGCGCAACCCAGTTCCTGGGGATTCTCCGGTGCTACCGGTCGGTAGCACCGAAGCGCCGGCGATTCAGCCCCACCACTGCGTGATCAACAGAATCGATGCAGTGACGATGACCACAACGGGTGCGGCGAATGCGGCGAAGCCCCGTGCGCGGTCGGCGACGATCTGGGCGACGACGACCACGAGTGCCGCGAGGACGTGGGCGGCCACCGAAGTCGATCCCGGTCCGGGAAAGCCCCGCTCGCCGCCGAGATACTGCGCACCGACCACCACCACGGCCAGCACGAGCACTGCCCCGGCGACCACACCGGACACGACCCGTCCCGCACGAACCGGCAACGATGCCGTACGCGGTTGCCCGGGGTGCCCGCCCCTGCCGTACTCCCGGCTGTCGTACTGCCGCCTGTCGTACGCCCGGCTGTCGTACTGCCGTCCGTCGTACGCCCGGCTGTCGTAATACTCCGGGGCCGCGACGAATTCGTCGTCCCTTCCGGAGCCCGGATGCCCCGTCCCCGACGCCCTCATCCCACGACCACCTCGACTCCCTTCGCCCCGTCGAGCAGAGCTTCGTATGCGCCGGGGTCGGTCGTGAACCGTCCGAGCGCGATGTCCTTGTTCAGTCCGTGATAGTCCGACGATCCAGTGACGAACAAGCCCAGACGCTCGCCCAGGTCACGCATCAACCGGGCATCCGCGTCGCTGTGGTCCGGGTGATCCGCTTCGAGTCCGCCCAGACCGATCTCCGCGAGTTCCTCGATCTGGTCGAGGGCCAGCAGGCGCCCGCGTGCACGCGCACGAGCGTGGGCGATCACGGTGACACCGCCCGCCGCCGTCACCATCCTCACCGCGTCCGCGAGCGGCGTGTCTGCCTTGGACACGTAATAGCGGCCTCTCGGCGACAACAGTTCGGTGAACGCTTCGCCCACGGTCGCGACCACCCCGGCGTCGACGAGTGCCCGGGCAAGATGCGGCCGGCCCGCCGCCGGTCCGGCCTGTGCGAGGACGGCGTCGGCATCGATCGGGAGCCCGTCGTCGGCCATGCGTTCGGCCATCGTCCTGATCCGCGAGACGCGTTCTCCTCGCAACCGCCCGAGTTCGACCACGAAGTCCGGGTCGTCCGGGTCGAACAGGTACGCCAGCAGGTGCACCGCGACGGGCGCGCCGTCCTCGCCGCGCCCCGTGCACGACATCTCCATCCCGCGCACGAGTCGCAGCCCGGACGGTGTCGCCGCGGCCGCCTCGTCCCATCCGGATGTGGTGTCGTGGTCGGTCAGCGCCACCACGTCCAGCCCCGCCTCGGCGGCCCTGCGAACCAACGCGGACGGACTGTCCGTACCGTCGGACGCCGTGGAGTGGGAATGCAGATCGATGCGCACGTCACCAGTCTGTCAGGTGTGGCGACTAACATGACGGCGCGACATCTCGTGCCGCTCGACCACAACGGAGGAGGGAGACCATGGCGGACCTGCCCTCCCGATCGGACCGGCAGATCTCGGTGACCCCACCCGAGGCGGCCGCGCCGCCCCCGCCGGTGCCCACCGAACAGGCCGTGGTGGACTGCGCGGTCTATATCGACGGCCGGCGCGAACCGGGCAAGTACACGCACTCCGCGGCACTTGCCGAAGTGCGTCGCCGCGGAAACGGATTCGTATGGCTCGGCCTGCACGAACCGGACGAACAACAGATGACGAGCGTGGCCCGGACGTTCGGCCTGCACGAACTGATGGCGGAGGACGCGGTCCACGCGCACCAGCGCCCCAAAGTCGAGCGTTACGACGATCTGCTGTTCCTGGTTCTGCGGACCGTGAGCTACATCGAGCACGAGAGCGTGACCACGACCAAGGACATCGTCGAAACCGGCGAGATCATGCTGTTCACCGGGCCGGACTTCATCATCAGCGTGCGACACGGCGACCATTCCGAACTCTCCCGGGTGCGCAGCCGACTCGAGAAGAATCCGGCGCGGCTGATGCTCGGTCCCGCCGCGGTGCTGCACGCGATCGCCGACCACGTCGTCGATTCCTATCTCGCGGTCACCACCGCCGTGCAACCCGATGTCGACGATCTCGAAGAACTCGTCTTCACGCCCGACACGCATATCGCGGTCGAACAGATCTACCTCCTCAAGCGCGAGATCGTGCAGTTGCGACGTGCCGTCGTCCCGCTCGCCGAACCGTTGCAGCTACTCATCCGGTCGCCGGGCAACCCCGTGCCGAAGGACGTGCGTCGCTACTTCCGTGACGTCGCCGACCACCACACCATCGTCTCCGACCGCATCGCCGCGTTCGACGAGACTCTCGGCACGCTGCTCGACGCGGCCATCGCGAAGGTCACCGTGCAACAGAACACCGACATGCGCCGCATCTCGGCGTGGGTCGCGATCGCCGCGGTGCCTACGATGATCGCCGGTATCTACGGAATGAACTTCGACAAGATGCCCGAGTTGCATTGGGATTACGGCTATTTCCTCGTGTGGGGTGTCATCGTCGTCATCACCGTGGGGCTGTTCGTCACCTTCCGACGCAACAAGTGGCTGTGACGACCACACTTTTCGAACGTGGGTCCGGAAGTCCTGCGGCGCAGCACGACCGGGGCCGGACCGTCCTGGTCGTCGCCCTCGCACTGATCGCGACGCAGGTGGCGTTCCGGACGGCGATCGCGGTCACGAGTGAGTTCTACTGGGACGACCTGATTCTCATCGGGCGGGCCGGCACCCAGCCGCTGCTGTCGGAGTCCTTCCTGCGGTACGACCACGACGGCCATCTCATGCCCGGGGCGTTTCTCGTCGCAGGGCTCGCCACCATGATCGCCCCGCTGCAGTGGTGGCCTGCCGCGGTGACCCTCGTGCTGGGGCAGGCACTCGCCTCGCTCGCGGTGCTCCGTGTGCTGTGGCTGTTGCTCGGTGCGCGGCGCGCGCTCTTGGCGCCTCTCCTCTTCTACCTGTTCACCCCGCTGACCCTGCCTGCGTTCGCATGGTGGGCGGCGGCACTCAATTCGCTACCGATGCAGGCGGCTCTCGCCTGGGTCGCGGGCGACGCCCTTCGGTACGCTCGCACCGGCCGGCGCCGGTATCTCGTGAGCGGCGTGCTCGTCACTGCCCTCGCCGTGATGTTCTTCGAGAAGGCGATCCTCGTTCCGTTCGTCGCGTTCACCGTGCTCGCCCTGACCTACCGCGTCGACGGGCAGCGCCGGCCGGCGTGGACCGCGCTGCGGCGGGCGGCACCGCTGTGGCTCGCCTCGGCGGTCGTGCTCGCGGTGTGGGGCGGGGTCTACGTCTCCACGGTGGAATCCCGGTTCGGCGTACCGACCGCCGACATGGCCCTCGGATTGAGCCACCACGGCCTGTCGTACGGACTGCTCCCCTCCCTGGTCGGTGGGCCGTGGCAGTGGGACCGGTGGAACCCCGGACCGCCGTGGGCGGACCCACCGGTAGTGCTCGTCGTCGTCGCCTGGGCCGCGCTCGCCGGCGCGCTCGCATGGAGCCTGCGGACACGGCAGCGCACCGGATTCGTGTGGGTCGCGACCGGCGCATACGTCGCGGCGTCGATGGTCGCGATGATCAGTACCCGGTTCGGCCCCGGCACCACATACGAACTCGCCCAGACGCTGCGGTACTTCGCCGACTCCGCTGTCGTCGTCGCAGTCGCGGCCGCGCTGATCCTGCGGGCGCCGCCCCGGCCGGGTGCGCCGGCGATCCCCACGTCGGCGATGCGGGCGGTCGCGGCCGTGGCCGCAGCCGCGTTCACGATCGGTTCCCTGTGGTCCACAATGACGTTCACCCGAAGCTGGACCGACAATCCGACCGGCGAGTACCTGGAGAATGCTCGCTCCGGTCTGGCCTCCCGCCCGGACGTGCCCGTTCTCGACCACCCGGTCTCGGTGTGGGTCCTGCTGCCCGTGACGTTCCCGCACAACCTGATGGGATCGGTGTTCGCCGCGCTCCCCGACCGGTCCGACATCGGCGACAGCACGACGGAACTGCGCGTCCTCGACGAGTCGGGGGCGATCGTGCCCGCCGATCTGATGGCGGTGCGCTGGGTCGATCCGGGCCCCGAACCGGGATGCGGTCGGCACGTGGTGCCCGGCGCCACCACGATGCTGCCGACCGGGCCGATGCTGGAGGCGACGTGGACCGTCCAGCTGAACTATCTGGCGTCGGCCGACGGCGAGATCGAGGTGGGTTTCCCGTCGCGGGAACCGGCCCGCGTCACCGTCACCGAGGGTCCGGGCACGGTGTACGTGCGGGTGCCCGGTGGCGGCGACGGTCTGCAGGTTCGCACCGCTACCCCCGGTATGAGCGTGTGCGTCGGTGCGGGGCCGGTGGGAGTGGTCGTACCGCGTTGACGCACCCGCGTTCAGAAGCGAGCTTGCGCCCTCGTCGGGTCGCGGAGATCGATGCCTGCCTCGGTCCATGCCTCGCGCAGCGCGTCCGCGCCGCGTAACCGCTTCCACGCCGCTTCGGTGCCGGTCAGCGGGATCGCGTCGAAGAATCGCACCGGATCGGCCGGCTCGGGCAACACCAGATCCGGCACGTCGCCGCCGTGGAGCAGCACCGCGGTGAACGGTGCGCCCTCCCAGAGCGGCTCACCGAGATCGAGCAGGGCGTCGTCGGTCAGCACGACCCCCTCCACCGCCGGAAGGGCGGCGAGCAACGCGAGCGTGCGGTGCACCCCGGTCGTAAGGCCCTCCGCATTTCGCAGGCTCAGGACGAGTTCGGCACGAGGCCCACGATTGGGGTCCGCGACCATCTCCGTCGGATCACCCATCGGACGCCGGGAGCATCCCAGGGTGGCGAACCGCAGAAGGCCGGTCTCGGGACTGCGGAACCGCAGCACATCGATGGGTTCCAGTCCCAGGAACGTCACCGACGCAGACTCCGGTTCCCCACCGCCGGGGCCGGAGAGGTGAGCGGTCAGATGGGCGCGGACTGCGTCGAGCACTGCGTCGGTCACCTCTGCAATCTAGTCCGCGCCCCCGACCGGGTGTCAGTCTGTGCCACTAGTGCGCGTCGGGCAGGATCCGGACCTCGCGGTCGTCTGCGCCGGGCGCCGAGAACTTCAGCAGGCGCATCCCTTCGGCCTCGATCGCGGACCGGTTCGCGTTGGTGAGCCGGCGCCACGGCGTGACCTCGAGGACCGCCGAACGACGTGTCGTGGTGCGGCGGACCGACCCGGCGACCGTCCCACCGACGAGGACGGCCGCGTGGACGATCCCATTCTTCGTGACGAGCCGGCGGCGGTCGGCGTCGGACACCAGCCGGGTGCGGTCGGCGTGGGAGAGCAGCACGTTGTCGTACTGCGCGAGGATGCGGACCGGTGCCGGCGTCCCGGGATCGGGACGGGGAGCGTCCGGCAGGTCGAACAGTTCGACACCGTTCTCGTCGCGGAAGACGGTGAGTCCGGGCCGAAGCGCGTCGAAGATCTCGCCGAGACCCGTGAGCCCCGACCACGCCTGCGCATCGCGTGCGCTCGCGGGGCCGAACGCCGCGAGGTACCGGCGTACGAGCGCGGCAGGTTCCGGTGCGAGCGGAGGACCGGATTCGCTGCCGCGCCCGAGCCAGTGGTCGAGAAGCGCGAGTCGCGGTAGACCCGATCGCCCCCACAGCCCGCGCGGAGGCACCTGCACCAGGGGTAGCAATCCGCGGATCGCGTAGGCAAGGGCACCGGGCTCGTAGCCCGGGAAACGTGCAGCGAGCAGATGGCCCAGTTCCTGAGCGGTGCGCGGTTCGCGGCGGACCACCTCTGCGGCGAACGCGGACAGCGCCGTGTGGTCGATGCCCGCGAGGCCGGCCGCGTGTTGCGCGTCGGTGCGCAGGGCACGGGTCAGCAGCGGCTGCACCCACGGCCGCAGGGCCAGAGCATCGGAGGCAGTCACGGCAAAGACGGTGCCGCGCATCAACGCGATACGGACGACCTCACGGGAGGCGAGAAGGTCCGAGAGCCGGTCGGGGGTGAATCCGCGCATCCGTGTCCACAACGCGAAATACGGCGGCTCGGGCGCCTGCGCCTGCAACCCGATCAGGTGCTCGAGCATCTCCGTGGCCGAGAGGCCGCTTCGCCTGAGCAGGTGCTGACGAGCGAGGGTGGCGCGACCGAGTTCGCGAACGGTGAGGGTCCGGTTCGTCACGGGTCGACTGTCGCACAAGTCTCCGACACGCAGGACGCCCCCGCGGCGGCTCAGCACCCGGTACCGTCGAGGAATGGCGCGCGACACCGGTTTTCCGGTTTCCGATGCCGGCGACGATTTCGCGCGGCAACGTCGCCGCGCCGAGTACGCCCGGCTGATCGCATGGCTGCGACGCGAACCCAACGATGTCAACACCGTGTTGCCCTTCGACGAGGTCGTTCGTGCGCTCGGCAGGGTCGACGAGCGCCGACTCGGCCTGCAGATCATCGAGGTGTCGTCGATCGTCGGCAGCGTCGACCGCACCGACGACTTCGATCGCCGTTTCCGCCCCACATCTGCGCGTCTGCGCGAACGCTGGGAGAGGATCGCCGTCGCACGGCGTCGAGGCGAGGCGATGCCGCCGATTTCCGTGTACCGGGTCGGCTCGTTGCATTTCGTGCAGGACGGGCACCACCGCGTGTCGATCGCCTACGCCCAGCACGACCGCACCATCGACGCGTACGTCACCGAGATCATCACCCGGATCTCCGCCGACGGGATCACCGGGCAGTCGGACCTCGTCCGCAAGGACCATTACCGGATGTTCTGCACTCGTGTCCCCCTGCCTGCCGGCGCCGGTGACGCCGTGCGGGTCACCGACCCGTGGGACTACGCGGAACTGTCCGAAGCTGTGGAGGCGTGGGGGTTCCGTCTCATGCAGGACCTCGGTGAGTTCTTGACCCGCGAAGATGTCGCGCAGCGCTGGTACGAGGACGAGTTCGTACCCGTGGTCGCGCTGGTCCGCGCCGCCGGCATGTTGCCGAACAGAACGGACGCCGAGGCATACCTCTGGATCGCGCGCGAACGCTATCGCCTCGTCCGCCGCCACGTGTGGAACGACGACATCGTGGAGACGTTGCGGCGACGCAATCCGCGATGATCGGTTCGCCCGGCCGTCACGGCTCTGGATGCGTCACTTCTGCAGCGTGACGTTCGTTCCCGTTTCCTGGTCGAACAGCGCGACTTTGGCCGGATCGAACCACAACTCCACCGGCTTGTCCTTGGTCACCCCGGATTCGACGGGGAGTCGTGCCACCAGCGTGCCGCCCGCGAGATCGACCGAGGCCGTCGCGGCGGCGAGTTCGTCGAGTTCCTTCGACCGCACCTCGGGACCTTCCACGGTGAAGTACGCGAATTTGTCCGACCCCATCGATTCGAGAACGTCCACATCTGCCGTGAAGGTCACGCCCTGTTCCCGCTGCGCGGGTTCGAGAAGGGCAGCGTCGTCGAAATGCTCGGGGCGGATCCCCAGCACCACGTCGCGGGAGGGATTGTGTTGGCGCACCATCTCCCATCGGTCGTCCGGGAGCGCGAAATCTCCGAAGGCGGAACGAACCTTGCCGGATTCCAGTTGCCCCGAGGTGAAGTTCATCGCGGGTGAGCCGATGAACCCGGCCACGAACAGATTTCGGGGATGGTCGTACAGGTCCTGCGGCGCGCCGACCTGTTGCACGAGCCCGCTGCGCATGACCACGACCCGGTCACCGAGTGTCATCGCCTCGGTCTGATCGTGCGTGACGTACACGGTGGTCGTGCCGAGCCGCTTCTGCAACCGGGCGATCTCGGTCCGCATCTGGACCCGGAGTTTCGCATCCAGGTTGGACAGCGGTTCGTCCATGAGGAACGCTTTGGGGTTGCGAACGATGGCCCGCCCCATGGCGACTCGCTGCCGTTGACCACCCGAGAGGTTGGCGGGCTTGCGGTCGAGATGCTGGGTGAGGTCGAGGATGCGCGCGGCCTCGTCGACCTTCTCCGCGATCTCGCTCTTCGGAAGTTTTGCCAAAGTCAGTGGGAACTCGATGTTCTCGCGCACCGTCATGTGCGGATAGAGGGCGTACGACTGGAACACCATCGCGATGTCGCGGTCCTTCGGGGCCTTCTCGTTGACGCGCTCACCCGCGATCCGCAGTTCACCGCTCGAAATGTCCTCGAGGCCCGCGATCATGTTCAGCGTCGTCGACTTCCCGCAACCCGACGGCCCGACGAGGATGATGAATTCGCCGTCCGCGATCGTCAGATCGACGTCGCTGACCGCTTTGGCGCCGTCAGGGTATTCCTTCGTCACCTTGTCGAGCACGATCTCGGCCATGAGGCTCACCCCTTCACCGCGCCGGACGTCAGTCCGGCGACGATACGACGTTGGAAGATCAGTACGAACACGATGATCGGGATGGTGATGACCATCGCGGCAGCGGCGATGGAGCCGGTCGGTTCCTCGAACTGCGAAGCCCCGGTGAAGTTCGCGATCGCCGCCGGTGCCGTGATCGATCGCTCCGTCGAGGTCAGCGAAATCGCGAACAGCAGGTCGTTCCAGCAGAAGATGAACACGAGAATCGCGGCGGTGATGATGCCCGGTGCTGCCAGTGGCGCGATCACCTTCCTGAACGCCTGCGCCGGGGTGGCGCCGTCCATCTTCGCGGCCTTCTCGAGTTCCCACGGGATCTCCCGGAAGAAGGCCGAGAGCGTGTAGATCGCGAGTGGGAGCGAGAAGGTGATGTACGGGATGATCAACGCCGCCCAGGTGTCGAACAGCCCGAGGCTGCGCATGATCTCGAACAGTGGGCTGACCAGGGAGATCTGCGGGAACATTGCGATGAGCAACGCGACGCCGACCAGCACCTTCTTTCCCGGGAAATCGAGGCGCGCGACGGCATACGCCGCCATCGTCCCGAGGATCACGGCGACGAACGTCGCGATCAGGCCGATCCCGATCGAATTGATCAACGCGCTGGTGAAGGCGTTGGTCTTGAAGATGCCGCGATAGTTGTCGAGGGTCCACTGCTGCGGGATGAAGTTGCCGTCCTGGATGGTGCCGGGCGGCTTGAACGACAGGCTGGCGATCCACAGCACCGGCACGAGTGCGTAGAGGAGCACGAGCACGTTGACCGCGGACCACGACACGGTCTTGTTGCGGGTATCCGCCATCGTCACCGCTTCCCTTCGTCCGACCCGGGCGCCGACGCACCGAACAGCTTGATGAACACGAACGCGATGATGGCGACACACACAAAGATCAGCACGCTGATCGCAGACCCGATCCCCAGGTTGAAAGCCTTGAACAGGTTGTCGTAGCCGAGGATCGACAAGGAACCGGTGCCGTTGGAGCCCCGAGTCAGCACGTAGATGTTGTCGAAGATCCGGAACGCGTCGAGTGTGCGGAACAGCAACGCGACGAGAATCGCCGGTTTCATCAGCGGCACGATGATGCGGATCAGCCTGGTCCACGCTCCCGCACCGTCCACCTGCGCAGCCTTGAGCAGGTCGTCGGGAACCAGGGCGAGCCCTGCGAGCAGCAGCAGGGCCATGAACGGTGTGGTCTTCCAAACCTCCGCGAGCACGATGATCGCCAGCGACGGGAATTGGTCGGTGAGCGGCGCGCTACCGTCCGGCAACAGGTTCGCAAGGTAACCGGTCCCCGGTGTCCACGCGTAGTACCAGCTGTAGGCGGCCGCAACGGTGACGATCCCGTACGGGATCAGGACGACGGTCCGTACCAGTCCTTTGCCCAGGATCGTCCGCTGCATGACCAGAGCGATCGCCAATCCCAGGACGAACTCGATCGCCACCGAGACGACGGTGATCCCCAGGGTCACGAAGAACGCCTGCCACCAGAAGCCGTCGGTGAGCACCGCGACGTAGTTCGACAGGCCGACGAATGTCCGGTCGTCGGGGAATCGGAGGTCGTAACGCTGCAGGCTCAGCCACACGGCGTAGGCGACCGGGTAGGCCGTCACCGCGACCATGACCAGAGCGGCCGGCGCGACGAGCCAGAGACCGAGACGCCGCTCTGCCTTCTTGCCTTCGGACAGAGCAGCTTTCACCGGGCGAGTGCTGTCGTCCTGCTCGTCGCTCTGTTTCTGCGATTCGACTGCCGTCACGGAACCAGCCCTTCCGAGTTGACCGCCTTGCGGACCTGTTCGGCGAGTTCGTCGACGGTCTTCGGCGGGTCGATCCGGTCCACCGGGTTGAGGATGGAGGTCACCAACGTCGAAATACTTTGATAAGCGGGGGAAGCGGGGCGTACGGCCGCGTTCTCGAGACTGGCGCGCACCTCCCGCCACGCGGGGTACGCCTCCTGGAACAGCGGGTCGTCGTAGAGCACTTCCAGAGTCGGGGGTACGCCGCCCGCGACCGCATTGTTGCGCTGATTCTCCTCGTTGCGCAGGCACGTCATCGCCTCGAAGGCAAGGTCGGGATGAGCACTCGTCCGGGCGACCCCGATGTTGAACCCGCCGATCGTGACCTTCGCCGGCTCACCCGGGATCACGGACGGGTACGGCGCCGGAAGGAAATTCTGCTCCCCGTCGACGGTGAGGACCGTGTTGCCGGTGTTCTCGGCGGTGACATTGCCGTTCTCGTCGATGAACGGCAGGTCGGCGGCATTTTCCAGGATCCCCGGCAGCACGAACGGCCAGTTCACTTCGAACGCCGTGCGGCCGCTCTCCATCCCCAGTCGCACGGCCGCTTCGTCGGCCTGGTTCAGGGACGGATCGACTCCCGGCGCGGTCGCCACCCGCTTCATGATGTCGAGGGCCGTCTCTGCCGCGTCCCCGTCCGCCAGGGTCACGGTGACGCCGTCGTCGGCGACGACGGACCCTCCGGCGCTCGCGAGAAGCGTGTTGAACCACACCATGAGACCTTCGTACTGACGGCCCGTGACCCCGATCCAGCTCGGTAGCCCCTCGGAGGCGAGGCCGCTCGCGATCTCGATCATCTCGTCCCATGTCTGCGGCGGCTGCCCGTCCGGCATCAAATCCTGTCGGTACCAGAGCAACTGGGTATTGGTATTGAGTGGCGCGGCGTAGAGGACGTCCTGCCAGGTGGCGGATTCGAGAGGCCCTCGGAGGGTCCCTTCGGTCACGTCGGCCGCAATTTCGGGGGGAAGCGGTACAGCCCATCCGGCTTCGGCGAATTCAGCGGTCCAGACGACATCGAGCGTCATCAGATCGAGACTGGAATCTCCGCCGGTGAGACGCCGCGCCAACTGCAGTCGCTGGTCGTCTGCGTTCTTCGGCAGTGTCCGCTGCTCGACCGTGTAGCGCCCCTGCGCCTGCTCGGTGCACACGGCCGCTGCCTGCGCATACTGTTCGGCACCGTCCGCTGCCGTATAGAAGCTCAGGACGATCCCGTTGCTACTGCTTCCGCAGGCCGTCAGACCGGCCGCGACAAGCACGGCAACGGCGCCGGCCGTGACGTGCCTTGCCCACTTCCGTCGCATACCGCCTCCGCCCACGCCGCCGAGACAGTGACTTGTGTCACTGAAATCGACAATATCGCTTCGGGTCGCGCAAGCGGAGCCAAACGGGCTTTGGACCCAATGCCGCCGGGAGGGAGGTGCGCTCTGCTCAGAAAGAGGTTCCGCCGAACGGTGCCGGGACCCACCCGAAAAGCCGGTCCGCGACCGGCACCGCGTCCGCGTGACGAACCTCGATCCGGCCCGCGGCGGCCAACGTGCGACACGCGACGCCGCCCAGCAGGAGCGACCCCAACTCGGCCACACCGATCCGCAGATCGGCCTGCTCGTCGCTGCGTACAGCGCCGTCGGCGGAGATCGTGTAGGTGCCCTCGTTCTCCGGGAACATCGGATCGACGACGCCGAGCGTCACCGCCCCTTCTCCCGTATAGGCGCGGGACGCCAGTGCCCGCTCCACGTCGAGTACCCGCAGCCACGTCTCGTCCTCGATCGATCTGGTGCGTACCGCACGGTGGTCGCGCAGGAGCCAGGGCATCGGATCGTCCATGGGCAGTCCGGCGAATCTCACGCGGGCGACGAGGTCGAGGCCGAGCAAGAAGCGCACGAGGCCGGCGTGCGCTTCGACGGACGGCGCGAAGAAATCGTCGACGACGATCGTGGGGGTCTCGCTTACGAACCACTCATGGGGGTCGGCGGTGCTGGGGCGGTAGCGCACGAACCCGTTCTCGTGTCCGGGCTGCCCGTGAACCGCGACGTAACGCGCCCCCGAGGTCGACTCCACTCGCATTCTCTGGGAGTTCCACCACCGCGACCACCGTTCGAGAGTGCCCGGACGAAGGGGGAGGTTGCGGGAGTGGATGCGCGGCAACAGATCCCATTCCTCCGATCCGGTCAGCAACCGAACGGGGCCGCCTTTCGGCGCACCTGGCCGGAAGGCCGCGCGGCGCACGTCCACCTCGGACTCCGCCGACCACGATGCGATTCCGTACCCGAACCTGCCGTAGATCGTCGCCTCGGAGGCCCGAAGCGTCGCGACCACGTCGCCGCGGGTACGCGCGTCGCGCAGTTGCCGCTGGACGAGAGCAGTGAGGACTCCCCGGCGGGTGTAGGTGGGCAGCACGCCGATGTGAGTGACGGCGGCGTGGGTGACCCGCGCGCCGCCGGGAAGGACGATCTCCCCCGAGAACGCATCGACCGTGCCGGCGAGAACACCGTCCACGAACGCCCCGAAGGTACGACCTGGTTCGAGATAGTCGTGGATCTTCCCGTCGGGATAAGCCGGTGCCGGAAGTCCCACCATCGCTGTCCGGAACACGGCCATCGCCTGCACCAGTTCGGCCTCCGACTCGAGGACCCGCACCTCCGGCTCTGCGTATTCACCCATGCCGGGACCCTAACCCCCGCCGACTCCTCCCCGCGACCGGGTATTCGGCCTGCGGCACGGACGCTTCGGCACCGCAGCGGTGTCTCCTCGTCACCGGGTCGCGTTCTGCAGGCGCACGAGTTTCGTCTCGGCGGCGGACGCCACCCGCTCCGCAGACGTCACTTCCTTCTTTGCGCGGGCCACGGCTCTTCGCGCGAATTGCCGTTGCTGCTCGGCATGTTCGAGTTTCCGGCGCAGGTCGGCAACCTCTCGATCGAATCGTTCGAGTTCGGCGTCGGCGTGCCCGGCCGCAGATCGCGCCTGCTCGACCGACGCGCGCGCCGACTCCACCTCTGCGGCGACCGCGTCGACTTCCACCTGCCGTGCCTCACGCTCCGCCTTGTCTCGCGCGGCTTTCTCGGTCGTGTCACGCGCGCCGGCGCTCCGGCCGCGTTTCGGCGCGGCGGTCCGTTTCCCGGACGTCTTGGGCCGCTCGGACGCGGGCGCGGGCTCCTCCGGCCTGTCGTCGTCGGAGGTCTCGGACACGAGCGTCAACGGCACGGCGGACAGGTCACCGAACCCGCTGTTTTCGACTATCGACGCGAGCCTTCCCGCGCGGACCTCGTCGGCCACGTCGGGGTCGGCGAGCGCGGCGTTGAGCGTCTGACTCACTTCCCTGAGGGTGCTCTCGGTGGCATGACGTCCGTGGTCGTCTGCAAGGTCGGCCGCCGCTTTCCCGAGCGCTGCCACCACCTTGCGCCGCTGCGCCGACAGGGATCGCATGTCGCTCCCGGACAGCCGTCGTTGCGCGCTGCGCAGGGCATCACCGAGATCGAAAAGCGCTGCGAGTTCGTCCCTGCGTTCGCGTGCGAGCAGATTGACCATCCATGCCGCCACTGTCGGCTTCCGGAGCCTGCCGATAGCGGCGGTGAGTTCACGGTCGCCCGCCCGGCGGGCTTCCGCCGCGCATTCGTCGCGAGCGGAGACGAAATCACCGGGGTCGAGACCGTAGAGCCTGTCGGCCACCGAATCGAGATCGGGCATACGACCGACACTAGTGGCGCGGGCCGGGCCGGTGCAGCCCTCGTCGCCGCGAGACCCGGCGCTCGGCATCTCCGTGATGACGAGCGTGGTGCCGGGGCCCGGCCCGCACCGAGGGTTACAGCGCGAGCTTGGCGAGCAGGTCGCGGGCCTGCTCGGCCGTCCGTGGCTTGCACAGCACGTCGTACCGTCCCGCGACGAGTTGCATCGTCGACGAGAAATCGCGCTGCCCGCGGGTCGCGGCGTACGGGATCGACGCCGAGATCAGGCCGAAGATGATGCCACCGACGAGACCCACCAGCAGCGGGCCGAGGAAGTCGGTGGAGAAGATGCCGAGCAGCAAACCGAAGAACACACCGAGCCAGGCTCCGGAGACGATTCCTCCTCCGATGACCTTGGGCCACGTCAGCCGTCCGGTGACCCGTTCGACCTGCATGAGGTCCACCCCGACGATCGTGACGTCCTCGACGGAGAAGTTCTGATCGGAAAGGTGGTCGACGGCGCGCTGCGCCTCGGCGTAGGTCGTGTACGACCCGACCGGCCACCCGGTCGGCGGTTCCGGAAGGCCCGGCACCTGACGGCCGCCAGGTCCGATGGGGTTGGTCATGAGTATTCGGCTCCTTCTCGATGGCCGCGCGCCGTCTTCACCGGCACGCCCGATGTCCATTCTGCCCGGACCACGGGCGAGAACACGATTACTCGCCCCGGGGAGGCTCGAACGTTTCGGTGCGAGACATCCCTGCCGCTCGTCCCTTGGCCGAGATGACGAGTGCCATCTTGCGGCTGGCCTCGTCGATCATCTCGTCGCCGAGCATCGCGGCACCGCGCGCTCCGCCTTCCGCCGACGTGTGCCATTCGTAGGCGTCGAGGATCATCTCGGCCTTGTCGTAGTCCTGCTGCCGCGGGCTGAAGACCTCGTTCGCGGCATCGATCTGGCTCGGGTGCAGTACCCATTTGCCGTCGAAACCGAGCGCGGCGGTCCGTTGCGCGGAACGACGGAACGCGTCGACGTCACGGATCTGGAGGTACGGGCCGTCGATGGCCTGCAGGCCGTGAGCGCGCGCCGCCATCAGAATCGTCATGAGGATGTGGTGGTACGCGTCGCCGCGGTCGTACCCGTCGGGCTGCTCCCCCACCACAAGCGTGCGCATGTTGATGCTCGCCATGAAATCCGCGGGCCCGAACACGAGTGTCTGTACGCGAGGACTCGCAGTGGCGATCGCGTCGATGTTGGTCAATCCGAGGGCGTTCTCGATCTGGGGTTCGATTCCGATGCGGCCGACCTCGAGTCCGTGAGCCTTCTCCACCTGCGTGAGCAGGAGATCGAGCGCATGGACATGGCTCGCATCGGGCACTTTCGGCAGCAGAATCGCGTCCAGGTGCTCACCCGCGCCCCCGACCACTTCGACGACGTCGAGATACGTCGAATCGGTGGTCCAGTCGTTGACCCGGACAACCTTGAGCTGGTCGCCCCACCCGTCCTCGTTGAGCGCTTCGACGATCGTCGTGCGGGCCTCGGCCTTGGCCAGGGGCGACACCGCGTCTTCCAGATCGAGGAAGATCTCGTCGGCGGGCAGGCCCTTGGCCTTGTCGATCATCTTGCGGCTACTGCCCGGAACCGCCAGTACCGACCGCCGGGGCCTGAAAGAAAACGACATGACCGCACAGACCTCCACGTTCGGATACGACACGAGCCACGAGCCTCCGGCCGATGGCGGTGATCATGCTACCGCCGGGGAGACCGGCGTTCGGGACCACGAACGCCCCAGGAAAGCACGTCCGTCAGCGGTCCGACATCGTGTGTCGGACCGCTGACAAACCTTCCCGCGTCTAGACGGCGGCGCGGCGGCGCGGCGGCAGCAACACCCCGAGTGCGATCATCGCGACCGCCAGTACGAAGTGCAGCCAATCGTCCGCGGTGTTGAGCGGCACGAAGTTCGCTGCGCTGTCCTTGTCGATCAGCAGACCGTAGATCCACAGGACTGCGTAGATGACACCGCCACCGATGAGAAACGCCTTGGCACCGGAGATCGTGCGGCCCAGGACGAGTCCGGCGACACCGAAGAGCAGATGCACGATGTTGTGGAGAATCGACACTTCGAAGATTCCGAGCAGCATTGCCCCGGAGTGATGCCCCGCGAAGGTCATGGTGTCGTAATCCGTGGTGACGCCCGGGATGAAGCCCAATATCCCCACCAGCAGAAACACCACGCCGAACACCATCGAGGCCAGTTGCACCGGCGTTCGATCCGCCCGCGTTACACGTTCGGCCATGGCCATCCTTTCTCGATCACGAGGGAATGAGACGTGCACGGGCTACCCCTCGTCCGCGGCATGAAACCGACTATGCGCTTCGGTTTTGCCGATCGATGCCGACGCACGGGGAGCCGGAGCGACGATGCGTACGATGACTACGGTTCATGCGGCTCGCTGCGAACGTCCGTCCGCGGTGGCCGAGAGGCCCTGGACGGTGTGTCCGCACCGCCCGGGGCCGCTTTTATGCTGAGCTCCGCGCGGCACCGATACGGTTGGGAGTGACCTCTTGGCAGCAGTGAGCAAGGTCTTCGTCGCAAGGCTCACGGGTCTGGTAGTACTTGGGCCCGACGGGGAATCCGTGGGTCGCGTGCGGGACGTGGTCCTCACGATTCGCGTCGGTCGTCAAGCACCACGCGTCCTGGGACTGGTCGTGGAGTTGCCCACGCGAAAACGCATCTTCGTCCCGATGCTGCGGGTGACGGCCATCGAACCGGGATCGGTCACGCTGGTGACCGGCAACGTGAGTCTGCGCCGATTCACGCAGCGTCCCTCGGAAGTGCTGGCGCTGGCACAGGTGCTCGACTCGAAGGTGCGCGTCGACGACCCGGAACTGCCCGATCTGATCGGTGTGGACACCGTGGTCGTGGACCTCGGCATCGAGCTCACGCGCACCCGGGACTGGGTGGTCGCGCGGGTTGCGGTGCGCCGGCATCGCGGCCGGCTCGCGCGGCGGGCCCCCATTCATGTCGTTGAGTGGCCGCACGTCCACGGTCTGACGCAGCAGGCGCTGTCCATGCCCGGCCAGGGTGTCGCGCAACTGCTCATGCAGTTCGAGGACATGCGGCCCGCCGACGTCGCCAATTCGTTGCGCGATCTCCCCGCCAAACGGCGCACCGAGGTCGCAGTGGCACTCGACGACGAGCGGCTCGCCGACATCGTCCAGGAACTCCCTTCGGACGACCAGACGGACTTGCTCACCGAACTGGGTGTCGACCGCGCGGTGTCGGTGCTCGAGGCGATGGATCCCGACGACGCCGCCGACCTTCTCGGCGAGCTACCCGAAACGGATGCGGAGTCGTTCCTGCAGCGGATGGACCCGGAGGACTCCGAGCCGGTGCGGCGCCTGCTCGAGCACTCCCCCGACACCGCCGGTGGTCTGATGACCCCCGAGCCGGTGACACTCAGTCCCGCGACCACCGTCGCGGAAGCACTGGCCCGGGCGCGGCACCCGGACCTCACTCCGGCGCTCGCCTCGATGATCTTCGTGGTGCGGCCGCCGACCGCGACACCCACCGGTAAGTATCTGGGCTGCGTCCATCTGCAACGATTACTGCGCGAGCCCCCGGCGACTCTGATCGGCGGCATCCTCGACAACGATCTGCCGCGCCTGGATCCCGGGGACGCGCTGACGACCGTCACCCGCTACTTCGCGACCTACAACCTCGTGTGCGGTCCGGTGGTCGACGACGAGCAGCACCTGCTCGGGGCGGTGAGTGTGGACGACGTGCTCGACCATCTGCTGCCCGAGGACTGGCGTGACGAGGAGACCGAGGATGAGTGACCGACTCTCACAGGGCCGATCGCGCCTCGAGACACCGCAGTCGTCCCGGTTCCGGTGGAACTTCGACGTGGAGGCAGTAGGACGGGTCAGCGAACGCGTCGCGCGTTTCCTCGGCACCGGCCGGTACCTGGCGTTCCAGACCATCTTCGTGATCGTCTGGATCGCTCTCAATATGACCGCGCTCGGCCTGCAATGGGACCCGTATCCCTTCATCCTGCTCAACCTGGCGTTCTCGACCCAGGCTGCGTATGCCGCGCCGCTGATCCTTCTGGCTCAGAACCGGCAGGAGAACCGCGACCGGGTCTCGCTGGAGGAGGACCGGGCGCGCGCGGAACAGACGAAGGCGGACACGGAGTTCCTCGCTCGTGAACTCGCGGCCCTGCGTCTCGCGGTCGGTGAGGTCGCCACCCGCGACTACCTGCGGCGAGAGCTCGACGATCTCAGGTCGCTGCTCGTCGACGACGACGAGGACGACACCGCGTCCGGATCCGGGAAGGGGCGCACCTTCCGCCGCTGACACCCGGAATTACACATAAGCCGACCCGGTTATGTAACGTTCGTCACAACACCAACCGATGTGGCAGACGGATACAGAAGGGGGCGGTCGGGTGCGTTGGACGGCGACATTGGCGATTCCGGTGATCGTGGCGGCCGGACTGGCCGCGACGGCGTCGTCGCCGGCACCGAGCGTCGCCGAAAACGTGCCGGTGCCCGCCGCGGCGACGCTGACGGCTCCCGCTACCGCAGTCGGCCTTGTACCTGCCGAACCCGCGTCGCCGATCACCTTCCGCACCCCGGGCGAACCGTCCGATCCGGCACTGGAGCGACCACCCGCGGTACCCGCCGGGGCAGTCCCCTCCGTATTCGGTGAGGGTCCGGCCGCAATTCCCGAACTCGTCTACTACGCGTACCGGGCCGCGGAGATGCAGATGGCCGTGGACAATCCGGAATGCGGAATGCCGTGGCACCTGCTCGCCGCGCTCGGGCGCCTCGCGTCCCAGCATGCCGACGGTGGACGTACGGACATCCTCGGCACCCTGACCACTCCCGTCGTCGCACCCACCGGAGCCCTCGGCCCGATGCTTCTCCCCGCCGCCGTCTGGGAGCAGCATCGCGCGGACGGGAACGCCGACGGAAACGCCGACGCCCAGAACGTGTTCGACGCCACGCTGGCCGCGAGCGCCTGGATGTGCGCGGACGGCGCCCGGCTTCGCGAACCGGACAGGGAGGCCCGCGCGGTCGCACTTTTCAACGGGTCGCCCGAGTTTCTCGCAACCGTGCGCGAGTGGTCGGCGACGTATGCCAAGGGTGCCGAAGTCGCCGAGTCCGCCTTGGCGCCGGCTCCGGCGCGGCCCCTTCCGGCCGCCTCCGACATCGCCGCGCCGGCCCCGCAGAGCGCTCCCGGCGACCCGGCAGCAGTGGACGAGACCGGCGAGCCCCGGGACGGTGTTCCGGCGCCGGCCGTTCCACCCTTGCCGGAGTTGCCCGAGCTTCCCCCGATTCCGTGCCTCGTACCCGCCTTCTGCGAATGAGCCGGTAGCGAGACACTGCCCGTCGGACCTTCTGCCCGTCGGACCTTCTGCCCGTCGGACCTTCTGCCCGGTGGACTTTCTGCCCGGTGGACTTTCTGCCGGGTCGCGCAGGTACCCACCGCGCCCTGAGGCGACACGCCACCCCATTATGACGCAGGTCACACTTTCATAACCGCGAAGCCGCCTCAACGGCGCAAACCCCTCGGGCATACACCCAAACCACGCGTTACATCACGTTTAAATAACAGAAAGGCTACGAACCGTGTACTGTCGGCCCCGTAAATAACGGAGGCATCTCGGGTTCGAGATTCGCCCGAGGGAGGTACGAGTGGGCCGGCACGCCAGACCGACGGATTCCAAGATCCGCCGCAATTCAGTGATCGCTATGACAGGTTTGGTACCGGTAGGCCTCGTTGCCGCCGCCGCTACCACTGCCGGTGCATCACCGCGTGCGCTGCTCGGAGTCCACCAGGACGCCCAGGCGACCACCATGGGGAACGCAGTCCCCGAGACGCTCCCCCAGATCCCCGAAGCCATATCCGTGGCGCAGTCCATCATGCTCGATCCTGCCCCGGCACCGGCGCTGGCACCGAAGTCCGCATCCCAGGCAGCGCCCGCACCCGAGGCGAAAGTGCTTGTCGAGGGACCTCTCGGCATCCCCGCCATCAACTTCGACGCCTACCGCAACGCCGAGCGCATCCTGTCCGAAGAGAACCCCGGCTGCGGCATGTACTGGACGCTGCTCGCCGGTATCGGCAAGGTCGAATCCGGTCATGCCAACGGCGGTCAGGCCGATGCGAAGGGCAATCTCTTCGAACCCGTGATCGGGCTGCCTCTCGACGGCAGCCTCCCCGGCCAGGCCACCATCGCCGACACCGACGGCGGCGTTCTCGACGGTGACGCGGTCTACGACCGTGCCGTGGGACCCATGCAGTTCATCCCCACCACCTGGAACCAGTACGCCGGTGACGGTGACGGTGACGGGGTCGCCAACCCCCAGAACCTCTACGACTCGGCGCTGACGACCGCGCGGTACCTGTGCGACGGCGGACTCGACATGCGCAACCTCGGGCACGCGACCAAAGCGATCCACCGATACAACAACTCGATGGCCTACGTCGCCAATGTGTTTGCGTGGTCGGCGGCCTACTCCACCGGCATCACGCCGAGTCCGGCCGACCTGCCGCGCATCCACTGAGACGTACCCACCTACCATGGGCGTCATGGCAGTCAGTGAGTCCGACGTCCGCAGTGCGCTCGCCCGGGTACAGGATCCCGAGATCCGGAAACCCATCACCGATCTCGGCATGGTCAAGAGCATCGAGATCCGAGACGACAGCAGCGTCGATATCGAGGTGTACCTGACCACCTCGGGATGCCCCATGCGCACCGAAATCACCGATCGCGTCACCAAGGCCGTCGCCGACGTGGCGGGAGTCGGCCCGGTCCGCGTCACCCTCGACGTGATGAACGACGAGCAGCGCACCGAACTACGCAAGTCCCTCCGCGGCGACTCCGCCGAGCCCGTCATCCCGTTCGCCCAGCCCGGATCGCTGACCCGCGTGTACGCGGTGGCGTCCGGTAAGGGAGGCGTCGGCAAGTCGTCGGTCACCGTCAACCTCGCGGCGGCGCTGGCCGCGCGCGGCCTGTCGGTCGGTGTCCTCGACGCCGACATCTACGGCCACTCGATCCCCCGCATGCTGGGTACCTCCGCGAAGCCGACACAGGTCGAGCGGATGATCATGCCGCCGATCGCGCACGACGTGAAGATGATCTCGATCGCGCAGTTCACCGAGGGCAACACGCCGGTCGTGTGGCGTGGTCCGATGCTGCACCGCGCGCTTCAGCAGTTCCTCGCCGACGTGTTCTGGGGCGACCTCGACGTACTCCTGCTCGACCTGCCCCCGGGCACCGGCGACGTGGCGATCTCGGTCGCCCAGCTGATCCCGGGTGCCGAGATCCTGGTCGTGACGACACCGCAGCAGGCCGCCGCCGAGGTGGCCGAGCGTGCAGGCTCGATCGCCTTGCAGACCCGTCAGCGCATCGCCGGCGTCGTGGAGAACATGTCGTGGCTCGAACTGCCGGACGGGACGCGCATGGACGTGTTCGGCACCGGTGGCGGCCAGGCCGTCGCGGAGCGCCTCACCCGCGCCGTCGGGGCCACAGTGCCCCTGCTGGGCCAGATCCCACTCGACCCCGCCGTCCGTGAGTCCGGTGACGCCGGAACGCCGATCGTGCTGTCGGCTCCGGACTCGGCGCCTGCGATCGCAATGTCGGAGATCGCCGACAAACTCGCGGTGCGCAAGCGTGGCCTGGCCGGCATGTCGCTGGGAATCGACACCACCCGGCACCTGTAAACGCACACGGTCGCCGCAACGATGTTGCGGCGACCGTGGAAAGTCCGGGCCGGGAAACTTCAGGCGGAGCGACGACCTAGGTCGCGTCCGGATCGATCGGGGGCCTCTCGTCGCGTGCGAGGGGCTTCGTCAGGTTGGGCGTCGAGGGCGACGATCCGTTGGCCGGCGCACCCGGTGTCTTCCCCATGTCGTTGAACAGAGAACCGTCACCGTCGAGCAGGTGCTTGGTGATGACGGCCTTCGGTGTCATGCCCCGGAGTTGGTTGAGTTCGGCGAGCGGCTGACGGAAGTCGTCGAACTCCGGACCCAGTTCTTCCTTCAGCTGATCCCGTGCGCCCGAGGCGTAATCGCGCACCTGTCGCAGTGACTTGGTCACCCACGAGACAGCACCTGGCAGCCTCTCAGGACCGAGCACCACGAGGGCCGCCACGAGGAGGACTACGAATTCACCCCAACCGATGTTGCCGAACACGGGTCAAGACTACGTGTTTCCTGCCGAAATTCAGCGCGAGCGGACTCAACTCACACCGGAGGCACGTCCGGAACCGGTACGTCAGTCCGATTCCGGGGTGACCTCGATGTCGACGAGGCGTCCACTCCGGACGATCTGGACATTCACGGGCTCTCCGATCTCCTGAGCGTGCACCGCGACCACGAGCTCGTCGGCGGTGGTGACCTCGCGGTCGCCGACACGCACGATCACGTCTCCTTCGACGATTCCCGCGCGCTGTGCGGGGCTGTTGCTCTGGACGTTCGCGACCTCTGCCCCGCTGGCGACCTCGTTGACCACCGAGCGGGCATTGACACCGATTTCCGGATGGCTCATCTCACCGTTGCGGATGAGTTCCCCCGCCACTTCGGTGACGTCGTCGATGGGGATCGCGAAGCCGAGGCCGACGGACCCACCGGTTTCGGACTTGATCGCGGAGTTGATGCCGATGACGCGACCTTCGATGTCGACGAGCGGTCCACCGGAGTTACCCGGATTGATGGAGGCATCGGTCTGGACCGCGTCGATGACGGCGTCGGTGTCGGTGCCCTGGCCGCTCAGCCGCATGGGCCGGTGCAGCGCGCTGACGATGCCGCGAGTGACGGTCTTGCTCAGGCCGAGCGGGGAACCCACGGCGACGACGTCCTCACCGACCTGCACATCCTCGGATCGTCCGAGTTCGGCCACGACCAGGTTGTCGACGTCCTTGACCGCGAGCACCGCCAGATCCGTCTTGATGTCCCGTCCCACGACCGTCGCGGGGACCTTGGTGCCGTCGTCGAAGGTGACCTGAACCTTCGCGTCGGGGTTGGTCGCCGCCATGGAGATGACGTGGTTGTTGGTCACGATGTATCCGGCCCCGTCGATGACGACGCCGGAGCCTGTTCCTGCCTCTTCGCCCATGGTGACCTGAATGGATACGACCGACGGCAGTACTGCGTCGGCAACCTGCGCGACGGTCCCGGCGGGCACTTCCCCATCCGACGCGACCTGCGACAGCGACACGCCTCGGCTGGTGAGTGAACCGTTGTCGGAGGTCACCACCGCCACGGCCAACCCGCCGACGACGGCGATCGCGAGAGCGAGGGCTGCGAGGGAGACCAGAGCGCGAGGCTCGACGCGGCGGTCGAACAGGACCTCACGCAGAGTCAGCTTCGGGGCCGGCGGCAGATTCTCTTCGTCCTCCGCCT
This sequence comes from Rhodococcus sp. NPDC058639, assembly GCF_042717545.1. NCBI lineage: Bacteria > Bacillati > Actinomycetota > Actinomycetes > Mycobacteriales > Nocardiaceae > Rhodococcus > Rhodococcus sp. NPDC058639. The sequence continues at coordinate 363,115 of NZ_JBHXRF010000003.1, forward strand.
CGAGCGGCTCACCGAGTCGGACGGCGGAGTCGGGGTCGCGCCACGGGTCGGACGGGCCCGAATCGTCCCCGGGGTCGTCGTCGGGCACGGAGGGCGGCCGCTGCAACGTTTCGTCCGCCGCGTCCGGCTTTCCGTATGCCTCGGCGAGGATGGCGTCGGTCGGCGGGGCGTGCCGGATTTCGGGTTCGGACGCCCGCGCGCCGGGTGTCGCCCCGAAGGGGCCCTCGGTACCGGCCGGTCGCCCGAAGACGCGCTCGGCAGCGGGATCCACCCTGGGCCGGTACACCGGTCGCGGGTCGAGGCGCGGCGCGTCGGAGGGACGCTCGATGGCGCCGTTCGCCTGATCCTGCCTTCCGAACGAGGCGTCCGGCTGGTCGGTGTCGTCGCTCCCGCGTCGGCCGTTGTGCTCCACAGAATCCGCGGTCACGCGTACCCGTCTCCCCCGTGTAGGTCCGTCACAGAGCCCAGTATCACCGATGGCCTCGGGTGCCCTGTTATCGACCGGTCTCCGACCGGCCGGGCTGTGGTGACCTTCCGGTCGATCACCGCCTGCGACGGATCGCCCATCGCCGCGCTGCGAACCACGCCTCGGACTGCGCCGCGTCGGACTCCGGCGCCCTCGCACCGTTCCGGGTCCGATCCGCGCCGGGGGCGTCGAAGAGATGACTGGGGATGCTGCAGAGCGCGCCCCGGAGGGAACTCGACATTTCGGGTGCGTCCTCGGCGGCGGCACGCAGGGCTCGACGGGCCTGCTGCTGCGCCTCGACTTCGGCCGCGCATTCGGGGCATTCCGCCAGATGCTGTGCAGCCCGAAGATATGGCGCCATCCGGAGTTCGCCGTCGACATACGCGGCTACAGCCTCGCTGGCCAAGTGCTCCGTGGAACCGAACCTGCGAGGTGGCTGCACCATCGTCATCAAAACCTCCCGGCGGCTACCCCGCATCGACGCGAACGACTTCGGCCTTCCCATTCTCGCGCAGGTACTCGCGGAGTGCCTGGCGACCTCGGTGGATGCGACTGCGCACCGTCCCGAGTTTCACCCCCAGTGTGGCACCGATTTCTTCGTAGGACAGACCTTCGATGTCACACAGCACCACCGCGGCGCGGTACTCCGGACCGAGCGAATCCAGTGCGGATTGCAGGTCGGCGCCGAGTCGCGCGTCGTGGTAGATCTCCTCGGGGTTCGGCCCTTGGGCCGGCACCCGATCGTAGTCCTCCGGCAGCGCTTCCATCCGGATGCGGTTCCGGCGACGCACCATGTCGAGGAAAAGGTTGGTGGTGATGCGGTGGAGCCAGCCCTCGAACGTGCCGGGCTGGTAGTCCTGCAGTGAACGGAAGACACGGATGAACGTGTCCTGGGTGAGGTCTTCGGCGTCCTGTGCGTTACCCGATAGCCGGTAGGCCAGCCGATAGACGCGGTCGCCGTGCTCGCGGACGAGTTCGTCCCACGACGGCATGGAAGCACGATCTCCCGTCGCGTCGAACACCGCGGTTCCGCTCAGGTCTTCCAGGGAGACTTCGTCGAACGGGACGGCATCGGGCGGGAGAACGGTGCGGGATTCGGGCATGTGGATCGCTGGATCCTCCTCTTCGGGACCGCTACGCGGATCATTGGTGGAAAGTTCAACATTCGGGCCCTGAGGTTTGTTCCTCACCACTCAGGGTCCCATGAGGCGTACTCCACCGAAGCTCCGTGTCCTGCCGGCCTTCGACTTCGTGATCTGAGTCTTTCCTATGGGGATGTGCTGGTCGTGTGAGTTACCTGAAACGAAGCTGAGAAAACATCGCCACATCCTTGCCCACATCTGCGAGCCTGCCCGCACAAACATCCCGGCGCGGATAGCCTCGGTCTCGTGCAGACCAATGCAGACCGCATCTTGACCCACGCGGAGAACATCGTCGTCGAGGACGAACAGCTCGCCGTCGCGCGGGAACGCGCCGAGGACCTCGGCGCGGACCCGGTGTCCCCGGCGGTGGGCGCTGCTCTCGCGATGTTCGCCCGCATGCTGGACGCGAAGACCGTGGTGGAAGTCGGTACGGGTGCGGGAGTGAGCGGCCTGTGGTTGCTGCACGGGCTGCGCGAGGACGGCGTCCTCACCACAATCGACAGTGAACCCGAACATCAGCGGGCTGCCAAGCTCGCATTCCGCGATGCCGGTGTCGTCGCTTCCCGCACGCGGCTCATCAACGGCCGTGCGCTCGACGTGCTGCCGCGACTGGCCGACTCCGGCTACGACCTGGTGTTCGTCGACGCCACCCCGTCGGACCACCCGCATTACGTTCGCGAGGGCGTGCGCCTGCTGCGGCCGGGCGGCGTCATCGTGCTGCACAACGCGCTGCTCGGCGGCAGGGTCGCCGATCCGTCCGCACGCGATTCGACCGTGCTGGCCGTCCGAGAGGCAGCACGGGCCGTCTCGGACGACGAACGACTCGCTCCGGTGGTACTGCCGCTCGGCGACGGGCTCCTGTGCGCGGTGCGGCTCAGCTGAGCCCGCGGGGCCGCGCGACCCCGGGCTCGCCGGGTCGCACAGCTCCCGGGTCGTGGGGTCGCACAGCTCCCGTCAGATCCACACGCCCTTACCGATGGCGACCACGCCGCCGCCGCTGACAGCGAATCGTTTGCGGTCGCGCTCGAGATCGACGCCGATGATCTCGCCGTCGCCCACCACCACGTTCTTGTCGAGGATCGCGCGTCGCACCACCGCGCCCTTGCCGATCCGGACACCCGGCATCAGGACGCTGCCCTCGACGGTGGCGCCGTCCTCGACCATGACGTTGGAACTGAGCACCGAATTGCGGACGGTGGCAGCGGACAAGATGCTGCCCGCACCCACGATCGACTCCTGGGCGAGACCACCCTGGACGAACTTCGCGGGCGGCAGGTTCTCCGCGGCCCCGCGGATGGGCCAGCGCCGGTTGTAGAGGTTGAAGATCGGGTGGACCGACACCAGGTCCATGTGCGCGTCGTAGAAGGCATCGAGCGTCCCGACGTCGCGCCAGTACGCCCGGTCGCGTTCGGTCGCACCGGGAACGACGTTGTCGTTGAAGTCGTAGACGTGTGCGACACCGGCGGTGACGAGTGCGGGAATGATGTCGCCGCCCATGTCGTGATCGGAATCGGGGTTCTCGGAGTCGGCACGCAGGGCTTCGACCAGAACCTTCGTCGAGAACACGTAGTTGCCCATGGAGGCGAAGGTGACGTTGGGATCGTCGGGCGTCCCCGGCGGGTGCGCAGGTTTCTCGAGGAACTGGGTGATGCGGCCCTGCTCGTCGCTGTCGATGCATCCGAACGCGAAGGCTTCGCTGCGCGGCACCCGGATGCCCGCCACCGTGACGCCGGCGCCCGACTCGATGTGCTGACGCACCATCTGTTCGGGGTCCATCCGGTACACGTGGTCGGCGCCGAACACCACGATGTACTCGGGGTCCTCGTCGTAGACCAGGTTGAGCGACTGCAGGATCGCGTCGGCGCTGCCGGTGTACCAGCGCGGTCCGAGTCGCTGCTGGGCCGGCACCGGGGTGATGTACTCCCCGGTGAAGCCCGACAGACGCCACGTCTGAGAGATGTGGCGGTCGAGGGAATGCGACTTGTACTGCGTGAGTACGCAGATGCGCAGGTAACCGGCGTTCACCAAGTTGCTGAGCACGAAGTCGATCAGGCGATATGCGCCCCCGAAGGGCACTGCCGGCTTCGCGCGGTCTGCGGTCAGAGGGTAAAGACGCTTACCCTCGCCGCCGGCAAGCACGATTCCAAGCACATGTGGCTGGCTCCTCACACGCCCAACCTATCCGTCGCCCAACACTGCCGCCAGCGAAGGGTGATCTCCGTCGCGCCCGGTGAGCAGTTCCGGGCACGAGCGCACAACGTCCCACCAGGGTATATACCCCTCTGGGGTATAGAATGGGTGTTATGAACGACTCACTTATCGCGGTGACCGAGACCACCGAAGACGGCGGCTCCTGCCACACCCACGGCTACATCGGCGACAAGAAGAAATACCTCGCGCGCGTCAAGCGGATCGAAGGGCAGGCCCGGGGCATCCACCGCATGGTGGACGAGGAGCAGTACTGCATCGACATCCTCACCCAGATCGCTGCGTTGACCAGCGCCTTGGAAGGCCTCGCACTCAACCTGATCGACGATCACCTGCGGCATTGCGTAGTGGACGCCGCGAAACTCGGAGGCGAGGAAGGCGAGGCGAAACTGGCGGAAGCATCGGCCGCGATCGCGCGCCTCGTGAAGTCCTGAACCGCATTCGCGCCTGCGGCGGGGATCGATTGGCTGTAAATCGAACGGCCCGATAGTTTGAGGCGATGCAGGTGGCGATGATGACGCGGGAATATCCGCCGGAAGTGTACGGCGGTGCGGGTGTTCACGTCACCGAGCTCGTCGCGCAGCTCCGGAGACTGTGCACTGTGGACGTGCATTGTATGGGCGCACCCCGCGACACCGCGACCGTGCACGCGCCCGACCCTGCGTTGGACGGGGCGAATCCCGCTCTGACGACGCTGTCGGCAGAGCTGCGCATGGCTCACGCGGCCGCGGGCGTCGATGTCGTTCACTCGCACACGTGGTACACCGGTCTCGCCGGGCATCTGGCAGCCGAACTCTACGACGTGCCGCACGTACTGACCGCACACTCGCTCGAACCGCGACGGCCGTGGAAGGCCGAGCAACTCGGCGGCGGTTACCGGATCTCCTCGTGGTCGGAACGCAACGCCGTGCAGTACGCCGACGCGATCATCGCGGTGAGCGAAGGCATGAGGCTCGATGTCCTCGACGCCTACCCGTTCGTCGACCCCGCCCGCGTGCACGTCGTGCGCAACGGGATCGACACGACGACGTGGCATCCCGGCCCGGCCGAACCGGGCACCGAGTCGGCGTTGGAGCGCATCGGGGTCGATCCCGATCGTCCGATCGTCGCCTTCGTCGGGCGTATCACGCGGCAGAAAGGCGTCGGGCACCTGATCGCCGCGGCGCATCACCTCGACCCGGACATCCAGCTGGTGTTGTGCGCGGGCGCCCCCGACACCCCCGAGATCGCCGCCGAGACCGCACGTGCCGTCGCCGAACTCCAGGCGGCGCGCGGGAACGTCTTCTGGGTACAGGAAATGCTTCCCGTCGAGTCGGTGCGGGAAATCCTCTCTGCCGCCCGCGTGTTCGTGTGCCCGTCCGTGTACGAACCGCTCGGCATCGTCAACCTCGAGGCGATGGCGTGTGAGACCGCCGTGGTGGCGTCGGACGTGGGCGGCATCCCGGAGGTCGTGCAGGACGGCGTCACGGGCGTCCTGGTGCACTACGACCCGTACGAGCCGCAGGCGTACGAGCAGGCACTCGCCGCAGCCCTCAACGAGGTTGCCGGCGACGCGGCGCGTGCCGCCGAGTACGGCCGAGCCGGTCGCGACCGCGCCATCTCCGAGTTCTCGTGGGCGCAGATCGCCCGGCAGACCCTCACGGTCTACCAGGGTGTGATCAACCGCCCCTGACAGCCGTGTCGCCGTGCCCGTCGGGCACCGTCACGTCGTCCCGCCGGGTCCACGTCGACACCGTGACGGACACGGTGACCTCGAACGGGTCCGGGAGCGCTGCCAGCAGGTCGGTGCGCTCCGGGGCGGTCAGGTGATGCGCCGAGGGGCCCATTCCCGCCAGGTCCGCGAGTGCTCGACGCGGCAACGCCGCGGAGAACTGCACGGGGATCCGCGCGGTTCGCTCGAACAACCCCGACAGCGCCGCCGACAACCGTTCGGTCTTGTGCTCGTCGACGCTGACCATCCCCGGCAGCGACACGAGTTCGCGCAGATGTTCCGTGGTGGGCGTCGCCACGACGAGGACGCCGCCGGGCGCGAGTACGCGATGACTCTCGGCTGCGTTCCGGGGCGCGAAAATCGATAGCACGTGGGTGAGCGACCCCGACCGCACAGGTAGCTGCCGCCACACGTCGGCGAGCACCGAACCCGCGCGTGGGTGAGCGCGCGCGATGCGCCGGACAGCGGGTTTGGATACGTCCAGTCCGATGCCCCGCGCGGCGGGCAGGGCGTCGAGGACTGTCGCGAGGTACTGGCCCGTTCCGGCGCCGACCTCGAGAATGCGGGAGTCGTCACCGGCAGCCTTCGTGCACGCGGACGCCACGGCACTGCGGACGGGGTCGTAATACCCCGTGTCGAGAAAGTCGCCGCGCGCCGCGATCATGTCGGCGGTGTCACCCGTGAAAGGCGTGGCGGATCCGGTGAGCAGAGAGACGTAACCCTGGCGCGCCACGTCGAAGCTGTGGCCGCGTTCGCACAACACCGCGGCATCGTCGAGATCCATCGAACCGTCGCAGTGCGGGCACGCGAGAAGGTCTATGACGGTATCGAGCACGCGGACTCCTCACCCGTTCCCGGTACGGACAGCTCCGGGCCCCGCGCGCCGAGGAGCGCGGGGCCCGGGTTGCCCGAAGAGGGGCCGATCAGCTGGTGACACTCTTGAGTTCGTCGCCGAGGGCCGCAGCCTCTTCCGGCGTGAGCTCGACGACCAGACGTCCGCCGCCCTCGAGTGGAACCCTCATGACGATTCCTCGTCCCTCTTTGGTTGCTTCGAGGGGACCGTCCCCGGTCCGGGGCTTCATGGCCGCCATCCTCTGCTCCCTCCAAATCTGCACCCGACCGCCGGGCGCGTGGGTTACCGTGTGGTTGCACCACCGACCTCGATGATGCGCGCTATCCCATTCTTCCCTATTGCGGTGTGCGTCGGGTAGCTGACTCCGCAGTAAGGGCCGGTCGTGTCCCTTCTCGGGCCTTCGACACCCAGCACTCTGCGAGATGATCATCGACCATTCCGGTTGCCTGCATCAACGCATATGCAGTGGTGGGACCCACAAAACGTAGTCCGAGTCGCTTCAGTTCACGGGCCATGGCGGTGGACTCCTCCGTGACCGCCGGGATCGATTCGACACATTTCGGACGTCGCGCGCGCCGCGCGGGCTCGGGCGCGAACGACCACAGCAGAGTGTCGAGATCGGTCGGCAGTTCGAGGATCACTCGCGCGTTCGCGATCGTGGCTTCGATCTTGCGGCGATTGCGGACGATATCCGCGTTCGCGAGCAACCGGTCGACATCTGTTTCGGTGAAGCGGGCAACGACATCGACGTCGAAGCCGGCAAAAGCTTCACGGAACGCCGCTCGCTTACGCAGGATCGTGAGCCACGACAGCCCCGACTGGAATGCCTCGAGGGCCAGTCGCTCGAACAGCGCGTCGCGGCCGTGGAGTTCGCGGCCCCACTCCCCGTCGTGATAGTCGCGGTAGATCGTGCTCCCCGGGCGGTCGACAGCCCACGGGCACCGCACGAGTCCGTCGTCGTTCACGGCTTCTCCTGGTGGTCGACGACGCGGACTTCCTCCGTGACCGCCTCGTCGCCGGACGCGTCCCCGGCGCGATCCTCGCCCTCGATGTCGGCGGCGTTCTCGGGCGCCGCGCCCACCTCCGGCGCGGAGTCTTCCCCGGGCAGCGGCTCTCCGGCGGTCCGTGCGAGTTCGGCACGCAGATCGTCGATTTCGCGGGCGAGCCGGTCGAGGGCCCAGTCGACCTCGCTCATCTTGTAGCCCCGCCACGTCTGCTGGAAACGCAGGTCGCGCACGTCCGTGCCGGTGACGTCGGCCGCCGGAAGCACCGTCGCGGTGGTGCCGGGCGGGATCGGCGCGAGAACCTCGCTTCGGCCGAACACTGCGGAAGCGATGAAGAACAGCACGGCGCCGACAACCACCATGACGACCACGTACACCAGAACCGTCACCATGTACCGATCTTGGCACGGCCCGCCGACGCCTTCGAGGTCGGCGGGCCGTGAGAGAAAGATCAGCCGGTGATGGTCTTCATCGGCGGACGGTCCTCGAGGTTCACATCGGTGTCGAAGGACACGAACGACTCGCCCTCGACGAGGAACTGGGTCAGCGGTGCCCCCGAGTCGGGGATTCCGCACCGGCCGAGCATCGTGCCGACGATCTGCCGGCTCATCGCCCCCAGCTCGGACAACGGCCGGTTGCGGTGCTTACGCACACCGAGGTTGACCTGCGCGATCGCGTTCAGCCCCAGGCGGTCGTAGGTGTCGAGCAGCAAGCCGATCTCGACGCCGTACCCGGGGGCGAACGGCACTGCCTCGAGGAGTTCCCGGGTACCGGCGTATTCACCCCCGAGTGGCTGGAGAACGCACGTCAACTCCGGTCGCAGGGCGGCAAGGAGTGGCCGGGCGACCAGTTCGGTGACGCGCCCTCCCCCGTTCGAATCCTCTCCGCCGCGAACCCGCAGGGGACGGCGGTAGTAACCCTTCACCAGGTGGATGCCGTCACCGAGCAGGAGCGGCCCGAGCAGCTTCGGCACGAACGCCGGATCCGGGTTGATCAGGTCCGAGTCGACGAAGGCGATGATGTCGCCGGATGTGCCGGCCAGCGAGCGCCACAGCACTTCTCCCTTGCCCGGCGCCGGAGCCAGTCCCGGTACCGCTTCCTCACGCGAGACGACCCGGGCCCCCGCGGCACGCGCACGCGCCGCGGTCCGGTCGGTCGAGCCCGAGTCGAGTACCACGAGTTCGTCGACGAGTCCGCCGAGCAGGGGGTGGATGGTCTCGACCACCCCCGCCACGGTCTCCTCTTCGTCGAGTGCGGGCAGCACGACCGTGACGGTGCGTCCTGCCTTCGCCTGTTCGAGTTCGGCGACGGTCCATGTCGGCTGATCCCAGCTGTTCGCCTCTGTCCAGATGCGAGTCGGTGCGCTCATGCCAGCCCCCTCACCGTGCGGGCCGGCGGACGTGTGCCCGCGATGGCCGCCACCATATCGACCACCCGGCGGGTGGCCGCGACCTCGTGTACCCGGAACATTCTCGCTCCTGCTGCTGCGGCCAATGCTGTCGCTGCCAAGGTGCCCTCCAACCGGTCTTCGAGTTCGACACCCAGAGTCTCGCCTACGAAGTCCTTATTGCTCAGCGCCATAAGCACAGGCCACCCGCTTTTTACAAGAACTTCCACGCCCCGCAACAGAGCGAGCCCGTGATAGGTGTTTTTCCCGAAATCGTGGGTGGGATCGATGAGGATCGAATCGGTCGCGACGCCCGCTCGCGCCGCGCTCTCGGCCGCCGCGACGACCTCGCCGGTCACCTGCGCGACGATGTCCACGTACCGGACCCGGTGCGGCCGGGTACGCGGGATCGCACCCCCCGTGTGCGAGCACACGATGCCGGCGCCGAGTTCGGCGGCGACCTCCACGAGGTGCGGGTCGGCCCCGGCCCACGTGTCGTTGATGAGGTCGGCGCCCTCACCGACCGCGCGACGCGCCACCTCGCTGCGCCACGTATCGACGCTGATGAGCACGTCCGGGTACCGCTCGCGGATCGCAGCCACGAACGGGACGACGCGGCGGATTTCCTCCGCCGTGTCGACCACGTCGCCGGGTCCGGCCTTGACCCCGCCGATGTCGACCAGATCGGCACCCTCGGAGACGGCCCGGTCGACAGCCGCGAGCGCCGCGTCGTCGCTGAAGGTGGCCCCGCGGTCGTAGAACGAGTCCGGTGTGCGGTTGACGATCGCCATGACGAGTGCACGATCGGTCGCGACCGGGCGCCCGCACAGCGTCGGCGGTAGAGGCCCGGGAGGGGTCGGGACGTCGTGGCCGGGTGTGACGGGCGGATGCTCGGGAACATCGACAGCGGAGCCGCTCATGCCTTCATCCTGACACGAGCGCCGATTCGGGCCCGTCCGGAGTCCGACCCGTTCAGGGCTTCGGCAGGTCCCCCCGTGCCACCCCGTCGACGTACCCCTCGAAGATCGGCGCAAAGCCTTCGCTGCGGCTCGCGAGGACATACAGCTCGTCCGACCCGATGTCGGTGTACCCCTGCTCGCGTAGATCCACCTTGCGGCTCTTGAACGTCGACGTGTACTCGAGTTCCTCGACGACGCGGACGAACAGCGGGACCGCGTATCCGGGCAGGGAACGGTGCAGGGACTCCGCGAGCGCGGCACCGTCCAGTTCCGAGCCTTCCTTCAGTGTCACTGCTGCCATGCCCGCGCGTCCGTCCGTGCCCGGCACCTCGACGCCGTAGACGACGACGCCGGAGACCGAGTCGTGCGACGAGATCGCACCCTCGACCTGCGTGGTCGCGACGTTCTCACCCTTCCAGCGGAACGTGTCGCCGAGCCGGTCGACGAACGCGACGTGCATGTACCCCTGGCTCCGGACGAGGTCGCCGGTGTCGAACCACACGTCGCCGTCCTCGAACCCGTCACGGACGAGCTTGGATTCGGTGGCGTCGGGGTCGGTGTACCCGTCGAACGGCGCACGGTCGGTGATCTTCGCAAGCAGTAGTCCGACCTCGCCGCGCCCCACGCGAACCAGTCGTCCGTTCGCGTCCCGCCGGGCCGCGCCGGTCTCCGGGTCGTACTCGACGACCGCGTACGGCAAGGGGCACACGCCCGCGGTGCGCGGTTGGTTGAGCGCGTTGATGAAGGCGATGTTGCATTCGCTCGCGCCGTAGAACTCCGCGACCCGGTCGATGCCGAAGCGCTCGGTGAATTCGTCCCAGATCTCGGCGCGGAGGCCGTTGCCGACCATCAGCCGGATGCCGTGGTCGCGATCGTCGGGGCGCTCGGGCTGCCCGAGCAGGTACCGGCAGAACTCACCGATGTAGATGAACGCCGTCGCCCCGTTGCGCTCGGCGTCCTCCCAGAACTTCGACGCCGAGAACTTCTTGCCCAGTGCGAAGGTCGCACCCGCACCGAGCACCGACGACAGCGCGACCGTCAGCGCGTTGTTGTGGTAGAGCGGCAGGCAGCAGTAGAGGGTGTCGTTGCGGCGCAACCGAACACCGAGACTGCCCAGTCCCGACATGGACTTGAGCCAGCGGAAATGGGACATCCGGCTCGCCTTGGGCAACCCGGTGGTTCCGGAGGTGAAGATGTAGTACGCGATCTCGGACGCCGAGAGCGTCTCCGTCACTGCCGGGTTCGCCGAGTCGGCATCCGCGGCGAGTGCGTCGAGTTCGGCGAGACGCATCACCGAACCCGCCTGCGGTTCGGAGTCGAGCGTCTCGAGGGCCTCTGCGCATTCCTCGTCGACGACGAGAACGCGGGAGTCGAGCAGCGACAGGCTGTGCTCGAGCACCTCGCCGCGCTGGTTGTTGTTGAGCATGCCCGCCGCGGCACCGAGTTTGACGGTGGCGAGCGCGAGCAGCAGCGCCTCGGGCTTGTTCTCCATGAGAATGCCCACGACGTCTCCGGTGCGCACACCCTGCGCCGTCAGGACGGAGGCGTAGCGGTTCACCTGCGCGTTGGCTTCGCCGTAGCTCAGGGTGTCGCCCTCGAACCGCAGGAAGGGGCTGTCGGGCCGGCGGGCGGCCTGCTTCTGGAACACCGATCCGATGGTCTCCCGCGCACTCGGCTTCCGGGTCATCCCGACCGCGCCGCGCAACAGACTCGGCAGGTCGGGCAGCATCCCGGGCAGCTTGGCTACAAGACCGGGAAGGGAGATGGTCGATTCGCTCTCGGCGGAGGCGGTTTTCACTGGTGGATCCTCACTGCGACGTCGGGTCTGTCGGGACTACGGCGGCAACGCCTCCCGAACTTACCGGAGAGTAGGGAGCGAATGGTCGATTCGGTCCCTCAGTCCTCCCCGCTCGACCCCGCACATCGATCCAGAGCGTCCTCGAGATCGGACGTGACATGAAGGCCGTCGAGCGCGCGCCGCGCCACGAAGCCCGTGTCGACCATCGACTCGAGCCACGTGAGCAGTCCGTCGAAATGCCCGAGCGGGTCGAGCATCACGACCGGTTTGTCGTGCATACCCAGATATCCGGCGGTCCATGTCTCGAACAGTTCCTCGAGCGTGCCGATGCCGCCGGGCAGCGTCACGAACGCGTCGGCTCGATCCTCCATGATGCGTTTCCGCTCCCGCATCGTCTCCGTGACGATCAGTTCATCGGCGTCGACGTCCGCCACTTCCCGGTGCACCAGCGCTTTGGGGATCACTCCGACCGTGTGAGCACCCGCTTCGCGAGCAGCTTCCGCGACAGCGCCCATCATCGACACGTTGCCGCCGCCGGATACCAACTGCCACCCGCGCCGCCCGATCGCCGTTCCCAGTGCCGAGGCGAGCTCCAGGTACTTGCGGTCGACCGGTCCCGACGCGCAGTACACGCAGACCGATACCCGTCGCAGGTCGCTCACCAAGACGTCTCCTCTCCGAACAGCGCGTCGTCCCCGTTGCCGCGGTGTGCCTCGCGGATGATCCGGACCGTCTCGTCGACACTGTCGGTCACCGACAGCAGATCGAGATCCGACTCGAAGATCTTCCCCTCCCGCACCATCGTCGCCCGCAGCCAGTCGACCAGCCCCGACCAGTACTCGGTGCCGAACAGCACGATCGGGAAACGGGTGATCTTGCCGGTCTGGACGAGCGTGAGCGCCTCGAACAGCTCGTCCATGGTGCCGAAGCCGCCCGGCAGGCACACGAAAGCCTGTGCGTACTTGACGAACATCGTCTTCCGCGCGAAGAAGTACCGGAAGTTCAGGCCGAGGTCGACCCAGTCGTTGAGACGCTGCTCGAAGGGGAGCTCGATGCCGAGCCCGATCGAAAAGCCCCCGGCTTCGCACGCGCCACGGTTCGCGGCCTCCATGATCCCGGGGCCACCGCCGGTGACCACGGCGTACCCCGCCTCGACGAGCGCTTCACCGAGCCGCCGGCCGACCTCGTAGTCGGGATGGTCGACGGGAGTGCGGGCCGAACCGAACACCGCCACCGCGCGCGGCACCTCGGCCAGGGCTCCGAAACCTTCGATGAACTCGCTCTGGATGCGCAGTACCCGCCACGGGTCGGTATGCACCCAGTCGGACGGGCCCCGCCGGTCCAGCAGCCGCTGGTCGCGGGTCGTGGTGTCGCGGGCACGCTCACCGCGCAGCTGAACGGGGCCACGCTGCACGACGTCGTCGCGCGAGCCGGACCGATCGGAGGAGGAATTCGTATCTCCAGGCATGACGGCAACGCTATCGCGTCAGGTAGTCACGCAGAACGGTGGTGACGTCGGTGATGCGCTGTACCTCGACGTGCTCGTCGCGCTTGTGAGCGACATTCGGGTCGCCCGGACCGTAGTTCACCGCAGGTATTCCCAGCGCCGCGAAGCGCGCCACGTCGGTCCATCCGTACTTCGCCCGGAACTTGCCACCGGCAGCGTCGACGAGGGCCGCCGCAGCCGGGTGGGACAGACCCGGAAGCGCACCCGGCGACATGTCGGTGGTCTCCATCGTGATCGGGAGACCGGCGAAGACCTCCTCGACGTGGGCGAGCGCGTCGTCGGGACTGCGGTCGGGCGCGAATCGGAAGTTCACGTCGAGTTCGGCCGCGTCGGGCACCACGTTCCCCGCGACGCCACCACCGATACGCACGGCCGACAGTCCCTCCCGGTACACGCAACCGTCGATATCGACCGAGCGCGCCTCGTAGCGCGCCAGTCGCTCGAGCACCGGCGCCAGCTTGTGGATCGCGTTCTCCCCCAGCCACGACCTCGCGGAATGCGCACGGACACCGTCGGCCGTGATCCGCACCCGCAACGTGCCCTGGCACCCGGCTTCGATCTCCCCGCCCGTGGGTTCACCGAGGATCGCGACGTCCGCGTCCAGCCAGTCGCGCAGGTCGCGCTCGATCCGGCCGAGACCGTTGTAGGTCGCCGCGATCTCCTCGCAGTCGTACATCACCACGGTCAGGTCGTGCGCCGGGTCGGTGATCGTGGCCGCCAGATGCAAGAACACCGCGTCGCCGGCCTTCATGTCCGAGGTACCGCAGCCCCACAACACATCGCCGTCGAGGCGGGAGGGCACGTTGTCGGCGATGGGCACGGTGTCGAGGTGCCCGGCCAGCATCACTCGGCTCCCCAGTCCGCGGTGGGTACGGGCGAGTACGCAGTTGCCGCTGCGCACGACCTCGAACCCGTCGGTCTGCTCGCGAAGCGCCTTCTCGACAGCGTCGGCGATGAGCGTCTCGTCCTGCGACACGCTCGGAATATCGACGAGGGCGGCGGTCAGTTCGATCGGATCGGCATGCAGGTCCAGGTGCGGTACGGCCATACGTGAACGATACGGAGCGTGGAGTCTCCCGTGCGGGCCACGTCGGGTTTTCCCAGGGCCTGATCGGCCACGATCCCGGGCTGAAGTACGATTCTCGACCGTGAGTGCACACGGAGCAGCAGCAGTAGGCATCGCGAACATTGCGGCCGACGGGACCGTTCTCGACACCTGGTATCCGGCCCCCACGCTGGGCGAATACGCCGAAACGGGAACGGTGCGGCTCGAAGGCACCGACATCCCGTCCGACCTGGCGCTGGTTGCCGGCGCCGACGAGGCGCGGGACGTGAACCAGGTCGTGGTGCGCACCACGATCGCGGATCTGTCCGCGGCGCCGGTCGACGCGCACGACGTGTACCTGCGTCTGCACCTGCTCTCCCACCGCCTGGTCAAGCCGCACGGACAGAACATGGACGGCGTCTTCGGCTTGCTCACCAACGTCGTGTGGACCAACTACGGCCCGTGCGCGGTCGAGAACTTCGAGACCGTCCGGTCGCGTCTGCGCATCCGCGGACCGGTCACCGTCTTCGGTGTCGACAAGTTCCCGCGCATGGTCGACTACGTCGTGCCGACGGGTGTCCGCATCGCCGACGCCGACCGCGTGCGCCTGGGCGCCCATCTCGCCTCCGGCACCACCGTGATGCACGAGGGCTTCGTGAACTACAACGCCGGCACTCTCGGAAACTCGATGGTCGAGGGCCGCATCTCCGCGGGAGTCGTCGTCGACGACGGCTCCGACATCGGCGGCGGCGCGTCGATCATGGGCACGCTGTCCGGTGGCGGCAAGGAAGTCATCTCCGTCGGCAAGCGCTGCCTTCTCGGCGCGAACGCCGGTGTGGGCATCTCGCTCGGCGACGACTGCATCGTCGAAGCCGGCCTGTACGTCACCGCCGGCACCAAGGTGACGGGCCCGGACGGCACGGTCGTCAAGGCCAAGGACCTGAGCGGAGCGTCGAACCTGCTGCTCCGCCGCAACTCTGTGAGCGGCGCCGTCGAGGTCGTGCCCAACAAGGGCACCGGCGTCGAACTGAACGCCGCACTGCACGCCAACGACTGAGGAAGATCGTGAGCCGAGTTCCACAGACCGACGCTCCCGAGGACCTCGGGAGCGGACTGAAAGTCCGGCATCTGACGATGATGGGACTCGGCTCAGCAATCGGTGCCGGCCTGTTCCTCGGGTCCGGCGTCGGTATCCAAGCGGCCGGCCCGGCCGTGCTCGTCTCCTACATTCTCGCCGGCATCATGGTCATCTTCGTGATGCGGATGCTCGGCGAGATGGGCGCTGCTCTGCCCGTCAGCGGATCGTTCTCCCACTACGCCCGTATCGGTATCGGCCGCTGGGCCGGCTTCTCGATGGGTTGGCTCTACTGGTTCATGCTGATCATGGTGCTCGGCGTGGAGATCACCGGTGCGTCGGCAATTGTGCAGTCCTGGTTGCCGGGGGTGCCGCAATGGACGGTCGCGCTGGTGTTCGTGAGCGTCTTCGCGGTCATCAACCTCGCCCAGGTCGCGAATTTCGGTGAGTTCGAATTCTGGTTCGCCGCGCTCAAGGTCGCCGTCATCATCGGCTTCCTGATCATCGGCGTCCTGCTGGTGTTCGGGTTGCTCCCGGGCACCGAACCGGTGGGGACCGAGCATCTGCTGGGCGACGGCGACGGATTCGCACCCAACGGCATGGCGGGAATCGCGGCCGGCCTGCTCGCGGTCGCCTTCGCGTTCGGCGGCATCGAGATCGTGACCATCGCCGCAGCCGAATCCAAGGATCCCGAGCGGTCCATCGCGGTGGCGGTTCGCACGGTGGTCTGGCGGATCACGCTGTTCTACCTCGGCGCGATCTCCATCATGGTGCTGGTACTGCCTTGGACCACCGCGAGCGGCGAAACGTCGCCGTTCATCGCGGTGCTGGACGTCGCGGGCCTGCCCTACGCATCCGGGCTCATGGAACTCGTCGTGGTGGTCGCGCTGCTCTCGGCCTTCAACGCCAACGTGTACGGCACCTCGCGGATGGCGTACTCGCTGGCCCGTGGCGGCGACGGACCGGCATTCCTCGGCAAGCTCACCCACCGTGGTGTCCCCCGCAACGCTGTTCTGCTGTCGGTGTTCTTCGGCTTCGTGAGCGTGCTGCTCAACTGGCTGTTGCCCGACACCCTCCTGGAGATCCTGCTCAACGCCGTCGGGTCGGCGCTGCTCGCGATCTGGATCTTCATCGTGGTCGCACACCTGCGGTTGCGGCGCCGGTTCGAGGAAGAGGGAACGCTGCGAGTGCGCATGTGGGCGTTCCCCTACCTGAGCTGGTTCACCCTGGCGATGCTGCTCGGGTTCATCGCCCTCATGCTGTCCGACAGCAACGCTCGCGTTCAGCTCGCGTCGACCTTCGGCCTGTTCCTGTTCATCACCGCACTCGGATTCCTGTGGCATCGCAGGCAGGACGCGCGGGTCAGCGACGACTTCGGTCTGCCAAAGCGCTGACGAAAATCTGGGCCAGTTCGCTGATGTCTTCCGCGACGTAGCTCGACCCCCCGGTTGCCGTCGCGATCTCCACGAGAACGGGTGCGTCGGCGGTGTCCGTCACTCCGATGGTCAGTACGGGTACGGGCCGGGCTGGGTCCCGGAGTTCGCCGAGGGTCGCGAGAAGTTCGTCCTTCCCGATCCCCTCCGGGTGGTCGTTGCCTCCGTCCGTCACCACGATCACGCTGTTGACAGCCCTGGGGTCGTAGCCGGCCTGCGCCGTACGGACGGCCTCGAGCACGGTGTCGTAAAGCGCCGTACCGGTGCCGGTGGAGTCGGGAACCCACTTGTCGAGCGAGGTCACGATCTCGCGCTGGGTCTCGCCCCCGATTGTCGTGTCGAAGCGGCGCACGGGCGCGATCTCCACGTGGTCGCGTCCCGGGATGCCGATGTCGCTGGCGAACATCCACAGTCCGGCAGACACGCTGTCCGGGAACACGTCGTCGGCGGCCTGCGCGGCCTGCGCGACGAGTTCGAGCGGAGTGGTGCCGTCCACCGACCGCCGCATCGACTCGGACACGTCCACCACGATCAGGGTGCGCACCGGCACCGCGAGCAGACTCCAGGTTCGCATCGCCTCGCTCATGATCGCGTCGTCCTGAAGCTCGAGCACCGGAACGGTTCCCAGTCCGCGGACATCGGACAGTGCGTGTCCTACCCCGTCACGAAAGCCTTCGCGCCACAGGATCGCGCGCGCATCCGCCGCGTGCAGCGCGTCGGCGAGCGCCGCGCCGGTGCGTGCCGCACGGGCGTTGCGGTCCGGGTCGGGCGCGGTAACCACGATCGGGTAGTCGGCCATCACGGTGCCGTTCTCCGGTATCCACACGTCGAGGTCCCGCTCCCGGGTCCGGCGGTGCACCTGCACCTGTTGCTCGGTGGTCACGATGACGTCGTCGCCCTCGATGCGCTCGAGTGCCTCCTGCCCGGTCGGCGGTTCCTCTCGGCGTGCACCCTCACGCTGGGCGTGCACGGCGAGCGCCGAGCGCACGGTTCCCACCGCAACCGGGTTGTCGGCGGTTTCCGCGAGGGCAGCCCGGATCGCGCCTGCTGCCGTGCCCGTGCGCAGGGGGTTGCCCAGGTCGAGGTCGGTGAGACCGAGTGCGGACCGCCAGTTGGGGGCTACCGGTACGGCGTCCGGGGCGCCTGCGAGCACCAGCGGCGATGTCGCGAGCGGAAACGAGATCGTTCGCACCGACCCGGCGGCGTTCTCCTGGGCCCGGCGCGCCCACCATCCCCCTTCGGGGATCCACAGATCGGGCGCGCCCGCCCCGGTTCCCAGCCTGCTCGCGACGTCGCCCGGTTCCTCCGCGGTGATCTCGAAGGTCGCGCATCCGGTGTCTGCACGACCGAGCACCTCACGGACCGCGGGAGCCAGCGCAGGCGCTACCGCGAGCGTGTACTCGTCGGTCGTGGAGCATCCGATCCCCCATTGCCCAGATACAAACGACAGCGCCGCGACGGCCAGGGCCGCCACCACGATTCCCACCAGAACCATTCGCGCACGATCGGAATTCCTCCGACGCCGCGACGTCGCGCCGGGTTCGTCCGTCACGTGTTCCCCTCCCGCCACGATCGGCCGCCCACCCCGACCCGTGTGAACTTGGCCACATGGTATCGGGTGAACTTCCGATGCGTGACGAGACGGTGAGGTCAGCTCGCTTCGGGATACAGCCCTTCGAGCCTGCGGGCGATCAACGCGGCCTGCAACTGCCGCAGGCCCGACGGGCGGGTGGGATCGAAGCCGGTGAGCTGCGCGACCCGCTTGAGGCGGTAGTCGACGGTGTTGGCATGCACGTGCAGCGTGCGCGCCGTGAGTTGCCGGCTGAGATCGTGCGCGATGTGCGTCTCGAGGGTCTCGACAAGTTCCGCGGCGTCGTCGAGCGGTTCGAGCACCCGGGCGAGATGCTTACGCGCCGGTCCGGGCCGGGTGAGCTGATATTCGAGCGCGAGGTCCGCGATGCTGTAGGCCCCCGCCGGCCGGCCCAGGCGGCGCACCAGGTCGAGGAGTTCGTGCGCCTGTTTCGCGGCCGACGGGATCTCCGGAACCTCCGCGTGGACGAGCGCAACGGTCACCTCCACCCCCGCGACGGTGCCGATCCGCTCCCGGAACTCGTCGATGAGTGCGGTAGCGGACGAACCCGGCAGCAGGACGGTACCTCCCTCCGGGCCGAGCAACGCAAGATGCTTGCCTTCGCACAGCGTCTCGAGTTCGATCTCGACCCGCCGCAGGGTGCGGCGCGCGACCACCTCGGGCCGGACGTGGGGATTGCGTTCGTCGGGATGCCGCGCGAGCGAGACCGCGAGAACCGTGTAGCCGTCGGCAAGCTCGAGACCCGAGCGTTGCGCCACCGACGCCGCGTCCTGTCCGCTGAGCAGCGCGGTGACCAATTCCTGGGCCGCGACATCGCGTTCACGCCGGATGGCATCGAGTTCCGCGACGAACCCGGTGGTCGCGGCGACCGTGACCTTCTCGAGCAGCGCCATCCACAACCGGGACGCGTCGGCGAGCGCGGTGACGTCACCTTCGCGTGCTTTCTCGGTGACGAGTTCCCAGCCCAGGCGGATACCCTCGTGGTAGATGCGCAGCATGTATTCGAGACGGAACCCGGCGCGTGCCCACTGCGCGGCGCTGCTACGCAGATCGGCGAGATCCGAGTCGGAGGGCAACTCTCCGGCGTCGAGCAGATGGATCGCGATACGAAGACAGCGGACCGTGACCTCGGTGACGTCGCCTCGCAGCGACTCGCCAGGGCGCAGCGAACACGGCGCGACATTGTCCGCGAAATGCGCCACGAGCTTGCGCGCGACGGCGGGCAGATCTCGCAGCGGTACCGACGCAGGCTTCCCGTCGACCACGAATCTGGGAACCTCGCTTTGACGACCGCCACCCCGGCCGTGCTCCGCTATACGGATCTGATCCGTTACAGACATCCCTCGAACCCCCATCGAAGTAACAAACCTATATACCGTGCAGTAGAGAATCCGCCTCGTACCGCGGCATGCGCAACCCCTGGGGCGTCTTTTCTATGATCCGGAGTCGCACGAACTGCTGCACGACCGGTGGTCACCGGGCGTCCGACGCCAGTTGCTTCTTCTGCACCTTTCCCATCGCGTTACGGGGCAGCGCGTCCACGACACGCACCTCGCGCGGCCGCTTGTGAACCGAAAGTTGTTCTGCAACATAACTTATCAACATGTCTTCGTCCACCCCCGGACCCGAGGGCGCGGGGACGACGAACGCCACGATGCGCTGCCCCAGGTCCGTGTCGGGCAGGCCCACCACGGCCACCTCCCCCACCGACGGATGACCGAGCAGCACCGTCTCGATTTCTCCGGCACCCACCCGGAAACCACCGGATTTGATCAGATCCGTCGACTCGCGGCCCACGATCCGGTGGAAACCGGCGTCGTCGACGACCGCCACGTCGCCTGTGACGAACCACCCGTCCTCGGTCCAGGAGGCGGCCGTCTCATCGGGCCGGTTCAGGTAGCCGTCGAACAGCATCGGCCCGCGCACCTGCAGGACGCCGATGCTCTCGCCGTCGTGCGGCACATCGGCACCGTGCTCGTCCCGCAGTCGCGTCTGCACGCCCGCGACCGGCGTCCCGACCCAGCCGGGGCGGCGCTCACCGTCCACCCGGGTACTCAGGGTGAGCATCGTCTCGCTCATTCCGTACCGCTCGATGGGCGTCAGGCCCGTCAACTCCCGCAGTTTCTCGAACACCGGCACCGGCAGCGGGGCGCTCCCGGAGACGAGCAGACGAGCACCGCTCAGCGCACGGGCCGACTCCTCGTCCTGCACGATGCGCGACCACACGGTCGGAACACCGAAGTACAGGGTGCCGCGTGCGCGCGCGTACGCCTCCGGGGTGGGAGTGCCCGTGTGAATCAGGCGGCTGCCGACGCGGAGCGGGCCGAGCAACCCGAGCACGAGACCGTGGACGTGGAACAACGGCAGGCCGTGCACCAGCGTGTCGCGTTCCGTCCAGTCCCATGCGTCGGCGAGCGCATCGATCCCGGCGGCGATCGCACCGCGGCTGAGCAGGACGCCCTTCGGTGCACCCGTGGTACCCGAGGTGTAGAGCACGAACGCGGTCCGGCGCGGCGACGGTTCGGGCACGTGATGCCAGTCGCGGGCGTGGAGTCGCACGGGGAGCACCGGGAGTTGCGGCACCTCGGGATGCTGGGTGTCCGGAGCGGCGCCGACCCACGCCTGAGCGCCGGAATCCTTCAGAATGTGCGACAGTTCCGCCGGTCCCGAGTCCGGCGGAACCGGCACGACCGTCACCCCCGCGAGAAGGCAACCGACGATCGCGACGACGGTCGTCGCCGTGGGGTGTGCGAGGACCGCGACCCGTTCGGCCCGCGCGACCCTCGCGGCGAGCGCTGTTCCGGCACCGAGGACGTCGCTCCGGGAGAGGGTGTGGCCGTCGATGCGGACGGCGTCGGGAATGTCGTCGCCGCGAGCGACGGCCAGTGGATTCAGCGAACGGAGGAGTGCAGACACACGCGACAGGATTCCATACCTGCCGGCGGCACCGGCACTCTCGTCACGACGTGACCCCGCCGAACGACCCCGAGTTGAGCACCGCCGGACGCCGGGGCGGCAGCACGGTTCCGAGCACCGCGCCGAGCAGCATCCCGATCAGCACGGCGACACCGTGGGCGTCGTCGAACGCCACGAGAACCACCCCGAGAAGAAACGTGGCCGAGGAGGCCAGCAGCAATCGCCGCCGCGCCCCCACCACCGGCCACAACCCCGCGATCGACGCGGCGAGGGCAAGTGTCGCGCCGGAGGTGCCGGCACCCACCGACGGAGAAACGAACGTCGTGAACAGTCCCCACAGGATCTGTCCGACGACGAAGAGCGCGGCCGCGCGATACCAGCCCCATATCCGTACTGCTGCGACGGCGACCACCGCGAGCAGGGCAAGGTTCGCGGCGGTGACGACGACACCGCCGTCCTCGACGAGTCCGGCGGTCAGCACGCGCCACCACTGTCCCCCGTCGCGCGTGCGGACCGGTTCGCGCCGGAACAACTCGACCAGGGACGGCACGATCAGCCTCGTCACCGACGCCACCGCGACGACGCCCCACAACACGACGGCGGCCATCGGCGGGGGCCACCACCACGAGCGCGCCGCCGCGCGGGACGAACGAGGATCGGGCATTGCGGCGAGGGCGGTGAGCGCTACGACGGCAGCGTAGAACGCCCACAGGCGTGGATCGTCGCCGGATGCACTCACGCGCTCAATCTACCGGCGATCCGGGTACGGGCACACGGCAACGCCGCCGCGTCGGAGCGTAAGCGCCGTGCACCGGACGGAGCCTCAGCGCAGTCGCCGAGCGGCAGCGTCGATCGCATCGTCGGTGGCGGTGAGCGCGATCCGCACGTGCAGCACGCCGCCGGGACCGTAGAACTCTCCGGGCGCCACGAGGATGCCCCGATCGGCGAACCAGTCGACGGTCGCGCGGCACTCTTCCCCGCGGGTCGCCCAGAGGTACAGGCCCGCCTCCGAGTGGTCCACGGTGAAACCCGCGCCGCGGACGGCGGCGAGCAGGACGTCGCGGCGTGCCCGGTACTTCTCCCGCTGGATGTTCTCGTGCTCGTCGTCGTTCAGCGCGGCGGTCATCGCCGCCTGGATCGGCAGCGGCATCATCATGCCCGAGTGTTTGCGCACCTCGAGGAGGTCGGCGACGAGTTCGGCATCGCCGGTGACGAACCCGGCGCGATAGCTCGCGAGGTTCGACGTCTTCGACAGCGAATGCACCGCGAGCAGGTTCGTATGGTCTCCGTCGCACACGCTCGGGTGCAGGATCGAGAGGGCTTCGCCCTCCCAGGTGAGCCCGAGGTAGCACTCGTCGGATACGACGATCGCGTCGCGGCTTCGCGCCCAGTCGACGACCTTGCGCAGGTGGTCGAGGCCGAGCACCTTGCCGGTGGGGTTCGACGGAGAGTTGACGAACACCAGCGCGGCACCTTCGGGGCCCAGCCTGTTGAGTCCGTCGGCGCGGATCAGGCGCACCCCGGCGAGCAATCCGCCCACCTCGTACGTCGGGTACGCCAGTTCGGGGATGACCACGAGGTCTCCGGCGCCGAGGCCGAGCAGCGTGGGCAGCCACGCGATCATTTCCTTGGTTCCGATCGCGGGCAGCACCGCTGCGGGATCGAGTCCGGTGATGCCGTAACGGCGCGCGAGCGCGGCCACGGCCGCCTCCCGCAGTTCCTCGGTTCCGTGGGTGGTGGGATACCCCGGTTCCGCAGCGACCGATGCCAGTGCATCGCGGATGACGGGAGCGACCGGATCCACCGGCGTACCCACCGACAGGTTCACGATTCCGTCGGGGTGCGCGGCCGCCTTGGCCTTCGCCTCGGACAGCGAGTCCCACGGGAAGTCCGGGAGGTTCTTCGCCACCGACCGGCGTACACGTGCCTTCACCGAAGCACCGCCCGTCCGTTCATCGAGCGACACCTACTCCTCGCCCATGGGAGGGAGGTTCTTGATGAAGGGCGGGTCGTAGGCGACCTTGCCGAGCTTCGCCGCTCCGCCGGGCGAACCCAGGTCGTCGAAGAAGTCGACGTTGGCCTTGACGTAGTCGGACCACTCGTCGGGCACGTCGTCCTCGTAGAAGATCGCCTCGACCGGGCACACCGGTTCGCAGGCTCCACAGTCCACACACTCGTCGGGATGGATGTACAGCATGCGTCCACCCTCGTAGATGCAGTCGACGGGGCACTCCTCGATACATGCCTTGTCCAACACATCCACACACGGTTCCGCAATCGTGTACGTCACTGCTGTCTCCCTGCCTCTCTGTCGGCCCGCCGACGCGGCCGCACCGGCGATCCACCGGCCGTGCGCGGTCCATCGTTCGTGGCGCACTCACCACTCGTCCAGTATCCCCCGTTGTTCGGGCACGCCTGTGCATTAGGGTGCCCTGACCCGGCGGCGTGCACCCGCAAGCACCCGGACTCCGGAAGGCTACCGAACGGTGGCGTCCAGCCCCCGGGGTGCGTACGCGGTGGTGCGCTGACGCGCGGGACGGCCGATGCCCTCGGCGATCGCGACGAGTTCTTCGACCGACTTCTCCGAGCCGTGCTGCGAACCCGCCATCCGGGAGATGGTCTCTTCCATCAGCGTGCCGCCCAGATCGTTGGCGCCGCCTTCGAGCATCGCGCGCGTTCCGGCGACACCGAGCTTGACCCAGCTGGTCTGGATGTTGTCGATCCGACCGTGCAGCATCACACGGGCCAGCGCATGTGCGGCCCGGTTGTCGCGCATCGTCGGCCCGGGACGCGACGCGCCGGCCAGATACAGCGGCGACGACTGATGGACGAAGGGCAGCAACACGAACTCGGTGAATCCGCCCGTGCGGTCCTGGATTCCGCGAAGCACGTTGAGATGCCCGACCCAGTGGTGCGGCTGGTCGACGTGCCCGTACATCATCGTCGAACTCGAACGCAGACCCACTTCGTGCGCGGTGGTGACGACTTCCACCCACTCGGCGGCCGGCAGTTTGCCTTTCGTCAGCACCCAGCGGACCTCGTCGTCGAGGATCTCCGCGGCTGTTCCGGGGATCGTGTCGAGGCCGGCCTCACGCAGATCGATCAGCCAGTCGCGGATCGACGTACCACTGCGGGCCACGCCGTTGACGATCTCCATCGGCGAGAACGCATGCACGTGCATGGACGGAACACGTGCCTTGACCGCCCGTACCAGGTCGGCGTAGCCGGTCACCGGCAACTCGGGGTCGATACCGCCCTGCATGCAGACTTCGGTGGCGCCGGCGACATGCGCCTCCCAGGCACGGTCCGCGACCTCCTGCGCCGACAGGGTGAACGCGTCCGCGTCGCCCTTGCGCTGGGCGAACGCGCAGAAGCGGCAACCGGTGTAGCAGATGTTGGTGAAGTTGATGTTCCGGTTGATCACGTAGGTGACGTCGTCGCCGACGGTGTCGCGGCGCAACTGGTCGGCGAGCGCGACCAGCGCTTCGAGACCGGCTCCGTCCGCGTTGGCGAGCGCGATGTACTCGTCGTCCGAACATCCCGCGGGATCGCGCTCGGCCGAGCGAAGTGCGGCCAGCACGTCGCTGTCGAGCCGGACCGGAGCCGACTCGCCGAGGGCGAGCACCTGTTCACGCACGGTTTCCCAGTCGCCGAACGCACTGCCGAGGTCCGAGCGGTACTCGGTGTTGCGTCCGCTCACGTCGATCTCGGAGTTGAGGTCCACTCGGCCCGACGACTCCCAGTCGATGTCGGGTTCCTGCCACGGCAGGCCGGTCGGCAGCAGGTCACGGGCCAGCCCGGTCTCGGGGTCGGCGAGTGCGCGCACGTGCGTGGTGATCCGGGGGTCGATCCAGGGCTGCCCTGCCAGTACGTACTGGGGTTGGGCGGCGATCCGCTCGGTGAGGACGTAACCCGCGTCGGCGCTTACCGCGGCGAGCGTGTCGAGGTTCGGCCACGGCCGTTCGGGATTGACGTGATCCGGGGTCAGCGGCGAGACTCCGCCCCAGTCGTCGACGCCGGCGCCGAGAAGAGCGCGGCACTCGTCGAGCGAGACGAGGTTGGGCGGCGCCTGGATACGCATGCCGGGTCCGAGGACGAGCCGTGAGACAGCGACCGCCGCGAGGAATTCGTCGAGGTCGGCATCGTCCGCGTCGCGCATCACGGTGTCGTCCTTGGCGCGGAAGTTCTGGACGATCACTTCTTGGATATGGCCGAATGCTTTGTGCGACTTCCGGATCGCGTGGATCGAGTCGGCACGCTCGGCGACGGTCTCACCGATACCCACGAGAATCCCCGTGGTGAACGGCACCGACAGACGTCCGGCGTCGGTGAGCACGCGCAAGCGCACCGCGGGGTCCTTGTCGGGGCTGCCGTAATGGCACTGTCCCTTGTCGGTGAACAGTCGCTCCGAGGTGGTTTCGAGCATCATGCCCATCGACGGCGCGACCGGCTTGAGCCGCGACATCTCGGCCCAGCTCATGACACCGGGGTTGAGGTGCGGCAGCAGGCCGGTCTCCTCGAGAACCCGGATCGACATTGCGCGCACATAGTCCAGCGTCGAGTCGTAGCCGCGCTCTTCGAGCCACTGCGCAGCCTCGGGCCAGCGCTCCTCCGGCCGGTCGCCGAGCGTGAACAAGGCTTCTTTACAGCCCAGTTCGGCGCCCTGACGCGCGATCTCGAGGATCTCGTCGGGCTCGAGGTACATCCCGCGGCCTTCGGCGCGGAGTTTGCCCGGCACCGTCACGAACGTGCAGTAGTGGCAGCGATCCCGGCAGAGCCGGGTGATCGGGACGAAAACCTTGCGGGAGTAGGTGACGGTGCCGGGCCGTCCGGCGGCGAGCAGACCCGCATCGCGAACGCGGGCCGCAGAGACACACAGGTCCTCGAGATCGGATCCGCGTGCCTGCAACAGAACTGCGGATTCGTCGACGTTGAGCGTGACGCCGTCGCGCGCCCGGCGCAACGCCCGACGCATCGCGGAAGGCGCCGGCGGCGGTACCGCCCCGGGACGCACGGCGGGCGTCGGGAGGATCGCGGACTGCGCGGTGTCGTCTGCGGAATCGGTCATTGGCCGATCATCCGCTTCACCCGGCGCGCATGCCACCTCGGGGTCTATTCCCGCGGGTAGTCGTCGTCCGACGGCACTTCGCGGTGCTGTTCGTAGGTATCGACGGGGTCGGCTTCGAGGGGCACGTCGGACGGCGGCACGTCCGCGGGTTCCTCACCCACAGGAATAGCCTGATCGAGGCGATCGGCTTCGGAATCGTCACCCTGCGGGATGTCGAAGTCGAGAGCGTCCGACGATTCGGTCATGGCGATCCTCCTTGTGCGATTCCGGCCCGGACGGGCCGGGCTCGAGTTCCGGCATCAGCCTAGCCTGGATGCCGACAGGGATGTCGGGCCGCCGTCACAGGCCCCGGCGAGTATGGGAGGACCATAGTGGACAGCGATGCCGAGGTGCGTTCGGAACCTCCGGTGCAAGGGACGCCGCCGCAGGCCGAGGCGCCGGTGACACAGGTGAGGATGGCCGACCCGGCGTGGCGCCCGAGCGAGAAGGCACGCTTGCTGTGGTCGATCAACGCCGCCCTGCTGTGGGTGCCGGTCGTCGTCGCGCAGATCGTGTGGTGGGTCGTCGATCCCCGTCTCACGATCTGGCATGTCGCCGCCGCCGCGGCGACCGTCGTCGTCGGCGGGCTGCACATCGCGGTGGTGCCGCAGTGGCGGTACCGCGTCCACCGCTGGGAGATCGGCGATACAGCCGTGTACACGCGATCCGGATGGTTCACCCAGGAACGGCGCATCGCGCCCATCTCACGCATCCAGACGGTCGACACCGAGCGCGGCCCCATCGACCGCCGGCTCGGCCTGGCCACCGTCACCGTCACCACCGCGTCGTCCGCCGGCGCGGTCGAGATCACCGCACTCGACGTGGCCGTCGCGGACGAGACAGTCGCGCGACTGACGGAAATCGCAGGTCGCGACGGGATCGACGCGACGTGACGACCGACCCGCACCCCGACCAGGATCAGGTCGCCGGGGTATCCGCGGTATCTGCGGTATCCGCGAACGACCGGACGGACGAATCGGCGTCGTGGTCGAGGCTCGATCCGCGCATGCTGCTCGTCCACCCCGTCGAAGAGATCCTGCGCCTGCTGCCCGTGCTGGTCGGCACGGTGGTGCTCGGCAGCAGCAGCGGCAACCCGTACTGGGGACTCGCCGCCGCCGCGGTGCTCGTCGTGATCGGCCTGTCCCGGTGGTTCACGACGACGTACCGAGTGGGACCTGTGCATGTCGAACTGCGGCGCGGGCTGCTCCAACGACAGGAACTGTCGATCCCGCGGAGCCGGATCAGGTCGGTCGACGTCGAGCAGCGGGTCCTGCATCGGCTTCTCGGTCTCGCCGTCGTGAAGATCGGGACCGGACAGTCCGCCGGCCACGGCCCCGGCCGCGACCGCAACCGGTTCGAACTCAACGGGCTCGCCGCCGACTCCGTACCGGCGTTGCGCGACGCCCTTCTCAGCGACCGGTCTGCCCGCACCGACGCCGACGCCGACGCCACGGCCACGGCACCCTCGGCGGAGGCGTCGCCCGAAATCGAGATCGCCCGGTTCGATCCGCGCTGGATTCGGTACGCCCCTTTCTCCGCGACCGGCCTGATCGGTATCGCTGCGGTGGTGGGTATCGCCTTCCAGTACGGGCTGGGCGAGCGTCTCGCCGAGTCCCGCAGCGTCGAACGCGGTGTCGCGGCATTCGAAGCTGCCGGAGTGGTGGTCTCGGTCGCGGTCCTCACGCTCGTCGTGCTGCTGATCGCGAGTATCGCAGCGTGCGCGCGGTACGTGTTGCTCTACGGAAACCTGCGGGTGACCGACGACGGGCGCATGCTGCGCATCGGCCACGGCCTCGTGAAGGTCCGCCATTCGACCCTCGACCGCGAGCGCTTGCGCGGAGTCAACCTGCGTGAACCGCTCGCTCTCCGGCTCGCCGGCGGCGCGCGTCTCGACGCGATCATGACGGGCGTCGCCGCGGAAAGCGGCGAATCGTCGCTGGTGATGCCGTCGGCGCCGGAACGCGACGTGCACCGCGTCGCCGCACAGGTGCTCACCGATCCGCTCCCCGTAAACGTGCCGCTACTCGCCCACGGTCCCGCGGCCCGTCGCCGTCGGTACACGCGCGCACTCGTCCCGGTGGTTCTTGTCGCGGCCGCCGTGATCGTCGCTCTGGCGGTGGTCGGTCGCTCGTTGCCGATTCCGGCGACGGTTGCGGTACTCGTGGGACTCCTTGCGGGCGCTGGCGCACTCGCATGGGACCGTTACCGCGGACTCGGCCACGCCGTCGTGCCCGGTCGTCTCGTGACGCGGAGCGGATCGGTAGACCGGCAACGCGTGAGCCTGGACGCCGAGGGGATCATCGGCTGGACGGTGCGGCAATCCTTCTTCCAGCGCCGGGCAGGTGTGGCCACGGTCGTCGCCGCGACGCCGGCCGGGGCAGGACACTACGAGGTGATCGACATTCCCGAAGAACTCGCGTGGTCGCTGGTCGAGGCGGTCACCCCCGGCTGCGCCGACTCCTGGGCCCGGCGATGAGGGGCCCGCTGCCCGGCCCGGAGCCGGAAAACCTCGAACAGATGGACGCCGAACTCGTCGACTGCCGGGCATGCCCGCGGCTGGTGGCGTGGCGCGAGCAGGTCGCGCGCGAGAAGCGTGCCGCCTTCCGCGACGAGGAGTACTGGGGACGGCCGGTGCCCGGCTTCGGGCCGGACGACGCGTCCCTGCTGATCGTCGGGCTCGCGCCTGCGGCACACGGAGGAAACCGCACCGGGCGGATGTTCACGGGCGACCGTTCGGGTGACGTGCTGTACGCGGCTCTGTATGAGGCGGGCTTGGCGTCGCAGCCGGTCGCAACGCACCGCGGCGACGGTCTCGAACTGTTCGGAACGCGCATCACCTCACCGGTGCACTGTGCTCCGCCGGCGAACAAACCGACGGTGCTCGAACGAGACACGTGCCGCCACTGGCTCGAACAGGAACTCGATCTGCTGTCACCGACCCTGCGCGCGGTGGTGGTACTGGGCGGGTTCGGGTGGCAGTCACTGCTGCCGGTACCGGCAGCAGCCGGATGGACGGTGCCCGCGCCACGGCCGAAGTTCGCACACGGGGCGCATGTCGTCCTGGAACCGGCCTCGGACGCGCGGCAGCCGCTCCACCTGTTCGGGTGCTATCACGTGAGCCAGCAGAACACCTTCACCGGGCGGCTGACGCAGGACATGGTGGTGACGGTGCTCAGGGACGCGGCTCGGGCGGCCGGACTGCCCGTGAAATCTCTTTGATGCGAACCGAGAACAGGTACACACCGGCCGGCGCGAGGGCCGCGACCGGCAGCAGCAGGATGCGCCAGTCGGCGACGACCACTTGGTCGCCGCCGGGACCGCCGGCCAGGCACAGCAGGAAGACGACGCCCCACGCCACCAGCGGAAGCGCAGCGCGGCCCAGCGATCCCGTCTCGGTTCGCATCGCTGCCACCAGGAGAAGATTCATCACGGCGGCCAGCACGATGACGATGGGGAACGGCACCCCGCCGAGGTAGAGGCCCAGGTAGAACACCGACAACACGGCGCACAGTCCGCCGCTGATCACGAGCAGGGCGACTACGCCCCTGCGCGGTGCGGGTTCGGATACGGACGCGGGACCACCGGACAGCCCGGTTGCGGGATCGACCGTCATGACACGATAGTGCGCCACACGGCCGGGGGCGGCGCAACCGGGTCCTGTGCGATCACGGGACGGGCGGGTAGCCGAGCATCGTCAGCAGGGCACTCTGCTGATCGGCGAAGTGGTAGAGGGCGTCGTAGTACTCCGCGCGGATCTGGCCGGAATAGGGCCGCAGCGAGTCCACGAACGCGACGATCTGATTCTGCACGGACCAGTTGTACATCGAACCCCCTGTGGTGGGGCCGCCCCCGCGCGGCAGTACCTATGACCGCGGCACCATGACCGCGGTACCTTTGACCGCCGCGGTACCTATGACCGCCGCAGTGCCTATGACACAGGTCACACTAGCCGATGCCGGCGAACAGGTCATCCTCGCGACCGGTCTCGTCGACGCGACCGAGTTCCCCGCGGGCCAGCACGAAGTGCTCCTCGGCGAACACGGGTTGCGCCACCATGTTCGACAGTGCGAACCCGCCCCCGCAGGGAGCCAGGACGACCTGGGTCGCATGGGCGGCCATCGCCGAGCGTTTCGCGTCGAGCACACCGCTGACATCGACGACCGTGGTCACCTGTTCGTCGGGCACACTCGGAAGCTCGTCCGGTTCCGGCATGCGCCAGCCTTCGGGCAGGTGGTCCAGAGCGGCGATTCCCGCATCCAGAGCCGAGCGTTCGGTGACGGTCCAGTACACCTTCGCGGGTGTCCAGGGCGCACCCGCCTCCGGAAAGTCGTCGGTGCCGGACACTTCGACGGCAGCGGTGACGCGGTCGTGGACCGCGATGTGATCGGGGTGCCCGTACCCACCGCGCGGGTCGTAGGTGACGACGA
The DNA here is from genome assembly GCF_042717545.1 of Rhodococcus sp. NPDC058639. NCBI lineage: Bacteria > Bacillati > Actinomycetota > Actinomycetes > Mycobacteriales > Nocardiaceae > Rhodococcus > Rhodococcus sp. NPDC058639. The sequence continues at coordinate 393,744 of NZ_JBHXRF010000003.1, forward strand.
CCTGTGGGCGGGTCTCCCGGATCACCGCGACGAGCGCCTCCAGCGCCTCGTCCGCGTCGGCGTTCACCCACGCTCTCGGGTTCTCGGCAGAGGGTGTCCCGGCCATTCCCGAGTCGCGCCAATGGCCTGCACCGCCGAGAAAACGCGGCCCGTCCACCCCGAGCGCCGCGAGAGCGCGACCGAGTTCGAGGATGCGGTACCCGCCCAGTTGGTCGGCCTGGTCGGCGGCCAATTGCGCCCAGCGGTCTCCGATGACCTCACCTTCCTCGCCGAGCGTGCAGGTCACGACGGTGACCTCGGCGCCTTCTGCGACGTAGCGGGCGATGACGCCGCCAGTGGTGAGCGATTCGTCGTCGGGATGGGCGTGAACCAGCAGCAGCCGACGATCCGCAACGTTCGGCGTCTGAGCGAAATCTGTTGTCACGGTGTACTCCTCCACCACAAATGTGCGTCTCCGAAGATGCCGGCGGGGACCGAACCGGCCAGCGACACGTTGTCGATCTCCGGCCCGGCCGCGACCACGGTGCGATCCTGCAGGATCGGGAGGTTCACGGCGAGCGCCCACAGCTCGGGCTGCGCGGCGGCGATGACCTCCCGTGGGTCGGCAGTGCCGCGCACCGCAGCGAGCAGATTCTCCTCGAGGTCGGGATCGCATGCCCCGGACAGGTTGCTCGGTGCATCGAGCATTGCCCGTATCTCGTCTTCTTCGTCGTCCGAGCTTCCACCCGTCGCCGCGGAAGAGCCGGACGTGGGGGCGGCCTCCGTGGCGCCCGCACCGGGTTTCGTGGACTCCCCGCCTTCTGCCTGCGGCGGATCGGCGGCGCGGGCAGCGCCCTCGACGACGGGCAGCACCGGTGGACAACCGAACCGGGACAGCGCTGCGGTGGCGGGATCGTCCCCCACCCGCATCCATCCCAGAACCGCATGCACGCTGCCGTCGACCAGGGACTCGCCGTACAACTCGTCCGGAGGTAGCTCCGTCACGGTCGCGGCGATACCGGCGTCGCGCAGGACATCGGCTGCCGTGCGCGCGACCGCGAGGGTGGTGTCGGCGTCCTCCGGCACTCCGATCACGAAGTTCAGAGGTTCGCCGTTGCGGAGCAGGAGATTGTCGTCCGATTCCGGGGCGGGCGGTGCGCCGGTGGGTGACGGGGCCGGTTCGGCAGACGGGCCGTCGGCGCCGGCAGGCGGTTCCTCGGGCAGGGGGTCGGGAGCGACGGGCATGTATCCCGCTTCCGCGAGGAGACCGAGCGCCTCTTCCCTGCTGGGTCGCGGCGGCATCGTGGGCGCGTATCCGGGATCGGACGGCGCCAGCACCTGGGCGCGTGCCGGGACGACGCTGGTCTGGGTTCCCGCACCGACGAGTGCGAGCAGGTCCGGGTCGAGCAGACCGAGGATCCCGCGGCGCACGCGCAGATCGGCAAGTTCGTCCGCACGGGTGTTGAGCGTGAAGTCGAGCGTGCGCGGCTGCAACTGAATACCGGTGCGGACGCCGGGTACCGCGTCGAGTTGGGCAAGCAACGCCGCCCCTCCCCGCGTTTGTGCCACCTGAGCGTCACCGCTGCGCAGAGACTCGGCGAACTGGGAGTCGGTGCCCCCGCGGCGCATCAGGATCTCGTCGGGCACAGCAGGAGTGCCCCAGAAGCGATCGTTACGTTCGAGGAGCACCTCGCCGCGACCGCGGTCGACGGCATCGACGTGGAATCTGCCGCCCGAGACCGGAATCGTTTCGGACAGTCCGCTCAGGAACCCGCCGGGGGTGTCCTTGACGAGATGTGCGGGCAGCAGGTCGGTGAACAATTCGCGCCAGGCCGGATACGGTTCGCGCAGCGTGACGGTGACAGTCTTGCCTCCGCCCGACGAACGGACGTCGTCGATGAGCCGATAGCCCGCGGGATCGACCACTCCCGGCTGCGTGATCATCTGCTGCCACAGGTACCGGAAGTCCTCGGCGGCGATCGGGGCGCTGTCGGACCACTGCGCCTCGTCGCGCAACTGGTACGTGATGGTGAAGGGATCCTGCTCGGTGACCTCGGCGGAGATCAACACGGTCACGTCCGGTACCCACAGCGTCGCCGCCGGATTCTGCGGATCGGGCACCGCCCGGAACGGGCTGGGCAGTACCAGGCCCGCGACGGCGTTCGCGACGGGCGACTGGTCCGCCAGCAGATGCGGATTGAAGCCGGTATCGACCCTGTCGATCGCCACGACCACGGTGCTGCGGGGGCGCGTCGGAGCCGGAGGAGTCGTCGGCTCGGCCTGTTCGATGGGCGGCGGCGGATCGGCGGTACACGCCGTCAGCATCAAGACCACCGATGCAAGGAGCGCCGGGACTCCGCTACGCCACCGGCGACGGACACGCGTACGCAACACTCCGGCTTCCCTCCCGTCGACCAGGCGGTACGTGGCGGTCCCGGCCAGCAACTGCTCGCCGGGACCGCCACATCCTTACTACTTGTTACGGGCCTTCTCGCGCGACCGCGCGCGCTGCCGGTCGGTCGCCGAGAGGTGCACCTTGCGCACGCGCACGATCTCGGGGGTGACCTCGACGCACTCGTCGCCGGAACAGAATTCCATAGCCGCCTCGAGGGTCAGCTCGATGGGCTTGGCCAGCGTCTCCATCACGTCGGCGGAAGACTGACGCATGTTGGTCAGCTTCTTCTCACGCGTGACGTTGATGTCGAGGTCTTCCTGGCGCGGGTTGATGCCCACGACCATGCCCTCGTAGGTGTCCGCGCCGGGCTCGACGAAGAACGTGCCACGGTCGGCCAGCTGAATCATCGCGAACGGCGTCACGGTGCCGGTCCGGTCGGAGACGAGCGAGCCGGTGTGGCGGGCGCGGATCTCGCCGGCCCACGGGGCGTAGCCGTGGAAGACGGCGTTGGCGATGCCCGTGCCGCGCGTTTCCGTGAGGAAGTCGGTACGGAAACCGATCAGGCCGCGGGACGGGACGAGGAATTCCATCCGCACCCAGCCCGCACCGTGGTTGGTCATCTGCACCATCTTGCCCTTGCGGTTGGCGAGCAACTGCGTGATGGCGCCGAGGTACTCCTCGGGCGTGTCGATGGTGAGCTCTTCGAACGGCTCGTGCAGCTTGCCGTCGACCTGCTTGGTGACCACCTGGGGCTTACCGACGGTCAGCTCGAAGCCTTCGCGGCGCATCTGCTCCACGAGGATGGCCAGCGCCAGCTCGCCACGACCCTGGACCTCCCAGGCGTCGGGACGACCGATGTCGAGCACCTTCAGCGACACGTTGCCGACGAGTTCCGCGTCGAGGCGGGACTTGACCATGCGAGCGGTGAGCTTGTGGCCCTTGACGCGCCCGACCAGCGGGGACGTGTTGGTACCGATCGTCACCGAGATGGCGGGCTGGTCGACGGTGATCCGGGGCAGTGCCACCGGGTTCTCGAGGTCCGCGAGGGTGTCGCCGATCATGATGTCGGGGAAACCCGCGACGGCGACGATGTCACCGGCGATGGCGGACTCTGCGGGATGCCGCTCCACGCCGACGGTTGCGAGCAACTCGGTGATCTTCGCGCGGGTGACGACGGGCTCGCCGTCGACTTCACGCATCCAGCTCACGGTCTGTCCCTTGCGGAGCTCACCGTTGTGGATGCGGACGAGCGCGAGACGACCGAGGAACGCGGATGCGTCGAGGTTGGTGACGTGTGCCTGCAGCGGTGCTGCAATGTCGCCCTTCGGCGCCGGCACGTACTCCATGAGGACGTCGAAGAGATCGTCGAGGTTCTCCGCGTCGGGCGCATGGCCGTTCTCGGGCTGCTTGCGCGACGCCTTGCCCTCGCGACCCGATGCGTAGAGCACCGGGAGACCGAGTGCGAGTTCGGCCGCCTGGGCCGCCTCGTCGTCGAGGTCGGAGGCGAGGTCGAGCAGAAGGGTCTGGCTCTCCTCGACGACCTCGGCGATACGGGCGTCGGGACGGTCGGTCTTGTTGACCACGAGGATCACCGGCAGCGACGCGGCGAGTGCCTTGCGCAGCACGAACCGGGTCTGCGGCAGCGGTCCCTCGGAGGAATCGACGAGCAGCACGACGCCGTCGACCATGGACAGGCCGCGCTCGACCTCTCCACCGAAGTCGGCGTGGCCGGGGGTGTCGATGACGTTGATGACTGTGACGCTGCCGTCGGGGTGGTGACGGTGCACCGCGGTGTTCTTCGCGAGAATGGTGATGCCCTTCTCGCGCTCGAGGTCACCGGAGTCCATGACCCGGTCCACGAGTTCCGCACGTTCGGCGAACGCGCCCGACTGGCGCAGCATGGCGTCGACGAGGGTGGTCTTTCCATGGTCGACGTGCGCCACGATGGCGACGTTCCGAAAATCAGCGGTGCTCACGCGATGGCTCTCCTGGCTGTTGTCCGCGGCCACACGGCACTGGACCCGGTCGGCACCTCGCCCGTACGGCGCATATTGTTCGAAGCCGCTACGCGATTGCGATACGCCCGCTACCGGCCTGAGACGGCCCGAGCAGGCACTGCGGCCACGAACATCCTACCGCCCTTCCGGGGGCGCCTGCTCCGAGCCCTCCCTGTAATGCCAGGTCACGACGTCGGAACGTGAGATTCGCCACGCAAGAAGGCCGTTATGCGAGCGTTACGGTCCTCTCAGGGTGTTCCGAAACCGCCTCTTGCGTTCCCGTAAGGGCACGCTAACCTGACACGCGAATGCTGCGACGAGGGCGGGACGATTCATGGGCAAGAAGATCAAGCCGAGCAAGGTCGCCGGCCTGAAGCCGAAGAAGAAGTGCTGCCGTAAGAAGACCCGCTGCGTGAAATGCCCCGTGGTCATCATGCGCATGAAGAAGGTCGCGAACGACGACCTGAGCAAGAAAGAACTCCGCAAGCACCTCGAGAAGGCGCGCGCCGCCTGAACTCAGCCGGCAAGGAGTGCCCGGAGGTCCGGCAGCCACGCCCGGTCCGCTGCCACGAGGTCCACCTCGTCGAGTTCACCGGCATCGACCCAGCGCACTGCGGCGTGATCGAGTGCGCGGGGCTCCCCGTCGAGCAGGTGCACCCGGTACGCGCACATCACCAGGCCGCCGCGAAGGTGAACTTCGGCGCCGAACCGTTCACCCCCGCGGACCTCGATGCCCAGTTCCTCCCGCAGTTCCCGGCGAAGCGCCTCCTCGGCACTCTCCCCCGGTTCGACCTTCCCGCCGGGCAACTCCCACTGCCCGGCAAGTTCGGGCGGCCGGGTCCGCTGAGCGAGGAGTACGCGCCCGTCACGGAATACTGCTCCGGCGACGACGTGTCCCGTCGGCGGTGTCGTTGCGGTCATGCCGTGCATCGTCCCAGAATGGTTCATGGCCCAGTTACTGACGGACGGCGAGATCGACGCGGCGCTGTCCGAACTCCCGCACTGGCGACGAGCAGGCGCGTCCCTGACCCGAACGATCGATGCTCCGACGTTTCCCGACGCGATCGCACTGGTCGACAAGGTCGCGGAGGCCGCCGAAGAGGCGGACCACCATCCCGACATCGACGTCCGATGGCGGAAGGTGACCTATTCGCTGTGCACGCACTCCGCGGGGGGGATCACCGAATCCGACGCGGAGATGGCGCGCCGGATCGATCAGCTGGCTCAGACGGTCGGTCTGTAGGGGTCGCGGCGTCGGAGGTTTTTGCCTCCGAGTTCGCGACGGGTGCCGGCGCGGCGTGTCCAGTCTCCGAGTCACGCAACCTCCGGGCGCCCACGATCATCCAGACGTAGGCGAGGACCGCACCCGTGACGTAGACCGTGCCCAGCCACGCCAGGGGTGCGGGCCGTCCCACCGTCCAGATCGAGTCCTGCGCACTGCTGAGCACCCACGGCACGCCGACGAGCGTCACGACGGCCCAGAACGCGGCGAGGATGCGGGTGCCGGTGAGCCGAGCCAGCGGGCCGTACAGGAGCCAGATCAGCATCGGGATCACCCACACCCAGTGATGGGCCCACGAGATCGGTGAGACCAGCAGACCCAGGAGCTGGACGACGAGCAGGGTCCCCAGTAGATCGTCCTTGCCGAGCGAACGCCACGCGGCGAACGCGAGTGCTGCGCACACGACGACAGCGACGAGCCACAGCGGTCCGGTCTCGACGTCCTCCCCCACGATGCGGCTCAGCGCACCGCGGAGCGACTGGTTCCACACCGATCCGACCGGACCGATTCGGTCGGCGTCGCCGAACAGGGTGGTGAAGTAGGTCAGCCCTTGCTCGCCGAGCGCGAGCACGCTGACCAGGACGGTCGCCGCGAATGCGACGGCGGAGAAAAAGGCTTCTCGCCACCGACGCCGTGCAAGGAAATAGAGACCGGTGATGGCCGGCGTCAGCTTTATTCCGGCGAGAATTCCTACGAGGCCGCCGGAAAGCCACCATCGGGAACTACGCACGCCAACCATGACGCCGAGTACCAGGAAAACGTTGATCTGCCCGTAGTCGAGGGTGGTGCGCAGCGGTTCGGTCCAGATGCCGACGGCCGTCCACGCGAGGGCGACCCCGGTCCACTGCCGCGTGCGCGCTTCGGTCCCGATCACAAGTTCGAACGCGATACGCACCACGAAGAACAACGCCGCGACCGTGAGTAGTTGCCACGCCACACCGAGTACCTCGAACGGCACTACGTGCAGCGGAAGGAATATCAGCGCTGCGAACGGCGGATAGGTGAAGGGCAGCGGGAAGTCCGGGGTGTAGCGACTGTAGGTGAAGTTGTAGAGGTCGCCGTCGAGCAGAGCGGCGGAGCCGTCCACATACACGTGCAGGTCGACGAGGTTCATCCCGTTGGGCGTGAACAACGTCCAGGCGAGCCGCGCTGCGACGGACACCACCAGCAGTGCCGCGCACCACCGCACCGGATACGAAGGAACTCGTCGTGGCACCGCGGTGCAGCCTCCCGTCGTTCCCTGGCCCGGATGCCCGGACCTTCGGCAGTAGAGACTACCGGCGAACACCCGGCCCTCCGAAACCCTGATTCACTCTGGTAACAATCTCATCTCTACTCACAACAGTCACAATGGAAACACGTTACCGTCTACCGGGTACCGCCATTCGGAACAGACTGTGGCTACACTCCCCCGAAGGCAACCGCCAACCCGGGTTCGGCACGGTGGGTTGTCCTGCGGGAGGCGACTCCATAGAGTGTCGCCTCGAGCCGTCAGTACCGGCTGGTCTTCCAGGCCTACCAGGTACTTCAACGACAAGGATGGGGAACAGTGCTTCGTACTCGAGGAATGCGGCGTGCGCTCACAGCGTGCGCACTTGCCGCCACTGCGGGACTGGCGGTGCCGTCGCACGCCTTCGCGCAACCGGCGCCGCCGGCGCTGCCCGACTTGGCCCAGTTCGTCGAACTCCCCCAATTCGAGGTTCCGGCCGACCTCTCCATCGAGTCGTTGACACGTCTGATCCCCGAAATCCAGGCGAACCCCGAGCAGGTGGAAGCGCTTGCGTCGCTCGCGCCGGCCATCGTGGGAGCTGCAGCCGGGCCGTCGGATGTTGCCGACGTCGCGGACGGCAGCAACGACCTGCTCGCACAGGCGAAGGAACTGCTCGCGAATTCCGAGCTTCCCGAGTCCCTGAAGGGCACCCTCGAGCGCGTCATCACCTTCCTGGACGGCAGCGGTGGCGGTGGCCCCGACATTCCGGCACCGGGCACGGTCGTGATCTCGCAGTTCCTGTACCCGACGCTCGGCCAGGATTGCATCGGTGACGGACAGGACTCCGTGGGCAGCGCGCTCGCGGTGGCCGGTCCTGCTCAGCTGCCGCCCCCGGGCCCGGCCGCCGGACAGGTCGGATTCGTCTTCACCGCTCTCGGCACCGCGCCTACCGCCGGTGAACAGGACCTGACCCTGAGCTGGATCAACGTCTCCAACGGCCGCAGCGGCACCCAGCCGCTCACCAACGAGGCACGCATCAACCCGGACGGTCCCGCCACGTTGACCGCCATCGCCGACACCGGCGCCGGCCAGGTCGTAGCGGTCGTCTCGGGTGGTATCACCACGCAGAAGGAAGGCACGGACCCGCGTTCGTGCACCTTCCTCCCCACCCTGGGCCTGGTGTCCGTGCCCTGACGGACACCGATAACAGAACAGCCGAAGACCGCCGGGATTCGTCCCGGCGGTCTTTGCGTGTCTGTACAGACCTTCGGTCCGGTGCGCTCGATCGAAACCGGTTGTGCATTAGCGGCATCCCCGTGCTAGACACGGTGGACCAACTAGTTGATATGGCGCACTAAAGTTTTCGGCCGCGATCTCGCCGGCCCGTGAGCGAGGAGAGGCATGGCCGTCGAAACTCCGATCCCGACGCGGGAGCAACCCTCTCCTTCCGGGATTGTCGCGGTCCTGGCCATGTGCGGGATCAGCGTCGCCCTCATGCAGACCCTGATCGTGCCGATCCTGCCCCGGCTGCCGCTCCTCGTGAACGCGTCCCCGGAGAACACGTCCTGGGCAGTGACGGCGACACTTCTGGCGGGTGCAGTCGTCACCCCGATCAGCGGCCGGCTCGGTGACATGTTCGGCAAGCGCCGGATGCTGCTCGCCAGCCTCGGCATGATGGTGCTCGGTTCCGCGGTGTGCGCGGTGGCGAACACACTCCTGCCCCTGGTGATCGGTCGGACCCTCCAGGGCGCCGCCGTAGGCGCGATTCCCCTCGGCATCGCTATCCTGCGGGACGAGCTTCCGCCGAAACGGGTTCCCGGCGCGATGGCCACGATCAGCGCGACCATGGGCGTGGGCGGAGCCATCGGTTTGCCCCTGGCGGCGCTGGTAGCCCAGCTCACCGACTGGCACATGCTGTTCGTCGCCTCGCTGGTGCTCGGCGCGGTCGGCATCGCCGCAGTGTGGAAGTTCGTCCCGGAATCACCGCGACGGAACCCGGGCCGGTTCGATTTCCTGGGAGCGGGTCTGCTCTCCGCCGCCCTGATACTGCTTCTCGTTCCGGTGACGAAGGGAAATTCGTGGGGTTGGACAGAGCCGGCCACCCTCACCATGCTCGGGGGAGCGCTGTTGGTCTTCCTGGGATGGGGTTGGTACGAGTTGCGCCTGGACCGGCCGCTGGTCGATCTGCGACTGTCCGCGCGCCGTCCCATCCTGATGACGAACCTGGCGTCGATCGCGCTGGGCTTCGCGATGTACGCGAACGTCCTCGCTTTCCCCCAATTGCTCATGGCGCCACCCGAAACCGGCTACGGGCTCGGGCAGACGATGGTCGCTGCCGGTATGGCCCTTGCGCCGAGCGGACTCGTCATGATGGCGTTGTCCCCGGTGTCGGCACGGATCACCGCCACGTTCGGCCCGCGTGTCACCCTCGCCTGCGGCGTCGTCTTCGTGGGAGCCGGTTATCTCACGGCGTATCTGCTGCACCGGGAGTTGTGGCACATCATCGCGGCATCGATGGTCATCGGAGCCGGCGTGGGTCTCGCCTACGCCGCCATGCCCGCGCTCATCATGAGTGCCGTCCCGCTCCACGAGTCCGCGGCGGCGAACAGTCTGAACACGCTTATGCGGTCCATCGGTACCTCGACGGCGGCAGCGGTGATCGGTGTCGTGCTCGCCGCGATGACCGTGCAGGTCGGCGACGCAGTCGTGCCGGAACTCAGCGGCTTCCGCACCACCTTCCTCATCGCGACACTCGCGTCGGTGGTGGCGCTCGTGTTCACCGCGTTCATCCCGCCCCCACCTCCGCGGGTTCGCGAGGTCGGACCGGCTAGAGGCGTGTAAGCGACCACTGTCCGTAATCGGCAGTGAAGACGCGGTTGACGTCGATACCGATTCCGTCGATGGTCCCGCCGCCCTTCTGGTGCAGGTGTGCGCGCGGATGGACGTAACCGGCCGGCGTGCCCCAGTCGTGCTGCCAGTAGAACGCACCGAGACCCACCGCGGACGCCCAGTCGATGGTCGGAGAGTTGGCATACACGCCGGTGTTCGCGGGGCCGACCACTTCCTGCCACGCGAGAAGGTAGGGCACGATCCGGGTGGTGAACTGCTCGAAGGTCGGGTTGTCGTCGATGGATGCGTAGATCGGCCGGTCGTCGGGTCCGCCCGCTGCGCGGTGCAGTTCCAGACCGCGTCGCGCGTGCCTCAGGCCCGCGTCGTAGCCACCGAGCCAGTCGGCGGTCTCCGCCTTGCCGAACTGGTAGCACGACACGACTTCCAGTCCGTTGTCGAGCAGGGCGCCGGCTTCTCCTCGGGTCAGCGGCTTACCGAGCATCCATTCGGCGCCGGGCCGTCGGTCGGATACGTATCGGATCGCCCCGATGTGTCCGGCGGCCCTGATCGACGCCGCCGACGGGACACCCGCCGAATAGTCGACGATGGTGCCGAGGACTTCCCGAGCCTGCGCCGCTCCCGGGGTCATGACCGCGGAGGCCACCACGGCGCCCGAGCCGATCGCCGCGTACCGCAACATGTCTCGACGAGAAAACGTCATGGCGCCCCGTTCCGGAATGTGTGACCGTGCCTCCGGATTGCACCACATTCACACCCGCCACACGCAGCACATGGGTAAAGGTGCTGGTCGAACCTACGTTGCGAACGGTTCTCAGCGGCCCGCCAACTCGGCGAAAAAAGCGGGCACGAGCGCGACATCTTCGACGGTGCGCACCGTCGTGCGTATTCCGAGTCCGTGCTCCTTGAGGAGGTCGCACAGACCCTCGCCGTCGACGAGATCGATGGGCGGAGCGCCGTGCCGGTGTGCCTCCGCTCGCGCATCGTCGGTGAAGGATCCGGTCGACACCAGCAGACCTTTCTCCCCTCGCCCGACCATCGCCGCACGGAATTCACGAACGACGTCGGCGCCCGCGCGCTCCTGTCCCCGGACGAACCGGAAGAACACCGAGAAACTGAGCAGGGAGACACGCAGGATGCCGGTGCCCTCCACCTGGGTGTCGGAGTCGGTGCCCCCACCCGGAGCGGGGACTGTCAGAGTGGTGAAGCCCGCGGACCGCAGCACAGCGGTGACGAGGCGCTCGAAACCCTCTGCGGGAAGGTCGGCGACCGCCCCGAGCACAGGCTCTCGCCACAGTTCGGGATCCTCGGGTGCAGCGGCGAGCGGCACGACCTGCGCGCCTTGCGACGAGTTGCGAACCAGGCGTCGGCGTCGCTTCTCCGCGGTGTACGCGACCTGCATGGGCTTGATCTCGGATTCGCGGACCGCGCGGCCGTCGTCGGTCACGCTCCACACGCCTCGACGGGTGTTCGACAGCAGGCCCATGCCCTTGAGGTAAGTGCGCGCCCAGGCGATCCGGTACTCGATTTCGGTGCCGGGACCGTCACCGTGCAGTACGGCCTGGTCCGCCTCGGACAAACCGACCCGGGCGATCACAGCCCCATCGATTTCCTCGATGACCCCGGATCCGCCGATTTCGATCACCGCCTGCAGCGTCGGCCACAGGAGATCCGTGTACGGCGGCAACGCGGATTCGTCGCCTCCGGCGTTCCGGACGGAATTACCGATCGCGTTCCGACGCTGCACACCTTCCCCTAACGTTGCGGCCACGCGGCCGCGGCTTCGGTCCTGGACGTCGGAAAATACCCTAGCGGATGCGGCACAGGCGCCGGTCGTCGCGCTCCGCCGAGCCCCGGCGTCCGGCGACCACCGGCCGCCGGCCGGGCGTGCGCCGAAACCGTCCGCTCGCACCGCGCTACCGACCTACCATGCGAGACAGGGACTCCACCCCTTTCTCCGCTCGCATGAGGTGACCTCATGAACCGCCCCGCACCCGTCGACATTGCCCACCACGCGCACCTGAGCGGCATGTTCGCGCCGCAACGCGACGAGGTGGATGTTCGGGATCTCGAGGTCGAGGGACATTTGCCCGACCTGGAAGGGAGTTACCTGCGCAACGGCCCGAATCCTCGATTCGATCCGATCGGGCAGTACGTCTACCCGATCGACGGGGACGGAATGGTGCACCGCGTCGCACTGTCCGGCGGTACCGCGCGCTACACGAACCGGTTCGTGCGCACCCCGCAGGTCGTGGCCGAGGAGAAGGCGGGACGAGCCCTGTGGGCCGGCATCACCGACCCGTATTTTCCGCCCGCCGACGAGGTGGGGTCCGATCTCGCGAACACCATGCGCGAACTTCCCGACATCAACGTGGTCCGGCACGGCGGCCGGTTGCTCGCGCTCGCCGAAGCCGCGCCGCCGTACGCGCTCGGTTCGGAACTCGAGACATTGGGCCGGGAGACATTCGGCGGGGCGCTACCGGTCGGTCTTACCGCCCATCCCAAGATCGATCCACACACCGGTGAGATGGTCGCGTTCTGCTACATGCTCGACGCGCCGTTCCTGACATGGTCGGTGTTCGGCCCGGACGGCGCCGTCGTTCGCGCGGCCACACCCATCGACGGCGCCGACCGCCCCCTGATGGTGCACGACATGGCTCTCACCGAGACATACATCGTGCTGATCCTGGCGCCGATGGTCTTCGACCTGGAAAAGATCTTCACAGGCGCCTCACCCCTGGACTGGCAACCCGAACTCGGGGTCCGGATCGCCCTCGTCCCCCGCGACGGTGGCGCAGTGCGCTGGTTCTCCACCGACACCTTCTGGATGTGGCACACCGCCAATGCCTTCGACCTCCCCGGAGGAGATGTCGCGGTCGACTACGTGGAGTGGCGGTATCCCGGCGCGTTGACCGAGCACGACGGACCCAACCCGTCGCTGTTGCGCCGGGCGGTCATCGGGCGGGACGGCGTCACCCGCACGACACTCCACGACCGCGACATCGAATTCCCCCGCATCGACGAGCGCCTGTGGACGGACCGTCACCGCGTCGTCGCCACGCTGGGCCGCAGCGGATCGCAACGATTGCCGTCCGGCTCCGCCGACGCGTTGTTCTGGTTCGACGTGGACTCCGGCGCCGACACGGTGTGGTCCGGGGGCACGCTCTCCCCCGGCGAGCCGGTGTACCTCACGAGCACGTCCGGCGCCGGTTACTGGGGCTCGATCGCGACCGACTTCACCGATCTGACGAGTTGGTTCCTGGTGTTCTCCGCCGATGATCCGGGTGCGGGACCATGTGCGCGGGTGCGGTTACCGATCCGGGTGCCGGCGGGGTTGCACGGCACGTGGGTGCCCTCGGGGTAGGGGCAGCCACCGCCTACTGTGGACCGATGGGTTTCACACGTGCCGAACTCGAATCCTTCCGCGACGCCGTGGTTCCCGACCTCGTCGGGCCGGGATGCCGCTTGCTGTTCGTCGGGATCAATCCCGGTCTGTGGACTGCGGCGACGGGCGCGCATTTCGCGCGACCCGGAAATCGGTTCTACCCCGCGCTCTTTCGCGCCGGGATCATCACGCACCCGATCGCCCCGTCGGAAGGGATGAGTGCGGCCGATCGCACTCACCTGATCGAACGCGGCGTGGGCATCACCAACCTGGCTCCGCGGGCGACTGCCCGCGCCGACGAGCTGACGCCGGACGAATTGCGTGCGGGTGCCGAACGATTGGCGTCGGTGGTGGCCGAGTTCCGCCCGCGGGTCGTTGCGGTTGCGGGGATCACGGCGTACCGGTCGGCGTTCGGGAAGCGCACGGCGCGCCCGGGTCTTCAGGACGACACCATCGGGGGCACACCGTTGTGGGTGGTGCCCAACCCGAGCGGACTCAATGCCCACGAGACCGTCGAGTCGCTGGCGGCGGCGTACGCGGAACCTGCTCGGGCCGCGGGGATCCTCAGCGCTCCGAGTTCACCCGCCCGCTGACCTTGTCGAGGTAGCCCGCCGCGCGATAGCCGGGTGGAGTTCCCTCCACGAGAATCGCTGAACCGTCCGAGTTCTCGGTCCTGAGCGGAAGGATTTCCTGATACGCGGGCGAGTCGTACCACCCGCGTGCCCGTTCGAGGTCGGGGAACTCGATGAGCACCAGGTGGCCGGGCCATTCCCCTTCGACGACGTGGGGGTCTGTTCCGTGGACGAGGAACCGGCCGTCGAATGCACGAACGGTGTCGTCGATCTTCGTCAGGTATTCGGCGATGGCGTCTCCGAAGGCGACGCTGCGGAGGTGGGCTACGGCGTATGCGGTCATGCCTCGAGCGTGCCGCGCCGGGCGGCGCCGGGCGGCGCCGGTCGATTACCTCAGAGGTAATGGCGGCCGTTCCCGGCGGCTCTATTCTCGAAAACATGACGGTCGTCGAGAGGGTTCGGCCCGGGGCGTTGCTGCGCGCGTGGCGGGAACGCCGAGGAATGAGCCAACTCGACCTTGCTCATCGGGCAGGCATCTCGTCGCGGCACATCAGCTTTGTCGAGACAGGGCGGTCGCAGCCGTCCCGGGACATCGTGGTGAGACTGAGCGAGCATCTCGACATTCCCCTACGGGAACGAAACTCGATTCTGCTCGCCGCAGGACTCGCGCCCGCCTATCCGGAGCACCGACTCGACGACGTGCCGTTGAGTGCGGTCGCCGATGCCATCACCCGGATCCTGGAACTCCACCGGCCGTTTCCCGCGCTGGTGGTCGACCGGCACTGGACGATGGTCGACGCGAACGACGCCGTCACGGCACTGGTCTCGGATTGTGCGGCGGACCTGCTCGAACCGCCCGTCAACGTGCTGCGGCTGACACTCCACCCGCGGGGACTGGCACCGCGTATCGCCAATCTCGGGCAGTGGCGCGCGCACCTGCTGGCACGGTTGCGTCACCAGATCGCCGCGACCGGCGATCCCGTGCTCGTGCGTCTGCACCAGGAACTCGAGCAGTATCCGTGCGACGACCCGGTCTCGGCCACGAATCCCCACGCGCTGGTCGTGCCGCTGCAGTTACGGGTCGGAAGCAGCGTTTTGTCGTTCCTGAGCACGACCACGCTGTTCGGGACCCCTCTGGACGTCACCGTGTCGGAATTGGCTATCGAATCTTTCTACCCCGCGGACGCCTCGACGGCTTCGGCGCTGCGCGCCGGGTAGGCACCGAAGAACGGGCCGAAGCGGTCTCGTGGCGGTGTCGTGCGCGCTACCGTTGGGACGGAAACTGTGTTCGAGCAGATCCGAAAGGCTTCGTCATGAGCACTACGAAATGGTGGGTCGTCGACGGACGCGACGACGGTTTCGCTCTCGAGCAGCGCGCCACCGGGGACATCGTGATCATGAACAACGCGACGTCGGAAGAGCATGTGCTGCCGGGATATGTGTGGAAGCACTCCCCGAATTTCGGCTTGCAGATTCAGAGCGACGGGCCTCCGCCCTATGGCTCCTGGATCGAGAACCCGGAAGACTGACGTCACCGAAAGTGACGAGCCGCGACCGGCACGCCTGAAGGGGCAGGCCCCGTCAGCCCATCGAGATCTGCCACACGAGGGCTGCGGCCAGCGCCCCGACGCCGTTGAGCGACCAGTGCAACGCGATCGGAGCGAGGATGCTCCCGCTGCGCCGGCGTAGCCAGGTGAAGACGAACCCCGCGGCGGCGGTCGCAACCACCGCACCGGTGACCCCTGCGACCTGTCCCCAGAGTCCGGAGCCGAAGATCGCCGTCAGGCCGGCGTTGCCCGAGGTCAAATTGAGGGAGGACGCGACATGCCACAGACCGAACAGCAGTGACCCGGCGGCGAATACTCCCCGCGCACCCCATACGCGTTCGAGGGTGCCGTGAAGGACGCCGCGAAAAGCGAGTTCTTCGGGAATCACGGTCTGTAGCGGAATGATGATCATCGAGGCGACGAACGCGCCGGACAGTGTTGCGTAACGCTCGGAAAGGAAGAACTGCCGGGTGAACGGGAGCGCGATACCGATCGCCACGACCGTGAGAACGAGCGCGACCGCGGCGAGCGAATAGAGCGTTCCGCGTTTCCAGTGTCGCGGTGACAAGCCGAGTTCCGACCATTGCATACCTCTGCGCCGCATCAGGACGACCAGGATCGCGGCGGAGACAGGCACCGTGGCGATCGACGCCCATACGGTCGTGAAGTGCGCGATCACATTGGTGGCGATCAGGACGCAGACCACTACCGCGACATCTATCCATGCGTGGAAGCGGGGCATCCAGGCCAGGGAGGGCAATCGTGAGGCTTCGGCAGTCACGCAGTCTTCTTCCGGGATTTCTCGTGCATCCATACAAGTGTAAGGAATCCGACCGGCAGACTGCATGACGCACGTCACCTCCGAGCTGCGAGATTCGGGTCCGGTTCGCAGACCCTGGGATGACCGCAGCGCCACCTCCCGAAACCTCGTCGTGTTCCGGAGATGTGGGCCACACCGCCTGCGTGTGCCGTCTGCGTCACATGCCCCGTTGTCGAGGTCACGATCCTGCGCGACTAATCTGTCTCCGGAACACCACCCCCTCTTCCAGGAGAAACAATGGCCGACTTCCTCTACGAGGACCTGCTGCCGATCGGGGAAGACCCCACCGAGTATCGGCTGCTGACCAGCGAGGGGGTGTCCACCGTCGAAGGCCCCGACGGCCGCACCTTTCTGAAGGTCGAGCCCGAGGCGCTGCGCCTGCTCACCGAAACAGCGCTGCACGACATTTCGCACTACCTGCGGTCGGATCACCTGAAGCAGCTCGCGAGCATTCTCGACGATCCCGAGGCCTCGGACAACGACAAGTTCGTCGCCCTCGATCTCCTGAAGAACGCGAACATCGCGGCGGCAGGGGTGTTGCCGATGTGCCAGGACACCGGCACCGCGATCGTCATGGGTAAGCGCGGCCAGCAGGTACTCACCCCCGGTGACGACGAGGAGTCGATCGCACGGGGCGTGTACGACGCGTACACCCGGCTGAACCTGCGGTACTCGCAGAACGCTCCCCTGACCATGTGGGACGAGAAGAACACCGGCAACAACCTGCCCGCCCAGATCGAGCTGTACGCGGACACCGCGAAGGGCCACGAGAACTCCTACAAGTTCCTCTTCATGGCCAAGGGTGGCGGGTCGGCCAACAAGTCGTACCTGTACCAGGAGACCAAGGCGATCCTGAACCCGGACTCGATGATGCAGTTCCTCGAGGCCAAGATCCGGTCGCTCGGCACCGCAGCGTGTCCGCCGTATCACCTCGCGATCGTCGTCGGCGGTACGTCGGCAGAGTTCGCACTCAAGACCGCGAAGTACGCCTCCGCCCACTACCTCGACGAACTGCCGTCCGAGGGCGCCATGACGGGTCGCGGTTTCCGCGATCACGAACTGGAGAAGAAGGTCTTCGAGCTCACCCAGAAGATCGGGATCGGCGCGCAGTTCGGCGGCAAGTACTTCTGCCACGACGTCCGCGTGGTGCGCCTGCCGCGCCACGGTGCGTCGCTGCCCGTCGCGATCGCAGTGTCGTGCTCGGCCGACCGCCAGGCGAAGGCGAAGATCACCCCGGAAGGCGTGTTCCTCGAGCAGCTCGAGTTCGACCCCGGCCGCTTCCTGCCCGAGGTCACCGACAGCCAGCTCGACGCGGAAACGTCCGGTGTTTCCGGGACCGGCAAGGGTGCGGCCGTGAAGATCGATCTCACCCGCCCGATGCCGGAGATCCTCGCCGAGCTGTCGAAGCACCCCGTCAAGACGCGCTTGTCGCTCACGGGACCTCTCGTCGTTGCCCGTGACATCGCGCACGCGAAGATCAAGGAGCGTCTCGACGCGGGCGAGGAGATGCCGCAGTACCTCAAGGACCACCCCGTGTACTACGCCGGCCCGGCGAAGACTCCGGAGGGCCTCGCGTCCGGGTCGTTCGGCCCGACCACAGCCGGTCGCATGGACTCGTACGTCGAGCAGTTCCAGGCTGCCGGCGGCTCGATGATCATGCTTGCCAAGGGAAACCGGTCCAAGCAGGTGACCGATGCGTGCCACAGGCACGGCGGTTTCTATCTCGGTTCGATCGGCGGCCCTGCGGCACGCCTGGCACTGGACTGCATCAAGAACGTCGAGATCGTCGAATACGAAGAACTCGGTATGGAGGCGGTCTGGAAGATCGACGTCGAAGACTTCCCGGCGTTCATCGTCGTCGACGACAAGGGCAACGACTTCTTCGCCCACACCGGTGAGGTGACGCTCACCGTCGGCAAGCGTCCGGGACTGTAAGACCCCGCGCCACAGCATGATCGGCCCCGGTGGGAGTTTCTCCCACCGGGGCCGATTGCTCGGATACGACTCTCAGGCCGCGCAGGCGTGCGTCCGCGAGAGCACCGCCGGCGACTGGGCGACCACCCGCAGGAGGAAGTCGACGATGGTCGCGGGCGCGGGCTCGGCACCCGGCGCGATCACCTCGCACAGCGCGCGGTAGGTATCGGCATCCAGCACCGGGACGGCGCGGAAGTGCGTGGTCATCGCGAGTGTGAAGTCGATGTGGTGTTCACGGGAACGAATGGTGAACTCCGGTCCGTGCGCACCCGCGATCACACACACATCGAGCACGGCACCCGGCGCGAGGTATTCGAACGAGGCACTGCGCACCCCGTTGCGCAGCATCTGGCGATACAGCGGCCGCAGCCCGCCGAGCACCAGCGGCGGCAGGGTGACCGATCGGTCGACGCTGAACATGTGACTCTCTCCTTCTTCCCCGGCCCCACATCATCCGGCTTTTCTGTAATTAATCCAGATCTGGAATTATCACAGAAAAAGGAGGGGGGTGCAACCCATGGCCCCGCGTACGTCCGGCGTCACCCCTCCACGGATTCACCACTGAACAGCAACTTGCTCAGGGCATCCACGTAGCCGTGGAATTCGGCGCTCCGCATCGTCTCGGCGGTGCGTGGCCTGGGGAGATCGATGGGCACCACATCGATGATCCGGCCGGGGCGCGCACTCATGACAGCCACGACATCGGAGAGCAGGACAGCTTCGGCAATTCCGTGCGTGACCATCAAGGTGGTCGCGCGCCGTTCGGTCCAGATCCGCTGCAACTCCAGGTTCAGGCGTTGCCGGGTCATGTCGTCGAGTGCACCGAACGGCTCGTCGAGCAGAAGTACAGAAGGCCGCAACACCAAAGCACGCGCAATCGACACGCGCTGACGCATTCCGCCTGACAGTTGTGCGGGCTTGGACTTCTCGAACCCACGCAATCCCACCAGGCCGATGAGTTGCCGAACCAACTCGGGGTCCGCCGGCAACCCGGCGACCTGGCGTGGAAGAGCGATGTTGGCTTCGACGCTGCGCCACGGCAGTAAGGCGGAATCCTGGAATGCGACACCGAGTTCATGACCCTCGCGCAAATCCTGTGGGCTCATGCCGTTGACGAGGACACGACCGGCGTCGGGGCGGTCGAGGCCCGCCAGAATCCGTAGGACCGTGGATTTGCCACATCCGGACGGACCGAGCAACGACAGGAACTGGCCCTCCGAGGTTCGGATGTCGACATCGTCGAGCGCGGTGACGCGCGTTCGCCCGGACTGGAACGTTCGGGTCAGACCGGCGATATCCAGGCCTGTACCCGGAGGACGAAGTCCACCCCGTGAATCCGGCGGGACAACGGACGAGGAGAGAGAAGTCACGGTGCCGAACTCCGATCCGTAGGAGATGCATTGACGGGGCGTGTCACGACAGACACCGCCGACGGGCTCCTGATCGATGCCCGGGAGGATACCTACGGTGCCGCGCCCACCATCGCGTGTCAAGAGGGCAGACGAGTAACCCATCGTTTACATCCGCGCAAAGCCACCGTTCAAGAGTTCTCGTAACTTCTTGCGCCATAGGGCATCAGAGAGCGAGCCCACCGTCCGTCCGGCTCGACCGGTACACGATCTGGAGCTCCCCTCCAGAGGAGGACACCCTCTCCGGTGATGGGTGCGAGGGCCATCACAGACAGGTCAGGTCTGCCAGGAGAGGGAGAAGAGGCATGCACGATGTGCTTGTGCGCGATATCGGCTATCTGATACTCGAGCCCGGGTCCGAAATCGCCGACGCCTGGCTGGCGATCTCCGCCGGCCGCGTCGCCGCAGTCGGGACCAGAGGAACAGAACCCGTTGCACGACAAACTGTCTCGGCGGGCCAGAGAACGGTTACCCCAGGACTGATCAACACGCATCACCACATGTATCAGAACCTCACCCGATCTTATGGTCCGGCCGTAAACGGATCGCTGTTCAAGTGGCTCACCGAGTTGTATCCGATCTGGGAGAACCTCGACGAAGAGGCCGTATATGTCTCGACGTATGTCGGGCTAGCCGAGCTCCTGCTGGGAGGCTGCACGACCACCACCGACCATCTCTACGTGCATCCCCGACCCAACCTCATCGACGCCCAGATCCGTGCGGCCCGCGATATCGGATTCCGCTTCTACCCCACTCGTGGGTCGATGTCGCTGTCGATCGAGGACGGCGGCCTCCCTCCCGCGAGCGTGACGCAGGATGCCGACGCCATTCTCGCCGACAGTCAGCGACTGATCGACACGTACCACGACCCACAGCCGGGAGCGATGACTCGAATCGCTCTCGCGCCGTGCTCTCCTTTTTCGGTCGACGAGACCCTCATGCGCCGCACCGCAGAAATGTCGGAACGGACAGGGGTGCGCTTGCATACTCATCTTGCCGAAGATCTCGACGAACACACCTACTGCATGGAACGGTACGGTCGCACCCCCGTCGAACATTTCGAAGATGTCGGATGGGCCGGAAACCGTTCGTGGGTCGCACACTTCATCCACCCCTCCGACAGCGAGATGCGGCGGCTTGCCTCTGCCGGAGTCGGCGTGGCGCACTGTCCCAGCTCGAACATGCTCATCGGCTCCGGAACGGCCCGCGTGGCGGCCCTGCACAGCGAGGGTATGGCAGTCGGACTGGGCTGTGACGGCTCGGCGTCGACCGATCACGCGTCACTCTGGCTCGAAGCCCGTACCGCGTTGCTCCTCGGTCGATTCACCGGGGGGCCGACCAGCATGACGGCGCGCGACGCACTCGGAATCGCCACAGTCGGATCGGCACGGTGCCTCGGTTGGGACGACGAACTCGGCAGACTGACACCGGGTTCCGTTGCCGACCTGGTCGCGTGGCATATGGATCCCGTGTCGCTGGCCGGAGCACACACCGATCCGGTCGAGGCCCTGTTGCGTTGCGGGCCGGCGCGCGCGTGGATCACCGTGGTCAACGGCCGCGTTCTCGTGGAGTCGGGAGAGTTACGTGTCGCCGGACTGGCCGACGCGCTGGTCGAGCACCGCCGCATCTCGACGCGGATGCAGCACTCGTTCGCGCACTGAGTCCAGACGTTCCCCTGCTCAGGATCGGAGGTATGAAGCCGTGTCGATATTCAGTCCCACCCGCCAGGGGAATTCTGCAATGGAACAGCACAAGTGGCGAGCTACCAATCGCGTCGCGGGAATCCTCGTGTTACTGGCGGTATGGCAATTGCTCGCCGCCACGGTCTTCTCGTCCTACTTTGCCCTACCGACCCCTACTGCCATCGTCGCCCAAGCGGTGACGGATTGGCCGATGGTCTTTCCGAACCTCGCACAGACCGCCTCGGAAGCCGCGCGCGGGTGGCTGTTCGGTAATGCGGCGGCATTCGTGTTGGCCACGGTGTTCGTTGTCATCCGGCCGATCGAGAGAGTTGCGACCCAGCTGGCGCTCGCTCTGTACTGCCTCCCGGTGATCGCGATCGCACCGATTCTCACCGCGGTGCTCGACGGCGACCGACCCCAAGTCGTCATCGCCGCGCAAAGCGTCTTCTTCACGACGCTCGTCGCGGTCATGGTCGGCGCGAAGGCTGCAGACCAGGCCGCGATCGATGTGGTACGCACCGCCGGGGGCTCACGCTGGCAGGAATTCGTCCGGGTAACTCTGCCGTCTGCCTTACCGGCTACCTTCGGCGGTTTGAGGATTGCAGCCCCCGCAGCGGTGCTGGGCGCAATCATCGGTGAGTATCTCGGCGCGGACTCGGGACTCGGCGTTGCGATGGTTTATGCGCAGCAATCCCTGGACGTGGAACGCACCTGGGCACTGGCGCTGTACGCAACGATGCTGGCGGGTGCGGCGTATCTGGCCACGGCGGCAGTCGAACGCCGTGTGTGCTCCTGGTCGACAACCACGACCGGCGGAACCGGCCCGAGGACAACATCGGGATCGATCCCCAAGAGGATTGCCCTCACCGCGGGTACCGCAGCCGGAGCCGTACTCGGATCGCTGGTGTTGTGGCAGGTCGCGATCATCGGGCTGGATCCATACTTCGCCAAAGGACCTGCGGACGTGTGGCGCTATCTTGCCACGCCGGGTAGTGAACGAGACCAATTGATCTCGGCGCTCGGCACGACAACACTTCACGCGAGTTACGGGTATCTGGTCGGGACTGTCGCCGCCTTCGTCGTCGCCGTCTCGGTGGTCTCGTGGCCCGCTGTCGAAGCTGCCGTGATGCCGGTGGCGGTAGCTCTGCGCGCCGTACCGCTGGTTGCGATGACGCCGTTGATCGCGTTGGTCTTCGGTCGCGATGTCGCGACTGTTGTCGTGATCGCCGGCATCGTCACGTTTTTCCCGTCGCTGGTCACTATTGTCACCGGCCTCCGTTCGATGCCGTCGGGAGCAATCGATCTGCTGAGCGCCTACGGAGCTTCCAGATTCGACCTGATGGTTCGCGCCCGCATCCCGTACGCGCTGCCGAGCGTATTCGCCGCGGCACGGATCGCGGCTCCCTCTGCCGTGATGGGGGCACTTCTTGCCGAATGGCTGGCGACCGGAGACGGTATCGGTTTCCTCATGCTCAGGGCATCTACAGGAGCAAATTACGGCCGACTGTGGTCCTCGGTCGCACTCATCACGGTCGTATCCCTTCTTGCCTACGCTCTCGCCACCGCAGCCGAGAACGCACTCAGTCGCAACCGCTTCCAGTAAGGAGTTCTACGATGACCCCTGCGAAATACCCGCTTTCGCGTCGCGCTCTGCTCCGCCGTGGGCTCGGGCTCGGTGCGCTGGCCCTCGGAGGGCCCACGCTCCTGTCTGCATGCTCATCCGGGAGCGGCGCAACCACCGCGCCTGACGGGACCACGGCCATCAATTACCAGCTCAGTTGGCTTCCCACCACGGAGCACTCCGGAAGCTGGATCGCCGCGGACCGCGGCTACTATCGAGAGAACGGACTCTCGGTCAACTTCCTCAACGGGGGCCCGAACACAAGCCCCGACACGGTCGTGATGTCCGACAAGGCACTCATCGGCGGCAGCAACGCCGACGTCGTGTCGAAAGCGGTGATGCAAGGGGCAGATCTGCGAATCTTCGGCACCCGATTCCAGAAAAGCCCCTTCTGCCTCCTCTCTCGTGCCGACAATCCCATAAACTCACCCCAAGACATGGTCGGTAAGAAAATCGGTGTCGCCGCGTTGAACGAGACCGCGTTCAACCTCCTCCTCCAGATCAACGACATCGACCCCGAGTCCGTCGAGGTCGTTCCGGTCCAGTTCGATCCCTCACCCGTTGCGAATCGCGAGGTCGATGGGCAGGTCGTTTTCGTGATCAACGAACCTACCCAGTTGGAAGTCAAGGGCATCGAGACTCACACGTTCCTCTTCGCCGACTACGGATACGCGGTGTTCTCCGGTGTCTACTTCGCGAAGGCACGGACGGTACAAGACAATCCTGAGCAGCTTGCCGCCTTCCTCCGAGCAGAACGACGCGGATGGGAAGCCAATCTCGCCGATCCGGAACTCGGGACGAACCTCACCGTCGACGTGTTCGGTAAGGACCAGGGATTCGACCGGGCCCAGCAACTCTTGGAATCGAAGATTCTGGAACAGATTATGGTCACGCCGGACACGGACTCGCTCGGATTGCTGACACTTCCCCCGGTGCTGATCGAACAGAACATCAAGACGCTCAATGCCGCCGGGATCGACGTGTCGGCCGACCAGTTGTTCACGACCTCGGTTCTCGACTCGCTCTGACGCGCTGGATCCGGTGGCTACGCATCCCGCGACCCACCGGATCCGCGGGTACAGGCATCCCGCCGGTCTCCCGTCTGCGTACTGCTCACCCGTCACCTACCTGCCGAACGCGAAAGTCACACGGCCGTAACGAGAATTTCATTCCCAGGGGACGGTCACATTCCAGCACTGTGTAATACTTTGAACCGCATCGCACATCGAGGCGCTGCTGTCCGTCCGGCCCTGCCGGCGAACGATCCGGAGCTCCCCTCCGGAGGAGGACATCTCCGGAGACGGGTGCGAGGGCCGTCCCAGACGAAGCACCACACGTCTCCCGGAGGACTCATGAATCACACAGCCACCACCGCAATCGGACTCGGCCGGCACACCTGCTCCTGTTGACATGAGCAGCGCAATCTCGTCCACGCTCACGCTCGTCGGACGATTCGATCCCGCTGTCATGATCCGGTTCTCGGTGTCCCGAGCCGAGCTTCTCCGCATTCACGCCACTGTGGTGACCGCGACCGAACACCGGATCGAACTCCACACCCACGGCGACCCCGACCTCGTCGGGGCATTCGAGGCAGCGTGCGCGCTCGCACCCGACGACAACGTCGTCCTCGACCTCACATCGACCGAGAGGAGAGTCCTGCCATGACCGTCTGGCTTCCCGTCGCGCTCGGTCGCGACATCGAACCAGGTGCCGCGACCGGCACCACCGTTGACGGGTCGTCCGTCGCCCTGTGGCGCGATGCCGGCGGCACGCTCCACGCCTGGGCCGACCGCTGCCCGCACCGCGGAATGCGCTTGAGCTTCGGATTCGTCCGCGAAGACCGGCTCGTATGCCTTTACCACGGTTGGCAATTCGACGGCGACGGTGCATGTCGCCATGTGCCCGCACACCCACGAATGGAACCTCCGGGCTCTGTCCGGCCGACGCGGTACCGGGCGTTCGAGCGCGGCGGTCTCGTCTGGGCGAGTTCAGCGGATCCCGCCGACGACACAGAGCTCTCCCGTATCCCCTCCGTGTCCACCCCCGTCCGCTCGGTCTGGATGAGGGAGGGCAGGGAGCAGGTTGTCGATCGGTTGCGTTCCCTCACTGAGGATTTCCAGGACAAGGGCACGGTCGCAGTGGGCATCCTCGACGGAACCGCGATCCTCGCAGGAATTCAGGTAGTCGACGCGCACACCACCGCCTTGCACCTGACCGCTCCGGGGGCGGTGCCGGATGACACGGTGCGTGCACTGGTCCGCCGGATGCACGACCTTCGCGACAGCGCAACCGCTTTCACTTCGGTGGCCGCATCATGACGATTCCGGTACTCCACGACTTTCCGCTCGACCCGCGCTGTTATTCGGTGCGACTTGCGGCGTCGGTGCTCGGTTACGAACACCGGATCGAACCCGTCGACGTGATCCCCGGCGGGGCGCATCTGACCGGCCGGTACCGCGAACTCACACCGTCCGGTGTGCTCCCGGTGCTCGAGACCGGTACCGCCGTGCTCGTCGGCACCGTGGACGTCCTCACCCATCTGGCAGCGGGAACCGATTGGGCACCAACGACACCGGAATGGCTGACGTTCGCGTCGGGTCCGCTCGAACACGTCTACGCCTGCCGCGACACCGCGCTCTACACCACCGAGGCAGTCGACACGCACGCTGCGCTCACGGTTCTCCAGACATTGGACGACCACCTCGCTCTCCACGCCGAGCACGACTGGTTCACCGCCGACCGGCCCACGGTCGCCGATCTGGCGCTGTACCCCGCCGCTGCGCTGAGCCGGGACATCGGCATCGACCACGACACGTTCCCCGCACTCCGGCGCTGGATGCGGCAGGTCAAACGCCTGCCCGGCTTCGTCGAGATGCCCGGAATCCCCGTCTTCCCCTGACCACCACCGGAAGGACCGACATGCAGCAATCCACCGTCGACGCGGTGATCCGCGGCCTCGAGCAGGCCGGCGTGACTACCGTCTGCTATCTACCGGATTCCCTGTTCAAAGAGCTGTATCCCGCACTCGACGCACACCCGGGGATCCGCACCATCCAGGTGACCAACGAGGGTGAAGGTGCCGCGATCTGCGGCGGAATCTTCCTCTCCGGCAAGCGAGCCGCGCTCATCATGGAGAACTCCGGACTCCGCGCCTCGGTCGAACCCCTTGCCCGGATGGGACTCGGTGCCGGCATCCCGGTCATCATGCTCATGAGCTACCGCGGCGAACTCGGCGAGAACAACTGGTGGGCCGTACCGCACGGGATCACCATGGAACCGATCCTCGACGCTCTGCGCATCCCGTACCGCATCGTGCGCGAGGAAGAAGGCATCGAGCGCGCCATCCGCGACGCATTCGAATGGTCCTACTCGGCCTACCACCATTCCGCCATCGCTCTCGGAGGAGGACTCGTCCGATGACCACCATGCGCATGACCCGATTCGAGTGCATGCAGGCACTCGCCGCCCGTCTCGAGGACGAACTGGTCATCCTCTCGCTCGGCGCCAGCGTCGACGAGTGGTACAACGCCGCTCCACACATGCGGCAGGCGAGCCTGTTCCAGCAGCAACTCGGTTGTGTGACCCCGCAGGCGTTCGGACTCGCCGTCGGCTTGCCGCACCGCAGAATCATCTCCCTCGACACCGACGGAGGCATGCTGTTCAACCTCGGCATCCTCGCCACACTGGCCAACGAGAAGCCACGCAACCTGTTCACCGTCGTGTGGGACAACGAGTGCTACCAATCCATCGGTGGCCCACCCACGCATACGGCCCGCGGCAATGTCGACATCGCGGCGATCTCTCGCGGTTGTGGAATCGAGAAGTCCTATACAGCAACGACGCTCGAGGAGTTCGACAAGCACTGTGTTGCCGGACTCGCCGCCGACGAACCATACGTGCTCGTCGCCAAGGTCTCGAGCTCCGTACAGCCCGGCATCAAACGCAAGCACAGCGACGGCCGTGAAGACAAGTACATCTTCGTCCGGCATGTAGAGGCGACGGAGGGCATCACCATTATGGGGCCCAGTGAACACAATTGACCGCTACGACTACGTGATCGTCGGTGGCGGTTCGGCAGGTTGCGTCTTGGCCGCCCGATTGACGGAAAATCCGGACATCACCGTGATGCTCCTCGAGGCCGGCCCGCACCATGCCGGCGTGGCCGCATTGGACCGTCCCGGCACGTGGGCCGACCTCCTCGGCGGCGACTACGACTGGGGATATCACTACGCCCCGAATCCCCTACTCGACGGCCGGGCCGTCCCGATCCCGCGTGGACGGGTACTGGGAGGATCGAGCAGCATCAACGCGATGCTCTGGTACCGCGGACATCCGTCCGACTACGACGCGTGGGAAACGGCCGGCGCCAAGGGCTGGAACTACGCGTCTCTGCTCCCCTATTTCAGGAAGGCTGAGGACTGGGAGGGCGGAGCAACCTCACTACGAGGATCCGGCGGTCCGATCCGCATCACCTGTCCCTCGGACCCCCATCCGATCGCCCTCGGATTACTCGAAGCCGCCGCAGAACTCGGCATGGCCGTGCTCGACGACTGCAACGGGCCGGAGATCGAGGGGGCCGCGCTCGCGAACCTCACTGTGGACGCGGGCCACCGCGAGAGCACCGCACGTTCCTACCTCGATCCTGCGCTGTCCCGGCCCAACCTGACGATCCGCACGGACGCAACGGTCGTGGGCCTGACCTTCGACGGTGACCGGTGCACCGGCGTGCGGTATCGGCACGACGGGCGCGAGACCGAGGTCCGCGCCGTCGCCGAAACCCTGTTGTGTGCCGGTGCGATCGCGAGTCCACATCTACTGCTGCTCGCCGGCATCGGCGATCCCGCGCAACTTCGCAAGCACGGGGTGCCGGTGCGTGCAGCGTTGCCCGGGGTCGGACGCAACTTGCAGGACCATCCACTGCTCATGGGGGTGAACTTCCGCGCCCGCACTTCACTGGGCCGGGTGCGGGACAACGGCGGCGGAGCAATTCTCAATTGGCGTTCCGACGCTTCCCTCGATCTTCCGGATCTGCATGCATTCGTCGTCCAGGGACGTCACGCGACCCCGGAGATCGCCGACCGTTTCGATGTCACCGGAGAAGTATTCGCGATCTCACCGGGACTCATGCGGTCCCACAGCATCGGGGAGCTGACGCTGCGGTCGCCAGACCCGGGTGTTTCGCCGTGCATCGACCCCCGGTACCTGTCCGATCCCCGCGACTGCGACGCGCTCGTCGCCGGGCTCGATCGTGTCTTCGACCTGGCCGAGACCACTGCCCTGGCGACGCTGATCGAATCACCCGCCGCACCCGACCGGCGTCTCGGGCGTACCGACGCCGAAGCCTTCGTGCGCGCAAGTTGCTCGACCTTCTTCCACACCGGTGGCACATGCGCCATGGGCGCGGGCCCCGATGCGGTCGTGGACCCGGATCTCCGGGTCCACGGCGTGGCCGCTTTGCGGGTGGTGGATGCGTCTGTGATTCCAGTCCTGCCGTCATGCAACACCAACGCCCCCGTCATCGCGCTCGCCGAACGAGCGGCAGACATCATCTCCGGAACGGAAGGGAGAACCTCGTGACCGGTCCCGTGACCTCGACGATCTGTGACGACCCAGTCGTGCTCGACCAGTGGTATCCGGTGTGCGCCGAGAACGAAGTCTCCGGTGCAGCTGTGCACACGCGGCTCCTCGGTGCCGAAGTCGAGATCAGTACGGGCGGCGACGGGGAGCCCATGGTGCTGACCCGCGGCCGAAAACTGCCCGTACGAAAGCAGTTCGGGTTCGTGTGGACCACACTCGGCGCTCCGGAACGCGATGTCTTCACCATCGACGAGGCGGATGAACCCGACCGCCGCTACGTGCCCTGCGGTTGGGTGACAATGCGCGCGTCACCGGGGCGGATCGTCGAGAACTTCTTGGACATGGCACATTTCCCGTTTGTGCACACGGGCATTCTCGGAGGAGAGGCGGCCACCGAGGTTGCGCGCTACAAGTGGGAGATCCGCAAGGAGTCGGATGAAGTGTGGGCAACGGACTGCACGTTTTTCCAACCGCAGGTGTCCGCCGCGTCCGAAGGGTCCTTCGCACATCTGACCTACCGTGTCCCTGCTCCGTATCAAGTGATGCTGTACCGGGTTTCACCGTCGGATCCCTCCCGATTCGACGCGATCGCACTGTTGATCCAACCGATCGACGAAACACTCTGCCGTGCGCAGCCGGTGATGTATCTCGTCGACCCGGATTCGCCGCACACCGATCTCGTGCAATTCGAGCAGATCATCTTCCTTCAGGACCGCATCATCGTCGAGAACCAGCGGCCCCTGCTGTTGCCGCTCGATCCCCGCGACGAGATCCCGACCCGGGCCGACGCGTCGTCTGTCACCTATCGGCGCTGGCTCAAAGCCAAGGGCCTGCGCTGGGGCGCGCTGCCGTTCCGCCCCGCCCACTCACGAGGAGCCGACTCATGACCACCGCCGTTCTGCCTCGCTACAGCGCAACCTTCCTCACCAGCGGCGACAAACGACTACTGGTCGACGGCGAGTGGATCTCGGGATCAGGCACGCCGTTCGAAACGATCGATCCTGCTACGGGAAAGCCTCTCGCCGTCCTCGCCTGCGCCGGCCAGGACGAAGTGGACGCCGCGGTCACCGCTGCCCGCCGGGCGCTGAGGGAGGAATGGGCGGCCCTCGCCCCCTCCGCTCGAGCACGGGTGCTGTGGCGGATCGCGGAAGCGATCGACGGTCATGCAGACGAACTCGCCGAACTCGAGACCCTCGACCAAGGCAAGTCCTGGGCAACATCCCGCTTCGCCGAGATACCTTCTTCCGCCGAACAATTTCGCTACTACGCGGGTTGGGCAACGAAGATCACCGGGACCACGGTGACACCATCGATCACGTACCAGCCCCTGGGCAAGCAGGTCATCGCCCACACACTGCGTGAACCGGTAGGGGTGGTGGCTGCGATCGTGCCGTGGAATTCGCCGCTGCTGATGGCCGCCATGAAATTGGCTCCGGCACTGGCCGCGGGGTGCACGGTGGTACTCAAGCCGGCTGAGGACACCTCGCTCACCGCACTGCGGCTCGGCGAACTGCTCGCAGAGGCGGGACTTCCCGCCGGCGTGGTGAATATCCTCACCGGTGGCGCAGATGTGGGGCGGATGCTTGCCGAGCACCGAGGTGTGGACAAGGTGACTTTCACCGGGTCGACGGAAGTGGGAAAGAAACTCGTGACGTCGGCCGGTGCGGGGCGCCTCGCGCGTCTGACGCTCGAACTCGGCGGCAAGTCTCCCGCGGTGGTGTTCGGCGACGCAGAGTTGGCGCAGACTGTTCCCGGCCTCGCTCGCGGCATCTTCGCCAACTGCGGGCAGGTGTGCGTCGCAGGGTCGCGGGTGTATGCCGAGCGTGCCGTCTACGAGCAGGTGGTCGACGGCCTTGCCGAGGCTGCCGCCGCACTCCGACTGGGGCACGGACTCGACAGTGATACCGACCTGGGACCGCTGGTGAGCATGCGGCACCGACAGACTGTGGCCGCCTACGTCGACGACGGTGTACGCCGGGGCGCGACTGTCGTGACGGGCGGACGCGCGGTGGGCGAGTCCGGCAGTTTTTACGAGCCGACGGTCGTAGTCGACGCCGCGCCGGATCTACCCATGATGCGCGAGGAGATTTTCGGGCCCGTCGTGACCGTCACCCCGTTCGACGACACCGACGAGGTGATTTCCTGGGCCAACGACACCGACTACGGTCTCGCCGCGAGCGTGTGGACAGCGGATCTCTCCCGAGCCCACCGGATGGCCGGCGCGATCCGCGCCGGCACCGTGTGGATCAACTGCCACTCTTACTTCTCCCCCGAACTGATCAAGGGAGGTCACAAGCAGTCCGGGTGGGGGTACGAGAACGGTGCGGCAGGACTGGAGAACTACCTCGAGACCAAGACCGTATGTCTCACCGTCTGACGATCCAGACCCGCATCCCGAGCAATCCGGGGTCGGGGCCGACACCTCATGACGCCTTATTCTTGAGGTAGTCGTGCGTCGCGTCGAACCGCGACAGCATGTACTCCCCGACCGTGATAGGCGGGTAGATCGGCTCCGCCCCCTGTTCCACGCACGTCGGGATCGCCTCGATCACCGCATGGAAATCCGGGGCCACGAAGTACGGCAGTGAATACCGGTCCGTCCCGACGGGGTTGAGCACCCGGTGACGGGTCGACACGTATCGGTGATTGGTCCACCGCGCGATCATGTCGCCGAGGTTGACGACGAGCGCATCCGGTGGGGTGACGACATCGATCCACCCTCCTCCGCGCGCCGCGACCTGCAGGCCTCCGACATTGTCCTGTGCGAGCAGCGTCAGGGATCCGTAGTCGGTGTGGGCTCCCGCGCCCGGCGCGGTGTCTCCCTCCCGGACCGGCGGGTAGTGCAGCATGCGCAGGGAGGCGATCGGATCGGTGAACATGGGCTCGAAGGCCTCGCGTGTCAGGCCGAGGGCGAGGGCGAGCCCGTGCATGAGGTGCGTGTTGATTTCGAGGCAGGACCGCGCGTACTCGTCGGCGACGCTCTTGAATTCGGGCATCAGTGCGGCCGGCCACTGCGCCGGCCCGTGCAGCGGTGTGCCCGCGACGACCTCGGGATGGTCGGGGCCGCGGTCGAAGGTGATGTCGAGGGCTTCCTTGGCGTCCGCTCCGATCGCCGCGTCGAGAGTTTCGGCCTTCGGCGGGACGTAACCGCTGTGGCAGGACGATTCGGCGATCGAGATCTGCATCTTGTCCTCGAACGGCAACGAGAAGAACCGTCGCGCCTGCTCCATCGTCTCTGCGCGGAGCCCCGAATCCAGGCCGTGTCCGGTCACGACGAAGAACCCGAGGTCGGTGCACGCGGCGTCGAGCGCGCGAGCGACCGTGCGCGGGTCGCTTCCGTCGCGTAACGGCCGCAGGTCGATGACGGGCAGTGTGTCCATGGGTGCTCCTGGGAACGGTGTCGGCAAGTGATCGCTATCAGTTAATTCCTGCGATGCTGCCGTGTCGTCTCGTTCCGGTGAGGTGCGTGTTACGACGGTTCCCGCGGCGCGCCCACGCACAGCACCACTCGCGCGCGTTCCACTCCCCGGTGCTCCCACTGCATTTCGGTGCCGGCGGCAGCGAACAGGCAGTCCCCCTCCCCGAGGACGACGGATTCACGGTTACGCATTTGCACTTCGAGGCAACCGCCCGTCATCACGAGTACGAGGTCGTCCGCGCGGCGAAACCACCCGCTGACATCGTCCTCGGGGGCGATGACGTACTGGTACACCTCGCCGATCGCTCCGTTGCCCTGCGCCATCCATGTTGTCGGGGTGGTCGGCGCCCCCGTCACAGCCTGTGCGACGCGCCGTTCCGCCCGAACCACCAGCACGTCTCCTTCCGGTGCCGCGTCGAGAAAATGCGAGGGCGAGCACTCCAACGCATCTGCGATCTTGTACAGCGTCGCCAGCGACGGCACGTTGAGTCCTCGCTCGACCTGACTCAGAAACGCCTGGCTGATCCCCGCACGCGACGCCAGCGTGCGGGCGCTGAATCCGGCCTGCCGACGAGTGGCTCGAATAGCTGTGCCGACACGGGTGACCCGATTCTGCTCCGGCATCACACCCACCTCTCCCTCACCACGAAACCCCCAGCCGGCCTCCGAAACACAAACGTCACGGCTCGGACACGGGGGCTCAATTATGACCCTGCAAGGTCTGGACTTAACAAATAGCGATTACTCGGAAGGGTCACATCGAATGGTGACACCAGTTTCTCCCTCGCGCAGCGCCACCGCTCCGGCTGCCGAAGACGGCTCGGTCGACGGCGTCGTGATGCGCGGTATCGCACGATCTTTCGGAGACAGCATCGTCCTCCGTGATGTCTCGCTGCACATTCGGCCCGGCGAGGTGTACGCGCTTCTCGGGGAGAACGGCGCGGGCAAATCCACGTTGATGCGCATCCTGACAGGATTGCTGCCCCCGGATTCGGGTTCGATCGAGGTCGACGGCATGCCTCTCGAGGCCGGAGGACGGGACCGAATCGCCATGGTCCACCAGCATTTCATGCTGGTGCCGACCATGACGGTTGCCGAGAACTTCTTGCTCGGCCGCTCTCGCGGGGTGGTCGGACGAGGACGGCTGCGTCACACCTGCGACGAGATCGCCGCACTGGCCGAGGACACCGGACTCGGTTGCGACCCCACTGCCCGCGTCGATTCGTTGTCGGTGGGTGAGCAACAGCGAGTCGAGATCCTGCGGGCACTGCACCTGGGAGCCCGATATCTGCTGCTCGATGAGCCCACCGCGAATCTCGCCCCGGCAGAGGTTCATTCGCTACTCGCGCAGATCCGCAACCTCGCTGTCGAGCGCGGCGTCGGCATCGTCCTCATCACCCACCACCTCGAGGAAGTCCTCGAAGCCGCCGATCGGGTGGGCGTACTCCGCGGCGGCAGACTCGTCGCCGAAAAACCGGTCGCCGGTGTGACCACCGCCGAACTCGCCCGCGACATGGTCGGGCGCGATGTCGGACTCGGCGTCCGCCGGGCTGCCACCGAACCGTCGGGAGGACGCATGCTCGAACTCGTCGGAGTGTCGGTCCCGGACCGGTTGCACGACGTGACCCTGCGGGTGGCCGCCGGGCAACTCGTCGCGGTCGCCGGCGTCGAGGGCAACGGACAGTCCGCGCTCGAGGACGTGCTCTCCGGCCTCGCCGCGGATCCGTCCGGCGCCGTTCGCATCGCCGACCGCGAAGTGGACGTCTCGACGCCACGCGCTCTCCGAGATGCGGGAGTGGGCATCGTCCCCGCGGATCGCTACACCCGCGGTCTGGTCAAATCCCTCGGCATCGACACCAATCTGGCGGTCGACAGTTACACCGCCGCCCCACTTGCCCGTCGAGGGGGACGACTGTCCCGCACTGCCATTCGCGACCGCGCCGTTCGCATCATCGCCGCACTGTCCGTGAAGGCCTCGAGCCCTCGCACACTCGCCGGCACGCTGTCGGGCGGTCACGCCCAGCGCGTCGTCCTCGGCCGGGTCCTCGACGGCGCTCCCGACGTTCTGGTCGTGGCTCAGCCGACACGCGGTCTCGACGTCGGCGCAACAGAATTCGTGTGGGACACGCTCGTCGAACACCGGGCTCGCGGCGCCGCAATCCTGTTGATCTCCTCCGACCTCGACGAGATCTGTAGCCTCGCCGACCGTGTCGTGGTGCTCTATCGCGGACGTATCGTCGCCGAGTTCGACGATGGCCCGTTCGACCGCGAGGCTCTCGGTTCCGCAATGGGCGGATTCCAGGATGTCGCCGCATGAGCGCGAACACACTCAGCCCGCCGGCGTCCACACCGACACCGGAAGCGCCTGCGCCACGGCGACTCCGGGGAGCTGCGACGACAGTCGGGGTCCCCGTGCTCGCGGTGGCCGTAGGACTGGCCGTCGGAGCGGTGCTCATCGTCCTCGCAGGTGGCGACCCGGGAGAGGCGTACGCCACGATGCTCGGTGCCGCCCTCGGCGGTGATACCCAGCTCGGCCGGTTGCTGACGGGCATGACACCGCTGGTGCTCATGGGCCTGGGCTACGCGATCGCATACCGCACGGGATTCATCACCATCGGCGCGCAGGGCCACTACGACGTCGGAGCGATCACCGCTGCGGCCGTGGTGCTGAGCATCCCCCTCGGCACGAGCTGGGTCGCGATCCCGGTCGTGGCCGTCACCGCGGCCGCCGCGGGCGCATGCATCGGCGGGATCGCAGGCGTGCTGAAGGCACGACTCGGGGTGAACGAGATCATCTCTTCGCTCATGCTCAACTACCTCGTTTTCTATGCCCTGGCCTGGGCGGTGCGCAAACCTCTCGCCAATCCCAACGGGTTCACCCCGGAATCGGAGCGCATTCCCGACTGGGCAGCACTGGCGACGATTCCCGGCACCCGCATCCACATCGGCGTGTTCGTCGCTGTCGCGGCCGTGCCACTGGTGTGGTGGCTCATGCGATCCACCCGTTTCGGGTTCGCCTCGCAGATCGTCGGTGAAAGCCCCACCGTGGCCGCGGCCAACGGCATCTCCGTCGCGCGGACGATCGTCACGTCGGCTCTCGTCAGTGGTGCTCTCGGCGGGATCGCAGGCGCGATCATGCTCCTCGGGAGCGAGTTCCGGCTGTCACTGGCCGTCTCCTCCGGCATCGGTTTCACCGCGATCGTGGTGGCCTTGCTCGGACGACGGAATCCCTTCGGCATCGTGCTCGCGGCGGCGCTGGTCTCCGGCCTCACGCTCGGCAGCCAGGCGGTTCAGCGAACCCAGGAGATCCCGGCGTCCATCGGCACCGTCGTCCAGGCCGTGATGATCCTGACGGTGCTGCTTGCCAATCGAATCGTGGAGCGTGCCCGATGAACTGGTCCGACGTCCTGGGAACCGGGGCTCTCATCCCTCTCTTCACCGCGGCGCTGCGTCTCGCGGTACCGATCATCCTCGCGGCGGCGGGCGCCTGCCTGGCAGAACGCTCCGGGCTCATGAATCTCGGCATCGAGGGCCAGATGATGGTGGGCGCCGTTACCGCGTTCATCACCGTCTATTACACCGGGAGCCCGATGCTCGGCGCGGCCACCGGTGCCGCGGCCGGCCTTCTCACCGCCGCGGTCGTCGGGTATCTCACCATCACGATGGCAGTCGACCAGATCATCACCGGGATCTCGGTGGTCATCCTCGGCACCGGGCTGGCGTCGTTCCTCTACCTGCAGGTGTTCGGTATCACCGGCACGCCACCGCGCGTACAGGGCACCACACCTGTCGACCTGCCCGTACTCTCGGACATTCCGGTGATCGGCCGGATCGTGTTCTCACAGTCACCCCTCGTCTACGTCGCGCTCGCGCTGGTCGTGGCGTTGTGGTGGGTGCTGTCCCGCACCGCCTTCGGGCTCTCGGTTCGTGCCGCCGGCGAAAGCCCCGAGGCTGCCGACTCGGTCGGCGTCTCAGTCGCGCGGACTCGCTGGATCACACTGCTGATCTCCGGTGCCGCAGCCGGGATGGCCGGCGCACTGGTCATCGACAGCCTGGGGTTCTTCCAGGACGGCATCACCGGTGGCCGGGGCTGGATCGCCCTCGGCGTCGTGATCCTGGCGAGGTGGAACCCGCTCGGCGCCATAGCCGGTGGCTTCATGTTCGGCCTCGTCGACGCATTCCAGCTCCGCGTTCAAGCCGCTTCGGGTGGTCAGGCCACCTCGGTGCCCTACGAACTGTTCCAGGCGATGCCGTATGCGGTGACCCTGCTCGCAGTCGTCGCCACGACCGTGGGATTCGCCCGCAACAACGCACCCAAGGCGCTCGGCGTTCCCTTCGTTCCTGCCAGATAACTACCCCCCGAGACAGGCTCGTGTACACGAGTCTCCGTCCCCTAGGAGAGATACGTGAAGAAACTGGGTACCGCTGTCGCGGTGATCGCCGTGGCCGGCGTCGCCGTATCCGGATGTTCGAGTTCGGCCTCCGGGACGGAATCGTCGTCCGATGGTGTGGTCAAGGCCGCCATCATCACCTCCGGCCCGGTCAACGACCTCGGGTGGAACCAGGGCATGGTCGAGGGTGCCGAGAAACTCGAGGCTGAAGGACTCATCGAACTGACGGTGGTCCAGCAGGATTCGGGCGCCACCTCCGAGCAGATCGCACAGATCGTGACCGATCTCGCCGAAGACGGACACGACATCGTCGTCGGCCACTCGTTCAACTACGGCGAACCCATCAAGAACGTGATTGCCGACTACCCCGATGTGTTGTTCGCGTACGCCGGCGGTTTCGGCGACATCACCGCGAACCTCGCCGACTACAGCCAGCCGTTCTACGAGGGCTCGTTCCTGTCGGGCATCCTCGCGGGTGACCTCACCGAGACCGGCATTCTCGCCGGCACAGCCGGTTTCGAGATTCCGGTGTGCAAGGCGCAGATCGAGTCGTTCGCCGACGGCGCGCGATTGACCTACAAGGGGCCCGGTGAGATCCAGCTCCGGCCGTCGTACATCGGAGGCTGGTCCGACGCCGCGGCTCAAACCCTCGAAGCGGTCAACGCGCTCGTCGACCAGGGTGCCGACCAGTTCACCACGTGCGGTGTCGATGCTGCCACCATCGAAGGCGCCAAGCAACGCGGTGTCGGTGTCGCCGGGTACGCCATGGACCAGACTCCGCTCGCTCCCGAGAACGTGGTGTCTTCCATCGTGTGGAATCTCGACGAGGTGCTGCGCGCGATGGTCGCCGATGTCGAGGCAGGCAACATCGATCCGGCGAAGTACTACGAGGTGGACTTCGCCGAAGGTGGCGTCGATGTCGCGGTGAATCCCGCTTTCGCCGACCGCATTTCGCCCGAAGCCATGGCACTGTTCGAGGAGTACCGCGAGAAGATCAAGTCCGGCGAGTTCGAGGTCGAATACAAGGGCGGAGCATAATCCCATGACGGTGACCCTCGAGGTGGTGCGGGCACTGCCCAAGATCGAACTCCATCGTCACCTCGAGGGCACCGTCCGCCCTGGCACGGTGCATGCGCTCGCTGTGGCGAACGGTATCGATTTGCCCGTAGACGACATGCGCACCCTGTACACCTACCGCGATCTGCGGCACTTCCTGGACGTGTACGAAACGGTGTGCAGCACACTCGTCTCCCCCGCGGACTTCCACCGCATCGCATACGAATCGGTCCACGACGCGGCCGTCACAGGCATCGTCCACACCGAAATGTTCTTCACCCCGCACGTCCACCTCTCGCGCGGAGTGCCCGCGGCCCATGTGTGGGACGGGATCACCGCGGGGTTGCGAGACGGGATTGCGGACACCGGAATCGGTGTCCGAATGATCATGGACTGCACCAAGTTTCTCGGTCCCGCACTCGCGCAGATCGAACTCGATCTGTTCACCTCACTGCCCGATCCCGACGGGTTCCTCGTCGGCATCGGCGGTGACGGTATCGAAGCCGGTGTCGATGACGCCGCGTTGGCCCCGGTGTTCGCCGAGGCCGCGCGGCGCGGGTTGCGCCGGACCTACCACGCCGGAGAGTTCAGCGCCCGAAGTGTCGCCGATGCGATCCGAGTCCTCGGCTGTGAACGCGTCGATCACGGTCCGCTCGTGGTCGAGGATCCTGCGCTGGCTGCCGAGGCCGCAGACCGCGGCATCGTCTTCACACTGTGCCCCAGTTCGGACGTACTGATCTCGCAGGTCTACCCGTCGGTGCGCGAACATTCGCTCCCACGGATGCTCGAGGCGGGGCTGCACGTGACCGTCAACAGCGACGACCCTGCGATGCTGGGACGCGATATCAGCGACGAGTACGTCACGGTCGTCGAGCAGGGCCTCGTTACCGCCGAACAACTTCGGGACATCGCTGTCGGCGCCGCGGACGCCTGCTGGCTCCCGGACGCCGACAAGGCGGCCCTGCGCGGACGGATGACCGCCGCGTGGTCCGCGTTCTGCTAGCCCCGGCGCGACCTACGGCCGGCTCTCGCCTACCGCCGCGCGCACTCGCGCTGCCTCACGTACCGCTGCGGTGTTCGCCTTCCCATGGCGTGAACCGGCGAGTTTGGCCTTGATGTGGTCGCGGACGACGATCGGCTCGTACGGTTCCGGCCCGGCGTACTCCGGCAGCGTGGAGATCGTCGCGTCGACGTTGCCGTCGTGGAAGTAGGCCACCGAGCGGCGCCGCTGGATGCGACCGTCGACGATCGGGGGCTTGACCCGGTGCATCGTGGACATCCACCGGTCGTCGGTGATGCGGGCGGTGAGATCGCCGAGATTGACCAGGAGCGCGCCGGGGAGCGGCGCGACATCGTGCCAGAGTCCGTCCCCGCCGAGCACCTGTAACCCGGCGACCCGATCGGCCCACAGGACTGTCACGATCCCGAAGTCGGTGTGCGCACCCATCCCGGTGAGGTCACCGTCGAGGTTCACGGCGCCTTCGGGAAGGGCGTAGTTGTTCATCCGCAGCACATCGATCGAGTGATCGGTGAGGTCGGCGAAAAAGGTGGACGGCTGCCCGAGCGCGTCCGCGAAGATGCGCGTGAGGGTGCGGGCGACGCGGCCGGCCTCGTCGTAGTAGGCCAGAACCCGATCCTCGAACCCGGTCACGTCGGGCCAGAGGTTGAGTCCGTAGTCGTCTTCCGACAGGTCCAGGTCCGGGAAGGACCGGGCTTCGGTCCCGACGTTGTACGCCTCGAAGAAGTCGTTCATGCGACTTGCGGACTCGACACCGAGGCTCAGACTGAGTGATTCGCTCTTCGGCGGGCTGTAGCCGCGGTTGGCGCCCACGACGCGATAGTGCTGCTTGGTCTCCATCGGCAAACCGAAGAAGTCGTCGACGGCAGAGGCGAGGCCCTCGATCACGGCATCCGGAATGCCGTGGCCGAGGATCTGGACGAATCCCACCCGCGTGCAGGCTTCGTCGATGGCACGAGCCACGCGGGCGCGTTCGTCGGCGCTGCCGCCGTGCACATACGGCCCGATGTCTACGGTGGGAACTTCGAACGGTTGCGGACTCACGTACTACTCCTACGGGCTGTATACAGGGTCGGGTACAGCCTGGACGTGGGAGTTTGCCATCTCGAGTCCGAATGTTTCACTGCGGTAAGAAGAGTCTCACCGCTGCGCGGTGGACGTGGATGTTCGTTGACAGCTGAACCCCGAATGCACGGGCGGTCGCGGGAGCACAATGACGGCATGGAGCCGAAGCAGCGCAACGTCGTGCACCTGGCAGCCGTGCGAGAGGCGCGCGAACCCCTGCCACGCCGGTCACCGTCCCCCGCGCCCGAGCCACGGTTGCTCCGGCAGATCTACGGCGAAATCCTTCGTGACGAGCGCCGCGACCAGGATCGCAGCCTCGACGATGTCGCACGCGCCGTCGGAATGTCGAAGCAGTACCTGTCGGAGGTAGAGCGGGGACGCAAGGAAGCGTCGTCGGAGATCCTTCGGTCGGTGTGTGACGCGCTGGAACTGCCGATAGAGCAGTTGCTGGGCCGGGGGATCCGCCGGATGACCGCACACCGCACGCTCCGGGCGGCCCGGAGCGGCGGCATCGAACTGTGCGCGGCGTGAACTAGAAGCCGTCCCGCTCGAGCAGGACGTGATCGGCGAGCCCGTACGACACGGCCTCCTCGGGCGAGAAGATGCGGTCGCGGTCGGTGTCTCGGCGCAGTTGCTCCACGTCGCGTCCGGTATGCGCGGCAAGGATGCTCTCGGTTTGCGCCCGCACGCGCATCACTTCTGCGGCTTGCAGCGCGAGATCGGAGATCGTGCCCTGCCCTTGCGCCGACGGTTGGTGCAGCAGCACCCGGGAGTGGGCGAGCACGTGCCGTCTTCCCGGTGCGCCGGCGGCGAGAAGCACCGCTGCCGCCGAGGCCGCCTGGCCCATGCAGTATGTGGCGACGCGTGCTCGCACGAACCGCATGGTGTCGTAGATCGCGAGCATCGCGGTCGACGATCCGCCCGGCGAATTGATGTAGAGGCCGATCTCGAGATCGGGGGTCTCGGCTTCGAGGTGCAGCAGCTGTGCCATCACGACGTTGGCGACACCGTCGTCGATTTCGGTTCCCAGGAAGACGATTCGCTCGTTGAGGAGCCGGCTGAAGACATCGAACGAGCGTTCCCCTGCCGGTGTGCGTTCGATGACGTTGGGGATCGTGTAGGTGCTCATGACAGTCCGATCGGTCGGCCCGCGCCGAACGGCGCGAGTTCGGCGAACGACGCGGCGACGTCGTCGATGATCCCGTACTCACGTGCCTCATCCGGGGTGAACCAGCGGTCCCGGTCGCTGTCCCGTGCGATTTCCTCCACGGATCGGCCGGTGGCCTCGGCGAGAATCTGCTGCGACTGGTGCTTCATGTATTCGAGGTTCTCGGCCTGGATCGCGATATCGACGGCAGTGCCCGCAAATCCGGCCGACGGCTGGTGCATCATGATGCGGCTGTGCGCCAGTGCACTCCGTTTGCCCTTGGTTCCGGCAGCCAGCAGGACCTGGCCCATGCTGGCTGCGAAGCCCACGGCGACGGTTGCCACGTCGTTGGGCACGAGCATCATCGTGTCGTAGATCGCCAGCCCGGCGTGCACGGACCCGCCGGGTGAGTTGATGTGCAGGACGATGTCCCGGCGGTCGTCGGCAGAGGCGAGAAGGAGCAGTTCCGAGCAGACACGCTCGGTCGTCTCGTCGTTTACTTCGCCGGTGATCTGCACGATGCGCTGGCGGAGGAGCCTGTCGGCCAGCTGGTCGCGGTAGTTCGATGGTGGGGGCGATGTAATGGTCATGGATCCACCTTCGCCGGATCGGGCCACGCGGCAGCGGCCTGTCCGCTCACGGCAGACGAGCACCGGGGCAACCCTATTCGAGAACGGTTCCGGCCCTCTCGGGAAGTGTGATCGCCGCACATGCCGCCACGACGAACGACGCCGCGAACACACCGAACACCAACGCATTACCGCCGGAGTCGAGCAACAGGGGCACGAGCAGCGGTGCGACGATCGACGCGAGTCGACCGAATGCCGCCGCCGAACCTGTGCCCGAGCCGCGGACCGACGTCGGATACAGTTCCGGGCCGATCGCATACAACGCGCCCCACGCGCCGAGGTTGAAGAACGACAGCGCCATCCCTGCCGCGATGACGGTCCCCGGCGTCTCGGCGAGACCGAAGAGTGCCGCCGCCACTGCAGAACCGGCGAGGAAGGTGGCGAGGGTTGCGCGCCGTCCCCACACCTCGATCAGCCAGGCGGCCACGGCGTAGCCGGGCAACTGCGCGAGCGTGATGATCAGCGTGTAGCCGAACGACGTGACGAGGTCGAACCCCTGGGCGACCAGCAGGCTCGGCAACCAGATGAACGCACCGTAGTACGACAGATTGATGCCGAACCAGACGATCCACAGCGCTGCGGTACGGGCGCGTAGTGCCGGTGCCCAGATCGAGACCCTGCGATCTGTTTTCGGAGGGGCAGCGGGTTCGGCGCCGTCCCCCACTCCCCCTTCCGGTGGCTCCGCAACCTGCGGATCCGGACCGGACGCGCCACGGGCGGCCGACGCTTCGTACTCGCGGACGATCGCTTCGGCCTCGTC
Source organism: Rhodococcus sp. NPDC058639 (assembly GCF_042717545.1). Lineage (NCBI taxonomy): Bacteria > Bacillati > Actinomycetota > Actinomycetes > Mycobacteriales > Nocardiaceae > Rhodococcus > Rhodococcus sp. NPDC058639. Next base: position 435,525 of record NZ_JBHXRF010000003.1, read on the forward strand.
GTATCGCCCCTTGCTCTCGAGAAACCGCACCGATTCGGGCATCCCGAACCGGACGACGAGCGCATACGCTGCGGGCACGAGGCCGACTGCGAGCGCCCACCTCCACCCGTCGTCGTCGAGCGGCACGATGAAGTACCCGATCAGCGCCGCGAGAAGCCAGCCGACGGCCCAGAACGCCTCGAGCGCGACGACCACCCGGCCGCGTATCTTGCGGGGCGCGAATTCGCTGACCAGGGTGGAGGCGACCGGAAGTTCGGCGCCCAGCCCCAGACCCACGACGAACCGCAGGGCGATGAGCATCGCCACCGAGGTCGACAACGCGGCCGCGCCGGTCGCGAGCCCATACACCAGCAGAGTCGTCGCGAACACTTGACGACGGCCGATCCGGTCGGCGAGAAGTCCACCCACAGATGCACCGATGGCCATCCCGGCGAAGCCGATCGACCCGATCCACGACAACTGTGTCGACGACAGATCCCACTGCACCGCGAGCGCGGCCATGACGAAGGAGATCAGGCCGACGTCCATCGCGTCGAGCGCCCAGCCTGCACCGGACCCGGCCAGGAGACGGCCGTGCTTCCGGGTGAACGGCAAATCGTCGAGGCGCTGAGTACGAGTGGGCACAACCGCGAAAAGTACACGGCGCGGTGCCCGGCAGGCACTGCCGGGCACCGGGCCTGGGTCTCAGCCTCGTGCTGCGGCCTCGAGCGTCTCCACGTCGATCTTGCGCATCGTCAACATCGAATCGGTGACGCGCTGCACGACAGCCCCGTCGGAGGATTCGAGTAGGTCATTGAGCCGTTGCGGAACCACCTGCCAGGACAATCCGTACTTGTCCTTCAACCAACCGCACTGGGATTCCTCTCCTCCGTCTGCGGTCAGCGCGTTCCAGTAGTAGTCGACCTCGACCTGGGAAGGGCAGTCGATCTGGAACGACACCCCCTCGGTGAAGGGGAATTGCGGACCGCCGTTGAGCCCGTAGAACACCTGACCGTCGAGGAAGAACTCGACCGACATCACCGTCCCCTCCGGAACCGGAGCGCCCTGCGTGTAGTACGTGATCTCCCCGATTCGCGAGTCGGGGAACACGCTCGTATAGAACTTCGCGGCGTCCTCGGCGTTCATGTCGAACCACAACCACGGCGTGATTTTCGGCATGGTCTCTCCTTTCGGCACGCACCCTTTCTCGACGGTATCCGGTCGGTCCGTCAGGGTGGTCCTTCCTGTATTGGGACCAGGGAACCCCGCCGAAGTGATCACGGTGACCCCGTTATTTTCTTCGTGTTCATCCGGAGGTGGATTCACGCACCCGACTGGGTATGCCTCCGGCGTGCAGTTGTCGAAGAGCGCCCCCGAAAATGCCGGCTTCGTATTTTGCATGCGAGGAAAACCTTGGATGCATTCGGCCGAATTGCGGCTACCCGTCGTCCCGGTGGGTGTGCGGTGCTGACGGAGAGCGACGGCTCCGCCTCGTTCGCATCCGGGGGGATCTTCTTCCGGGGTGTCCGCGCCGATCCCGCCTACATCTCGGACCTGCGTCGTGCCATGCGGCAATGGCTCGAGCAACTGGACGTCGACGACGACCGTAAGCACGATGTCGTGCTGGCAAGCTATGAGGCCCTGGCCAACGCGGTGGAGCACGCCTACGACGCCGACGACGCGTCCGCTTCCCTCGACTTCGAGGCGACGTACCTGCCGCGCGATCATGTTCTCGAGGTCCGGGTTGCGGACCATGGATGCTGGCACGACGCCGACGGATCCCCCAGCTCGCGCGGCCACGGTCTTGCCTTGATACGCGGTCTCGCGACCCATGTGGTCATCACCCCGAGCTCGCAGGGCACCCACGTGACGATCCACTGGTCGCTGTAGCGCGCGTCCCGTCACCGCGACGCTCGGCCGGCCTCGGTGGGAAGTGTTTGCTCTCATGCGAGCTCGGGTAGTCCCCGCAATACTGCGCCACTGCCGACCCTGCGGCGGGCCCGAACCTATGAGGTGCCCATGTCCACCGATGCGCTCGTCATCCTGAAGAACGACCACAAGGAGATCCGGAAGTTGTTCCGCGATTTCCGCAGCGCCGGCGACAACGCGGTCAAGACCAAATCCGCGATCGTCGACAAGATCATCACAGCGTTGACGGTCCACACCTACATCGAGAACGAGGTGCTGTACCCGCGTGTCCGCGACCTCGTCCCCGAGCTCGAGGACGACGTGCTCGAGTCGTACGAAGAGCACCACGTCGCCGATGTCCTCATCTCCGAACTCGCCGCAATGTCGCCCGACGACGAACGTTTCGATGCCAAGACCACCGTGCTGATCGAGAACGTCGAGCATCACATCGAAGAAGAAGAGGACGAGTGGTTCCCGCAGGTACGCGAGAGCCTCGGGCGTAAGACGCTGCAGGAGATCGGGGCAGAACTTCTCGAATGCAAGGAGAAGGCGCCGACATCACCCGCGCAGCCGTCGGCACTGAAGAAGGCCGTGGACGCGGTCGTCGCCTAGAAGGTGCAGGTTCGCCTGTCCCGGTTCACGGCATCCGCATGTCCGACAACGACATCGGCATCATGAACTCTCCGACGGGCTCGCGCACCCACCACGCTCCTGTTGCCCTGCATTCCGCTCGGGTCGCGTAGCGGTACCGGAACAGTCGCGCCCGAATGCGGGCCGGTGGATGATCGGGGAACGGGTTGTGCCGCAGCAGCTTCAGAGTCTCACGATCGTTTTCGAGTAGCTTGCGCACGAAGCGGGGAAACCAGACGGCGGCGTAGTCCCGCGAGATCGCGGCGAACCACATCAGCCAGTCGAGCCGGAGGTGGTACGGGGCGTACTGGCGGGGCCGCCGCCGCACATCACCCGGCTTTCCCTTGAACTCGTACTCCCGCCATTCGGTAGCGGGGGTGTCCACCCGGTCCGCCGTCCCCTCGACGATCACCTCACGGCGGGTCCGGGTGATACTGCCGAAGGCCCCGTAGGCGTTGACGAAATGCCACTGGTTGAACGAGGCGTTCATCGCTTGCCGCTTCGACGCGAGATTCCGCGCGGGGCGGTAACTGAGCACCACCGTCACGACCGTCAGGGCCACCACCGCCACCGTGAACGGGAGCGGGGTCGGCCCGTAGTCCGTTTCCACCGGGACGAGCCGGGCGTAGAACTCGTCCGGCAGTACCGAGAACGCCAGGACGATGGTGATCCAGTTGAGCCACGCGAAGTTCCCGCTGGCCACCAGCCACAACTGGGTCAGGATCATCACCGCGGCCGCGAGTCCGGCAACTGGCTGCGGGAGGAACAGCGCGAACGGCACGACCAGCTGCGTGACGTGGTTTCCCGCCACCTCGACCTTGTGCACGGACCGGGGGAGGAGATGGAACCAGCGGCTCAGCGGTCCCGGCATCGGCTGTGTCTCGTGGTGGTAGTACAGGCACGTCAAGTCGCGCCAGCAGGGATCGCCCCGCATCTTGATCAGCCCGGCCCCGAACTCCATCCGGAACAGCACCCAGCGCATGAGGATCAGCACGAGAAACGGTGGTGCGACGTCGTCGTTGCCGAGAAAGATCGCCAGGACACCCGCTTCGAGCAGCAACGACTCCCAGCCGAACGAATACCACGCCTGGCCGACGTTGACGATGGACAGATAGAGCGCCCACATCACGAACCAGACGCCCATGCATACGATCAACGGCATCCGCTCGGTGAGACCCACGAGCGTGAGCGCCGCCAGGATCGCGCCGAGGGCGGCGAGGGCCGCGAAGAGACGGTCGGAGTACCGGAAGTGGAACAGACTCGGCGAACTCCTGAAACCGCGTGTCGCGAGATAGTCGGGCACCGGAAGCAGTCCTCGCGTACCGATCAGCGCCCGGAACTGCAGGAGTGCGACAAGGAACGCAACCAGGTACAGCGCAGCGAGCCCGCGGGTGACCAGAAGCCGCCCGATCGTGTAACCGTCCGCTGCCGCCCACTCCATCACGTCAGCCCGTGTCCGCTTCCGCTCCGGTGTCCCCGTCCACCTGTACGAGCATGGCACCGTCGGAGCCGGGCGGGACGACTACGCTGGGATTTCCCGGCGTAGACCGCTCGCTCGCAGCACCTGCCGTGCCACACCGGCGCGCACCGATTCCTCGGTACCGATGACCCGGACGTGGACGCGAGCCCGGGTGATCGCGGTATAGAGCAGTTCCCGGGTGAGGAGCGCGGACTTCGCTTCGGGCAGCACCACCGACACCGTGCCGTACTGGCTGCCCTGACTGCGGTGAATCGTCATCGCATAGACCGTGTTCACGGCGGACAACTGGCTGGGGTGCAGCAGATACGGTTCCTCTCCCCGCGCGAAAGCCGCGACAAGTTCGTCCCCGCGCCGGACGACCACGCCGGTGTCACCGTTGTAGATGCGCATGTCGTGGTCGTTCGCCGTGACGAGCAGCGGCTGTCCGGGATACCAGCGTTCCGGATCGAGATAGCGTCCGGTGGCGGCCCCGATCCATTCGGTGGCCTGGCGTGCCCACCGTTTCACACCCGCCGGACCGTCGCGATGCGCACACAGCAACCGGTGGCTCTCGAACCGCTCGAGTGCTGCGGCGACGTCGCCGCGCTCTGCTGCCGCCGTCACCTCCTCGGCCGACCGGACCACGTCTGCCCGGAGTGCGGTGAGATCCGACGGGCTCACGAACGACACCTCGGGGCTGCCGCTCGCGAGGATCTCCATGACCTTGTCGCCGTCACCCTGCCGGACCGCGGTCGCCAACTCTGCGATTGCACCGCCGAAGCGGCGTCCCCGGCTCAGACGCACCACACCGCCACGCAACCGTGCGTGTTCCCGGACGCTCAGTCCGCGCTCTGCCAGATCACCGGGGGCGGCAAGGTCGCGCGGGACGGCGAGGTCGTGCGGCACCGCACGCTCGAACACCGGGTTGAGCGTGCCGGTGATGGGCCGGCCGACCAGGTCGGCGAGCACCGCACCGGCGTCCACGGACGCGAGCTGATCGGGATCGCCCACCAGCACCAGCCGCGTGTCTGGACGTACGGCTTCGAGCAGACGGCACATCATCGTCAGCGACACCATCGACGTCTCGTCGACCACGATCACGTCGTACGGCAGGTGGTTGCCGGCGTGATAGCGGAACCGGGTGCGGCCGCGTTGCCATCCCAGCATCCGGTGCAGGGTCATCGCCGTGAGGTCCGGAGGTAGTTTCAGCTCGGTTTCCTGCTCGCGCACCGATTCCTGCAGGCGGGCTGCGGCCTTTCCGGTGGGAGCGGCGAGGCCGATCCGCAGGTCGCGCCCGTGGAGCGTGGTGAGCAACGCGAGGATGCGTGCGACCGTATGGGTCTTGCCTGTGCCCGGGCCACCCGCGATCACCGTCGTCAGATGGGTGGCCGCGAGCGCGGCGGCGATGCGCTGCCGGTCGGGGGCAGGAGCGGGAAGGGACGGGTCCACCTGGTCCCGGAACAGGTCGGTGAGGGTCGAACGAAGTTGCTCCTCGTCGACCTCGGGGAAGCGGCCTTCACGCTCGGCCAGGACCCGCCGGATCGTCTGCTCCTGCCGGAAGTAGCGGTCGAGGTACAGCAGCGGCCCGTCGGCGGTCTCCACCAGACGCAGTGGGCGCAGTGCTCCCGGGCCGCCGCCCACGACGAGCGGGCTCCGGCGCAGGGCGGCGAGGACGTCCTCGTCTCGCGGCCACGGGAGGTCTTCGGGAGCGACCAGGGGATTCCCGTTTTCGTCCTCCTCCACGGTGACGTCACGCAGGCGGGTCAGGTCGAGGCACACGGAACCGGCGCGCACCGCGCGGACCGCGAGTGCGGTAGCGAGATGCACGTTTGCGTCCGCTTCCCCGCCCAGGGTGGCGAGGCGCACGGCGACGTGCACGTCCGCGGCAGCGAGGGCGCCCGCCTCGTTGAACGTCCGGAGGGCGCCTTTGCCGCGCTGGGCTATTCGCGCATCTGTCACGACACGGCCTTTCCGGCGAGCAGGTCCGACAGATCGGTGACGAGGGCGGCCGGAGGCTGCCAGTCGAAGACACCGCTGCCGAGTGGGCTTTCCGGGCCTGCCATCCCCCGGACGAACAGGTACTGCACCCCGCCGAGATGCACCTCGGGGTCGTACCCCGGCAGACGCCAGCGCAGGTATCGATGCAGTGCCACCGCATACAGCAGGGCTTGCATCGGGTAATGCGCACGGATCATCTCGGCGGCCATCGCCTCACGGGTGTAGTGCGCGGTGGTCAGTTCGTCGACGCGCGCAAGACGGTTGGTCTTGTAATCCACGATGACGAAACGGGATTCGGGCGTACGCAGTACCGCATCGATACTGCCGGTGAGGTAGCCCCGCAGCGGCACCGGCTCGAGGTGCCGCACCGCATCGGCATACGGCAGCATCGGATCACCGGGGGCGAGGTGCCGGCGCATCAGGCTCGCCACGCCCTCGAGCGTGACCGTGATCGGCGCCGGGGTGTCACCGCCGGTCAACGGCAATTCGAAGTCCAGTTCCGCGAGCCTGTCGGCGGGGCGGAAATCGGCGAGGGTCCGGCCGAGCGGGCCGAGCGGGGTGCGCAGCACCGGGAGCAACGCGGCGGCCAGTTCGTCGGCGTCGATCTGCGACAAGCGCTGCGCGACGACCTCCCGGCAGCAGGCACGAAGTTCGGCTTCCAGGTCGGCAGCCGAGGTATCGACGACTTCCAGCACCGCGTGCACGAGGGTGCCGAACACCGTGCCGCCGGGGAGATGGTTCATCGGGGACGGAATACCCGCGGCGGTTGTCCCGGTGACGGCAGTGTCCGCACCGACGAGCGGAGCCTCTTCCGGCTCGTCGTCCTTCTCCGGCTGTTCCACTTCGCTGCCCACACCCGGCTCGTCGTGCGCGGCGGCGGTGAGCGCCGAATAGGATGTACGGCGCCATGTTTCGTCGATCACCCGGTCGAACGTCGCCGCGGCGAGCCGGCCGTATTCTTCCCGGGGCGCCGACCAGGTGAGGTGAGGAATCGGGAACTGTCCCACGGGTTCGACGGCGATCAGTCCGCCCGCGGGGGCGGCCCACTTGTGGAACTCCTCCGCCATCGCTTCGTCGTGGGGCACTCGTCCCTCCGCGGCCGGCTCCGGTGAGCCCGGTTCGCGGGCGAACAGCAACCGGTGCAGCGGTGATCGCGACGTGGGAGTCGACGGTGCCCAGGAAAGCGTGAGCTGGCATTTCGCCCGGGTGACAGCGACATACAGCAGTCGCAGTTCTTCGCCGGCCTCTTCCTCGTCGTGCGTGCGCTTACGTTCCGCGTAGCCGGGACTGCCTTTGCCGCCCACGTCGAGGATGCGACGTCCGTTCTCGTGGAGCAGGAGCCTGTCGGGCTCGGGGTTCTTCGCGGCGTCCCAGCCGTACGGAACGTAGACGACCGGGAACTCCAGGCCCTTGCTGCCGTGCACGGTGAGGATCTGCACGGCAGCGGCGTCGCTGTCGAGACGCCGGATCCGGTCGGCCGAACCGCCGTCGGGGTCGTTGATCCTGTCTTCGAGCCACCGCGTCAGTGCCGCGAGCCCGAGCGACTGGCCGGCGGCCGCATGTTCGAGCAATTGTGCGACGTGCCGCAAGTCGGTGAGCCGGCGTTCGCCCGACGGCTCCTCGAGCAGTCGCGCCTCGAGCGCGCCGTACGCTCCGATGCGTTCGAATACCGCGGAGAAACCCGATCGGATGTACACCGCGGACAACTCGCGCAACAAGCTCCCGATTTCGGCGACCAGTTCGTCGCCGCGTTCGTCGACGTCGGACACGGTGCGCCCGAGCAGCGGGGTCAGCGCCGCAAGCCGGACGCGATCGGCCCGGTGCGGCTGCTCCAGCGCGTAGAGCACCCACAACCACTCCCTGGCCGCCGAGGTGGAGAACACACTCGTCCCCCCTGCCAGTACACACGGCACGCCGGCGGCCACGAGCGCGTCGTGGACGAGGGAGACCTGCTTGTGCTTGCGCAGCAACACCGCGATGTGAGCCGGCTCGACACGCTCCGGGCCACGCCCGAGATCGATTGTGACATCGTCGTTGTCGAGGATCTTCACGATGTCTGCCGCGACATCTTGGGCGACACGCGCCCGGAGCCCGTCGAGGTTCCTGGGGAATCCCCAGTCGTTGAGGGGACCGGCCCCGGCGCGCGGAAGATGCCTCAGCCGTATCGGGGCAAGACCGGTTATCCGGGATTTGGGTTGTGCGGCATCGACCCGGTTCGCGACGATACGCGGATCGCCAAGCGCGGCACCGCCGTACACGTACTCGCACGCTGCCACCAAGTCGGCGTCGCTACGCCAGTTGGTGGTCAGCTCGCAATGCGCGTCGGACGAGGACACCGCGTCGAGGTAACTCAGCACCTCCGCGCCGCGGAAGGCGTAGATCGCCTGCTTGGGGTCGCCCACGAGCACGAGCCGGCAGTGCCCGTGGAATGCCCGCCGCAGGATCTCCCATTGCTTGGGGTCGGTGTCCTGGAACTCGTCGATCAGCACGACACCGAACCGGTCGCGCACGCGGCGACACGCATCTTCCCCGTGGTCGGGGTCGAGCAGAACGCGGTGCAGGAGAGCGAGTTGGTCGTCGAAGTCACGCAAGCCCATACGCCGTTTACGGTGCTCGACCTCGCTCCGCACCTCGCGCGCGAAGTCCACCCGCTCGCCCGCGGGAGTGCCGTCGGCGCCCTCGGGAGCCAGTTCGGATTGGGGATCGAAGATCGCGGCGCGTGCTGCGGTCTTCGCCTCCGCAAAACGGATCGGCGCCTCACTCCGCCCGTACCGGCGCAAGTACAGATCGGTGACCACCTCGGCGGTGAGGTCGTCGACGTTCTCGACCACGGTGACATCCGGCTCGCGTTCACCGGCGATACCCAGTTCACCGAGCATCCTCTGGCAGAAGCCGTGCGTGGTGGAGATGGTGCCGGCGTCGAAATCCGACAACGCCTGACGCAGTCGCGCGCGGCGGTCGTGGACGTCGTCCGCGGCGAGGTAGCGGATCAGCGGATCTGCGCTCCCCCGGGCCTCGTCCGGGTCGGCGAGAGCGGTCGCCACCTCCGCGAACCGGTTACGGGTACGTTCGCGCAGTTCCTGGGTTGCGGCACGGCTGAAGGTCACCAGCAGAAGCTGGGACAGGTCGACCACGCCCTCGGCCACGAAACGCGTCGCGAGCCCGACGATGGCGTAGGTCTTGCCCGTACCGGCACTGGCTTCGAGGACGGTGGTGCCCTCGGGCAGGGGCGCGAGCAGATCGAAACTCGCTGTGGACACGCTCGATGTCGCCGACGACGATGCGGACACGAAATTTCCTTCCGTCACGGCCTGGCCTGATTCTCCGACGTGAGCAACGGTTCCCACAACCGGCGCGCGAGGACACCGAAACGACTGGGATCGTCGAACCAGGAACGTTCGTCGTCGAGAGGCTTCGGGTCCGTGAGAGCACCGAGCGTCACTCCCGATCCGTGCAGGTAGCTCACGTGCCGATCCTGCCCGTCACCGAATGCACCGCCGAAAGCCCGGCTCGCCGCGGTGATCGCCATCTCGACAGAGTCGCCCCGGTGCCGCCGCTCGGCATATTCGGAAGACGCTCCGGTGACCATCGGCAACGGTGTCCGCAGTCCCCGGTCGCGCAGGTCTACGAGGCGCCTCAGTTGCTCTGCGGCATCGGCGGGGGCGAGCAGCGTGGACCGCCACGCCGGCAGCCGCGAGCGGCTTCGCCCGGTGGTGACAGCCTGCCACTGCCCCGGCCGGCCGGACGCAGCAACGGCAAGCAACTGCACCCACGCGGTGAGTCGATGTTTGGGACCGAGCTTGGAGTACGTGCTCCGGGCGATGACCGTGCCGTGCACACCGCCTACTGTGCCGGTGAATCTGCGACCGTCCCCGAGATCGAAGACGACGTCGACGGTCTGTGCGCGTCCGGCATGGACCGGCGCACACGCCGCGACGAGGCCTTCGACCTCGTACGTCACGTCGTCCAGCACCTTCTCGCCGAGCGCATACGGGGGCAGCGTGCCGCGGCGCCACTCCGCCGCCCGGAAATCCGCGGCCGACATGCCCGCCAGCCGCGCTTCGAGCATGCGGTCGCCGAGGTTCCACTTTGCCAGCGGGTCGAGTTCGACATCGAGAGCATCCACGATGCCTTCGTCCAGCTCCGGGATTCGTACGCCGAGACGTTGCCGCAGAAAGCCCTGGCTCGGGTGAACCAGGAACGCGACGAGGTCGTCGAGGTCGACGTCCGTGAGCACCGGAGGAACGAGCGTATCCACCGCCAAACCGGACGGTGCTACCGGATCGCGCGAATGCCGTTGTGTTGCTCGGGCTCCCGCCAATTCGGCAGCATCGAAACCGAACGGGGCGTCGGCCCGGAAGTTGCGGGGATCGAAAGGCTGCAACGGATGACGGCGCACGATCGCCTCGTCGTCGGCGGTCGTGCCGGCCATCGTCGTGATCACGTCGCGAATCTCCGTGAGCGGGATGGCGGGTGGCCGCGCGGCACCGGTGACGGCGTCCGCGCCGGTGTAGAACAACAGAACCCGCTCTGTCGCGGACATCACCGCGTCGAGAAGCAACTGACGATCCTCGCTGCGGGAATCCCGTTCTCCGACACACGGATTCTGCGCAAGAACATCGTCGCCGTCGATGTGCGCATTGCGGGGGAAGACATCGTCGTCGAGGCCCAGCAGCACCACCACGCGATGAGGTACCGACCGCATCGGCACCATCGTGCACACGGTGAGTTCGCCTGTGCGGAAATTGGCCCTGGTCGGGCGCCCCGCGAGGCGGCTCGCGAGCATGGCGCGCACATCGGCGAGCCGCAGTTCCGCGCCACCCGCGTGCTCGACAGCGGCCCCGATCTCACGGTGGGCCTGCGCGAGCTGCCATGCGTCCGCGGGCGCGGCATCGGTGAGCAGATCGAGCGCCTGTGTGAGCGCGGCCGACCACTTCTCGGCCGCGTGCGGACCCCGGATCCCCAGCAGCGACACCGTGAGCCTGTCGATGTACTCGGCGAACCTGCCGGCCAGGTCGATGTCGTTGCTGTCGACGTCGTCGAGGGGCAATGCGAGAGAGAGCCATTCACCGCCGGACTCGTCGGCGGCGACGCCGAGAAGGATCCGGTCGAGGGCTGTCCCGAAGGTGTTCTGCGGGAAGTCCGCCAGACCGAACGGGCGGCGTTGCCACGTGCCCAGTCCCCAGCGCGCTCCGGTCTCGGCCGCCCACTCCTGGAGCCGTTCGAGATCGTCGTCGTCGAACCCGAACCGGCGCCGAACCGGGGCCGACGCCGCGAGATCGAGCACTTCGCTGGCCGTGACGCGGGCGTCGGCGAGGCCGAGGAGGTTGTCGAGCACCGACAGGACCGGATTGGTCTGGCGCAGCCCACGATCGGCGAGTCGCACCCGCAGCGTGTGCCCGGGGTGCTCGCCCACTCCCCGCCCGAACGCGGCGTGCACGAGAGGGGCGTAGGTCTCGACGTCCGGGCACATCACGACGACATCGCGCGGCTCGAGGGTGGGGTCGTCCTGGAACAGGTGCAGCAGACATTCACGGAGGACCTCGACCTGACGGGTCGGTCCGTGACATGCGTGGATCATGACGGTGCCGTCCGCCTGCGCCGAGCCCGGCTCCGGGGCGCGGTCCGCCCGGATGTCCGACTGCACTCGGCCGAGCAACGTGGCGGGCGGCTCGGGGGTCGTGTGGGTGATCTCGGTGGCCTCGAGGCCCGACAGCCGCCTTTCGAACTCGCGCACGTCGCGCCCGAGCGCTGCGAGCAACGGGTGCCGGACACGGAGCGCGCTGTCGTCCTCGGCGCGACACAGCGGAGTCTTTCCGTCCGCGAGCGCAGTCCACATGGCAGGACTCGGGTGCGGAACCCACAGGTGGACGTCGCGGTGGGCACCGAGCGCCGAGACCACCGCGAGTTGCACCGCGTCGAGACGGGTGGGGCCGAACAGTGACACGCGGCCGGGCAGGCCGACGATCTCCGGTTCGGCACGCAACCGCGCGCACAGGGTGCCGAGTTGCTGGGAAGGGCTGTCGGTGCCGATGCGGTCGCGCACGCGACGCCACAATTCGGCCTGCCAGCGGAGGTGGTCGGCGAGCGGAGCGCCCGTTCCGTCGGTGTCCCGCCCGGCCGCCCACTCGGCGATCATGTCCGGTCGCTGTAGTCCGTAGCTGCGTAGGAGGTCGGCGAGATGTGCGGCGGTCGCATACCGGCGACCCGCCCGATGGTCGTCGGCGCCGTGGCCGAGGTGCCGTGCCAGCGCGGCGCACCACGGCTCTCCGACGGAGTCGTCGATGACGTCGAGCACGGTCCACAACACTCGGGAGTGGAGCCAGGGGTCGTCTTCGGCGGTGGTGTCCGACGCGGCGGCGAGCACCTCTGCCACCAACCGGGACGGCGACGGGAAGTCGATGTTGGCGGCGACACCGTCGGTGTGGGTTGCGCCCAGCACCGTGGACAGACGCTGTGTGAGCCAACGCTCGATGCCGCGAGCGGGCACGGCGACGATGTCGCGTGCGAACGGGTCGTCGAGCGGCGCCGTCAGCAACTCGCCGAGCGCGTCGGCAAGGATGTCGGTGCGTTCGGCACGGTGCAGCGTGAGCACGCGTGGGCCCCCTCGTGGTCGACTCGGTCGTCGCTACGGCTTACCACATGCGACGGACACCGCAACGATTGTGCAGGTCGAACGCGAGGGCCGCCTGAGCGCACCACACGAGACTCGATGACGGGCCGGGCTCGCAGGACAGGATTGCAGCGCGGACGACGTCACTCGGGAAGGTCGAACAGCGGAATCTGGTCGCGCATCGTCAGCCGATCGATCTCCGCCCGGTATCTCTCCCCGAGCTCCTCGGCGACGTGCGGCGGGCATCCCAGCTCGCTACCGATCTGTTCCCAGCTGTGGCCGGCTTCGCGGCGCTCCCACGCGAAGCCGCCGTCCTCATCCCACGGCGCCGACATGAACAGATAGTGCACGTCCGCATGCCGGCCCGCAGCGGAAATGCCAAACGGAAGTGCCGTGCGTGGCCCGGGCCCCGTGAGCCGGATCTCTCCGCCTTGCGCGGCGACGACGATCCGGGTCAGAGACAGGCGACGAGGAGTGCTGCGAGACCACCGATCATCGCGGCGAACGCCATGCCCGCACCGAGGGATCCCATGAGGACCCCTCCGGCGATGCCCCCCAGCAGCATCAGGCACGCGAACAGCGTGGGGCCGGCCCAGGAATGCTCGACGAACACGGTTTCCGACAGATCCGGCGCACTGTGCCGCGTACCGGCGACGCTCGACTGCGCCCAAGAACCCGGACTATTGGGACTTTTCGGACCCGCCAACGGACTAGGGGGTACTACGGTCGTCATTCGCTGTCTCCATTTTCGTCTCACTCGAGTGCCGAGCAGAACACCGGAGAGGCCTTGCGGCTCGATCTCGTAGGTTCTCTGGCTCACCGACGTGCTGGGAGCTATGCCCCGGACGTCGCGCCCCTAAACAACGCGCGCACGCCCCTGGCCCGGGAGACCGGGCCGTGAAAGGAAATTTCTGCTGGGTCAAGCGTACTCGATTGTGTCCTGCATCACGCGATGTTAGGGATCACTCTCGCCGGGTAGCCGTGACAAGTGACATCGCTGGAGCCCATCGACCCCAAGCGCGAAGGAGCAACACACGATGACCCAGACCAACACCGCGGCGCTGCTCACCCAGCTCCGCACCTTGCACCAGCTCACCCACGCCGAAACCCAGGTGGCAGAGACCCGTGTCGCGCAGGCTCGTACCGAAGCGGTGCGCCGGGAGCTGACCGAGAACGCTCAGAACTGCCGCGTTCGCGCCATTGCGATCGAGGAAGCCATCCGCGACCTCGGCGGGCTGCCCGACGTGATCGGCCCGGTCCTCGGCCGGGCGACCACCGCCGTCAAGACGCTGACCGAACAGGCGCAGCCGTTCGACGAAGCGTTGCTCGGTGACCTCGCTCTCGAACATCAACTGCTCGACCGCGCCCGCTACGTCAAGGCGCTGGCGACGGCGGACGGCAACTCGTCGATCGTGTCGCTCGCGGACAAACTCATCAAGGCGCACAGCGCGACTGTCGAGTGGCTGACCACCGTGATCGCCGAAGAAGCGCTCGGCGGGCCCGCAGCCTTGCGGCGCACCCCTCTTCAGGCGGCAGCCGGCGCGGCGGTGCGCTTGATGAATACCCCGGTCAACTGGTCCACCCGTGGCCTGGACCGCGCGATCGACGCCGCCCGCTCGACCCGTCCGCGGATCGAGTCGATCCTGACGCGCGGCGCACACGCCGGTGACGTCGCGGCCAAGACCCTCGGCGCCAGCCGGGATTCGGCTCTCGAGACGGCGGAACGGGTCAGTCGGCGCGAGGGCGCCGACGGCACGGCGGAAGCCCTGCACCGGGTGCGCACCGCATCGGGTGTCCTCACTGCGGACGAGTTGCCGATCGAGGATTACGACAAGCTCAACGTCAGCAGCGCCGTCGCAGCGGTCAAGGAACTCACCGAAGCGTCCGACATCCGCGCAATTGTTGCGTACGAGGAAGCACACAAGAATCGTCACGGCGTCGTGTCCGCCGCCCAGACGCGCCTCGCGGCCATCGCCCAAGAGGTGCTCAGCTAGTCCGAAACATGGGCGCAAACCCCAGCGGGTCGCCGGGTCCGGAGTATCCGGGCCCGGCGATCGCCGTTCGTGCAGTGCCCCGTGTCCGCCGCACCCCGAGTGGGTACGCGGCAGAACGGGGAATCAACCGGAGAGGACCATCATGACCAACGTGCTTTTCGCGGTCTCCGCAGCCGACCACTGGACGCTGAGCGACGGCTCGCAGCATCCCACCGGGTTCTGGGCCGAAGAGCTGGTCGAGCCGTACACCGTGTTCGACCAGGCCGGTTACGACATCACGGTCGCCACGCCGGGCGGTCGTACGCCGGTGGTAGACCAGGCCAGTCTCGAGCCCGATGCAGCGGGCGGCGAGGACCGCGCCGCGGAACTGAAGAAGGCCCTGGAAGAACTTCAGCCGACGCTGGCCGGCGCGGCAGTCCTCGAAGACGTCGACGCCGCCGACTACGACCTGCTGTTCGTCCCCGGAGGTCACGGGCCCATGCAGGACCTTGCCGTCGACGAGCGCTTCGGTGAACTCGTGCGTCACTTCATCGAATCGGGGAAGGTCGTCGCGATGGTGTGCCACGCCCCCGCCGCCCTCCTGCCCGCTTTCGCCTCCGGAGGCCGCTGGTTGTTCGAGGGCTACAAGCTGACCGGCTTCACGAACATCGAGGAAGTGCAGGCCGGGCTGGCCGGCAAGGCACCGTGGCTTCTGCAGGACCGGCTTCAGGAAGCCGGTGCCCTGTTCTCCTCGGGAGACGCGTGGCAGCCGCACCTGGTGGTCGACCGCACGTTGTACACGGGTCAGAATCCGGCCTCGTCGCGGCCGCTCGCGGAACGCGTGGTGAGCGACCTCGCCGCACGGTGACCCCCGCGCCGTCCGGCCGGTGACCGCTCAGGCGGTCACCTTCCGGACGAAGCCGATCGTGCGCGCGAGCGCGTCCCGGGCGTCGAGGGTGGAGAGGTCGAACTGGTACTCGTGTTCCAGTGCCGGCTCGTGGCCGTCCGGGTAGAACAGCGAATCCACGTCGACGCCGAGGCCGGTCAGCCTCTCCGCAAACGGTCGCGACTGCGTCGCGGTGAGTGGGTCGGCATTGCCGCCGGTGATGTAGGTGGGCGGGAAGTCCGCGGTGACGAGATCGAGAGTCGACATCTGCCGCGCGGCCTCCGACTCCGCGAACTTCCGTTCCCCGAGGTAGGCCCACATCGCCTGCTCGACACCACAGCGGACCAGGTCGCTGCCGCCGTCCAAGGCGGCCACGTTGTAGATTCCGCAATTGAGAACCACGCCCCTGACCTGGCCGGACGCGAAGTGAGGCGTGACACCGAGCGCGGCGGCGTAGGACGGATCCGTCACAGCCAGTGCGAGCTGAGCCGTCAGCTGAGCGCCGGCCGAATCTCCCGCCAGAACGATGCGGTCGGTGTCGATGTGCAGTTCTTCGGCGTGGTCGAGCAAGTAGCGCTGTGCGTCCGCCAACTGTTGGACCGCGGCGGGGTAACGATGTCGCGGCGCGAGTGAATAGCCGACCGAAACGACGGTGAACCCGGCGTCCGCCAGGCGCCGGTAGTAACCGGCGTAGTCGGCGCGGCTACCGGCGATCCACGCTCCGCCGTGCACCCAGACGATCGTCGGGAGCACCGAGGTGGTTCCGGTGGGACTGTAGACATCCAGGCAGGCGTCCACGTCTCCCTCCCGATACCGGAGACCCCCGACGAACTGTGTCTCGGGGGCTCCCTCGTCGAGTTTCGCCGTGAGCCGCTTCGCGTCACGCTCGAACACGGCCCGAACCACGAGTGCGCCGGGAACCGGCGTCAGGGCCAGCGCGGAATATCCCCGGGCGACCGCGTCGGCGACGGCCCCGGCGATCCGCGGTCCGGCGCCGCGACGCCGAGTGGGGGCCGTATCTGTTTTTGCTTGCGACACCCGTGGCTCCTGCTCGTCGTCACCGTGGAAACCCGCACCGTCCGGGGCACCACCGATCATGCCAAACAATGCGGCGGCGTCCCGGAACACGACTGCCCGCGAGGCTGCACGAAACCGTCAGTGAAAGAGCCCGTCCACGAACGCGTGGAGATTCTCGCGAACACGCGCGATCTTTTCTTCGGGGCCGAGATCCTCGCGGTACCGGCTTCCGAGTGCGGGCTTCTTCTTGCCCCGCGCATACAGCGAACATGCCAGGTCGATGCACATATAGGTGCCGAGAGTGTTGCCTGCGCGACCCGCGTCACCGACCTTCCCGGCACTCATCAGGGCGATCCCGCCTCGCGTGTGGGTGGTCAGACACACCGTGCACATCTGCGACTTACCGGAACCGTTCGGTTCGAATCGCATCGCGATCCCGACGAGACCGGTCTCGCGGGGTACGACGATGTATCCGCGGCCGGGGTACGCGGGGTCGGTCCATCCCAGGAAATCCAGGTCCTCCCAGGGCCGGTCGGCAAGGTCGCGGGGCGCCGGCAGCCGCTTGGCCTCCCCTTTGGAGCAGTTGACGAACGAGGCTCTGATGTCCCGCTGGGTGATCGCGTCCATGCGGTGTGTCTCCTCGATCGTTTGCACGGCTAACCGAAAGGACGGTACGCGCGGGGGCCGAGCGGGACAAACGGTTTTCGGCCTTCAGGTTGCCGGAACGGGAGAGGCAGTCACCGGCGCTTCCACCCGGGTGCGGCGCATGCCGATCACATACAGCGCCAGTCCGACGACGATCCATGCCGCGAGAGTGCACGCCGCCACGAGCCCGCCCGCCCCCTGGAAGTAGGCCGCGGAACGGACGAGGGTTCCGGCTGCGCCGGGGGGAAGAATCTGGCCGAACGTGCCGAGCCCGCTCGGGAGCCACGCCGAGGTCGTGGAGATTCCGGCGAGGGGATTTCCGAGGAACATCATCGCCATCGCACCGATGGTGAAACCTTTGGCCCCGAACAGCTTCTGGAGCCCGGCCAGCGGGAACGCCAGTGCCGCAATCCCCATGGCGATAGAACCTGCCACTGCCCAGAATCCCGTGTCCACGCTGCCGAACGCATAGGTGAGAACGGCGGCGACGATGGTCCCACCGACGGCGGCGAAGGTGAACAGCCCCGCCAGGTACCAGCCGTTGCTGCGCGGGAGAATTTTGCGGAACGCGACGACCGGGACGATGCCGCCGAACACGAGAGGGAAGGCCAATCCGCCGATTCCGACACCGGTCGGGTCCGATGCTGGGAGCGGGACCACGTCCTCCACCGTGACCGGCGAGGCCGTCACCTGGCCCACAGCGTTGGCCGTACCGGCGAGTGTGCCGGAGATGGTGGCCGAACCGGCACTGGCGACCAGCGCGTGCACCCCCGAGTCTTCGACGACGAACCCTCCGACGACCTCGCGGTCGAGGATGGCGTCGCGCAGATCCTGTTCCGAGTCGTACCGCTGGGGTGCGTACGCGTCGGGAGCGGCGGTCACGAGGGCCTGCTCGAAGTCGTCGACAACCCCGGGCGTCCCAGCCAGGCCGACGCTCAGGTCGTGTGCCCCGCTCTCGAGCGACGGCATGATGAAGACCATCAGCAGGAGTACCAAGATCACGCCGAGGCCGGCGGTCATGCCCAGCAGCATGAACGCCGAGTGGGGTTTGCGCCTGTTCACGACGGTGGACGGGTCCGCGTCACGAGCGGGCGTATCGGCGGTGGGGTGGGACATCGACTCTTCTTTCACAAGAAACCGGGACTAACCGGATGACATTCCTCCGATTATAGCGGAAGATAATCCTCCGGTTAAGGTTCTGGTGTCAAATGGACCACGACCCGTTCCCTCGTGCAGCCATCACCGGCACCCCGAAGAAAGAGAACTCATGCGTTCCGATGCCGCCAAGCGTCGTCAGGCGATAGTCCGGGAAGCACGGCGCCTGTTCGCCGCAGAAGGAAGCGACGTCGCGCTCGAGCACATCGCCGAGGCCGCGGGAGTGGGGATCGCCACCCTGTACCGAAACTTCGAGTCGCGGTCCGCACTGGCCGACGAGGTGTCGCTGTCCATCCTCGGCGAGATCCAGGACGCCGCCGACGAGGCACTCGATCTGATCGGCAGCGCTCCGGACACCGCGTGGGTCGACTTCGTCCACCGGCTCGTGGATTTGGATCTGGGCGCCCTGGCCGCGGCACTGGCCGATTTCGTCGCAGACGAGATCTCCGGGCCTGTCCGGGATTCACAGGCGCGAACGCTCGCCGGGGTCGAGAAACTGCTCGCCGCTGCACGATCCGAGGGACTCGTCCGCCCGGATCTCGGCGCACTCGAACTCGTCCTCGCAATCGGTATGATCACCCGCCCCCAGCCCGAAGCGATTCGCGAGGCGACGCCCGGCCTTGTCCCGCAACTTGTTTCGATATTCGTGGCGGGGATGCGGCCGTGACGCACACCGCGTGAGAGATCTCACCCGGCACGACGTGTCGGTCCAGTGGGACAATAGAAGAGTCGGCTCGCGGGCTCCGGCACGTCCATCCGTATGGGTGCGGCGCCCCGTGTCTACGTCACTGCGTTTCCCCGCAGATGGCGCGACAATCGTTTCGGTGCCGCGATAAACGCCCACCGGACGGTCGATTCCGACGTCCGTGTGCACAAGAAAGCAGTCCCCATGCAGTTCTCGACCGGTCAAATCGTTGTCCATCCCCACCACGGCCCAGCAACCGTCATCGAGATCTTCGACCGGACGATCAAGACCACTCGACTGTCGTATCTCCGGCTCGCCGTCCACAGGTCCGATCTCACGATCGACGTGCCCGTCGCCAAGGCGGAGGAACTCGGGCTCCGCGAAATCTACGACACCACGGAACTCAAAGATCTCTTCGACGTTCTCCACGCACCCACACCCCCCGAAGACAACGGCTGGTCGCGCAGGTTCAAAGACCACCAGGACAAGTTGAGGCTCGGCGACCTCCTCGTCACCGCAGGCGTCGTCCGAGACCTGACTCGCCGTGAGCACCGGTGTGGACTCTCACTGGGTGAGAAGAAGATGCTCCGGTCCGCGCGCAACGGTGTTCTCACCGAGCTCTGCCTGGCACTGTCCATTCCGGACGACCAGGCCGAGACACTCCTGGACTCGGCCATCCTCGCGCCCCGACCGGCCCTGGAACAGCAAGTCCTCGCTGCCGCCGGCTGAGCCGGCGG
Source organism: Rhodococcus sp. NPDC058639 (assembly GCF_042717545.1). Lineage (NCBI taxonomy): Bacteria > Bacillati > Actinomycetota > Actinomycetes > Mycobacteriales > Nocardiaceae > Rhodococcus > Rhodococcus sp. NPDC058639. The sequence continues at coordinate 455,210 of NZ_JBHXRF010000003.1, forward strand.
ACAGTCACGGGTCCGTCGAACCCCATCATCCGTTCACACTCGACTCTCCGACGGTTCTTCACCGGCGCTACCGGACCGCGCGAGTCCCGGCATCAACTGCTGGAGCGTCGCCGCCCAGTGGCGAACACGGTCGGGGAAACACGCGGTGAGCACGTCGACCATGGCGGCGGGCGCGACGGACGCCCCGGGTGACGCCCCCAGCAGACCCGCGATGGAACCGTCCGCACCGGTGACGATCTCGGTTCCGAACGTCAGCACTCCCACCTTGCGCCGATCCGGCTTGATCAGTTGTGCGCGCTGACCCGCGTCGATCGGGTACCAATCGCCGGGCGACGCTGCCGGATGAAACCGTTGCAGCTGACCGAACTTCCGTTCCGGTGTAGCCAGAAGCTGTCCGACGAGGTAGCGAACCAGCGACACGTTCCGGATGCCCACCGCGAGAAGCGAACAGATGTTGTGCAGTCGAATCGTTGTGAGCAGGTCGGTGAGCCGGCCGTGTTTGAGCAGACGCGTGCTGAAGGTGGCGTACGGGCCGAACATCAACGCGCCGTGGCCATCGACCACCCGCTTGTCGAGGTGCGGCACCGACATGGGCGGTGCGCCTGCGTCCGCCTGGCTGTAGACCTTCGCGTCGTGACGGGACACCAGATCGGGGTTGTCGGTGCGAAGGAACTGCGCTCCGATCGGGAAGACCGCGTAACCACGAACCTCCGGGAGGCGTGCTTTCTGGAGGAGTGTGAGTGCGTACCCTCCTGCCCCGACGAAAACGAACCGGGAGCGGACCGTGAACCGGCCGTCCTCGGTGTTGCCTCGTCCCGACACGGTCCATCGTCCGTCTCGATCGCGGCGTAGCCGCGTCACCTCGTGGCCCGTCCGAACTTCCGCGCCGGATTCGAGCATTCCTTTGAGCAAACCCCTGGTCAGGGCGCCGAAGTCGACGTCGGTGCCGCGCTCGTTGCGGGTGGCCGCGACAGCACCGGACCCGGTTCGACCGTCCATCAGCAGCGGTGCCCATCGCGCGATGATGTCGGGATCCTCGGTGTATTCCATGTCCGAGAACAGCGGCGACCGGCGCAGTGTTTCGTATCGTTGCCGCAGATAGCGGACGTCCTGCTCCCCGAACACCACGTTCATGTGGGGTGTCGTATTCGTGAACGACGCCGCGAGATCACCGGATCCGACGAGTGACCCCCAGAACTGACGAGAGATCCGGAACTGCCGCCCGATTTCTGCGGCCCGGGACGGATCGCCGGGATCTGGCATGTAGTTGAGTTCGCAAAATCCCGCGTGGCCGGTTCCGGCGTTGTTCCAGGCGGCACTGCTTTCGGCCGCCGTGTCGTCGAGGCGCTCGAGAACGAGGACCGACCAGTCGGGCTCGAGTCGGGTGAGCAACGCCCCCAGCGTCGCGGACATGATGCCGCCGCCGATCAGTACGGCGTCGTAGATCTCCGGTTGTGTCGGCCCACCGGTGGCGCGAATCTCCTGCACGTCTGCACACCTGCTTCCGTATCGAGGTGCTTCCAGAGTGCGCGCCAGGTGACTATTCCGTCCAATGAAATCCTCGCTGGCATACGATCCGAATATGGATCGGTTTCTCTCCGACGAGACGGCCTCGGTAGTGCCACTGCTCGCTGCGTTCGACGCCGCAGCGAGAGAGGGGCACATCACACATGCTGCGGACAGGCTGGGCGTGCCGCAGTCGTCGGTCAGCCGCCGCATCAAAGCCCTCGAGCACGCGATGGGCGTATCCCTGTTCCAGCAGGTAGGACGCGGAGTGGCGCTGACAACGGCCGGGCGTGAACTGCACGAGCGCACCCGGGAGACGATCCGGGACCTCGACGACGCGATCACGACCGTGCGCAGCCACGCCGATCCCGACAGCGGTGTCGTCCGGTTCGGCTTCCCCCTGACACTCGGGCCGGTCAGCGTCCCGTCGCTGCTCGCCGAATTCCATCGCGACGCCCCCCGCATTCGCCTCCACCTCGTTCAGGCACACGGTGAAGCACTGGCAGCGATGGTCCGAGACGGCCGACTCGATCTGGCCGTGATGATCCCTCCACCGGAGGATCTCTTCGTCACTCCCCTCGGCAGTCAACCGTTGTTGCTTCATGTCGCCGACACCCACCCGCTCGCGGAGCGAGACCGAGTCGACCTCGGCGAGCTCGCCGACGAACACTTCATCGCGAGCCCACCTGCATACCACGTCCGCACCGAACTCGACAGTTACTGTCGCGCAGCTGGATTCGACCCCTATATCGCTTTCGAAATCAGCGAGTTCGACACGATCCGCGCACTCGTCGCGCAGGGACTCGGCATTGCTCTCCTGCCGCGAGCGGAGATCTCACCGCGTGGCCTCGCGACGGTGCGGGTGAGCGGCATCGCCGACCGCCCGATCGGACTGGCGATGGGCACGCGCCATCCCTCCCCCGCGACCCTTCGGTTGCACACGCACATCACGACGCGGGCACAGTGGCCGCCGGAACCGTAGACCGACCGGAACCGAACCGCGTCGTGCGCGGCCGTAACAGCCCCACCTGGACACCGATATCCCGGAAAGGACAGCACCCGCCCGACCGAAGGAATACGGATGTCGACGCAACCTCCCCCCGATGGGTATGGGTACGGGTACGGACCGCCCCCGTTCGAGCAGCCACCCCGGCGGCCGAAGTGGCCGTGGGTTGTGGGCGGAGTGATCGTCGCTGCGCTCATCGCGACTGTCGCCGGCCTCGCCGTCGTGCTCGTTCGCGACTCGAACTCCGCGGGCGATGAGACGGTGGCCGCCGCTTCGCCGGCACGCACGGTCACCGTCACCGCAGACTCGCCCACCGCATCCGCGCCACCGCCGGCAGCGACCGAATCCACGACTGCGGAGCCGCAGACCCTGCCGACCGACGGGATCTTGAAAGTCGGGGTGGACATCGCACCGGGCGAATACGCAGTACGTCCCACCCGGTCCTACGGCGGTTACTGGGAGCGCCTGTCGTGCTTGACGGGGGACTTCACGTGCCTCCTGGCCAACGACAACGTGGAGGGCGACAGCTACGTGGTCGTCCTTCCGGAAGATGTCGCATTGCGGATCGACGGCCTCGAACTCGTTCCGACGGGCAATCCCGCCCCCGGCACGGCGCCCCCGGCTGCGGGAGCCGCGCCCTCGAGTCCCACGCTCGACAACACGGACGCCCAGGGGTTCGTCGGTGTCCCTCAGGCACGCTGCAACCACACCAATGCCGCTGTCGCCGCCGGGCAGACCACCGAGTCGCTCGTCGTGGTGTGCGAGACCGGAGTGGGACGGCTGTACTACAAAGGGGTGCGTGTCGCCGACGGAGCATCGATAGAGATCGACGACCCCGTCGCTTCCGGAAACGGTTTCACAGCGACCAACGGTGCTGTGCAATACCAGCTTTCGCCTGATGCGCTCGCCATCACCGAGGGCTCCACACTGCTCGGGGAGGAGCCTGTGCTCCAGTACTGGATTCGCTAGGCGCCCGCCACGTATTCGTTCTCACATACACGAATCCGGTCATGGCCGGAGGAAACAGACGGCATGCGCCGGTCGGTGAAGTAGATTTTCTCGCATGGCGAAGAACGAAATACCGCACCAAGATCTCAACCTTTCCCACATCGGCAAGTACGTGCGCGTAGACCTGAAGAACACGGTCACGGACCACGAGACCCTGGCGGCAGGTGTTCTCACGCGCATCACCCATCACCTGAGCATCGAAGAAGACAACGCGCTGATCACCCGGATCTCCGTCGAACTCGCCGGTACCGACGTGGACTTCGCGCTGCGCGACGACTGCCCCGTCCGGATCGCGGACACTCTGAAAGAGTTGTTCGGCAACACCTGAGCCGCCGTAGTGCACGGTCCCGGGGTTCCGCAGACGGCCGCCCCGGGACCGTGCCGGACGGGCACGACGTCGGCGAACCGCGTGGTTTCCGGATGCGACCGCTGGTTTCTTCTTGGATCCCGGGCGCCGCTAGGAGCGTGCGCGGGAGGGCAGTCGAGACGCGACCGCGGCAGTCGACCTGCCGAGGAGAACCGCGCCGGTGATCGCTCGTCGCATCAGGTTCGCGGCCCCTCGGTGAGGAAGCCCGGCGATGTAGCGCTCCATCCCTACCAGGGATCCGGACTTGTTGTCCGCCATCATCTTTGTCACATACACCGCGGCGAGCTGATGCGAATCCAGCGCACTGTGCCCCATGTCGGCGATCGGTACCAGCACCGCGTTCGGTACGAGATCTACGATCTTTTCCGCGGTCGGACGTGGCGTCCGCAAGTCGCGACCACCGGAGATCACCGCCGTCGGCCACGAGAATGACGAAATCTGCGAGGGAAAGTCGAACGGTTCCGCCACGAAGTGAGGATGTCGCGCGGCGGCAGCGACGAACATCGCCTGCGGGTCGAGCAGTTCACCGTCGGGCGGCAGCCCGTATCCGAGCTCGCGAAAGGCAATGCGAGAGACAAGATCGGGTTCGTAGTAGAACGGCGCTCCCCTGCCGTCTATCTCGGCCGATCCTGCCGTCGCCACCTTGTTCCAGATGCGCCGCGACCGCCCGTTGCTCCGCTGGGTGAGCAACTGCCGGAGAATCTCCGGACCCGCATACTCGTATGCGATCTGAACGACCACGCTGATCTCCTCCGCCGGCACGCCGCGCGCGAGTGCGGTACGCACCGCTTCGGAGACCGGTTCCAGGTCGCGGTCGGTGCCCTCGAGGAACAGACCACGCCGGTACGCGCGCGCTGCCTCGATATCTTCCGCCACGGACAGCATCGGCGAATCGAGGATCATTCCCGCCACCCGATCGGGGTAGCGGACCCCGAGGCCCTGCGCGAGGTACGTGCCGTAGGACGACCCGTAGACGATCGCACGCTCGACCCCTGCATGGTCGAGGACGGCCTCGAGGTCGTCGACGGCGTTGTCGATCGTGATGCCTTCGCTCGGCAGATCGTTGCCGTGCTCGTCGAGGCGCGACAACCCGACGCCGCGATGCTCCACCATCAGGACGTCGAGACCGTCACGCTCTGCTCGACGCCGCAGACGCTGATAAGGCACGACGGAAGCAAGGCCCGGCCCACCCGGCACGATGAGCACGGGCACTCCCCCGCTCGGCCCGATCCGGATATAGGTGAGGGGGAACTGCGTATCGGCACCGTCGCCGACAGGTCGCAGCACCACGTGTCCGTCGCGCTCGGCGTTCTTGCGCGCCGACCTCTTCAGCAAGGCCGCCTGGAGTGAAGCCATGCGCCCACTCAACCACGGTGGGCCGTCCTGCGACCAGAGGTGCACGGAACCGATACTCGACATGTGCGATGGGGGACCAATACAGTGGCGCCGTGAAGCCGTGCCTGGAACTTCTCTCGTACGCGGACCCTGCGGCGACGTCGCGTAACTCGTATTCGGCTCGGGGACAGCACTATAGCGGGACGGATCTCGTCCAGTGACCGGATCTGACCACTGGGGTCTGGAACACGGCACTCGAACAGGCGAGACGATCGTCCTACTCCACGGCAACAATGCCGGGGGCTGGATGTGGGGCCCGCAGATCGAACGCCTCCCAGATCGTCATGTGCTGACCCCGGATCTGCCGGCGCTCGGCGAGCGCTACGGTTGCCGGTGGCCCGGGATGCGCGGTGCGGCCGACGACATCGCCGAGATCATCCGTGAGCACGCGATCGGCGGTACCGCACACGTCGCCGGACTGTCACTCGGCGGGTTCGTCGCGGTCCATCTCGTTCACCGGCATCCTCGAGTCGTTCGGAGTTGCATGATCACGGGCGTCGCCCTCACCGGACTGACGCCGCTCGAGCGGTTCCTCATTCCGCCCCAGATCCCGTTGTGGCGCAGGCGATGGTACTGGCGAGCACAGGCTGCGGCCTTCGGCATTCCGGCCGAAGACCGGGATCTGTACGTCGATTCTGCCGTCCGTGTCGCCCCGGACACCAACCGTCGCATATTCCGGGAGGTCGCCGAAAGCGGGCTTCCTTCCGAGCCTTTCGCGTACTCCGGACCGATGTTGGCCCTCGCGGGCGAGAAGGAGCAGCGTTCCGTACGCGATTCCTTCGCTGCGCTGGGACAGGCGTTACCTCAACTGCAGACCTGGGTCGCACCCGGGATGCATCATCCGTGGAACATCGAGGATCCAGACCTGTTCACCTCGGTGCTCCGGACGTTCGCCGACACCGGCGTGCGGAACGAGGCGGACGGACCCACGCCCGGGCATATCTGACGAATCCGTCGCCCATCCGGAGAGGACCCGCAGCGCGGCGACGCCGGTCGACGGTGGGATGATGTTCGTGTGCCGATGCCCTCACCACTGCCCGTCAGAGACGGTGTGGGACCGACGCGGCTGCACGTCCCGATGTCAGGGCCGTGGGAGACGATCGCCGAGTACACGGTGACGAGATTCGGCCATCTGGACCCCGACGAGCTGTACCGGCGGTTCGATGCCGGCGAGATCGTGGGCCGCGACGGACACCCGATCCGCCGCCACACGGCGCTGGGTACACACCCGTTCATCTGGTACTACCGCGACCTCCCGGTCGAGGAGCCGATTCCGTTTCGCGAGGAAATCCTGCATCGCGACGACGACCTCGTCGTGATCGACAAGCCGCACTTTCTTCCGACCACTCCGGGTGGTCGGTACCTGCAAGAGTCCACACTCGTCCGGCTGCGGGTCCGTCTCGACAACCCGGACCTGACCCCCATCCATCGTCTCGACCGCGCCACGGCCGGTGTGGTGATGTTCTCTGCCCGGCCCGACACTCGCGGTGCGTACCAATCACTGTTCGAGAAGCGGCAGGTCACGAAGGTCTACGAGGCGGTGTCGGCCCAGCCGGCGGCGTGGGATCCCAGCGCACCGGTACTCGGCGAACACACGCTTCCTCTCCTCTACCGCAACCACATCGCCGTCCGGCGCGGAGAACTCCGGTGCGTGGTCGACGACGCCCGTGAACCCAACGCGGAGACGCTGATCGACGTGCTCGGGTCCGGCGTGAGCGTCTCCGGACGCGCTGTGCTGCATACGATCCTGCGTCCCCGCACAGGGCGGATGCACCAGTTGAGGGTGCATCTCGCGGCGCTCGGCATCGGGATTCTGGGCGATCGCTGGTATCCCGAACTGTTGCCCGAGGCGCCGGACGACTATTCCCTGCCCCTCCAACTGCTCGCGCGGGAAGTGGAGTTCACAGATCCCCTGACCGGCGTACCGCGTCGATTCGTCACGCGACGCACCTTGGATGAAGCACCGATTTCCTAGGCCCTGTCTGCCGACTCTGCTCCACGCGGCCTTTGTCGCGATATGAAACGCAACAGCTGCGTAGTCCGAAATTCCCCTGACAGCACCCGGCACCGGACGAAGAGGGCGGTCAGTGAAAGAGTTCCTGGGGCTTCTCCTCATCATCGTGGTCATCGGCCAGATCGTCGAACACTGGCACTATTGCCGACTGCACGAGGCAGCACTCGATCTGCCTGCAACCACAGCCGGTGTCAACCCGTAGCGGGGCCGATCCCCGCCACAGGTCGAAGCGGAGTGTCCACCGCATTTCAAAGCCGGACAGCGTGTGAAGCGATGCTACCCAGCAACATTCGATCGGGAAGCAGCTTCACACGCCACCTTGGAGCTACGTCGTGCCTCGACTTTCGCCGAAGACGACCCGTGATATCGGTCGCCGTCAACGAGGGCAAGACCTCGCTTACTCGACCACCGAACGAACGATCTCGGCGATGCGTTTCGCGGTGTCCTCGTCGACGGTCTCGAAGTACCACGCAGCGGGCATCAGCGCCCCGTCCACCCCGCCTGCAGGTCGGAACGCAGCCTTCTCGGTGATCGCGAGGTTCAAGCGTTCGTCATTGCGCAGCGTCACGAGCGCGGGGGTGCCGGCCGTTTTCGCGTAGGCAGGCATTCCGTACCAGATCCGCGGCTTCAGGGTGGGGGCCGTGGCCACGATGATGTCGTGCACCTGCTGCACGGCCGCCCGCCGCGGCTCTTCCATCTTCGAGATCTTGTCGAGCACCTGCGTCAGGTTTTTCTCGTCCTTCGAAGACATGTCACGTCCTTTCGTCAGCCGATGCCGGGCATCGGCGAAATGAAGTTGGCGTATCGATACGCCGCACTCCATCCGGACATGTCCTGACTGCTCAGGCCTCTCCGCGATGATTCACGTGGTCGTCACGTGGAAGCGCACGGTGGAACGTGCCACCGGAATCAGGATAGCGGTCATGCAGACAAATGCCCCCGATACGACGGATTCCAGTCACATGTTCGACCAGAACCCCACCCACTTCCGGCACGGAACAACGTCACTGTCCTTCGTCGGATCGCGCAACTCACGAATGACGCGCAAATCTCAGAGGTCAGGAACTACACGTTGAAGCGGAACTCCACGACATCGCCGTCGGCCATGACATAGTCCTTGCCTTCCATCCGGACCTTGCCGCGGGCCTTGGCTTCAGCCATCGAACCGGCGGCGTCGAGGTCGTCGAACGAGACGATCTCAGCCTTGATGAAGCCGCGCTCGAAGTCGGAGTGGATGACGCCGGCGGCCTGCGGAGCGGTATCGCCCTGATGGATGGTCCACGCGCGCGCCTCCTTCGGACCCGCCGTGAGGTAGGTCTGGAGGCCGAGGGTGTGGAAGCCGACCCGCGCGAGGGAAGCCAGGCCCGGCTCGTCCTGACCGATCGAGTCGAGCAGTTCCTGAGCTTCTTCCGGCTCGAGTTCGATCAACTCGGACTCGACCTTGGCGTCGAGGAACACGCAGTCGGCGGGAGCAACCGCATCACGCAGTTCCTGCTTCTTTGCGTCGTCGGTGAGCACGGCCTCGTCGGCGTTGAAGACGTAGAGGAACGGCTTGGTGGTCATGAGGTTGAGCTCGCGCAGCAGCGCGTAGTCGAGGGTGTCCTTCTTCGAGAACAGCGTCGCGCCCTCGTCGAGGACTGCCTGCGCCTTGACGGCTTCCTCGTACTGCGGCTTGAGATCCTTGTTCTTCTTCGCTTCCTTCTCGAGACGCGGCAGCGCCTTCTCGAGGGTCTGGATGTCGGCGAGGATCAGCTCGGTCTCGATGATCTCGATGTCGGCGAGCGGGTCGACGCGACCGTCGACGTGGATCACGTCGTCGTCGGCGAACACGCGGACGACCTGGCAGATGGCGTCGGCTTCACGGATGTTTGCGAGGAACTTGTTACCCAGGCCCGCGCCCTCGGAAGCACCTTTGACGATGCCGGCGATGTCGACGAACGACACGGTGGCGGGCAGGATGCGCTGCGAACCGAAGATCTCCGCCAGGCGATTCAGCCGCGGATCGGGCAGTTCGACCACGCCCACATTGGGCTCGATGGTGGCGAACGGATAGTTCGCAGCCAGCACATCGTTCTTGGTCAGCGCGTTGAAAAGCGTCGACTTGCCGACGTTGGGAAGACCGACGATTCCGAGGGTAAGGCTCACGGGTTCAATATTCTACGCAGACCCCGCGCAGTCATCTCATCCGCACGCAACCCGCACCAACTGTGCGATCCGCGCGGCCTGCTCGTCGTCGGGCACGGACGACCCGTCGGCGGCGAGTTCGCCGACCTTCTTGTTGACTTCCTGATCAGTCGCCCCGTCGTCGATCAACGGACACGTCTCGGTGACGATGGACTCGATCGAGGAGGTTTCCCGGTCGGCGGCCAACTGCGGGTAGCCGGCACGGAAGGCGCCCACGAACGCATTCATCTTGGCGTCGTCGAACACTTCCCCGGCTTTGTCGGCGGCATCGGAGGCTGCCTGCTGAACCGAGGACAGGACCCCGCCTGCTTGCTCCTGCACATTCGTCGCAGCCTCGCTTGCCGAAGAACGCACCCCGTCCTCCATCGGCGCGTCGTCCGAGCTGCACGCGGTGAGAGCACCGGCAACAGCCACCGCGACCAGCATTATCGAAGCCCGAGTTCTCCGGGACATGCCCGTTCCATACGTCACGTTTCGAGACTGCCACGAACGGGGACTCTCGATCGGGCAAATCCGACAACCCGCTCATGCTCCGCTTCCGGGCGTGGTGACCGTAGATTTACGGACGTCGGGCACGTCGACTCGCACAGACATGTCGGAAGGACCAGCGTTGACCGAATCGAAACCCAGCCCATGGGGTACGAACCCCGCCTCGACGTCGTCGAAGAAACCCGACCGCGGCAGCCTCATCGGTGCCGGGGGAATGTGGCTCGCGAAGTGGTCCGCGATCCTGGTTGTGATCGCGGCGGGTGCCGTCGTGCTGGGCTGGATCATCCAGAAGATGTGGGTGATCGTGCTGCCGGTCGCCCTCGCCATCGTGGTCTCGACCATTCTGTGGCCCCCGACCCGGGCGATGACCAAACGCGGACTCCCGCCCGCACCGGCCGCGTCGATCACGCTCGTGCTGTTCTTCGCGATCGTAGGCGGCATCATCGCCGGCATCGTGCCGTCGGTGGTCAACCAGGTGCCCGATCTGGCCAACAAGGCCACCGAAGGCATCAGCACGGTCCAGGACTGGGTGAAGGGCCCGCCCATCAACCTGCAGGACGACCAACTCGACAACGCTGTCGACGCGGTGGTCGAACGTGTCCAGGGCAGCGCTGCCTCCATCGCCGGGGGCGTGTTCTCCGGGGTCACCACCGCCGGGTCGCTGCTCATCACGTTCGCACTCGTCCTGGTGCTCACGTTCTTCTTCATCAAGGACGGACCACGTTTCCTTCCCTGGCTGTACCGGGTGAGCGGCACCAACGCCGGACGGCACCTCGAAGAAGTGATGACACGCATGTGGGTCACGCTGGGCGGGTTCATTCGGACCCAGGCGGTCGTGAGCCTCATCGACGCGGTGTTCATCGGCATCGGCCTGGTGATCCTCGGCGTGCCGCTCGCGCCGGTGCTGGCGATCCTCACTTTCATCGGCGGATTCGTCCCGATCGTCGGTGCGTTCGTGGCCGGCGCGCTGGCCGTGCTGGTCGCGCTCGTGGCCAACGGGTTCACCACCGCGCTCATCGTGCTGGCGCTGATCATCGCCGTGCAGCAGATAGAGGGCAACGTCCTGCAGCCCGTACTCCAGTCGCGAAGCATGAACCTGCATGCGGCCGTGGTGCTGCTCGCGGTGACCGCCGGATCGTCGTTGTTCGGCATCGTCGGAGCGTTCCTGGCGGTGCCGGTGGCTGCGGTCTCCGCCGTCGTCATCCGCTACATCGGTGAACAGATCGACAGCCGGGCGGCCGACGGCGACCAGGACGACGACGAGACGAAGGCCCTGCCTGCCCCGGGCGACACGGCATTTGCCGATCCGAAGGCGTCCCACGACACGGCGCCCGACCCGGATCAAGACTGACGCGGATCACCGCCTGAGCCCGTCGAGGCTCAGGCGGGTCAGCTCGCGACCTGCACAGTGGATCCCGACCGGCCACGGATGACGTGGAGCCGGCTCGGGATCCGCTGGCGCATCTCGTCCACGTGGCTGACCACCCCGACGACACGGCCGCCTGCGCGCAATTCGTCGAGCACACCCATCACCGCGTCGAGCGAGTCCGCGTCGAGAGTCCCGAACCCCTCGTCGATGAACATCGTGTCGAGCACCAGCCCACCGGCTTCTGCCGCGACGACGTCGGCGAGGCCCAGCGCCAGCGCCAGCGACGCCTGAAAGGACTCACCGCCGGAGAGGGTTTTCGTCGACCGCACCACACCGGTGTATTCGTCGTGGATGTCGAGTCCCAGGCCACCGCGTCGGCCCCGGGTGTCGGCCGCGTCGGAGTGCACGAACTCGTACCGGCCACCGGACATCCTGCGCAGTCTCTCGGACGCCGCTTCGGCGACCTCCTCGAGACGCGCCGCGAGCACATAGGAGCGCAACGACATCTTCTTGGCATTGGAGCCGCCACCGGCCACGACGTCCGCGAGGTCGGCGAGTTCGGCCTGCTCGTCGCGGAGAGGGACGAGTTTCGCGTACGCCTGCTCGAGACGCGCCGTGTAGGCGTCGATGTCGAGGTACCGGCGCGCTGCCTCGGTGGCGGCCGCGTGCGCCTGGTCGAGCGCGGCAGCGCCCGCGGTGACCGCTGCCCGTGCCCCGGGCACATCGGCCGTCTCGTCTCCGGTGAGAACGGCTATCGCAGGCTCGGCGAGCGTGGCCTGCGCGACCGCTCGTTCGTTGTCGGCCGCTCGGAGCACACGATCGATCTCGTCGACCCGCTCCCCCGGCCGAAGCGCCGCCCGTGCAGCGTCGAGGTCGGCGAAACCGGCCTCTGTCGCGGCGGCGTGTGCCTCGGCGGACCGCTGCTCGGCGACCTTCCTGGCATGGGAGGCCGTCGAGCGCGCGTCGAGCAGCGCGGTCGCAGCGGCGGCGAGCCCAGCGGCCCGGCGACGCCGCGGCGCGAGGGAGTCGGCGTCACCGACCGCAGCGGTGATGCGGTTGCGAATCTCCCCGGCTTCAGCCGAGAGCACCGCAGTGCGGCGGTCCAGGTCTGCGAGTTCGACCTCGACGCGGCGAATTCGTTCGTCGAGGTCGGTGGCGAGACCGTGCAGTTCGTCGACCGCGGCACGACGCCGAACCAGTTGTGCAGCGGTCGCTTTCGCTGCGTCGTGTGCGCGAACCGCGTCGGCGTGGCTGACGGTGAGGTCCTCGCGCGGAACGTCGCCGCAACGCTGGCGCAGCACCGCAACGGCGCCGGAGATCTCGGTTGCCGCGGTTCGCGCATCGGCGAGCGCTCGCTCCGCGCGCTGTTCCGCAGCCTGTGCGGCGGTCTCGTCGTCCTTCGTGACAGTGTCCGGCGCCGGGACGGCGGGAGCGGGATGCTCTGTGGCACCGCAGACTTCGCACGGCTCGCCGGGCGTGAGCCGGGCCGCCAGTTCGGCGGCCATTCCCTCGATACGGCGACGCCGGATGTCGAGATGCCTGTCGCGGGCGTCGTTGAACGCCGAGTGCAACGTCAGCACCCGTTGCTGTGCTCGTTCGAGGTCGGTGCCGAGCGCGGCGAGTTCGACTGCGGCACCGAGAGAATCAGCGGCACGGTCGCGGGCGGCGAGAAGTCCCGGGACGGACGCGGCAGCCTGCTCCGACTCGCTGACCGCGGCGACCGCGGCAGCGAGCCGGTCGGGTAGTGCAGCGCGCTCGGCGACCAGTTTCGTGTGGTCGTCGCCGAGGGCACGGCGACGCTCGGCCACACGACCCAGGTCCGCCTCGATCGTTGCCACGCGCCGGTGCTGCTCGAGCAGATCGTCGAGCCGCGCAACCTCCGCCGACCACTGTTCGCACCGGGGCCGGATTACGGCGCGGTCGGTGTCTGCGGGAACGTCACCGACCTCGCCGAGCAGTGCCCGGCCTTCGTCGTGTTCCTCGAGCGGAGCGCGGGCTGCGCGCGCCGCCCGGGCAGCGGCCTCCGCGTCCGCGACGGCCCGCGCCGCATCGAGATCGACGACCGAGACCGGAACCGCGCGGCGCGCGGCGTCGCGCTCGCTGCGCAACCGCTGCCGATCGGGTTCGGAGGCCGCGAGCGTTTCGAGCACCGTGAGGGCGCCGGTGCGGCGATGCAGATTCTGTTCCAGCGCGACGGTGGTGTCGAGCGCGCGGCGGTTCTCTGCGTCGACTTCGCGGGCGCGTTCGAGGACTGCGGCGGCGGCATCGCGGGTGTCGGCGGCTTCGGCGGAGAGCCGGTGCGCCCACTCGACGGGGTCCGCGTCGGCTCCCGCCTCGATACCCGCGGCGGCGGCCACCTTCGCGGCCAGAAGATCGACCGTTTTCTGTTGTTCGGCAAGGAGTTTGCCGCCCGTGCCACGGCGGTCGCGGAACCATTGCTCGACATCCCCGAAGCGGGTCGTGTCGAACAGTCGCTCGAGCAGCTTGCCGCGCTCGTCGCTGCCCGCGCGCAGGAACTTCGCGAACTCACCCTGCGGCAGAAGCACAACCTGGAAGAACTGTTCGGCGCTCATCCCCAGCAAGCCTTTGACGGCCTCGCCGATGTCGGGGATCCGGGACAGATTCTCGCCCTGCCCGTCGAGCCAGGTCAGTGTCGCTTTGGCCTGCTGCTTGACGGTGCCGGTGCCCCGCATCTTCGGACGTTCGTATTCGGGACTGCGTTCGAGGAGGATCCGCCGGCCCGAGATGGTGGCTTCGAGCCGGACCCGCGGTGCGACACCGGCCGGAGCGTGGTCGGAGAGGAGGCGCCGGCCGTCGGCGCGCGCCCCGGGGACAGTGCCGTACAGGGCGAAGGCCACGGCGTCGAGGATCGACGTCTTGCCCGCGCCCGTCTGTCCGTGGAGCAGAAACAAGCCGTCGGAGCCGAGTTCGTCGAAGTCGATCTCGACGGTGCCGGCAAACGGGCCGAACGCCGTGACCTCGAGCGTGTGGAGTCTCACGCGGGCACATCCGTCCGGGCGCGGTCGGCGCCGGGCAGTGAGTCGCCGACGCCCTGCTTGCGGTCGGCGTCGCGCAACGCCTGGTCGATCCACCCGAGTTCGCGAGGCGACGGTGCGGACCGCACGTCGCCCAGGAACGCCTCGGCGATCTGCACGTCGCTGCGACCGCGCACCTTGTCTCGGTAGGTGCCTTCGGAGAAGGACGCTGGGCGCTGCCACTCGACGTGTACGGCGTGCGGGAAACGTTCCTGCAGTTTGCGCATCGAGTCGAGCGGACGGACCTGGTCGGTGAGCGTGGCGGACACGTAGTGCTCGGTCGCCTCGGCGTGGGCGGGATCGCCGAGCAGCGTGTCGAGCGTGCCGGTCAACTTGGTCAACGGCCGGACCACCGGCAGGTCGATGCGTTCGACGGACCGGAGACCGGTCTCGTCGAGATCGGCAATCCACACCGCTTTGCGGTGGGTGCGCTCACCGAAGGAATAGGGCAGCGGCGATCCGGAGTACCGCACGTGCTCGGCAACGGTCTGCGGGGAATGCAGATGCCCGAGTGCCACGTAATCGGCGCCGGCGAACGACGCGGCCGAGACCGTCTCGACACCTCCGACGGAGATCGATCGTTCCGACCCGGTCGGCTCGGCACCGACCACGAACGCGTGCGCGAGCACCACGGTGCGGCCCCCGCGCCGAGCGGCGTCCTCCCGCACGCGGCGCATCGCGGCATCCAGGATTTCCTGGTGTGAACGCGCTGTGGGCACACCGAGTTCGGCGCGGGTGATCTCGGGCTCGAGATACGGAAGGCCGTAGAATGCGACGGCCCCGTGCCGGTCCTCCAGGACGACGGGGTGCTCGATCTGCGACACCCGGGTGATCAGGTGCAGACCGCCGTGCGCGGCGAACGCTGCTCCGGCTCCGAGCCGCACCGGCGAGTCGTGATTGCCCGAGGTCGCGACGATGACCGCACCGGCCGCGCGGATGGCCTCGAAGCCCGCATTGCACACCGCGACCGCGTCGGAACTCGGGATCGAACGGTCGTAGACGTCGCCGGGTACGACGACCACATCGATGTCCTGCTCGGCGACGAGGCCGGCGATCGCGTCGAGCGCACGACGCTGGTCGGCGAGAAGGTCGACACCGTGGAAGGTGCGCCCGATGTGCCAGTCGGAGGTGTGCAGGATGCGCATGGACACCGACGGTAGAGGAGCGTTCCGACACCTCCGGGTTCCGGGCGGGTGTCGGACGGATGCGGCATCATGCGCCACATGACCGCACTCACGGCACTCGGACTGCTCGTGGCCCTCGTTCTCGGCGCCGTTCTCGGGTGGCTTGCCCGCGCCTCGCACGACGGTGAACGCGCGGCGCGGGCCGAGTCCGAGCTCGCCGCGTTGCGCGGGAACGAAGCACAGCTGAGGCAGTCGCTGGCCGCGGTGAGCGAGGACGCCGCACGACGGCAGTCCGGCGCGATCGGCGAGCAGGTGTCACGCCTGGTGGATCCGCTGCACGACGCGGTGGGCGCCCTCGCCCGGCAGGTCGAGCAGGTCGAGCGGAGCCGCGTGCACGCGTACGCCGGACTCACCGAGCAGGTCGAAGGGATGCACCGGGTGTCGCAGTTGCTCTCCACCCGGACGCAACAGCTCGTCACTGCGCTCCGGGCACCGCAGGTTCGCGGACGCTGGGGTGAGATCCAGCTCGAGCGCGTCGTCGAACTCGCCGGGATGGTCCGGCACTGTGACTTCGACACGCAGGTCGGCAAAGACGGTGTGCGGCCCGACCTCGTCGTCTACCTGGCGGGCGGCAAACAGATCGTGGTCGACGCGAAGGTGCCGTTCGCCGCCTACCTCGATGCCGCCGAAGCCGATGATCCCGCCGAGCGCACCAAGCACCTGACCCGCCACGCACGGCAGCTACGCACCCACGTCGACCAGTTGTCCGCCAAGGCCTACTGGGAGTCGTTCGACCCGAGCCCCGAGTTCGTGGTGCTGTTCGTCCCGGGCGATCCGTTTCTCGATGCCGCGTTGGGTGCCGATCCCGATCTGCTCGAGTACGCCTTCGCGCGGAACGTCATCCTCTCGACCCCCACGACGCTCGTGGCGCTGTTACGCACCATCGCGCACACCTGGAGGCAGGAAGCGCTGTCCCGCGACGCGGCGACGATCCACCGGCTGGGCCGCGAGTTGTATCAGCGTCTCGGCGCGGTCGGTTCCCATCTCGACCGCCTCGGGTCACAACTGGGCAAGGCCGTCGAGTCCTTCAACGTGACGGTGTCGTCGATGGAGACAAGAGTGGGAGTCACAGCCCGCAAGCTCCACGACTTGGAGATCTTCGACGGCGACGTACCCGAGGTGCGACGCGTCGACGCCTGGCCTCGCCGGAGCACGCAGCAAGACAGAACGGAATCCGACGGTCCTGTCGACGAAGCAAGCTGACGCCGCCGCGCTAGTGTTTAGCTCGTGTCTGCAACCCAACGTGCCCGCTCGGCGGTGCCGCTCGACACGCGGTCGTTGATTTCGACGGTGCCGGGCGTGCCGTGGTGGGGTGCGCTCGCCATCGCGGCGGGGTCCACCGCCGTCGGGATTCTGATCGACGCCGCGCGTGGTAACGAACTCACTTCCGCGTTCACCGCGTTCTACGTGCTCGGGTGCATCGCGGCAGTGGTCGCGGTGCGCCATAGTGGGCTGTTCACCGCTATGGCACAACCGCCGCTGCTTCTCATGGTGGCGGTCCCGCTGGGCCAGGAGATCATTTCGACGGGAAGCTCGTCCGGGCTCAAAGACCTCCTGCTCAACGTCGCATACCCGCTGGTGAACAGGTTCCCGGCCATGCTTCTCGCCACGGTCGTGGCGCTCCTGATCGGCGGCTTCCGGATCTACGCCGCTCAGCAGAGCGCGGGGGGAGCACGTTCGCGTGCCCCGCGGCAGCGCGCACGTTCGGCATCGAGGACACGCGCCGCAGGTCGCAGGACGGCGGATCGGGACAGCGAGCCGAGACGGACACGCAGCACTCCGCGTGCGAATCCCAGGTCCGCGAAGCCCTCGGCTGCGGCGGGCGCCGCGCCCGTGCGCAAGGCACCGCCGCCGACCGCATCGGTACGCGACGTCACCGACACCCGGTCCGAACCCGCACCCAGACGCCGCCCGGCCCCGGTCAGCGACGGTGCTCGCGCCGTCGACCCCGCGCCGCACGTTGCACGCACGCCGCGGCGCCCGCGTCCGCCTCGCACAGATTTCGTGCCGCCGGTCGACGAGCGCGCACCGCGCCGCCGTCCGCCGGCACCCGAGGCAGTCCGCAGGGAGCCGCGTCCGGCCGTCGCACCGCACCCCGCGCCGACGTACGAGCCGCCGCAAGTGCGGTACCGCGACCGCTACGAGGACTGACCGGCGGTCACCGGCGCGCCGCGCGCAGCTCGCGCGGCAGGGCGAACACCAAGGTCTCGTTGGCGGTGGTGACCGACCGCACGTCGTGGAAACCGTGCTCGTCGAGCAGATCGACGACGCCCTGCACCAGGATCTCGGGCACCGACGCACCCGAGGTGATGCCCACCGTCTCGACACCCTCCAGCCACGCCGGGTCGACTTCGCGGGCGTAGTCGACCAGGTAGGACGCACGCGCACCGGCATTGAGCGCCACTTCGACGAGACGCACCGAGTTCGACGAGTTGCGTGACCCGACGACGATGACGAGGTCGCACTCGGGAGCCATGGCCTTCACCGCGACCTGCCGGTTCTGAGTGGCGTAGCAGATGTCGTCGCTCGGCGGATCCTGCAGCTGAGGGAACTTCTCCCGGAGTCGCTGCACGGTCTGCATCGTCTCGTCCACGCTGAGCGTGGTCTGGGAGAGCCAGATGACCTTCTCCGGGTCACGGATCGTCACAGAATCCACGGCGTCGGGTCCGTCGACGAGCTGAACATGCTCGGGGGCCTCGCCGGCGGTGCCTTCGACCTCTTCGTGGCCTTCGTGACCGATGAGCAGGATGTCGTAGTCGTCGCGCGCGAAGCGCTTGGCTTCCTGGTGGACCTTGGTCACCAACGGGCAGGTCGCGTCGATGGTGCGGAGTTCACGTTCTGCGGCGGACTGGTGAACTGCCGGTGACACACCGTGCGCCGAGAACACCAGCACCGATCCCGGCGGAACCTCGTCGGTTTCGTCGACGAAGACCACACCACGCTCGGCGAGAGTCTCGACGACGTGCCGATTGTGCACGATTTCCTTGCGGACGTAGAGGGGTGCTCCGTACTTGTCGAGGGCCTTCTCGACCGTTTCGACAGCCCTGTCTACACCGGCGCAGTAACCGCGCGGTTCGGCGAGGAGCACTCGTTTGCCCGAGGCCGCGCTATGGGCCGATCGAGTGATCCCGACTTCCAGTGGAACAGACGCAGACATACCACCAGAGTACGGGCCGGGCGATCCCCGGGCCCGGCTCGGCTACCAATCATGCGGTTCATCGGGCAGGCTTGAGGGATGATCCGTCCACCGTTCATGGCACGGGTGGCCGCCGGCATGGCCGTCACCGCCTACGAAGAGACCCTCAAACTGCCGAGCACCGCTGTCTCGCTACCGATGACGACGGTGAGCCAGATCCTTCAGACGACGATGCGGTTTCAGCAGGTGCTGACGTCGCTGGCGATCAAGGGCGATCATCTTTTCGAGTCTCTCGGCGCACGCCCCGAGGAAAACCCGGAGTGGGCGGTGTTCGACGAGTCCACTCCATCGGACACGAGCACCGACACGAACGGTGAGGGGTCGGCCACCCCCGGCCGCTTCGCCCTGTATTCGACACCGCCGCCGGCTGCCGACGAACCGGGCCCCTCCACCGCGGAGAAGCCCGCACCCGATGTGGCGGCACCGGCGCCGAAGAAGCGTGCGGCGAAGAAGGCCGCCGGTAAGTCTGCGGCTGCGAAATCCACCGCCACGAAGACCGCCGACGTTCCCGAGATCGTCGAGTATCTCGACTACGACTCGTTGACGCTCGCGCAGTTGCGCGCGCGTCTTCGTAGCCTCTCGGCCGAGGATCTCACCGCTCTGCTCGACTACGAGACCGCACACGCGGCGCGCGCCCCGTTCATGACGATGCTGTCGAACCGGGTCACGTCCGTGCGTGACAAGTGACGGCGGCGCAATCCGCGGCGCGGCCCAATTCTCCGGAGAATCCGTGGCCGGTCCGCACCGTCTCGCAGAAGGTCGCCGGGTGGATCGATCGGCTCGGCACCATCTGGGTCGAAGGCCAGGTCACCCAGATCAATGCGCGCCCGGGCACCCGGACGGCGTTCCTGACCCTGCGCGATGCCTCCGTCGACATGTCGTTGCCGGTCACGTGCTCCCCTCAGTTGCTGCAGAACTCACCGGTGCCGGTCACCGAGGGCAGCCGCGTCATCATGTTCGGCAAGCTCACCTACTGGGCGGGTCGCGGCACCCTGTCGCTGCGGGTCACGGAGATCCGCGCCGTCGGGATCGGTGAACTGCTCGCCCGCATCGAACGGCTGCGGAGTCTGCTGGCAGCCGAGGGTCTGTTCGATCCGCGGCTCAAGCGGCCGCTGCCGTTCCTCCCCCGTCGTATCGGGCTGATTACCGGCAGGGCCAGCGCAGCCGAACGTGACGTGGTGTCGGTCGCTCAACGACGCTGGCCCGCGGTACAGATCGATGTACGGCACACCACCGTGCAGGGCCCGACCGCTGTCCCGCAGATCCTGGACGCACTGGAGGCACTGGACGCGGACCCTGCCGTCGACGTGATCATCCTTGCCCGCGGCGGAGGCAGCGTGGAAGATCTGCTGCCCTTCTCCGACGAGGCACTGTGCCGGGCCATCGTCGCCTGCACGACCCCCGTGGTCAGTGCCATCGGACACGAGCCGGACAGCCCGCTGTCCGATCACGTCGCCGATCTGCGAGCCGCGACACCCACCGACGCGGCCAAGCGTGTGGTCCCCGATGCCGTCGCGGAGCAAGTGCTGGTCGACGAACTGCGGGCCCGCTCCGCGTCGGCGCTGCGCAGCTGGGTGCGGCGGGAAGAACACGTGATCGCGCAACTGCGCGACAGGCCGGTGCTGGCCGACCCGTTCCGTGCGCTCGATCGCAGGCACGAGGAGATAGACAGGCTCCGGGAGGCCGGGCGGCGTGACATCGGGCGGACGATCGCGATGGCGTCGTCGACGCTCGAACACATGCGCGCCCGCTTGAGCACGCTCGGACCGGCTGCGACCCTGGCACGCGGGTACGCCGTCGTGCAGCGGATCGTGCCCGACGGAGCCCCCGAGGTGGTGCGTTCGCTGGGCGAGATGCCCATCGGCACCCAGCTCCGGGTGCGGGTGGCCGACGGCGCGGCCCGGGCCGCGGTCATGGGACACGAAAAATGACGAATACGAGAACTGAGGCAAGAACTGTGGACGACGCCAACGCCGACGTGCGGGAATTCGGCTACGAGCGGGCGCGGGACGAACTGGTCGGCGTCGTGAAGATGCTCGAGCAGGGCGGGCTCGACCTCGACGAATCCCTTCAGCTGTGGGAGCGCGGCGAAGCGCTCGCCAAGCGCTGCGAGGAGCATCTTGCCGGTGCCCGTGAGCGTGTCGAGAGTGCGCTCGCCCACGCGGACGACCTCGACTCGGACGAGGACGCCGACGAGTACGACGAGGAGTAAGCCCTCTCAGGGCACGATCGGCTCGGCCTGATCTGCGGCGGTTGCCAGGGCGGTCAACTCGGCCTCGTCGCCGGATCCGCCGATCAGGATGCGGACATCTCCGAAGTCGGACACCCACAGCGGTTCGACGCCCTCGCCGCCGTAGACGACCCATTCGCGCCCGTCGACCTCGCGGAGGTCGGTGACGGCGCGCGAGCCTCCGGCGACGAACGACACGAGTTCGGTCTGGCCCGCGTTCGACTGGGTGAACCTGACGTACCGGCCCGCCGGCGTGATGTACCCGACGGTGCTCGAGTCGCCACCCTCGGCGCCGGAGATGATGCTGCGGCTACCCGAGTTGGCCTGCCAGTCGTCCGGGACTTCCGGCTGACGGATCGGGAAGCCGAGTTCCTGCGCGTCGTACTGCAGACCTGCATCGACGTCGAACGACGGCACCGGACCGGCGGTCGGTCCACCCGGACTGAACGAGCACTGGCTGGCGATCGCAGCGATGAGAAGACACAGCGCGACCAACGGAATCAGCGACCAGGCCATGTCGCGGGAGTCGTTGAGGATGCGGGGTTTGTCGGATGCCACGCATCCAGTCTGACAGCCCGATGCTGGACGTGCCGACGCCGCCCGGGTCCGGCAGGCTGCGCGAGCGGCGGTGGTGAGACAATCAGGACGCGATACACGTATCGGATCGTGCGGGCGCCGAACGGCGGCCGCCCACGTGCCGGCGCCCCGCGTCGACCGAAAATCTTCAGGAGGCAGTAGCCCATGACGGCCAGCACCCCATCTCGTCGCGAAGCTCCGGACCGCAACCTCGCACTCGAGTTGGTGCGTGTGACAGAAGCAGCGGCGATGGCTGCGGGTCGCTGGGTGGGACGCGGCGACAAGGAAGGCGGCGACGGAGCCGCCGTCGACGCGATGCGTCACATGGTGAGCTCGGTATCCATGCAGGGCGTCGTCGTGATCGGCGAGGGCGAGAAGGACGAAGCGCCCATGCTCTACAACGGCGAAGAGGTCGGCAACGGCGACGGCCCGGATTGCGATGTCGCGGTCGACCCGATCGACGGCACCACCCTGATGGCGAAGGGCGCTCCGGGATCGATCGCGGTGCTCGCGGTCGCCGAGCGCGGCTCGATGTTCGATCCGTCCGCGGTGTTCTACATGAACAAGATCGCCGTGGGCCCCGAGGCTGCCGATGTGATCGATCTGTCCGCCGGCGTCGCGGAGAACATCCGCCGGGTCGCGAAGGCGAAGAACCGCGCGGTCTCCGACACCACCGTCATCATCCTGGACCGTCCGCGGCACGCCGAGATCATCCGTCAGACCCGTGAAACCGGCGCCCGTATCCGGCTCATCTCCGACGGCGACGTCGCCGGTGCGATCGCGACGGCACGTCCGGACTCCGGCGTCGACATGCTGCTCGGGATCGGTGGTACCCCCGAGGGCATCATCGCCGCGGCGGCGCTCCGCTGCATGGGCGGCGAACTGCACGGGCAGCTCGCTCCGACCGACGACGACGAGCGCCAGAAGGCCCTCGACGCCGGCCACGATCTCGACCGGGTCCTCACGACCCGCGAACTCGTCACGGGCGAGAACATCTTCTTCTGCGCGACCGGCGTGACCGACGGCGACCTGCTCAAGGGCGTCCGCTACTACGGTGGCGGCGCGACCACGCAGTCGATCGTCATGCGAAGCAAGTCCGGCACGGTGCGGATGGTCGAGGCGTACCACCGTCTCGAAAAGCTCGGTGAGTTCTCGTCCATCGACTTCCACGGAGTCGAGGGCGCTGCGCCTCCGATGCCCTGATCTCGTCTGTGGTGCGGGGCGGTTCGACGGATTGTGTCGTCGTGCCGCCCCGCATCGCGACTGTGCCGGGCATACGGTGGATTCATGACCGACACATCCGAACAGTCTTCCCAGCAGTTCCGCATCGAGCACGACACGATGGGTGAAGTCCGGGTTCCGGTGAATGCCCTGTGGCGGGCCCAGACTCAGCGTGCCGTCGAGAACTTCCCGATCTCGGGTCGGGCACTCGAACCGGCGCAGATCCATGCACTGGGCCTGCTCAAGGGCGCATGCGCCCAGGTCAACAAGGACCTGGGGTTGCTCGATCCCGCGAAGGCCGACGCGATCATCGCCGCCGCGAACGAGATCGCCGCGGGCAAGCACGACG
Organism: Rhodococcus sp. NPDC058639; assembly: GCF_042717545.1. Classification (NCBI taxonomy): domain Bacteria; kingdom Bacillati; phylum Actinomycetota; class Actinomycetes; order Mycobacteriales; family Nocardiaceae; genus Rhodococcus; species Rhodococcus sp. NPDC058639. The sequence goes on from NZ_JBHXRF010000003.1 coordinate 478,339, forward strand.
ACCAGTTCCCGATCGACGTGTTCCAGACCGGGTCCGGCACCAGTTCGAATATGAACACCAACGAGGTCATCGCGTCGCTGGCGAAGCGGGCCGGTGTGGACGTGCACGCCAACGACGACGTCAACATGTCGCAGTCTTCGAACGACACCTTCCCCACCGCGACGCATGTCGCCGCGACCGAAGCAGTCGTGAAGGATCTGATCCCCGCACTCGAACACCTCCGCGCTGCACTGGCCGCGAAATCCGAGGAGTGGCGCACCGTCGTCAAGTCCGGTCGCACGCACCTGATGGACGCCGTGCCCGTGACACTCGGACAGGAATTCGGCGGCTACGCCCGCCAGATCGAAGCGGGAATCGAGCGACTCGGAGCGACGTTGCCGCGGCTCGGTGAACTGCCCATCGGCGGTACCGCCGTCGGCACCGGCCTCAACGCACCCGAGGACTTCGGTGTACGTGTGGTCGCGGAACTCGTGAAGGCCACGGGCGTCGAGGCGCTCCGGCCCGCACTCGACAGCTTCGAGGCGCAGGCGGCACGCGACGGACTCGTGGAGGCGTCGGGCGCGCTCCGCACCCTCGCGGTGTCACTCACCAAGATCGCGAACGATGTGCGCTGGATGGGGTCCGGCCCGCTGACCGGTCTCGGGGAAATCCGCCTTCCCGATCTGCAGCCGGGCAGCTCCATCATGCCGGGCAAGGTCAATCCGGTTCTGCCCGAAGCGGTTACGCAGGTAGCAGCGCAGGTGGTCGGCAACGATGTAGCAATCGCATGGGGCGGTGCGGGTGGCGCGTTCGAACTCAACGTCTACATCCCGGTGATGGCCCGTAACCTGCTCGAGTCGATCCGTTTGCTCGCCAACGTCTCCCGCCTGTTCGCCGACCGCTGCATCGAAGGACTCACCGCCAACGTCGAGCGTCTGCGCACCCTCGCCGAGTCGTCGCCGTCGATCGTGACGCCGCTCAACTCCGCGATCGGGTACGAGGAAGCCGCGGCCGTGGCGAAGGAGGCGCTGAAGGAAGGCAAGACCATCCGGCAGACCGTGGTGGACCGGGGCCTGATCGGTGAGAACCTCAGCGAGGAAGAACTCGACCGCCGCCTCGACGTACTCGCCATGGCGCGCGTCGAACCCGAGGACTGATCCCGTGGGCGCGGGCGCGCGTCATTCCTGGACGACCTCGGTGGCACCGTCGATGTAGGTGATGTAGCCGAATTGGAAGTTGCTGCGGAAGCCTCCGGGAACGACTTCCTCGTCACTGATCGGGAAGCCGAGCACGCCGCCCGCGCCGCCATCCGCCTCCCACGCGACACGGATCTCGCCCCACACGATGTGGGCATCGGTGTCCGGGCTCCAGGCGATGATGCCGCCGTCGAACTCGGCGACATAGCCGTCACCGACCTCCTCCTGGTTGCCGGTGGCGTTGCCGAGCGGACTGTCCGCGCCCCCGACCTCCATGTACTTGGCAAGAATCGGGCCACTGAGCTCGACTTCCTCGCCGTTCGGCCCGGGCACGGCACTCGACTGGTCGGCCGCCGGCTCCGACGGTTCCGCCGCACCGGTACTCTCGGCGTCCTCACCGGCCGTGACCGACTCGACCGCGCTCTGCGCCTGCGACCCGACGCTTTCGGCCACCGATCCGACTGCACTGGTCGCGCTGCCCAACGCGTCTTGCGCCGAATTGCCGTCGTCGCCGCAACCGGCGGCCACCAGTCCGACCGCAGCCACTGCGGCTGCGATGGACGCACTTCGTCGTGGAATTCTCATGGCGTCGCTCCTCGAAGGCTCGCAGCCCCGACACTCGGCACTGCCGGAAGTTCGGACTCACACCGATTCCCAGAGTGCCCGATCTCGACGACGAAATTGGCGTTTCCGCCGATTCGACGAGCGGTCCCGATCGGCGGCGCGGGGTCTCGGCTCCCACTAGGATTCGACGCAACCCGACGCCCGGATGCCGGGACGCCTACGGATCGCGCCATCCGTACAAGGAGACACATGACCGAGAACACCACGACAATCCCGACCTCCGGCGGTTCGATCGTCACGGTACGGAGCTTCCTCGACGCGTTGGCATCGGCGGACCTCACGACCGCCTCGGATCTGATCACCGACGACATCGCGTGGCACAACACCTCCTTGCCGACCGTGCGCGGCAAGAGCTTGGTGCGGAAGATCCTTGCCGGGCTGGGACGCCCGTCGTTCGGGTTCGACGTCGTGATCCATCACATCGCGACGGACGGCGACGTGGTGCTCACCGAACGGACCGACATCCTGCGCGTGGGGCCGGTCGCGATCGACTTCTGGGTGTGCGGCACGTTCCATCTGCGCGACGGCCGGATCGCGGTGTGGGACGACCACTTCTCCCCCGGCAATGTCGCGCTGGGGGTGCTGCGAGGCACCGTCCGCGCTGTCACAGGATGGTAGCGGCATAGAATTCGGCCGTCGCCGAACCCGTCGGTGACGTCCGACGAGGGAGCAGTGCCATGTCCGACGCCGAGTACAGCCCGGGGTTCGCAGCGGGACTCGAGATCCGGCGCGAAGTGATGGGAGACGACTTCGTCGAGCGGGCCTTCGAGCGGGCACGTGGCACCGATTCGGAGGAGATGCAGGAGTTCGTCACAGAGCACGCGTGGGGCGCGGTGTGGTCGCGACCCGGTCTGGATCGACGTAGCCGCAGCCTGCTCAACCTCGGCATGCTCATCGCCCTGCGCGCGGAGAACGAGTTGCGCGGGCACGTCCGCGGCGCCCTGCGCAACGGCCTGACCCGCACCGAGATCGTCGAATCGGTCATCCACTGCAGCGCGTACTGCGGCGCTCCCGCGGGATTGGCCGCGATGCGTGTGGTCCAGGAAGTCCTCGAAGCCGAATTGGGACCGCTCACCGGTACCGACACGGGCGAGACCCGATAGCCGGATGCCCCGTTCCCTCGGCAGGAGGGAACGGGGCATCGGGCCGGTCACGCTGTGCGGCGCGCGGAAAGGCCACCGCACGCCGTCTTCACACTCCCGGCGCGAACTCCTCGAGCATGTCGGTCACGAGTGCCGCAATCGGCGACCGCTCGCTGCGCGTCAAGGTGACGTGGGCGAAAAGCGGGTGACCCTTGAGCTTTTCGATGACCGCGGCGACACCGTCGTGCCGTCCCACACGGAGGTTGTCGCGCTGGCCGACGTCGTGGGTGAGCACGACGCGTGATCCCGCCCCCAGCCGCGACAGCACCGTCAGCAGGACGTTCCGCTCGAGGGACTGGGCCTCGTCCACGATCACGAACGAGTCGTGCAGCGACCTGCCACGGATGTGGGTCAGGGGAAGCACTTCCAGCATGCCGCGGCTGATGACCTCGTCCATCACCGCGGGGCTCGCGAGACCCTCGAGGGTGTCGAACACCGCCTGACCCCACGGGTTCATCTTCTCGGCTTCCGTTCCCGGCAGGTATCCCAGTTCCTGACCGCCCACGGCGTACAGCGGCCGGAACACCACCACCTTGCGGTGCGAGCGACGCTCGAGCACCGCGTCGAGGCCTGCGGTCAGCGCGAGCGCGGACTTCCCGGTGCCTGCCTTGCCGCCGAGCGAGACGATGCCGATGGACTCGTCCAGCAGCAGGTCCAGCGCGACCCGCTGTTCCGCGGAACGCCCGTGCAACCCGAACGCCTCCCGATCGCCGCGCACCAATTGGACCCTCTTGTCCGCCGTCACCCTGCCCAGCGCACTCGACGAACCTCCCAGAAGGCGAATACCCGTGTGGCACGGTATGTCCCGAGCTTCATCGAGATCGACGACGCCCTCGGCGAACAACTCGTCGATCACCGGCCGATCCACGTCGAGTTCGGTCATGCCGGTCCACCCCGACGTGACGACATCTTGCGCTCGGTACTCGTCGGCCGTCAGACCCACTGCACCCGCCTTGACGCGGAGCGGTATGTCCTTGCTGACCAGCGTCACCTCGCGCCCGTCGCCCGCCAGATTGAGCGCGCACGCCAGGATCCGCGAATCGTTGGTGTCGGTGCGGAAGCCCGCGGGCAGGACCGCCTGATCGGTGTGGTTGAGCTCGACATGCAGGGTGCCGCCGGACTCCCCGATAGGGATCGGCTGGTCGAGTCGGCCGTATCGCTGTCGCAGGTCGTCGAGCAGGCGGAGCGATTCGCGGGCGAACCATCCCAGTTCGTGATGGTGACGTTTCCCTTCGAGTTCGCCGATCACGACGAGTGGAAGCACCACTTCGTGTTCGGCGAACCGGGCGACTGCCCACGGGTCGGAAAGCAACACCGATGTGTCCAGCACGTAGGTACGGACGAGGGGTTTCGTCGCTGCGGACGCACTCGGGCGTTCGGAACGGGGGGAGACGGAGCGTGTTGCATTCACGTGAGGCTCCTCGATCTGCACAGCACCGCGGCAGACTTCGTTCGGTGGGCCGGTAGTCCCTGGTGTCGTCACGACCACGAGAGCCTGGTGCCGGCCCCCTCGCTCGGACTGTGTCAGCCACACGATCAGGGACCTCCCGCGTACCCGGCACCTGCGCCGACTACACCCCCGACGCTAACCCCGACACGCCCCCTCCGCCGGGTAGCGGAGGGGGCGTGTCGATGAAAATTGCGTTAACGCGGAACCGCTCAGACGAGCTTCCAGTCTTCGAGTCCCTCGTACAGCGGCAGATCCTGCGCGAGCTTGCTCACGCGAGCCCGCAGAGCATCCTTGTCCGCGTCGCCGACGAGCGTCTGCGCGATGATGTCTGCCACCTCGGTGAACTGCGCGTCGCCGAAGCCCCGGGTCGCGAGAGCGGGGGTTCCGATGCGCAGGCCGGAGGTGACCATCGGGGGGCGCGGGTCGAACGGCACGGCGTTCCGGTTGACGGTGATGCCGACCTCGTGGAGGAGGTCCTCACCCTGCTGGCCGTCGATCTGCGAATTCCGCAGGTCCACGAGCACCAGGTGCACGTCGGTGCCTCCGGTGAGCACGGAGATGCCCTTGTCCGCGACGTCGGGCTGGGACAGGCGATCGGCGAGGATCCGCGCGCCGGACAGGGTGCGCTGCTGGCGGTCCTTGAACTCGTCGCTCGCGGCGATCTTCAAGGAGACGGCCTTCGCGGCGATGGCGTGCATGAGCGGTCCGCCCTGCTGACCGGGGAACACCGCGGAGTTGAGCTTCTTGGCCCACTCCTTCTTGGCGAGGATCAGGCCCGAACGCGGACCGCCGAGCGTCTTGTGGACGGTCGTGGAGACGACGTCCGCGTAGGGCACGGGCGACGGGTGCAGGCCCGCGGCGACCAGTCCCGCGAAGTGCGCCATGTCCACCCACAGGTAGGCACCGACTTCGTCGGCGATCGCGCGGAACGCGGCGAAGTCTTCGTGGCGGGGGTAGGCGGACCAGCCGGCGACGATGACCTTCGGCTTTTCCCGCAGGGCGATGTCGCGCACCTCGTCCATGTCGATGCGGTGGTCTTCCTTGCTGACCCCGTAGGACGCGACGTCGTACAGCTTCCCGGAGAAGTTCAGCTTCATGCCGTGCGTGAGGTGACCGCCGTGCGCGAGATCGAGCCCGAGCAGCTTCTCGCCGGGGGTCATCAAGGCCATGAGCACCGCGGCGTTGGCCTGGGCGCCCGAGTGGGGCTGCACGTTGGCGAATTCCGCACCGAAGAGTTCCTTGGCGCGGGTGCGGGCGAGGTCTTCGATGATGTCGACGTTCTCGCAGCCACCGTAGTAACGCCGGCCCGGGTAGCCCTCGGCGTACTTGTTGGTCAGGACGCTGCCCTGAGCCTGCAGTACGGCGCGCGGCACGAAGTTCTCCGACGCGATCATCTCGAGCGTGTCGCGCTGGCGCGACAACTCCCCTGCCATTGCCTCGGCGACCTCGGGATCGAGGTCGGCGAGTGCGGCGGTGTTCATGTCGTTGCCGGGCACAGCGGTCATCGAGAATTCTCCAAGCGAAGGGCGGCGGGATACGTATTCCAGTCTACGAACCCCGTCGACCCCACCGGACGGCGGACCCCGGTCGGGAGGCAGGTCATCGCAGGCTGCTGGGCACGAGAGGTTCGTCGAGAAGCCGGCGGAACCGCTCGGCGCGGTCCGCTCCGGCAGGTGCCCGGTCGAGCCACCCGCCGAGCAGGCGGTATCCCTCGACATACGTACTGATGTACGCGCGCCACAGCGGAGACGACAGGAATCGCAGCGCCTGCCGGGCACGTTGCGGGCTGGACAGCGACCAGCGCTCGAGGAATCCCGCGACCTCGTCGGCGTCGCGGCCACGGTCGTGCAGGAGAAGTGCCGCGTCCTGCCGCACCGACAGCAGGCCCGCCGACGCGTCGTGCAGTTGTTCGGCGAGTTCCCCGTCGAACCGCAGTCCGAGGTCGGCGTAGATGTCCTGCGCCCACTTGCCCCAGCCCGGTCCGACGATCGCGTCGAGCGCGAGGTCGGCGAGGCCTTCCGCCATCAGGCACTGAGGGGTGTTGACGAGGAACAGCGTCTGCTCGGCCTGGCCGGCCGCGACGAGTCCGGCCTCCTTGCGGCAGTGCTCGGTGTGGTGCCCCGGGTACGACTCGTGGGCGATCAGATGCGGCAGGTGCGGCATATGTTGCTCGAGGTCGGAGTTGATCGCCACCCGCGACCGGAAGTCGCCGAGGTAGTAGTTGAAGCCCGACCACGGCTTGTCGCCGACGACCTCGTACTCGACTCGTTCGGTGTCGGGCAGGGGATACACCGCGCGCACCTTCTCGCGCAGCGCACCCGAGAAGGCTTCGACACACTCTGCGAGGCGGTCGGCGGGCACTACCTCGGATGCGCGGTGGGCCTGAAGACGTTCGGCCAGTGGTCCCGGCCCGGGGAGCAACGAGTCGAGGCGCCGGTGCGCGTCGCGGTAGTCGTCCTCGTTGCCGGGGGCGATACGCACGTCGAAGTACGCCTCGACTTCGTCGACGAATCCGATGTCCTCACCTGCGAACTTGCGGGCGGAACACTCCATCGCGCGCAGGTGCACGTCGAGAAATCGCGTGCGCTCCTCGGACAGCGAGGCCGACGGAAGTTCCTCGCGCAGACGACGTGCCGTGTGGGATAGGTCACGAGGGTCGGGCCTGGGCGCGTTCTCTATCCGCCGGCGCAGTTCCGGATTTCCGGTGTACGCATCGACGAATCCCTCCTCGAGGCGGTCGAAAGACAGCCCGAGCAGCAGGTATTCGGTAACGACGTCGTCCGCTCGCATAACGTGCAACCCTAGTCCCCCACTCGTCCTCCGGGGGTAGTCCGGGGCACGCGACGGGACCCCGACGAGGCATCGCGCTGTGTCTGCGAGCACAATTCGTTCCATGGACATGCATCGCCGCTCCCGCTCCGTGGGAGGTGCCGACGAGTCATCCGTCGTCGAGGGACGGTGCCGATGGCTCGCCTGAGCGAACCCAGCCCCTACATCGAGTTCGATCGGAAGCAGTGGCGCACACTGCGGAAGTCGACGCCGCTCGTCCTCACCGAGGACGAATTGGTGGGGCTCCGGGGACTCGGCGAGCAGATCGACCTCGCCGAGGTCGCGGAGGTGTATCTGCCCCTCGCCCGCCTGATCCACCTACAGGTGGCCGCGCGTCAGCGGTTGTTCGCCGCGACCGCCACCTTCCTCGGCGAGAAGCACCCGGACCAGCAGGTGCCCTTCGTGATCGGTGTTGCGGGATCGGTCGCGGTCGGCAAGTCCACCACCGCGCGCGTGCTGCAGGCACTGCTTGCGCGCTGGGAACACCATCCGCGGGTGGACCTGGTGACCACCGATGGATTCCTGTATTCGTCGAAAGAACTGATGCGACGCAACATCATGCATCGCAAGGGTTTTCCCGAGAGCTACGACCGCCGGAAGCTCCTTCGCTTCGTCACCGAGGTCAAGTCCGGTGCCGAGGAAGTCACGGCGCCGATCTATTCACACATCTCGTACGACATCATTCCCGGCCAGTACCACATCGTGCGGCAGCCCGACATTCTCATCATCGAGGGCCTCAACGTGCTGCAGACCGGTCCTCGGCTGATGGTCTCCGACCTCTTCGATTTCTCGATCTATGTCGACGCCCGTCTCGAAGACATCGAACAGTGGTACGTAGAGCGGTTTCTCGCGCTCCGGAAGACGTCGTTCGCCGATCCCCAGGCGCACTTCCACCACTACGCGAACTTCTCCGATCGCGATGCGATCAGCGCCGCGAAAGAGATCTGGCACTCGATCAACCTGCCGAACCTGGTGGAGAACATCCTGCCGACCCGTCCCCGCGCAACGCTGGTGCTGCGCAAGGATTCCGACCACTCGATCAACAGGCTGCGGTTGCGCAAGCTCTGACGGCCCCGGGGCGCCGGCTCAGATGCCGAAGCGCCTGTGCCGGGCCGCGTAGTCGCGCAGTGCACGAAGGAAATCGACGCGCCGGAACTCCGGCCAGTACGCCTCGGTGAACCAGATCTCGGAATAGGCGCTCTGCCACAGCAGGAAGCCCGACAACCGCTGCTCCCCGGAGGTGCGGATCACGAGATCGGGATCGGGTTGCCCGGAGGTGTAGAGGTGGTCGTCTACCGCTTCGACGGTCACCGATTCGATGAGGTCGGTACCGGTGAGACCCTCGGCATTCTTCGTGCGCAGCAGAGACTGCACTGCGTCCACGATCTCCTGCCGGCCGCCGTATCCGACGGCCACGTTGACATGCGTCCCGGTACGCCCGGCGGTACCGGCGGCCGCGTCGCGCAACCTCTTCGCGTGGTCCTCCGGCAGCAGATCGGGCGCGCCGACGATCTTCACGCTCCAGTTCTGGCCCGGCGCCGAGATCTCCTCGACGACGTCGGCGATGATTTCCAGAAGGACGTCGAGTTCTTCCGGCGCGCGTCGCAGGTTCTCGGTCGAGAGCAGGTAGATCGTCGCGGTGTCGATCCCGGCGGCGTCACACCAGCCGAGCAGTTCGGCGATCTTCTTCGCGCCTTCACGGTGACCGTGACTGACGTCGGTGAACCCGTTCTCGCGGGCCCACCGGCGGTTCCCGTCGCACATCACCGCGACATGGCACGGGCGCTGTGCGCCCTCCAGTTGCCTGAGCAACCGGCGCTCGTAGAGTCGGTACAACACGCCTCGAGCGCTCACCCCGTCATCACCACGTGGGTCACATTACGCCCACCCGAATGATGGTTCGCGGCGGTGGTCACACTGCCGGTCGCGACGCTTCACCAAGCGGTATCGTGACCTCGAACTCGACCTACGGGACCGTAGGTTACCTGCGAGTAAAGAAGGTGGGGCGTCCTCATGACGGCTTTCGGCATCGAAGAATTGCCGGTCAAACCCCGTATGCGGGGATGGATTCACCTGTGGGCTTTCATGATCGCCGTGGTAGCAGGGATCACCCTCGTCCTCGCGTCGGCCTTCCTGGCCGATCGTCCGGACGCGGTGTGGCCGACCGCGATCTACAGCGCGACGGTCTGCGGCGTCTTCGGCGTGAGCGCGCTCTATCACCGGGTCAATTGGGCCGATCCCCGCGCGCGCATGTGGATGAAGCGGGCTGACCACTCGATGATCTTCGTCTTCATCGCCGGGAGTTACACGCCGTTCGCCGTGCTGGCGTTACCCGCCGAGACCGGCCGGACCCTCCTCGTCGTGGTGTGGGCGGGAGCGCTCGCGGGCGTGACACTGAAGATGCTCTGGCCCACCGCGCCCCGATGGGTCGGCGTTCCCCTCTACCTCCTGCTCGGGTGGGCCATCGTGCCCGTCGCCGGCGATCTCGTCGCCGAGGCGGGGCTGGTGCCGATGTTGCTGCTGCTGGCGGGCGGTCTGCTCTACAGCGTCGGCGCCATCCTGTATGCCACGAAATGGCCGGACCCCTGGCCCTCGACCTTCGGTTACCACGAGTTCTTTCATGCCGCGACAGTGCTCGCCGCGCTGTGTCATGCCGTCGCGGTCTGGCTCGTCGTGTTCGGTTGAGCACGCCCCGAACATGCCGGTGTCACATCGCATACCATCTGCCCCACCGGTCACAGATTTGTACACTCGCGAACAATGTCTATGCCGAATCTGCCTTCCCCGAGCCTTGCTTTCGAACTGACCGAGACCAACCGCGAGTGGCTCATCGAACGCCCGTTGGCGATCGCAAGCTATATCGCCGCGGCGATCGTGCTGCGGTTCGTGCTGCACCGTTTGATCGACCGGATGACCAGGCCCCGCGACCCCTCCAAGGGGCCCCGGCTCTCGATCCTCAAGCCGCTCCAGCAACGAGCGGGCAAGACCCCGGGCGACCCACACGCGCGCGAACGCCGAATGCAGCGCGCCCAGACCATCGGCTCGGTCTTCAAATCGGGTGTGTCGATCATCGTGCTGGTCTGGGCCGTGTTGCAGACGCTCGACAGTCTCGGGTTCAACGTCGCACCGTTCATCGCCTCCGCCGGCATCGCGGGTGTTGCGCTCGGTTTCGGTGCACAGAACCTGGTCCGGGACTTCATCTCGGGAATGTTCATGCTTCTCGAAGACCAGTACGGGGTGGGTGATGTCGTGGATGTGGGCGATGCCGTGGGCACGGTGGAATCGGTGGGTCTGCGTGTGACCACGATCCGCGACATCGACGGGACCCTGTGGTTCTGCCGCAACGGCGAAATCCTCAGGGTGGGCAACATGAGCCAGGGACACGCGGTCGCCGTGGTCGACATCCCGATCGCCCCGACGGCCAACGTGCACCGGGCCTGCCAGGTGGCGTTGCGTGCGGTGCTCGACCGGGTCGAGGGCGACGACATCGTGGCCGACGTGCTCGACAAGCCCGAGTTGCTCGGGGTCAACTCCGTGAGCGCCGGGGTAGTGACACTGCGACTGACGGTACGTGTGCGTGCCGGCAAGCAGTGGGGTGTGCGTCGCTCGCTCACCCGTGCCGTACTCGAGGCGTTCGACAAGGAGGACATCGACTCGGCCTCGATGATGATCACGCCCGCACACACCTGACCGGCGACGCGCGGGTGCGCATCGCCGGCCGGGGTGGGACAACCCGGGGTCAGGCCTCGACGGCCTGCTTCCGTGCGGCCGACCGCGCCCGTACGGCGTCGATCACGACGAGGCACACGAGCGAGACCGCGCCCCAGATCGCGAAGGTCACGAGGTGGCTTCCGACCGTGTCGCCGCCGAAGTAGAGAATCGACCGGACGGACTCCACGGCAGCAGGCATCGGCAGCACGTCGTGCAGCGTCTTGAAGATCTCCGGTGTCATGTACATCGACATCGCACCGTTGGATGCGGGGACGCCCACGAACATGAGGATGGCGACCACCGGAAGCACCGCGAGCAGACCGAACAGCCGTGCGGGTACCGCGGTGAACATGGCAGTCGAGAAGATCGCGACGATTCCCGTGCCGAACAGCGGCCAGAAGTGACCGTCGAGGGCTCCGACGATCGGGTCCGCGATCACCCAGATCACGGCCGACATGAACACCGACCATCCGGTCGCGATGGGCAGGAACCGACGCAGACGCATCGCCGCGGGCTGGGCGTTGCTGCCGACGACGACGAGCATGAACCCGGACATGATCCAGCCCATGGCGACGTAGAGCGTCACCGTTCCCATGGAGTCTGCGCCCGGCAGCGGCGTGAGATTCTCGGTGGTGAGTGGCATCTGTGAACCGGCGGCGACCTGCCCGAAGACGGTCGACACCACTTGCTGCTGGCTCACACCAGCGGCCTCGTTGGTGATCAGAGTCGCGGTGGGCGAAGCCTGGGACGGGAGCACGTACGCGGCGACGGCGGTGCGGTCCTGGACGGCGGCACGCGCCTCGTCGACCGAGTCGGACGCCTGCAGATCGAAGAGGCCGGTCATGTTCTCCTCGAGACCCGCGACCGCCTGCTGGGCCTGCTCGGTCGTCGCGGCGACCACGGTGACGGGCATGTCGCGCGGGGCAGGCTGGTACATCCCACCGAGCATGAACGACAGCATCATCACGACCATGCCGAGCGGGAAGAACGCCAACGTCACGTACCGCACGCGGTTGCTCGTGGGACGCGGTCCTGCGGTCAGCGACGGCAACGTGATCTCGGGATCGCCCGCGTCGGGATTGCGACGACGCTTAAACGCGTCGACACCCACCGTCGCGGCAAGCGCGAGCACGGCTCCGACAGCGAGTACCAGCAGGTGACCGCCGAGGCCATCGCCTCCGAAGTACAGGACCGAACGCAGCGCTTCGCCGGTGGCCGCGGTCGGAAGGAAACCGTGCAGAGTCGCATACAGCGACGGCAGCGCGTGCACCGACATTCCCATGTTGGACGCGGGAACGCCGAGAACCATCAGGAACAACATGCCGGCGACCACGGCCATCGGGCCGAGAATGCGGGTGAGGAACAACTGCACCGCGCCGACGGCGAAGACGGACAGCCAGGAGATACCCAGGACTGCGGCGGTGTTGCCCTCGACCGCGCCGAGGACCGGGCCGGCCACGAGCCACACGAGGAAGGCGATGAGGGCCGACCATCCCGCCAGCAGCGGGACCACACGTCGGATCCGCAGGAGTTCCGGCGAGTTCGACAGCATGACGCTCAACGGCATGTAGCCCGCGAGCATGAGTGCCGTGGCCATGAACATCGCCGCCAGTCCGGCAGTGTCGTGCGCAGGCAGCGGGGCGAGATCCTCCACCACGAGATCGAGGCCCTGTCCCAGCACCGGCGGTGCGAGCAGGCCGCTGACCATGGACGACTGTGAGGCACCGGCAGCACCGGCCGTGTACACCGTCGCGGTGCCGTTCTCGGCGAGTGACACCGCGCCCGATACCTCACGGGCGAGGACGAGATCACGAGCGGCGGCGGCGCCGGAGACGACACGGACGTCCACGGCGTCGGGATCGGCGTCCTCGAGGGCGCGAGCGAACTGCTCCGCTTGCTGGGAGGGCCCGGCCACAGCGATCGGCATGTTGTTGGGGGCAGGCGAGTGCATCGCGGCCAGGTAGCCCGTGATCATCATCGAGACCATCACGAACGGCAGCAGGATCATCGCGACGTAGCGGCCGATGTGTTCCTTGCGAGCACGTGCGAGGTCGGCCTCGTCGGCGTCACCTCCCGGCGGGCCGCTCTTCTCGGGCGCGAGTGTGTCGGTCAATTCGTATCTCCTCGGGTGTCCAGGCTGACGCGGCTCCCGGTGTGCTCCAGAAAATACGCTGCCCGACTTAAAAAGTTACGCGGCATGTCTTAAACTCGACAAGCCGGACGTTGGTGACCTTCGTCCCATGGGCACTGGGCACACTGGTGACCCGAAACAGAAAGGCGGCGGCAACGACCGTGGGCACGTACGGCGACCAGGTACGACAGGCACTCCTCGATTCGGCCGAGGAGCTCTTCGCCACGTTCGGAGTGGACGCGGTATCGAACCGGCGCATCGCCGAGCACGCCGGCAACGCGAACCATTCCGCCGTCAGCTACCACTTCGGCAGCCGCGACGCGCTCGTGCGCGCGACGATGATGCGGTATTCCGAGGACGCGCGGCGCCGGCGGCGGGAACTGGTCGAGATGCTCGGTCCCGAGCCGGGACTACGTGACCTGTTGAGCTGCCTCATCGTTCCGTTGACGGACCAGCTGGCCGCGCTTCCCGTCCCGAGTTGGCGAGCGCGTTTTCTCCGGCAACTGCGTACGGTGCCCTCGATGGTCGCCACCGTGGCTGCGAACACTACGGCGGACCCGGACATCGTCCACCTCATCGGTCGGGCACGGGCCACGGTGTCGGATCTTCCCGAGTCGGTCATCACCGGCCGGTCGTGGCTTCTCGGTCACATGGTGATCGACGCGTGCGCCGAGTACGAAGAACGTCTCGAGCGCGAACCCGTCGAGCCGGACTGGACCGGCTTCGCCTACTTCCTCGTCGACGCGTGCGCGGGCATGCTCGAGGCACCCGTGACCAGCGAAGGCGACTTTCTCAGCTCCCGGGCCGAGTCCACCTGGGCATGACGACCGCGTCGCGCCTCGGTCACGAGGCCGCGAGCACGTCCAGGAGATCGGGCACCGACGTCACCGGACGGTCGCACACGAAGCCCCGGCACACATAGGCAGTGGGTACGCCGTCGACGAGCGGCCTGTCCGCGAGCAGCGGCGACGAGCCCGGATCGCCGCCCACGACGATCGCGCCACCGGGTGCGACGTGCCGCGCGACCTGCAGGAGATCACCCCCACCGGCGACGGCGATCTGAAGGGGCCCTCGAACGGCCGCCTCCGCCACGGTCAGCCAATGGCCTGCCGACCGGGGGGCGCGCTCGAGCAGTATCGACGCGGCGGCCAGGGACGCATGGGCAGCGGGGGCGTACCGGCCGTCACCGTCCTCGAGTGCCGACAGCGACAACAACGCCTCGGTGATCAGCGACGCACCCGCCGGAGTCGCGCCGTCCATCGGATCTCGCGGCCGCGCGACGAGTGTCGTCGCGTCGTGTGCGGTGTCGAACCAGCTACCCGGTTTCTCCGGGTCGGCGAAGGCGGCCAGAGCGGTGTCGGCGAGCCCGCGGGCAGGAACGAGCCAGCTCGCGTCGCCGGTTGCCTGGTGCAGGGCGACGAGCGCGGTGACGAATGCGCCGTAATCCTCGAGCACCCCGGCAGGCTCACCCACCACCCCACCGAGCGACGCCCGTCGCAGGCGGTCGCCCACGAGGTGCCGGTCGAGCAGCGTCCGGGCGCACGTCGCGGCGGCCTCGATCCACTCCGTGACGCCGAAGGCCACCCCCGCCTCGGCGAGCGCGGTGACGGCGAAACCGTTCCAGACGGTGACGACCTTGTCGTCGCGGGCAGGTTGCGGCCTGGTCTGCCTCGACAGGAACAGCCGTTCGCGTACACGCGCGAACCGCTCCGCGTCGTCGGGATCGGCGCGCAACTGCAGCACAGAGGTGCCGGCTTCGAAGGTTCCCTCCCGAGTCACGGAGAAGACGTGCGCCGCCCAGTCGCCGTCGTCCGGCCCGAGCACCTCGGTGAGCTGCGCGGGTGCCCACGCGTAGGTGAGGCCTTCGACGCCCTCGGTGTCGGCATCGAGCGCCGAGGCGAAGCCGCCTTCGGCGGTCAGCAGGTCGCGCAGGAGAAAGGTGGCGGTCTCCTCCGCCACCCGCCGGAAGAGCACCGCACCGGTAACCCGTCCGAGGTGCGCATAAAGCCGCAGCAGCAACGCATTGTCGTAGAGCATCTTCTCGAAGTGCGGCACCACCCAGCCGGCGTCGACGCTGTAGCGCGCGAAGCCGCCCCCGAGCTGGTCGTAGATTCCTCCGCGTGCCATCGCCTCCGCGGTACGGGAGACGAGGTCGAGCGTGTCGGTGCGGCGCGTGCGCTCGTACCCGCGCAGGAGACCTTCGAGCAGATTCGACGGCGGAAACTTCGGCGCTCCCCCGAATCCACCGTGTTCGCGGTCCTCGTCGCGCGCGACCGCCGGCGCGGCGGCGTCGAGAAGTGCGGCGTCGACTCTGCCCGCGCCGGGCGGCAGTCCACCGCTGCTGCGCTGCAACTCCTCGACGATGGCTGCTGCGGCCTTTCCGACGTCGTCGCGTCGCTGGCGCCACGTGTCGGTGATCGCGTGGAGCACCTGCTGGAAGGACGGCATCCCCGCGCGCGGCGTGTTCGGGTAGTAGGTGCCGCAGTAGAACGGCGCACCGTCGGGAGTGAGAAAGCACGTCATCGGCCATCCGCCCTGACCGGTGGTCGCGACGGTCGCGTTCATGTAGATCGCGTCGAGGTCGGGGCGTTCCTCCCGGTCGACCTTGATGCACACGAAATGCTCGTTCATGACCGCGGCGGTCGCCTCGTCCTCGAAGGACTCGTGCGCCATGACGTGACACCAGTGGCACGCGGCGTAGCCGATGGACAGGAGAATCGGCACGTCGCGCTCACGCGCTTCCGCCAGTGCCGCCTCGCCCCACTCGTGCCAGTCGACCGGGTTACCGGCGTGCTGCCGCAGGTAGGGACTCAGTGAATCCGCAAGGAGATTCGCCATTCCCCCACGTTACGTCGAAGCGCGGGCGACGACGTCAGTTCGACGCGGTGGGAGGCGTGCGCTCCGGATCCGCCGGCGGCTCCGTCTTTCCGAGCTCGACGGCGGTGGCTCCCGTCGTGGGGGTCCCCGTCGCAGCGGACGGAGACGCCGCATCGCCGGCCTGCACGACGCCCGGCAGGGTGCCGTCGTCCACCAGCTGGTCGGGCTCGGGATTCTCCGGTTCGAAGGTCTCGGGCAGCTTGCCGAGACGCTTGTTCATGTTCCAGATCAGCAGGGCCGTCGCGATCAGCAGAACTACGACCAGCGCGAGACCGAAAGGCGACGCCTTGCCGAACTCGGGACCGGTCGGGTCCTGTGCCAGGACCTCGACCGCCAGCGTGTCTACCGTCATTTCACCCGTCCGTCCTCGATGCCCGCGAACAGATCCGTCTCGGGAATCTGCGTGACCACGCGGGTCTTGGCCAATTCGAACTCCTCCGTCGGCCAGACCTTCTGCTGGATGTCCAACGGCACCGCGAAGAAGGAGCCGTTGGGATCGATCTGCGTGGCGTGTGCCCGCAGCGCATCGTCACGCTGTGGGAAGTAGTCACCACAGGTTATCTGGGTTGTCACCCGGGCCATGAGGTCACCCTGCTCGGTCTTCCACCGGCTGAGCCATTCGTCCATCGGGAACTTCTCGCCGCGACGCACGTACTCGTCGCGGAACAACTCGATCCGCTTGCGGATGAAGCCGTGCGAGTAGTAGAGCTTGGCCACTTCCCACGGCTCACCGAGCTCGGGATGGAACTCCGGGTCGGCGGCGGCGTCGAACGCAGCGACCGAGACCTCGTGGCACCGGATGTGGTCCGGGTGCGGGTAGCCGCCGTTCTCGTCGTAGGTGGTCATCACGTGGGGCCGGAACTCGCGGATGACCTTGACGAGCCTGCGTACCGGTTCGTCGAGCGGGATCGCAGCGAAGCTGCCTTCGGGTACCGGGGGCTTGGGGTCTCCCTCGGGCAACCCGGAGTCGACGAAACCGAGCCAGAGTTGCTCAACGCCCAGGATGCGGGCCGCTTCGGCCATTTCCTCGCGTCGCACTTCGCTCATCCGGTCGCGGACGCCGGCGACGTCCATCGCCGGATTGAGGATGTCACCACGTTCGCCGCCTGTGAGCGTGACGACGAGAACATCGTGACCCTCTGCCGCGTAACGCGCCATCGTGGCCGCACCCTTGCTCGACTCGTCATCGGGATGGGCATGCACGGCCATGAGCCGTAGTCCGCTCACGTGTTTTCCTCCACCTCACGTCTTGTGCATGGTCGTGACCGCATCGGCGACCGCCTCGCGGGCCGTTCGGGTCCTTCCCCTATAGTTCCACCTGATAATCCCTCCGTCAGCCGTGACCCCGCGGCATCGCCCGCCCGCCTGCACGGGCTCGAAGGCAAAGTGATGAGCAACACCACCACGACCGACCGTTACCCCTCCGATCGCTACCCCTCGAAGAAGGGGTCGATGCGGGGCAGACGCTGGGGCTTCACCGCGGCGGGTCTCGTCGCGGGTCTGCTGCTCGCGTTCGTGTTGTTCCAGAACAACTCGGCGCCGATCGAGTCGGAGATCGTGGCGTTCGATGTCGTCGACGATCACGCCATCGATGTGCAACTCAAGGTCACCCGGGACGACCCCACGCAAGACGCGGTGTGCGTCATCCGCGCGCGGTCGAAAGACGGCAGCGAGACGGGCCGGCGCGAGGTTCTGATCCCCGCATCCGATTCCCCCACCGTCGTCCTCACGTCGCGGATCACGACCACGCAACGCCCCGGAATGGCCGACGAGTACGGCTGCAGCACGGACGCCCCGGACTACCTGCGCGCGCCCTGAGTTTTATCGCTCTCAGCAGCGGTTTTCCCGGCACCTCTCTGCGATGGTGCTAGAATATCGGGATACACGGTTCCACCCATTGGGGCCGTGTATTGCTGCATAGAAGCACAGTGCGGCCCTGCTCACCTGCATACCAGGGGGGATTGCGGGGGTCGTGCTCGTAGTCGTTGCACGTGCACGACTTGTCCACGGAGCCGGGGGCTCCAACCCGAAGGAAGTGATCGAGATGACCGAGACCCAGGTGACCTGGCTGACCCAGGAGTCGTACGACCGACTCAAGGCCGAACTTGACCAGCTCATCGCCAATCGTCCCGTCATCGCGGCCGAGATCAACGAGCGTCGTGAAGAGGGTGACCTCAAGGAGAACGGCGGCTACCACGCGGCGCGCGAAGATCAAGGCCAGCAGGAAGCCCGCATCCGTCAGCTCCAGGAGTTGCTCAGCGCCGCCAAGGTGGGAGTGGCACCGACTCAGTCCGGTGTCGCACTCCCCGGTTCGGTCGTCACCGTCTACTACGACGGTGACGAGACCGACACGGAAACGTTCCTGATCGCGACGCGCGAAGAAGGCGCCCGCAACGGCGACCTCGAGACCTACTCCCCCGGTTCGCCCATCGGTGGCGCGCTGATCTCGGCGAAGGTCGGCGAGACCCGCGAGTACACGCTGCCCAACGGCAACACCATGAAGGTGACGCTCGTCAGCGCGGAGCCGTACCAGGGCTGATCCCCGAGTCGCACGACAAGGACCAGGCCGGATTTCCGGCCTGGTCCTTGTCGTTCCGGCGAGCTGCCGAACTGTCAGATGATGCGGCGCGCCTTCATATCCGGGAAGACCGCGCCGACGCGGACGACGTCTCCGGTGGTGGGTGCGTGCACCATCTGTCCTCCACCGATGTAGATCGCCACGTGTCCCGGACCACCCGCCTGCCAGTTGCCGAACAGCAGGTCGCCCGGCTGCGCGAGCTGGAGCGGAATCTCGGTGCCGACGCGCCACTGCGTCTCGGACGTGCGCGGGAGCGTCATTCCGGTCGCCGCAAACACCGCGTGCGACGTCAGTCCCGAGCAGTCGAACCCGCCGCCCGACGGGCCGTGGATGTTCCCGCCGCCCCAAACGTACGGGAGGCCGAGGAACTTGAACGCGAGGTCGACGATGCGATTGCCGGTGTCGGTCGAGCCACCGATCCCCAGCCCCAGGAACGGCGAGAGCATGCGTGCGAATACCGGTTCCGACGCGCGGATCTTCGCGACGTAGGGCTTGGTCTGGTTCTCGTAGTCGGGATGCCCGGACGGCATACCCCCGGATCGGCGCACGGCACCGACCCCCGCGTTGTAGGCGGCGAGCGTCAGGTCGAGGGTGTCACCCTGGACGAGTCCGCGCCGCTTCCAGTCGTCGATGAGCTTGTAGTTGTCGCAGAGCAGATTGCCCGAGGCCATCACGGGATCGGCGATGCCGAGAACGTCGGCTCTGCCGTCGCCGTCGACGTCTTTGCCGTACTGATCCCAGGTTCCGGGCATGAACTGTCCGGGACCCTTGGCTCCCACCGGTGAGACGGGCGCGGTGGACCCGTACCGGAATCCGTTCTCCGCCGAGTACAGCGCGGCCAGCACCGGTGCGGTGACACCGTCACAGAGCGCCCCGGCTTTCTTCAGCCACGGAGCGAACACCGCGATCGCGCCGATCGGGGCGAGCGTCGTGCCGGGAAGGGTCGCCGGCATCGACGGCAGCGTGACGCCGCCGCCTCCGGGAACCGCGGATCCCGTGCCCGGACCGGGATTCGGCGCGAGAGGCGGAAGGGACGGCGTCACCCCGAACGGCGTCGGCCGAGCGGCAGGCGGTGCCGGCACGAGCGGGGGTGCGGGTTCCAGTGCGGCTGCGGCCTCGGCGGGAAGGTGCGGTTCGATCATCTCCGCGACCGACTGAGCGGCGTCGGCGACGGCCTGTTGCGCGCTCTCCTGCACAGGCTCGGGCAGCGCGGCCACAAAGTCCTGAACACCGGTATCCGTTGCCGGAGCCGCAGCTTCGAAAGACTCGATTACCTGTGTGGCCTGGTCCTTTACTTCCGCTGGTATGTCGGCTCCCTGCACGAGTGCGCTCGCTGCCGTGGCCACCGCCACGATGACCGCAGACGGGTCGACTGACATCCACAACCCCCACATCCCGATGACCGAACACCCTTACCGTACTTGTGACGCCCGTCACCGGTACGAATACTGCTACTTCATATCACATATATTCGAGAACAGGTTTCAGTTTTGGGGCTGGTGAGATCGTTGGGGCCGGAGGGTCGTAAGTTACTCGTCCACGGAGGCGAAAAAGTCGGCCGCGTCAGCTCCCGTGAGGGCCTCGACGAGGTCCGTCGCGTCCACCGGATCGTCGCCGAGTATCTCGAGAAGCACCTCGCGTTGCTCCTCCGTGACGACCTCCGCGCCACCCGGCATCACATGCAGATCGCCGGCAGGCAGGACCCGCGCGCACAGCAGCGTCCCGGCCGGGAGTTCGCCGGTGATCGTCGGCACGTGGACCTCGGATACGGTGTCGCTCCGGACATCTCGCAAGGCCATTCCCTCGCCCGGACGGACGTCGAGCACTTCGAACACCGACCGTGCGACACCGGTCCACCGCCGCGCCAACTCCGCCTCGTCCTCGGGAAGAAGCACGCCTCGGCGCTCGACGAAATCGGCGAAGGCTCCCGCCTCGTGGAGGAGCACGTCGTCGACCAACGGGTCGTGGACGGCATCGGCGACCGCGTCGTCGTCTCCGTATCCGGCGCGCGCCTCCGCCAGCGCGACCCGTTCGTCGGCCCACGACGGATCGAGCGCGTGCATGGTCGCCTTGACGTACAGCCACTCCGCCCGCTCCGAGAGCGGATGATCCGCCTTGCCGAGATGGCACACCTTGTACTTCCGCCCCGACCCGCACCAGCACCGGTCGTTGCGCCCGAGGCCGGGTCGCTCGACAGGCTGAAAGTGCTGCAGCACGTTGTAGAGCGGATGCTCGTCCCCACCCGGAATCCGGGAGAGCAACGACAGGCCACGTACCGCGTCACCCCGGTCCGACGCATAGCGAGCCAGATCGAACAACGCGAGGTCGAACTCGCCGCCCTCGTCGGCTGACTTCTCGAAAAGTCGCTCGGCCTCCACGATCCTGCCGTCGGCCTCGGCCGCACGCGCTGCGAACCAGTACGCTGCAGCGGCCGATCGCCGGGGCGCATGGTCGAGCAGCCACAACGCGGCCTGTTCGATGGACGCGGGAGCGAACTCCTCGCCGATCAACTCGTCCAGTACGGTCTCGGCGATCTCGGGGTCTGCCAGGACCGCGAACAACCCGGATTTGCCCTCTGCGAAACGTTCTTCGAGATCTGCATCGTCACCGGAGTCGATCGCGTCGACGAGCGATGCGAACAGAGCGACCCCCGGGACCGCGTCGACTGGGATACCGAGTTGTTCGGCGTACTCGTCGAACATCGTCCTGCTGATGTACCCCTCGAAATCGAACCCTTCAGGTGCGACGAGATCACCCGACCGCTCCAGACCGGCCGCTTCGATCGCCTCGGTCAACGGCGGGGCCGGTTCGGTGAACGCCGACGGGGTGTCGGCCAGCAACTGGAGAAGCTCGTCGTCGAGACTCGCGGCGTCGCCGTCGGCGCTCCGTCGTCCGAGGACGGCGAACAGAGCGGGCACGGGGGTGGGGTCGGCGACGACCGGCACCAGCGAAAGCCTGCCACTACCGGCGGTGAGCGCCACGACATCGCCCGGGGACCGACCGGCGAACGTCCCGCGCGGAAACAGCAGAACTTCGGGCGGCAGCGGATCGTCGTAGGTCACGCCGCGCTCGGCGAGGCGATCACGATGCTCGTCCACCGCGACGAGTTCGAACTCGTCGTCCTCGGAGACGAGCAGCAGCAACGGTTCGACGTCGTCGACGGCGATGAGGTCACGGGCGATCTCGTCGGCCGACAGCCGATGAGTGAAGATTCGCCCTTCGAACAACGCATCGAGGGCTGCGAACCGGCCGTCGGGCAGAGACAGGACCAGGGGGTGCGGGGGCAGCTCTTCGAGGTCCTGAACCAGCGCGTCGGCCGGGCCCAGGCCCGCATCCTCGAGGTGCTCGGCCAGCTCTTCGGTTGCGAGGGGACCGTTCATCCTCAGCACCTCGAGAGCGGCGTGCATCAGGGCGTCTTCGGGGGCTGCGCTGTCCGTCACGTTCGTGATCGTACGGGGTTCGCCACCTGGTCGGCGCCACGTCGGTATCGACGGCGAAAGGCGCCCCGAGGGGCGCCTTTCGTCGTGGTGATGCCGGGAGATGCCGGATCAGCCGAGGGCCTGCTCGACGTCGGCCAGCAGGTCGGCGGCGTCTTCGATACCGACCGAGAGACGGACGAGATCGTCCGGCACCTCGAGCGCCGAACCGGCGGTCGACGCATGCGTCATCGCACCCGGGTGCTCGATGAGCGATTCCACCCCGCCGAGCGACTCGGCGAGCGTGAAGATCTCGGTGCGCTTGCAGAAGTCCAGCGCCGCCTGCCGGCCGCCGGTGAGGCGTACGGAGATCATGCCGCCGAAACGGCGCATCTGAGCGGCCGCGTACTCGTGACCCGGATGGTCGTCGAGACCGGGGTAGAGCACCTTGGTGACGGCCTTGTGACCCGACAGCAGTTCGACGATCTTCTCGGCGTTGTCGCAGTGCCGCTCCATGCGGACGGCGAGGGTCTTGATGCCCCGCAGGGTCAGGAACGCGTCGAACGGACCGGGTACCGCGCCCGCACCGTTCTGCAGGAACGCGAACGCGGTGTCGAGCTCCTCGTCGTTCGTGACCAGAGCGCCGCCGACCACATCGGAGTGACCGCCGATGTACTTGGTGGTCGAGTGGAGCACGACGTCGGCACCGAGCGTGAGCGGCTGCTGCAGGTACGGCGAGGCGAAGGTGTTGTCCACGACGAGCTTGGCGCCGCCCTCGTGTGCGACGCCCGCGAGAGCCTCGATGTCACCGATGTTGAGCAGCGGGTTGGTCGGGGTCTCGAGCCACACCAGCTTCGTTTCGGGACGGAGTGCGGCCCGGACGCCGTCCGCGTCGTTGACGGAGACCGGCGTGTACTCGATGCCCCACTGCGTGAACACCTTGTCGATCAGCCGGAACGTGCCGCCGTACGCGTCGTTCGGGATCACGAGGTGATCGCCGGGGCGCAGCACCGACCGCAGGAGGCAGTCGGTGGCGGCCATACCCGAGCCGAAAGCCCGCCCGTACGTGCCGCTTTCGAGCGCCGCCAGATTGGCTTCGAGAGGACGACGGGTGGGGTTACCGGTGCGCGCGTACTCGAAACCGTTCCGCATCTCGCCGACGCCGTCCTGGGCGAAGGTCGACGACGCGTAGATCGGGACGTTGACGGCACCGGTCTGCGGGTCGGGTTCGAAGCCCGCATGGATGGCGCGGGTGGCGAAACCGTGCTGATTCTGATCGGTCATGAAGTATCTGTGTCCTATCGGCCTTGGGAGATGAATCCGAGGAGGTCGTGCCGCGTGATGACGCCGACGGGCTTGCCGTCGTCGATGACCATGAGCGCATCGGTGTCGCCGAACGCCTTCGTCGCGTCGGCAACGGACTCGCCGACGCCGATGTTGGGCAGCGGCGCACTCATGTGCTTCGCAACCGGGTCCGCGAGATTCGCACGACCCTCGAAGACGGCGCTGAGCAACTCCCGCTCGCTGACGGACCCGGCGACCTCACCGGCGGTGACGGGCGGCTCCGCGCCGACGACAGGCATCTGGGACACGCCGTACTCGCGCAGGATCTCGATCGCGTCGCGGACCGTCTCGGAGGGGTGGGTGTGGACGAGGTCGGGCAGGTCACCGGACTTGCCCCGCAGCACGTCGCCGACAGTGGAGTCGTCGGGCTTGCCGTCGAGCGGCGCGCGCAGGAAGCCGTAGCTGGCCATCCACTTGTCGTTGAAGATCTTCGCCAGGTAACCGCGGCCGCCGTCGGGCAGCAGCACGACCACCACCGCGTCGGGGCCTTCCCGCTCGGCGACCTGCAGCGCAGCGACCATGGCCATGCCGCACGAGCCACCGACGAGCATGCCCTCTTCCCGGGCGAGCCGGCGAGTCATCTCGAACGAGTCGGCGTCGGAGACGGCGATGATCTCGTCGGGGATGGACGCGTCGTACGCGCTGGGCCAGAAATCTTCACCCACGCCTTCGACGAGGTAGGGGCGCCCGGTTCCGCCCGAGTACACCGAACCCTCGGGGTCGACGCCGACGACCTTGACCTTGCCGCCCGACACCTCTTTGAGGTAGCGGCCCGCACCGGAGATGGTGCCACCGGTACCGACGCCCGCGACGAAGTGCGTGATCTTGCCGTCGGTGTCGGCCCAGATCTCGGGGCCGGTGCTCTCGTAGTGGCTTTCCGGGCCGGCGGGGTTGGAGTACTGGTTGGGCTTCCAGCCGCCCGGCAGTTCGGCAGCGAGCCGGTCGGAGACGTTGTAGTAGCTGTCGGGATGCTCCGGCGGCACAGCGGTCGGGCACACGACCACTTCTGCGCCGTACGCGCGGAGCACGTTGCGCTTCTCCTCGCCTACCTTGTCGGGGCACACGAACACGCACTTGTATCCGCGCTGCTGGGCGACGAGGGCAAGACCGATGCCGGTGTTACCGGAGGTGGGCTCGACGATGGTGCCGCCCGGCTTCAGTTCGCCCGAGGCTTCGGCAGCGTCGATCATCTTCACCGCGATGCGGTCCTTGGAGCTACCGCCGGGGTTGAGGTATTCGACTTTCGCTGCCACCAGGCCCGACCCCGGTTTCACCACGGAGTTGAGTTTGACGAGTGGGGTGTTTCCGATGAGGTCGACGACCGAATCCGCAATGCGCATGTCCTCATGATCCCACGACTGCCTCCGGCGCTGCGGGGACGGTCGCGGGGATGCTCTGTACGAACGAAGGCCCCGGGCGCATCGCCCGGGGCCTTCGTTGGTCGTTGTTGCTAGTCGTTCTGGAAGTAGCTCAGCAGACGCAGGATCTCGACGTAGAGCCACACCAGGGTCACGGTGAGGCCGAGGGCGACGCCCCACGCGGCCTTCTCCGGAGCCTGGGCGCGGATCAGCTGATCGGCGGAGTCGAAGTCCAGCAGGAAGCTGAACGCCGCGATGCCGATGCACACGAGGCTGAAGATGATGGCCAGCGGGCCACCGTCACGCAGTCCGAGGCCGCCCTCGATGAAGAAGCCCGCGATGATGTTGCCGAGCGCGAGGATCAGCACACCGACGAGAGCGCCGACGATCATCCTGGTCAGACGCGGCGTGACGCGGATCGCGCCGGTGCGGTACACGACGAGCATGCCGAAGAAGACGCCGAACGTGCCGAGCACGGCCTGAGCGATCAGCGTCGAGCCGCCGGCGCCACCGAACGTGATGTCGGTGAACATGAACGACAGCGCGCCGAGGAAGAAGCCCTCCGCGACGGCGTACGCGAGCACGATCGCCGGATTGTCCATCTTGCGGCCGAAGGTCGCCACGAGCACCAGGACGAGACCGATGAGACCGCCGCCGATGACGAACGGTGCGGCCAGGCCGGTGTTCATGGTGACGAGGACGTAGGAGATCAGCGCGGAGACCGTGAGCACGCCGAGCGTGATGCCGGTCTTCGTGACGACGTCGTCGATGGTCATCGATCGCTCGGTCGTGGGCCGCGCCCACGGGTCCGTAGGCGAGTACTGCGGCTGACCGAATTGCTGGGTGGCCTGCGCGCCGCCTGCCGTCGCAGAGCCGAAACTGGCGTATCCGCCGCCCTCTTGCTTGGGCAGATTGCGGAACACCGGGTTACTGGTGGTGCGCACCGTGCACTTCCCTTCTGGTGGTCGCTTCTGTCCGCTCAACGCATAAGCCGGGGCAGAAGTTCCCTTCCCTCCGACCGCCGTGACGGTCGCCGCAGAGCAGACCCCGGACGAATCGGACTCTACCGGGTGCGCACCGATCGAGTCACGGTGAACTTGGGGTTGCGGCCCTCGACACTCGTGGCGCCGACTACCCGTTTCAGGATCGGGCGGTAACGCAGGTGCGAGTTGTACACCGTCCACATCTCTCCTCCCGGACGCAGAATGCGACCCGCCGAGGCGAACATCTTTTCCGCGGCGCCGGTGTGGACGGCCGCGCCGATATGGAAGGGCGGGTTGCACACCACGAGGTCGACGGAGGCGTCGGGCAGCGAGCCTGCGACGTCGTCACGGAGCGCATCGACGCGGTCGGCGACGCCGTTCGCGGATGCGGTCGCCGCGGCCGAGGCCACCGCTGCGGCCGACTGATCGGTGGCGATCACCCGGATGTCCGGGTGCTGCCGCGCGAGCATGGCAGCCAGGATGCCGGTGCCGCATCCGAGGTCAACGGCGACGGATGCGCCCGGTGCCGTCCGCGGCAGGAAGTCGAGGAGGAAGCGGGTGCCGATATCGAGTCGCGGGCCGGCGAACGCGGCACCGTGCGCGACGACGACGAGGCCGAGTTCGGGGAGGGTTTCCCGGACCGGGTAGGTGTTCGGACCCGGAATCGGTCCGCGCGCGGTCACCACGCGCGACTTCTGTCTCCCCCGCGATGCCCGGACCTCGGCGAAAGATCGTGCGAGCACGTCGTTCATGGCGACGGTGATGTGCTTGTCCCTGCCACCCGCGAAGACGACGACCTCGGGGTCGGCGTGCCGGGCGATCGCTTCGGCTGTCTCGGTGAGCGAGCCGAGCGAACGCGGCAGGCGCAGGAGCACGACGCGGGCGCCGCGGAGGAGGTGGTCGTCCAGTCCGTGTGACGCGTACCGGTCTGCGAGGTTCTCGCGGGACGCGTTGGCGGCCAGGGCGCGCTCGGCCACGATCGAGTCCTGATGGACACGCAGGCCGGATGCCTCGTAGCGGACCGCCGCGCCGAGGGTCAGCGCACCGTACTGGTCGTCGATCACGACGACGGTGCCGTCGGGAGCCGCGTCGAGGGCCGGGCCTGCTTCGTCGAGGATGAGCCGGTCCGCCGCATCGACGGCGAACAGATTGGGCGCTTCCACATCCGGGAAGCGCCGCAACCTGTCGAACAGCGGGTCTGTCAGCACTCGCCCTTGCCGGCGTTCTCGATGGCGCGGAGCGTGTCTGCCTGCTGCTCTACGTCGAGCTCCTGCCACTGCGGGAGCTGCTGCTGCGCATCCGCGACGGCCTGCGCTGCCTGGGCACGATCCTGTCCCCATTCCTCGAGCTCGTCGAGGTACGGCACGAGAGCGTCGCAGTTCTCCTCGTAGCTGTTGCCGAGCTGCACGCCTGCACCACCTTGCGCCGACGACGCGCTCGTGGTGGTTGTGGTGGTCGTGGTGGTGGTCTCGTCGGCCGATGCGGTTCCGTCCGAGGATCCGCACGCCGACGCGAGCAGGACCACGCCTGCGCCGAACAGCGCCGCGACAGTCTTCTTCATTGATGTCCCACTTCTGATAGCAGTGTTGTTGGACCGGGCCGTTGGCATCGTTGCCAGGGTCCGGTCGGATCACGGTAAACGAGGGCGTCCGAACGATCCGCGTCGGGAGTGCACATTTCGGGACTACGCTGAAGAAACGGCCCGGCGAGGTGATCGAAACGATGCCCGATTACGAACTGATCTCCACTCAGCGCGCCCCGGCGCCGACCGTGGACACTGCCGAAATTGTGCGTTCCCTGGCCGATGCGGGATTCACCGACGCCGAAGAAATCGGCCGCGGCGGTTTCGGAATCGTCTTCCGCTGCCGACAGGACTCGCTGGACCGGACGGTCGCGGTGAAGGTGCTCCGCACGACCCTCGATCCCGACAACCTCGAACGATTCCTGCGGGAGCAGCGCGCGATGGGCCGGCTTTCGGGCCACCCGAACATTGTCAACGTGCTGCAGGCCGGGACCACGGAGTCGAACCAGCCGTATCTGGTGATGCACTACCACCCGCACGACTCGCTCGACACGCGGATCCGCAAACACGGCCCCTTGCCGTGGCCGGAGGCGGTGCGGATCGGAGTGAAGGTCGCAGGGGCACTCGAGACCGCCCACCGTGCGGACATCCTGCACCGGGACATCAAGCCGGGCAACATCCTCATCACCGAATACGGCGAGCCCCAGCTCACCGACTTCGGTATCGCGCACGTCGGCGACGGCTTCCGCACGACGCCCGGGATGATCACCGGATCGCCGGCATTCACCGCGCCCGAGATCCTGCGCGGCGAGCAGCCGACACCGGCATCGGATCTGTACGGGCTCGCCGCCACCCTGTTCTGCGCGATCACCGGTCACGCGGCCTTCGAACGCAAGGAGGGAGAACGGGTCGTCGCCCAGTTCGTGCGCATCACGTCCGAGCCCGTACCGGATCTTCGAGGCTCCGGTATCCCGGATGATCTGTGCGTCGCCCTCGAACGCGGCATGGCCCCGGATCCCGAGGACCGGCCTGCCTCCGCCGCGGAGTTCGGTGAGCTCCTCCGCGGAATCGAGTGGCGTCACGGTCTGAAGGTCGACGACATGGCGCTGCCCGGGTCGCCGCCTCCCGACCTCACCGACGCGCGGGCAGCCCCACCTCCGGAGGCGGGCCACCCGCCGACCGCTGCCGTCACTCCGCATTCCACCGCCCCCGCCACCCGTTTCCGTCCTCCGCCGCCTGCTCGGCCGCTCGTCCGCCGAACCCGGTTGCTTCGCCTGCTCCGCTCGGGCCAGCGTCGGCGGCTGACTGCCATCCACGCTCCGACCGGTTTCGGGAAGTCGACCCTCGCGGCGCAGTGGCGGGACGTGCTCACAGCCGAGGGTGTGCCCGTCGCCTGGCTCACCGTGGACAGCGACGACAACAAGGTCCTGTGGTTTCTGGCGCACCTGATCGAAGCCGTCAAGCAACTCCGCCCCGCGCTCGCCCGCGACCTCGAACAGATTCTGCAGTCGCACGGTGACGAGGCGACCCGGTACGTCGTGAGTACGCTCATCGACGAGATCTTCCGGACCGGCGAGCCGATGACGCTCGTGGTCGACGACTGGCATCGGGTCACCTCGCAGGAAACCGTTGCGGCTCTCGACTTCCTGATCGAGCAAGGGCCACCGAATCTGCACGTCGTCGTCACCAGCCGCAACCGGGCCGGGTTACCGCTCAGCCGCATGCGCGTGCGCGACGAGTTACTGGAAATCGACTCGGCCGCATTGCGTTTCGATGACCAGGAGTCCGAGGCCTTTCTCCGCGACGTCGGGGGCCTGCAACTGACTCCCGACGACGTACAGCAACTGAACAACACCACCGAAGGCTGGGCCGCTGCCCTGCAGCTCGCGTCTTTGTCGTTGCGGGACAGCGACGATCCGTCGGCCATGATCGAGAATTTGAGCGGGCGGCACCACGCGATCGGGGAATACCTTGCCGAGAACGTGCTTTCCACGCTCGAGCCGGAGATGTACGAGTTCCTCACGGCGATTTCGATCACGCACTCCATCTGCGCCGGACTCGCCACAGCCCTGACCGGCGAGCCTCGAAGCCAGGCGATGCTCGAGGACGCGGAACAACGCGACCTGTTCCTGCGCCCGGTCGACGACGAACGCGTCTGGTTCCGCTTCCACCACCTGTTCCGCGAATTCCTGCGCCGGCGCCTCGAAGCCGACCATCCCGAGCGCGTCCCCGAACTGCACCGCGCCGCCGCGCAGTGGTGCGCGCGCCATCACCTGATCCGTGAGTCCGTCGACCACGCGCTCGCCGCCGGTGACACGGCATCAGCGGTGGACCTGGTCGCCACGGACGGCATGTACCTGGTGGAGCAGGGGCACATGGGCACCCTCCTGGCCCAGATCGACAAACTGCCGCCCCGCGCGGTCGCCGACGATCCCCGATTGCTCCTGAGCCGCATCTGGGCCGACGCGGCGCTGCAACGGTTCTCGGAGGCGCGGGCGGCGCTTGCTGCCATTCCGGCCGCATGCGCCCGAAGCACTCTCCCGTCGTCCGAAATCGATGCGCTCCTCGTCGAGACCCGTGTTGCCGAAGCGGCGATCCTGATGAACACCGATCAGGTCCGCGGCATCGCGGAGTTGGTGGAACCTGTCCTCACCGAACCCCAGGACGTGCGCCCCTGGGTGGTGGGCTCCGCGTCCGTCTTCGCGTCCTACGCGGACCTCCTGTGTTTCGAATTCGACAATGCGCGGCGGCGGCAGGAGTGGGCGCGGCCATACCACGAGCGCACACGCGGGCAGTTCGCGTCGATCTACGGGTTGTGCCTGTGCGGAATCGCCGCGAACGAACAACTCGACGTCGCGGGGGCCGAGGAGTACTTCCGCAGAGCATTGCGCGCTGCTCGGAACAGCGGCGGAATCCACACCCATGCGGGCCGCCTCTCGGCTGCGATGCTCGGCGAAATGATGTACGAGCAGGGACGAATCGCTGAGGCGGAGGCATTGCTCGACGAGAGCAAACTACTCGGAATCGAAGGTGGCATAGCCGATTTCATGATGGCTCGCTTTGCCACCGCGGCTCGGCTGAAGTTGCTGCGGGGAGACAGGGATGCCGCGCTCGAACTGCTCGACGAGGGACTTCGTGCCGCGTCCACCCACGATCTTCCGCGGCTGCGAGCACGAATCGAGAACGAGCGGCTGCGACTGGGTTTCGACCCCGAGGTACCGCCGCACCGAACGAGGCCGGATCCCGATACACCCCTCGCGGTGGGACCGGAAGAGGTCACCGCGCAACTCGAGGACGCCACCGCCATCCGTCTGCTCTACCGCACCGGTGAGCCGGCCGCCGTGGCCGAATCCGTCGAGTGGGCACGGTGGTGGCAGCGCCGGACCGCAGACCGTCGCCCGCGAACTCACATGAGTTTCACCCGGCTCGTCGTCGCATGTCTCCACGCGGCCGGACGGTACGAGGAAGCGGAGCGAACCGTTGCGCCGCTCGTCGCGCTGTGCGGGGAACGCGGCTTGGTGCGGCATCTCATCGACGGTGGCCCACACGTGGTTGCGGTGCTCCAGTCGTTGCAGGACAGGGTCAACACCGGCACCGTGCCCGGCGGGTGGCCCATCGTCGACGGGGCCTTCCTCGCCGAAATGCTCCGACTGGCCGACGCCGAAGGTGTCGGCACCCGAATGTGACGGCCGGGGCGGTGGCGCCCAGAGATACGCCCCGCCCTGCCATCACCCGGGACGAACCGTTCGAGAACACGTGCTCGACCCGGCACGCACCGCGAGCGAGTCGGGCAGACTGCGAGGATGACCACCATCCACGACGGACAGGTCCGCACGCGGGTGTGGCGGAACGGAAAAGTCGAGGATGAAGATTTCCCGTTCGCCGACATCTCGGACCACCTGCAAGACCCGGACTGTCTCCTGTGGGTGGACCTCCTCGATCCGAAACCCGAGAGACTGCTCGCGCTGGCGGAGGAACTGAGCTTCGACCCCCATGCGGTGGAAGATGCGCTCGCGCGCGGCGAACGCACCAAAGCCACGCGCTACACGACGCACACCTTCCTTACCGTCTATTCCACGCACCTCGCGACCGCCCCTGATCCGACGGTCGAGGCGTACGAATCCCGTCTGAACACGACACGGATTTCGGCGTTCCTTCTGCCCGGGTGCCTGGTCACCGTCCGTAGCCGCGGCCTGTTCGACATGGACGATGTGGTGACCCGCTGGGACGCAAACCCCGACCTGCTGAAATTCGGCACCGCTGCGTTGCTGCACGGCCTGCTCGACGTGGTCGTCGACGGGCAGTTCGACACCATCCGTGACCTCGACGATGCGATCGAGGAGATCGAGGACGGGTTGTTCGCCGACGACGCCCGGCCGAAGCAGATCCAGCGGGATGTCTACAGGCTCCGCAAGGAACTGGTTCAGCTGCGAAGGGTCGTGCTGCCGATGCGAGAGGTCGTCAATGCGGTGCTGCACTTTCGCGCCGAGCACGGAATCGCGGCCGGACTGGACAGTTGGTACACCGATCTCTACGACCACGTTCTCCGTGCCACGGAGTGGACCGAATCGCTACGCGACATGGTGACTTCCGTCTTCGAGACGAATCTGTCGCTGCAGGATGCCCGCCTCAACACCGTCATGAAGAAGCTGACCGGTTGGGCCGCGATCATCGCGGTGCCGACCGCGGTGACCGGATGGTTCGGAATGAACGTGCCGTTCCCCGGATCGGGCGAGGAAATGGGCGTCCTCGCGGTCTCGGTCATCGTTCTCTTCTCCGCGACCGGGCTGTACGTGCTGTTCAAACGCCGCGACTGGCTCTAGGTTCGAGCGCTCCTTGTCCGGGCGATCGCTAGAGGAAGACCATGATCAGCGCGATGATCAGCGCCACGATCACCAGCACCGTGACCACGCGCCACACCCCCGCTGCGCCGCCACCGGATCGGTTGCGCGTCAGTTCGGGATCGGCATCGGGGGCATCGCCGATAGGGTCGCCGCTGTTCGGGTCGGACATTGCTCCTCCTCATGGGTCTACCCAGGCAGTGTGACACGGTCGGCGGCATTCGGCGCCGGTTGCGAGTTCGCGGTTTCGCTGCGTGCCGTCCGGGTACCCGGAGAGAGAACCGTCCGTCAAACAAGGAGGACCGACCGATGGCCGATTTCATCGACAAGGCAAAGCACAAGGCAGAAGAACTGGCCGGTAAGGCCAAGGAGCACGGCGGCAAGGCCACGAACGATCGTGACCTCGAAGCCGAAGGTAAGGGCCAGCAGACGAAGGGCGGCGTGAAGCAGGCCGGAGACAAGGTCAGCGACGCCGCAGACGACGTCAAGCGGGCGTTCAAGCAGGACTGAGAACTCTGATACTCAGGCCGGGGGCCGCGCACATTGTGCGCGGCCCCCGGCCGTGTCGAGTGGGACAACCTCAGGACGCGCCCTCGGTGTCGTCGAAGAAGTGCCAGGTTCCGTCTTCGTCGTTCTGGGCCTCCATTCGCCAGCCGAGTTCGCTGTTGTCGGCTCGCTGGTCGACGAACCACGCGTGCGCGTCGTCGGCACTGGCGATTTCCTTGGTCTCGACTATGTCGCCCTTGGGATCGATCACTCTGTAATTAGCCATGCCCGAGTACTTCCCGGCAGGGCCCCGGCCCTAAACCTCCTTTTCCGACCGCTCGCGCCGCGCCGCCCCCGCCGTGTCGCACAGCGGGCGCGCGGCCCAGGGGTGTAGGGTGGAGAAATCGCACGGCTCGCAGCCTCCGAGCTATCTTCTTCGGACGGGCCTCGATGATCTTCTTCGATCTGCACCCGAGTACCCGCGCATACACCGCGCGACCTCGCTGTTTGCACCTCGTCGCTCCCCTTCGGCCGGAGTTGTCCGCGCCGAACCCGAAAGGACCACCATGAGTAGCTACACCGAAGCAAACAATCCCTTGTTCCTGCAGCCGGTCAACCCGAACGAGCCCGAGCAGGCCGAGCCCGTCGCGCCTGCCGCGCAGGTCGGTCCCTACGACTACAGCTCGATCTTCTCCGGTCGCCCCTGACGGCCTACGGTGTCGCGAACTCCACGAGAGCTCGCGACACCGGTTCGCCGCGCCCGTCGTTTTGATCGGCTGCCGCGGTGAGAACGTCGATGTGGTTGTACCCGGGAAGGGTGATCGCCACCGCGTTCGGATGGTCCGACGCCGGGAGCGTGATTCCACCGCTCCCGCGCAACGTGAGGACCGGGTTCCTCGTCACCCCGTCGCGGTACAGATGATGCGCCGCAAACGACGGCGCCGTACTCTGCGCGAGATCCGACGGTAAGCGCATCGGGAAGTACCACTCGGTGAAGTCCAACGGGGGCTCGGACAGGTTGCGCGCCAACTCGTTTATCGATGTCACCTCACCGGACCGAGAGGTGTACCGGCCCTCCTCCGGCAACGACGCTTCGGTACCCACCTCGTCGTAATCGAGCCACCGGTAGATCACTTCGGGGTCGCCGTATACCGCCGGCGACGCCTTCGGGGCGTCCCCGAAGGATCCCGATTCGAGTATCTCCGGAGTGGACGGCACCGGGAACACCTTGTCCTGCACGGGCCCTCCGGTCATGAACCCGACACTGGCCTGCAAGAACCCCAGCGGCTGTGAGTTGTCGTCGAGGAGGGCGCCGAGCACGGCTTCGTTGGTGGCGTTGAGCGTCCGCACATCGGGCACACCCGTTGCGAACATCTCCGGATCCTTCGCCAGCAAGGTGCGCAGCGTCCAGTTCACATTCGCGTTGTCGGGCATCCGCGACACGATGTCGTTGACCCCGTCGGGGTCCAGCCGAGCCGCAAGTCCTGCCAGCGCAAGGGTGTTCGTGGTTTCGGGGTTTATGACGGCGGGAAGTTGCAGCACCGGACTCGCGGTGGACGCCGCCCCGAGGAAGACCTCGAGCGGTGCGGCCAATGCTTCGGGTACGTCGGGCTGCTGCCCGGAACTCGGGAACGGCGCGCCCGCACGAATGACGGTGTCGAGCGCAAAATAGCCCGAGCACTGGTTGTAACCGGCGTCGTCGGTAGTGGCGGGGTCGGCGTCGAAATCCCATTCCGCGAAGTAGCCGGTGATGAAACCGCCCATCGAGTGGCCACCGCAGAGCACCTTCTCCTTGCGGACCTTCTGGTCCGGAAACTCGTGTCGCAGTATGTCGTACTGGTCCCGCAGGGTCTGCTCGAGACCGACATGTGCGAGCCAGGCGACATCGGAACCTGTCGCATGTCCTTCGAAGCGTGCGCCGTCGATCTCTGCGTCGTGGAAGTAGTAGTCGGTGGCGGTATCCAGATCGCCCGTCTCGAGCGCGGCGCGCATCCCGACGTGGTCCTCGAGACAGTTGGAGCGCCGGTCGAGTGCCCAGAACTCGACGTGCAGGCCGCGCTCGGATGCCGCGACCACCGTATTGCGTGCCACGCTCTCGAATGCCCCTGCGCCCTCGAAGATTCCGGGCTGTGCGACGAAGATGCGATCGGCATCCGTGGACTCCGCCGGACCGTCGACCGACCGCCACCGCAGATACGACACTCGGTCGCACTCCGGCGGGCGCGGTCCCACCTCCGGCGGTAACGGCACGGCGATGGACACAACCGAACCCGCAACCTTCGCGGCGAGCGGCGCTGTAGAGAGGTAGGGAACCTCGGTCCGGTCTCCGGCCTGAGCGTGGGCCACGCCGGGAAGAACCACCATCCCGGCACCAGCAGTCGCCGCAACCAGCACCGACATCGACGCCCGCGCGACCGCATCCACAATCTTCATGTGTCCCCCCACCCGATTCCCTCGGATCGAACCGCACCGGGTGGCGTATGGCAAGCCCGCCGTCCGGATTTTGTCGATTCCACCACGGTGGCTGCAACGGTGACGTGAAATACCACGTTCGGGCGGCCGAGACCCGGGTGCCACACACGAGCATCTGGCTATTTCCGGCGAAGAAGTCCATTGTTCATCGCATGCAGTCGGTTCTGTGGGCGCTCCTCGCGTGGTGTGCGGTGTCGGTGACGACAGCGTTGGTCGTCGGTCGTGTCATCGCGATCCGCGACCGGAAGGAAGCGCCCTCGTTCGCCGGGAACGACGAGGACAGCCGTGACGCGCAGGTCCGGTGAGGCGCGGCGCTCCGGGACGGTCCCGGCCGCCGTCCGGGCGGCTCGTCGGCCGATCCGGACTCGGCCGGGATCGAACGATCCCGGAGCCCGCGTCGTACTACCCGTTCAACGTCGCCGAAGGTCCCTACCGATAACGCCGTTCGTCCTCAATCCTGACGACCTTCGGCTCGAAAACGGTTTCCGGCCCGTATTTCCACGCCGGGTGACGGGGACGGCCGGCTGGGGATATAAGCCTCCGGCGTCACTTGCCCTTGTGCGAACGGCCGCGTTCACTCGACCCACGGCTGCGGCGCCTGCGGAGGAAGTTCGACACCGCCAGCAACGATTTCGACGTCTTCGTCGGATGCCCTTTTCGACGCTGCAGAACACCGGCAACGAGAGACAAACCCCCGGCGACCAGCGGAACTGCCAACGACAGCAGCACCCATCGACGGACCGGCTTACTGAGCAGAGCCCACATGTGAAGTCCTTTCACCCCATACGCCGCCTCGTCGATCGAGGCGGCGGTCGTGCCATCCACGGGATGACCGACGTCTTCCCCCTTATCTATGCCCAGAGTGCCCGCCACCTATTCCCTCCTGCGGCGATGAAGATCATCCGGCACAACGCGATCGGATTCGGCGTCGCAGCAGGAAAAAGCCCCTTCGAGGGCCCGGCAGGGAAGGATCGGTGCCCCTTCCCCTCGGGTACGATTCCTCGGGGTTAAAGAGAAGCCCTTGATCGTCAATCGTGTCCGCGGTGTCGAGTGCGAGTTTTCGAACCGGCGGGATCGGGTCTGTTTCAGGAGAAACCCTTCAATGAAAGTTGTTCCCGCGTCGAATGCTCGGCCGGTCTCCCTTCCCCGCGGTCCAGCGGGAATCGGGGCTTCGGATCGCCGCGCGTCGCGTCACCGGTGGTGCCCGCCGAGCACAGTCGGCCGATACCCGTGTTCGTCTGAGCCGGAAGAGGTCTCGAGTACTTCCGAGGGCATGCACCGAGATTCCGGTCGCCCGGTGATCACCGCATGACGGGCCACGACGGGAACGGATCCTCGACCGTCACCCCGGCGTCGAACAACGCCGATCCGGCAACCGTGTTCACTGCCCTGGCCGAGATCTTGTACGGCGGCGCCGACGCTTCCGAGGTGTATTCGGCGATCTGCGTGGCCGCAACCCTGCTCGTGCCCGGCTGTGACCACGCGAGTGTGATGCTGCGCCGCAACGGAGAGTTCGTCCTCGTCGCCGCCAGCGATGATGTCGCTGCGGCCATCGATGCTCACGAGCGGCACCTGGGTGAGGGACCCTGCCTGGACGCGATCGAGGAGGAGGTGCCGCAGATCGAAGCCGATCTGCGGAACGGCTCGTCGTGGCCCGCACTCGCCGGTGCGGTGGTGGAGTCCACTCCCGTGCGCGGAGCAATGGGTTTTCGGTTACTGATCGACAAACGGAAGGTCGGGGCACTGAATCTGTTTTCGGATACTCCCGGCGCGTTCACTTCCGCGGCGGCCGACCACGCCAGCATGCTCGCGGCATTCGCCTCGGTCACTGCCACCGCAGTCGGGCGTGGCGAAGACATCGACTCGCTGCGTAGCGGTTTGGTGAGCAATCGGGAGATCGGCAAAGCAGTCGGGCTGGTAATGGCCTCCCAGGACCTCACAGCAGAGGAGGCGTTCGACCTACTGCGTCGCACGTCGCAGCAAGTCAATCTCAAGGTTGCCGATCTGGCGCGCAGCGTCGTCGAGAATCATTCCGTCGGCAAGGACCGCTGAGCCCCGACGGCGGCGTGAGCTACTCCTCTGAACTCACGCCGCCTGAGTCCGAACACCCGCCCGGGCAGATGTCAAACCTCCCTCTCCGGTACCCCGCCCTCGCCGCACGGAAACCCGCGGGATCGACAGCACCGCCCTGTGCCTCCCAGCGGCGCCCGAGCGACCCTAGGCGCGCGCCGCGTCCGGCAGATCCGCGGGGTGAACCGCTCCCGATGGGCCCAGCTCGGTCTGGGTCTTCGCCCCGA
Source organism: Rhodococcus sp. NPDC058639 (assembly GCF_042717545.1). Classification (NCBI taxonomy): domain Bacteria; kingdom Bacillati; phylum Actinomycetota; class Actinomycetes; order Mycobacteriales; family Nocardiaceae; genus Rhodococcus; species Rhodococcus sp. NPDC058639. The sequence goes on from NZ_JBHXRF010000003.1 coordinate 515,575, forward strand.
CGAGTGTGAAGCACACGCGGGCTCCCTCCGTCCGGTCGGTGTCGATCCAGATGTTGCCGCCGTGGTAGTCCACGATCTTTCTGCATACGGCCAGACCGATGCCGGTCCCGGTGTAGACGTCCCGGGCATGCAAGCGCTGGAAGATGACGAAGACCTTTTCCGCGAATTCGGCGGGGATACCGATGCCGTTGTCGGTGACAGCGAACTCCCAGCCGGCGGCATCGTTCTCCGCGTCCACCCTCTCGCACGTGATCCGGACGACGGGAGGCCGGTCGGGATGCCGGAACTTGATCGCATTGGCCAGTAGGTTCTGCCAGAGCATCGTCAGCAGGGTGGGGTCACCGGTCAGCTCGGGCATCTTCTCGGGACGCTCGATGCGGGCCTGCGCCTCGTCGATCATGATCGCGAGATTGGACTGCGCCTTGTCCAAGGTCTTGTCCAGGTCCACGCGCAAACGCGCGTCGTTGACTCGGCCCACTCGGGAGAACGCCAGCAGGTCGTTGATGAGTACCTGCATACGTTTCGCCCCGTCGACCGCGAACGCGATGTACTGGGCGCCCCGGTCGTCGAGCTTGTCGCCGTAGCGCTTCTCGAGCAACTGGCAGAAGGAGGCAACCTTGCGCAGTGGTTCCTGCAGGTCGTGCGACGCAACGTAGGCGAACTGCTCGAGTTCGGTATTGGAGCGGCGAAGCTCGTCTGCCTGGGCATCGAGATCGGCGGTCTGGCGAGTTAGCTTGTCCTGCTGCCGGCGTGCATCGGTCAATGCCTGGGCGATGTGCTCGCGCATCGCTTCGACGTCCGCCGCAAGGTCCCGGATGTCCTTCGGGCCCTGCGGGTAGATGTGCTGATCGAAGTTCCCGTCACCGGCAACCCGTCGTGTCGCTGCCCGCAGCCGGAGAAGTGGCGTGGCGACCAGGTTGTGCACGAGCACCACCATGAGTGCGCCGGTGAACAAGAACCCCACCACCATCGCCACGAGGACCGAATTGCGGACAGTGCGAGCGTGCACGAGCCCCTCGTAACCGTCCGCCTGGGCCTGGACGAGGATCGTGTTCTGGTCCTCGAACTGGGCGCGCAAGAGGTCGAAGGCGGCACGTCCGCGTTCGATCTCCGCGATATCGGTTCGCCCCGTCCCGCTCGGCGGCGCATCCACGAGCGGCTCTGCGTACTCGGCACGCCACGCCGCCGCATTCGACGTGATGGCGTCGAGATTGGCGAGCGCATCGCTGTGGCCGGCCATCAGGGTGCGCAGCCGCTCCACGGAGTTCTGCTCGGCCTCGCGCCCGGTGAGGTACGGCTCGAGGAAGCCTGTGTCTCCGGTGAGGGCATAACCACGCGCGCCGGTCTCCTGATTGAGCAGAGCAGACTGGAACCGGTACGCCTCGACCTGCGCCGGCTGGATGTCCACGACCAACTGGTCGGTGATCCGGGCGGTGCGGTCGATGAAGTAGGTACCGATAACCGTGCCCACCAGAAGGAACACCGCCAAGGCTGCGAACGCAACCTGAAACCAGCCCTGGACAGTCATCCGGGAACGGATCTGTTCGCTCCTGGGTTCCGGTAACGAAGGATCTCTCATGCTCGCTTAGGTCCTGTTCTTTCCACTTCGCGCCGCACACCGGTCCGATGTCCGCGTGCGCTTCCGATCCGAGCGAGACGGGACGACCCTGCACGCGGCAGGGGTACCCGACATCGAGAACACCGCCGTAGCGTACTGGGAGGAATCGGACACCGGTAATCGCACGACGGTCGACCGTGACGAGCGGTGTGTAGCCGTGCCCGAATTGCCGCCATCATCGCCGAACCGAGGACGCGAGCACGACCACGTGACATCGTTAAAGGGCTGGCACCTGCATGTTCACCGAGCACCACACCGTAGGCCTGGAGGCCACCATGCTCATTCTCCTCGGACTCGTTCTCCTGCTCGCCGCAGTTGTCGTCGGGGTTGTCGGCGTATTGACCAACAGCGGTGAGGAACACGCACTCACCGACGGGTTCTCCGTCTTCGGCTACGACGTCACGGGCTCCACCGGGACACTGTTCCTCTACGGCATCGTCGTGGGCGCTGTAGGTCTGCTCGGGCTGGCCCTGCTCATGTCCGGGGCACGGCGATCGTCCCGGCGAGCCAGAACTGCCCGCCGCGAGGCGAAGGACGCTCGCAAGGAAGCAACGCGAGCGCAGGAGGACCGGGACCGCATCGCGGAACAGAACAGCACGCTCGTCTCGGATGCGAATACCGCCCGCACCACACCTGCCACCGACACCACACCCACTACCGGGACGACACCCAGTGGCACGTCATCACCCACCGACACGACATCACCCACCGACACGACGTCGCACGGCGCCCATCAACGCGGCGCACGGCACACGGGAGAAGAACGGCCCTGAACGGCCCTGAACGTTTCTGGGGGCAAGGCCAACTGCGTCGATCCTGTCGACGTCGCCCGAAGTGCCCCCAGTCGGACTCGAACCGACACTTGGCGGATTTTAAGTCCGCTGCCTCTGCCAATTGGGCTATAGGGGCGTCCGGAACACCCTAACGCGTGACGGACTGGGCGATTCCGTCCAGGATGTCGTGCTCGCTCACGACGAGTTCGGTGATGCCGGCGCGGCGTCGGAGTTCGTCGGCGAGGACGGTGGTGACGATTGCGCCGCCACCGATGACGTCCACGCGACCGGGGTGCATCGGCCCGAGAGCAGCACGTTCCTCGCGCGTCGCCGCGAGCAGTCCGTCGCACACCTGCCGGAGGCGGCCGAATCCGACGGTCGACAGATGCACTCTGTCGGGATCGTAGGTGTCGAGGTCGTTGCCGAGCGCGGCAAGCGTGGTCATGGTGCCCGCGACTCCGACCCAGGTGCGGGCGCGCTCGACAGGAACGTGCGCGAGCGCCTCTGCGATCTTTTCCGCGGCGATCTCCCGGGCCGCCGTGACCTGCTCGGCGGTGGGCGGATCGTCGTGCAGACACCGCTCCGTGAGGCGCACGCACCCGATGTCGGTGGAATACGCTGCGTGAACACCGTTTTCGTCGCCCAGCACGACCTCGGTGGAGCCGCCACCCAGATCGACGACGACGAACGGTCCGCGGGCGGCATCGAGTTCACCGACGGCACCGGCGAAGGACAAGCGCGCCTCTTCGTCACCGGTGATGACTTCGGCTTCGGCGCCGGGAATCACGGCTCCGAGCACCTCGCGGGTCATGGAGAAGAAGTCTTCCCGATTCTGCGCGTCGCGAGTCGCCGACGTCGCGACCATTCGCACCCCGGTCGCGCCGGTGTCGCGAATGATGCCGGCGTACTCGGTGAGCGCCACACGGGTTCGCTCGATCGCCTCGGGCGCGAGACGGCCCGTCGCATCGACTCCCTGCCCGAGCCGGACGACGCGCATCAGCCGGGTGACATCGGTGAGGGTGCCGTCGTCGGCGATGTCCGCGACGAGCAGGCGAATGGAGTTGGTACCGCAGTCGATGCCCGCTACGCGAGAGACACTCACTGCGCTTCCCCGCGGAGTTCGGCGTAGGTCGGCCAGTCCGCAGGAACAGCGGTGCCGCGCAATCCGGCGTCTGCGGCGAGGGCGACGGATTCGTCGCCGAGCCGGTTGAGACCGGGGCCCTTCGCGAGCGAATGCGCGATCAGAACGTGCAGGCACTTGACCCGGTCGGGCATGCCTCCGCCGGTGAAATCGGTACCCAGCGATTCGATGGCGTTACGTTCGGCGAGGTACGACTCGTGGGCACGCCGGTACGAGGATGCAAGCTCGGGATCGGTGCCGAGCCGTTCGGTCATTTCCCTCATCACACCTGCGGACTCCTGCCGGCTCGCTTCCGCGGTGAGCCGGGGGTCGGTCAGGTAGTACAGCGTCGGGAACGGTGTGCCGTCCGGCAACTTCGGCGCGGTTTTGACCACGCCGGGCACGCCGTCGGGGCAACGGTAGGCGATGGCCAGGACGCCGCGGGGTTCGCGCCCGAGCTGTGCTGCGACGGCGTCGAGGTCTTCCTGCGTCACTGAATCGGTCACCCGGGGATATCTCCTGGTTCTGGGGGTGCCACAGGCATCGGCTGCGGCAGTGGTTCGGTTTCTGGTTCGGGAGGCGGTTCGGCCACCGAACGCCACAGGTCGCTGTACCAGGCTCCGGTGGTCGGCGACTCCGGTTCTTCTTCTTCGAGTTCGGGCGGCACGTCGCCGGGCAACTGCACCATGTAGGGAACGTCGCCGGGCATCACGAACCGCAACCGCTCACGTGCCTGCGCCCGGATCCACGCGGGGTCTTCGATGTGCGCCTTCTTTTCTTGGAGCGCGGCGATCTCCGTCTCGAGCTGCTCGCGTTCGCGAGCGAGCTGCTCGGCTTCGGAGCGCTGGCTCACGTACGTGCGCAGTGGCACCGCGAGAGTCAATGCGAGCGCACACACGACGAGCGCGAGGATGGCCGCGCGACCCGTGGACAGACCGAGAAAGGTGCGTTCCTGGTTCCGGCGCGCGGCGTCGGTCGCACCGACCCGGGTGGGCCGGGCGCGACCGGAGGCTCCGGAACGCCCGCGGCCGGGCGAGGAATGGACGGGGTCCTCGCGTCCGGCCGGACGGGCTCCGGCGCTCTCGGTACCGCTGTCGACCGGAGCGGTAGATCCCGTGGGGCGTGCCCGGCTGGGCCGCCGCGCACTTGCCGCACCTTCGGTGCGGGCTCGACGGGCGCCGGGCCGGGATCTACCGCGCTGGTTCATACCGGATTTCAGCCCTCGAGGTTGAACCGCGGGAAGGCGACTTCACCCGCGTAGCGGGCAGCGTCCCCGAGGGACTCCTCGATGCGCAGCAGCTGGTTGTACTTCGCCACGCGCTCGGATCGTGCCGGTGCGCCGGTCTTGATCTGGCCGCTGCCGACCGCAACTGCGAGGTCGGCGATGGTGGTGTCCTCGGTCTCGCCGGAACGGTGGCTCATCATCGTCTTGTACCCGTTGCGGTGCGCGAGATCCACGGCATCGAGAGTCTCGGTGAGAGTGCCGATCTGGTTCACCTTCACGAGCAGCGCGTTGGCGGCACCCTTGACGATGCCCTCTTCGAGCCGCTCGGGGTTGGTGACGAAGAGGTCGTCGCCGACGAGCTGCAGCTTGCCGCCGAGCTTGTCGGTGAGCGCGACCCAACCGTCCCAGTCGTCCTCGCTGAGCGGATCCTCGACGGAGACGAGCGGGTACGCGGCGAGCAGTTCGGCGTAGAAATCCGCCATCTCGTCGGCGGTGCGATTCTTGCCCTCGAACGCGTAGCCGGTGCCCTCGGTGTAGAACTCGGTGGCGGCGACGTCCAATGCCAGAGCGACATCGGTGCCGAGCTTGAGACCGGTCTTCGCGACGGCCTCACTGATCAGGTCGAGTGCTTCCTTGGTGCCTGCGACATCCGGCGCGAAACCGCCCTCGTCGCCGAGCCCGGTGGCCAGTCCCCTGCTCTTGAGCACGGACTTGAGCGAGTGGTACACCTCCGCACCCCAGCGCAGCGATTCCTTGAACGTGGGCGCGCCGATCGGAGCGACCATGAACTCCTGGACGTCGACTCCGGTGTCGGCGTGTGCACCACCGTTGAGGATGTTCATCATCGGCACGGGCAGGATGTGCGCGTTCGGGCCGCCGATGTAACGGAACAGTTCGAGACCTGCCGATTCGGCACCGGCCTTGGCAACGGCGAGCGACGCTCCGAGAAGTGCGTTGGCGCCGAGACGACCCTTGTCGGGCGTGCCGTCGGCATCGAGAAGCGCCTGGTCGACGGTGCGCTGTTCGGTTGCGTCGAGTCCGATGATCGCCGGCGCGATCTCTTCGAGGACCGATTCGACGGCCTTCTCGACACCCTTGCCCCCGTAACGGTCGCCGCCGTCACGCAGTTCGACGGCTTCGTGCTCACCCGTGGACGCCCCGGAGGGTACCGCAGCGCGGGCGAAACTTCCGTCCTCGAGCAGCACCTCGACCTCGACCGTCGGGTTGCCCCGGGAGTCGAGGATTTCGCGGGCTCCTACCTGCTCAATGATGGCCACTGGCTGATTCTCCTTCGATGGACTTCACGCTGCGGTGTCTGCACGCTGGGGACAGCCTAACCGGCGCGACCAGGGTGTGAGGCACAGGCGCGCGTCTGGGACGCGGCCGTGACCCGCCTGGACCGTGCTCGACGGTCTGCTACGGACGTACGCCCACACCGTACGCAGCCGCGCGGTCGCGTACGAGTGTCATGTACTCCCCCGAACGGTTGTAGGCCATCAGGGCTCGCGTCCACCCTTCCGCACTGTTGAGGTCGCCACCGCGGTCGCACAGGTAGCGTCCCGCGCTGAGCGCGGCGTCGTCGATGTTGTCCGGGTCCGCCACACCGTCCCCGTTGGCGTCCACGCCCCACCGCTCCCATGTCTCGGGAATGAACTGCATCGGGCCCATGGCCCGGTCCAGCAGGGAGTCGCCGTCGAGCCTGCCGCCATCGGTGTCGCGGATCTCGGCGAGGCCGGGACTTCCGTCGAGCGGCACCCCGCGGATCTCGGGTGTCGCGGTGCCGTCGGGTGCGAGCGTCGCGCCGCCGTGGCGCCCGTGCCGGCTCTCGACGCTGCCGATTCCGGCGAGGGTCGTCCAGGCGAGGCCGCACTCGGGCCGCGTGGCGGCCAGCACCGCCGCGGCGTGTCCGTACGCTTCGAGCGCCACCACCGGGATGTCGAGCGCGTCGGCCTGGGGTTGCGCCCATTCCCCCAGCAGTCCCGCGGTTCGCCCGGGGCCTGCGAAGTCGATCGGGGGAACTTCCGTACCGCGTGCGGGCGGCACGCCGTCCGGGATGGCGATCCGGGGCTCCTGCGGCACGGTGAGGCTGATACCGACCGCAAGGAGGACGACCACCCCGAAGATGCCGAAGAGGGCGAACGGCCAGGGTGAACGACGTCGGCGCGGTGCTTGGTACACACCTCCATCCTCCACACCTCAGGTCGGAGGTCCTGCGATCGGCGCCGTCAGTAGGCACCGTCCCGGCGCAGGACCGCGCCGACGGTACGACGGAGAATGGACAGATCCATGGTGAAACTCCAGTTCTCCACGTACCGGAGGTCGGCTCGGACGGACTCCTCCCAGGAGAGGTCGCTGCGGCCACTGACCTGCCACAATCCGGTCAGACCCGGCTTGACGAAGAGTCTGCGGTGCGCCCCGTCCTCCCCGTAGCGCGCCACCTCCGATTCGAGAGGGGGCCGGGGACCGACGAGCGACATGTCACCTCGGACGACGTTCAACAGCTGAGGCAACTCGTCGAGCGAGTAGCGCCGGATCACCCTGCCCACCCGCGTGATGCGCGGATCGTCGTGCGCCTTGAACAGCACGCCGGCTCCGGCGTCGAGTTCGAGAACGTCGTGCAGTCGCTGATCTGCGCCCGGCACCATGCTCCGGAACTTGTACATCGTGAACCGCGCTCCGTCACGGCCGACGCGGGTCTGCCGATACAGCACCGGCCCGGGGCAGTCGATCCGCACTGCGAGCGCGACGGTGAGGAGAACGGGGGCCAGCACCACGACGATCGCGAGGGCGGCCACCCTGTCCAGGATGTTCTTGACGACCCACGCCGGGCCGCTGTAGCGAGGAGCGCTCATCCGCAGCAGCGGCAGACCCGCCATCGGCGCGATGTGCAGCCGCGGGCCGACCACGTCCATGAGAACGGGAGCGATCAGCAGTTCGGAACCGATCTCTTCGAGGTCCCAGCTCAGCCTGCGGGTCCGGGTGTGCGTCCACCGCCCGGACGGCAGGAGCGCGACCGCATCGAACCGGTGCCGCTCGGTCAGGGCGACGATGTCGTCGTGGGTGCCGAGCACACGTACGCCGTCGACGAGCGAGGGCAGGGCGTCGGCTCGGCCGGCGGAAGAAAGGCAGACGCCGTCCACCCGCCATCCCAGCTTCAGGAGGTCTTGTGCACGGGTGATGATTTCGTGTATCTCCTCGGCGTCTCCCGCCACCAGCACCGAGTGCACGCAGCGTCCGGTACGACGGAATACCGCGACGGCGTGCCGCAAAATCCTGCGGACGACGAGTGTGAGGCCGAGACCGATGGGGAGCGCACCGAACACCCACGACTGCCCCTCTGCGGTTCCCCATGCATATCCGGCGATCGACATGAGCGCCAGAGCGAACAGGTACGCCCGCACGACGCGCCGGTACTCCCCCGTGCCCGCCCCCAAAACCCTGGGATCCCAAGCACGTTGAGCTGCGAGGGCCGCCATCATGACGAGCGGAACGGCCGCCACGACGGCGCCGGTCCGGTGGTCGGCCACTTGCGGCCACGTGTGGTAGCCGAGAGCGACGACGACGAGCGCTAGGACGATGCACAGGAGGTCGCAGCATCCGGCCGCTGTCTCGTACCGGCGTTGCCACCGCGCCGGCCACACCACCCGTTCCCGGACGGTTCTGCTCGAAACGATCCGATCCCGTGCCGGCCTCCTGTGACCCGCTTTCCTGCGGTGAGCCCCCTCGGCCGTAGTGGTCTCGGTCCCGGCGGTGCCCGTTGAGATCAGGCCGTTCGAGATCACATGGTCTTCGCGCTTGTACATCACGGTCACCCCGTTCGGAGGAATCGGATCCACCCGACCGCAAAAAACATACCTCTGGTTTGTTTATTCCGCAATAACAAACTACTTGACTTCAGGTGGCCCGGAGCACACCGTTGCCCCGCCCGGTCACCCAGGGCAGGTCGATGTACCCGGACCTCACCATGTCCTCCACCGTCTCGGGCGGCTTCGGCGTGCTCAGCAGAAAACCTTGCCCCCGTCTGCATCCCAGCTCCAGGAGATAGGGCACCGCCCCCTCCGCCTCGATACCCTCGGCCACGAGGTCCAGACCGAACGACGTCGCGAGTCCGGCGATGGAATTGACGATGACCCGGTCACCTTCGCTGCGATGAAGATTCTGAACGAACCCCTTGTCGATCTTGAGCGTGTCCACCGGCAGCGACTTGAGGTGACCGAGCGAGCTGTATCCGGTCCCGAAGTCGTCGATCGCGATTCGGACTCCCAGCCGTTCGAGCCGCGAGAGAGTCGCCCTGGTTCGCCGCAGGTCACCGACCACGACATTCTCGGTGATTTCGAGACAGACCTCGGCACCCCTCAGTCCGTGACACCTCAACATCGACGCGACCGACTCGTCGAACCCCACGGTCACCAACTGGACCGGTGAGACGTTGATGCCCATCACCAGATGGAGTCCGGGAATCTTCTTCTTCCACGACGCGAGCTGTGCACACGCCGTCTCCATCACCCACCTGCCCAGTTCTCCTGCAAGATTGGTCGATTCGGCGACATCGATGAATTCGGCGGGCGCAAGCGTGCCGAGAACCGGATGGTTCCAGCGCACGAGCGCCTCAACCCCGAGGATCGCTCCCGAACGCAGATCCACCTCCGGTTGATACTCGAGGATCAAGTGGTCGTCGTCGATCGAGGCCCGCAGATCGAGTTCGATGCGGGTCCGGCGCTCGCCTTCGTGGTTCATGTCCTCCGTGAAGAAACCGACGCTGTTGCCGCCCTGCACCTTCACCACCATCATCGCCTGGTCGGCGCGACCGAGGAGCGCCACCGAGGAGATCTCCCCCGGCTCACCGAACGCGATTCCGAGACTCACTCCGCGTCCCACCAATTGGCCGTCGAGAGAGACGGATTCGCCCAGCACCCGCTGGATCTGCTCCGCTCGCTCCCACGCGTCGGCCGGTGTGGCCGAACCGGCCAGGACGACGACGAACTCGTCGCCACCGAGCCGGGCCACCAGGTCGACCGGACGGTTGACCCGCATCAGCCGCTCTCCGATCCTGCACAGGTACGTGTCGGCGGCACGATGCCCGAGGAAATCGTTCAGCGCTTTGAGGCGGTCGAGGTCGAGAAACAGCACCCCCACCGGTCCCGGATTCCCGGGTCGCAGTCGTTCGTCGAGGTGCTCGAGCAACGCCCGTCGACTGGCCAGACCCGTCAGCGAGTCGTGATATGCGGCGTACCGCAGTTCGCCCTCGGCCCGAACCCGTGCTTGCACCTGCGCGAACAAGGCGGCGATGAGGCGAAGCGACTCCATCTCGTCTTCGGCCCAGGTGCGGCCCCGCGCGCCCACCAGACCGAGGGTTCCGGTGGTGATGTCCCCCCAGAGCAGCGGTATCGAAGCAATCGACTTCCCCGGCGCCGGCGCCGGCAACACATGGAGATCCTTCGAGTTTTCGGAGTCGGCCATGACCGGACCCGCATCGCGGAAATGCAGCACACCGGAAGAATCCGGACCGGGGTCGTGCACCCGCGGGGGCCACTCGGCAACGAGCACGGTGACCGCGAGGTCGTGATCGTTGTATCTGAGGTAGCAGGCGTCGACCTCGAAGTGGTCGGCGAGAAGCTCGAGAACCCGGTCGAACACCTCGCGATGCGTGGCCACATCGGCGGGCATGAGATGTGCCGCCACCCGGGTAACCAGGCTTTCGAGAGTCGAGGACGAGCGGACCACGCCTTCTCCCTTCGATCGCACCCCCGCATGAGCTCACAGTGCCGTATCGACAAGCGGGCGAAGGCCCTTCATTCCAGGGAGATATACAGTTCCATTTCGCCGGCCGCGGGAAGATATGCGACCTCCTCGCGGAACGCCCGGGCGATGTCGCCCTCCTTTTCGGCGATATCCACCTGGGTCCACACGTCTTCCCACGGGTCCGTGCTCGACCCGTCCGGAGTGAAGCGTGCGGCGTACTTGCCGGTCACGCGGATCAGCGAGTCACCCACCGCGAGACTGCCGACGTCGTCGCAGCGATATCCGGCCACCGCCGTCCATCCCACCTCCGGATTGGAGACGTAGACGACGGTGACGTCGCGCAGACCTCGTGCGCGGAGTCGCTCCAGGGTGAAGGCCAGCAGATCGTCGCCGGGACGCCCGGACCCCGGCTCGATCCCCGGGACCACCAGACCGCCGACCGCACATCCGCGCATCTTGACGATGGTGAATGTCATTGCTGCGCACCCGATGTGACATCCCTGATCGATATGTACAGCTCGATGCGATAGGCGTGCGGGTAGCACTCGAAATCGCCCGTGAACGCCCGCACGATCTCGCCGCGCCCCTCGGCCCTCCAGATCTGCCGCCACAGCTCACTGAACACGTCGGGAAAGTGACTCCCCACCGCGGAGAACTTCGCATACAGACCGGACGGAAGCCGGGACACGACATGCCCCGGCTGGACCTCGTCGAGCGTCCGGCAGCAGTACCCCACCGTTTGGGTGTAGTACGAACCGATATCTTCCGCGTGATCGGTGTAGGTCGACGCAAGGGGCCCGCCGGCGTCCTGCTTCAACACTGCGGACCAAGCCCGCTCGAGGTGTGGGTCTCTCAGTTTTCCCAACGCCCGGCGCGGACTCCGCACGGGCAAGCCTGCTACCAAAGTTTCTTCACGCTCGACAATGCAGAACGCCATCGGGCAATCCCCCTCCAAGCCACTTGCGTAGGCACCCACCCCGCGCTTGCCCGACCCGCACGCGAAATAGGAATTGCTTCGAGACTAAAGGCAAGACCCACACCTTTCAAACGGTAGCCATAAACAAACTTCTGGTATGTTTGACAGAGGTTTTCAATCTTTGAGTCATGGCTACACCGCTATATGCGATATGCAGGTCGGCGCTCAGGCACCCACGAGGAGAAGGAACTCTCATGGACGAACTCCCGGCGCCCGATCGGAGCAGGCATACCCCGATGTCCTCGGGCGGCGGCACCCGCCGGACCGGACACGCGCGGTGACGGGGTGCCGCGCATGCGGTCATCCGGATCTCGATCCCGCCCTCGACCTCGGCCGCGTGCCACTGCCCGGCCGTTTCCCCCTTCGGGAGACTCCCGTTCGCCCCGACGAAGTGCGCAGCCGCCTGGCGATGCTGCTCTGCCGCGCGTGCGGGCTTGCCCAGCTCGGCTGTGACGCCGGTCCGGACGCACACCGCACTGCAGTCCGGCCCGAAGACCGCGACGTCGACCACGCTGTCCGGATCATCTGCGAGGCGGGCCTGCTCTCCGGGGGAACCATCTCCGAATTCGGATCACCGGAAGGTGAGCGATGGCTTCCGCGATTGCAGCCCTTCGGTTTTCGATCTCCCCGACACGGTGAGCCCGCCTCGGTCGTGGTGGACTCCTTCGTCCTCGAACGAGAACTCGATCAGCGCCGCGCTCTCCGGGAGCGGGCGGCTGCGCTGGCTCCGGACGGCACACTTCTGCTGGAATTCCATTCGCTGTCCGCTGTCATCGCCCAACGGCGCTGGGATGCCCTGCAGTACGGACGTTTCGCCTATTACACGGTGACGACACTGCGTCGCGCTCTCGAGGATGTCGGCCTGCTTCTCTGGAACGTGTGGCCGATCGGACCCACCGCGGACGTGATACTCGCAGCAGCGTTCTGCGAAGGCGAGCTGTATCCCGAACCGTTCGTCCGCCGGCGACTCGCCGCCGAACGCGAAGAGGGCATCACCACCGTTCGTACGGTCCGTGTCCTCCAGTCCGCCGCCAACCGTGACGCTGCCGCACTTCACACCTGGCTGCGGCAGATGGCCCTCCGGCATCGAACCGTGATCGCCTACGGCGCAACGGCCTCCACCGTCACCTTGTTCACGCGCGCCTACGTGAGTAGCACCCTCGTCGCCGCTGTCGCCGACGGCACACCGGGTCACCACGGCCGCCGGATGCCAGGTACCGACGTACCCATCGTGGCGCCTCATCTGATGGCGTCTGCGGCACCCGACCACATACTGGTGACCGCGCCACGGGAGCTGGCCGAATTGCGCTCGCGCTACCCGGAACTCGGCGACCGGTGGACGTTGCCGCCCCGCGGAACGGACGAGCTATCCGGGGACGGTTGAGAACTCGCCGGGAGGCCGGTCAGCCTATCCAGTGACGCTTCCATGTTTCGGCGTCGTGCGGTCCGGCGCCCGCCGACCGCTCGGCCGTCCGGATCGCATCGGCGAACCGCAGCACGACGCCTCGCAACGCCGCCTCGGTGTCACCCGAACCGTCGATCCGGACCGTTCTCAGCTCGTCGGGTATCAGCTCGTCGGGGAATCCGGCGCGTCGCGCGCGTTCGAGTACCTTGTCGACCAGGGCCAGGCTCGGCTGCGCCATGGCGATCCCGTCGAGGCACGACTCGCGGGCCTTCTCTGCTCTCTTCGCGACCTCCCACGCGGCTTCCTGCTCCGCGACGTCCAGCGGCCCGGTATGGCCGTTGGACAAGTGGGGGCTGCGCGCCGCGAGCTTGGCAACGAGGGTCGCGGCGACGTCGTCGACAGTGAACGCGCCCGACTCCTCGGCGATCCGTGAATGGAAGAGCACCTGCAGCAACAGGTCGCCGAGTTCCTCCCGTAGGGAGTCCGGGTCACCGGACTCGATCGCGTCGAGCACCTCGTAGGTCTCTTCGACGAGATATCGGCGCAGCGACTCGTGGGTCTGGGTGACCTCCCATCCCCCGAACGCCCACAGCCGGTCCATCACCTCCGCTGCTTCGCGCAGCCTGTCACCCGGCCCGGTCATCTCCGCACTCACACGCCCACCGGTACCGGGGCGCTGATGTCCACCGAGCCCTGGGGCTTTCCGTCCATCGCGAGGAGGAAGTCGGCGATGAACTGGAGCAGTTCGACGTCGCGGACACGATCCGAACCGATGCCGCCGGTGCGCGGGATCGGCAACTGCACGGTGCCGCTCGTCGGCCGGTACTGCGCGGACGGATAGAGCCGCTTGAGCCGCATCTGCTTCGAGTCCGGCAGCTCGAACGAACCGATCTTGAGTTGCGAGCCGACCACGGTGACCTCGTCGAGGCCGTACTCCCGGCACAGCAGGCGCAGTTTCGCGACCGACACGAGCCTCCGGACCTCCTCCGGCATCGGACCGTACCGATCGACGAGTTCGTCGATGACCGTGTCGATGGCGTTGTCGTCGTTCGCAGCGGCGAGTTTGCGGTATGCCTCGAGACGGAGCCGGTCGGACGTGACGTAATCGGACGGGATGTGCGCGTCGACGGGCAGGTCGATGCGTACCTCCTTGGGCGCTTCGTCGGTCGAGATCGGGCGGCCGTCTGCAGCAGCGCGGAATGCCTCGACGGCCTCACCCACCAGCCGCACGTAGAGATCGAATCCGACCCCTGCGACGTGGCCCGATTGTTCGGCGCCGAGCACATTGCCCGCGCCGCGAATTTCGAGGTCCTTCATCGCCACGGCCATGCCCGCACCGAGATCGGAGTTCTGGGAGATCGTCGCGAGCCGGTCGTATGCCGTTTCCGTGAGCGGCTTCTCCTGCGGATAGAGGAAATACGCGTACCCACGTTCGCGCGACCGCCCGACACGACCGCGCAACTGGTGCAGCTGCGACAGCCCGAGCGAATCCGCCCGCTCGACGATGAGTGTGTTGGCGTTCGGGATGTCCAGGCCCGTCTCGACGATCGTCGTGCACACGAGTACGTCGAAGTCACGTTCCCAGAAGCCCTGCACGGTCTTCTCCAGAGTGTCCTCGTTCATCTGCCCGTGCGCGACCGCCACGCGCGCCTCGGGGACGAGATCGCGGATCTTCTTGGCGGCCTTGTCGATCGAGCTGACGCGATTGTGAACGTAGAACACCTGGCCGTCGCGCAGCAGTTCGCGCCGGATCGCAGCGGCCACCTGCTTGTCGTTGTAGCCACCCACGTAGGTCAGGATCGGGTGCCGTTCCTCCGGTGGAGTGAGGATCGTGGACATCTCGCGGATGCCGGCCATACTCATCTCGAGCGTGCGCGGAATCGGCGTGGCGGACATGGTCAGGACGTCGACGTGGGTACGCAGCGCCTTGATGTGCTCCTTGTGCTCGACGCCGAACCGCTGTTCCTCGTCGACCACGACGAGACCGAGGTCCTTCCAGCGGATACCCGTCTGCAGCAAGCGATGCGTGCCGACGACGATGTCGACGGTGCCGTCCTCCATGCCCGCGAGGGTCTCGCGGGATTCGGCGGCGTCGGTGAAGCGGCTCAGTCCCTTCACCACAACCGGGAACGCCGCCATCCGCTCGGTGAAGGTCTGCAGATGCTGCTGGGCAAGCAGGGTCGTCGGCACGAGCACCGCGACCTGCTTGCCGTCCTGGACGGCCTTGAACGCGGCCCGGACCGCGATTTCGGTCTTGCCGTACCCCACATCGCCGATGACCACCCGGTCCATCGGTACGGGCTTCTCCATGTCGCCCTTGACCTCGGAAATGACCGTGAGCTGATCCTGGGTCTCGGTGAAGGGGAACGCGTCCTCCATCTCCTTCTGCCAGGGAGTGTCCGGGCCGAAGGCGTGGCCGGGCGAAGCCTGCCGCGCCGCGTACAGCCGCACCAGCTCACCCGCGATCTCACGGACAGCCTTGCGCGCCTTACGTTTCGTGTTCGCCCAGTCCGAGCCACCGAGCTTACTGATCGACGGGAGTTCCCCGCCCACATAGCGCGAGAGCTGATCGAGCGATTCCATCGGCACGAAGAGGCGGTCGCCCGGTTGACCACGCTTGCTCGGCGCGTACTCGATCACCAGGTACTCGCGACGGGCTCCGCCGATGGTGCGTTCGACCATCTCGACGAACCGGCCGATACCGTGCTGGTCGTGGACCACGTAGTCGCCCGCGGTCAGCGCCAGCGGATCGACCTGGTTGCGGCGCTTGACAGGGGTCTTACGCGCCTCCGTCACCACCCGGTTGCCGGTGAGATCGGCTTCGGTCACGAGGACCAGTCCCGGCACCACGTTGTCGCCGTTGCCGGTAAGGACGAGACCCTCGTGCAGCGCACCGCGGAGGACGCCGACCTGTCCCCGCACCGGTTCCGCGCCGGGTTCGAGTTCGGCCGCGGGGACCTCGTTCTCCTTCAGCCGCTCGAGCACGCGTTGACCCGTGCCGGTGCCGGCCACCACGATCACGGCACGTCCGCCGGTGGTGACGTGGGCGCGCAGGTTCGCGAACAGCATCGACAGCAGTTCCTCGGAACCGCGGATCTCGGGTGCCGACTGCACGGCGAGGACGGTCTCGGTGTCCGCACCCGATTCGAGCTGGCTCAGCGACCACCACGGTGTCCCCTGGGCCTGCGCAGCCTCGCGCACCTGTCGCAGCGACCTGTACGCCGACGCCGCGAGGTCGAGCGTGTTCCCGTCGACCCCCTTGATGTTCGAGGTGTCCAGCGGCGCGGCCCCGCCGATCGACGCGGCGGTCCACGACGCCTCGAGGAATTCCTGGCCGGTGCGCACCAGGTCGGTTGCACGGGTGCGCACCTTCTCCGGATCGCACAGCAGGACGTGAGTGCCGCGCGGGACGACGTCGGTGAGCAACTGGAGTTCTCCCGGCTGCAGCACAGGCAGCAGCGCTTCCATGCCCTCGACCGGGATTCCGCCGGCCATCTTCTCGAACATCTCGGCGAGCGCGGCGTCGGCCGGGTTGTCCGCGGCGAGTTTCGCGGCGCGCTCCTTGACCGCGTCGGTGAGCAGGAGCTCACGGCACGGTGGTGCGATGAGGGTGGTGATCTCCAGTTCGGGGATGGAGCGCTGGTCGGCAACCGAGAACGGCCGCAGTTCCGTGACCTCGTCGCCCCAGAACTCGATGCGCACCGGATGGTCCGCCGTGGGCGGGAACAGGTCGAGGATGCCGCCACGGACCGCGAACTCTCCGCGCTTGCCCACCATGTCGACGCGTGTGTAGGCGAGTTCGGCGAGCCGCGCGACGAGCTCGTCGAAGTCGTGTTCGGAACCGAGACGCAGCGTGACGGGCTCGATTTCTCCGAGTCCGGGCGCCATGGGCTGCACCAGGGAACGCACGGTGGCGACGACGATCCGCAGCTCCGGGCCGAGATCCCGATCGTCCGGGCGCGCGAGCCGACGCAGCACCTCGAGCCGCCGGCCCACCGTATCGGCGCTCGGCGACAGGCGCTCGTGCGGCAGGGTCTCCCAGGACGGGAACTGCGCGACGCTGTCCCCGACCATCTGAGCGAGTTCGGCGGTCAGGTCGTCGGCCTCGCGGCCGGTCGCGGTGACCACGAGAACCGGGGTCTTCTCCGCGAGGGCTGCGGCAACGAAGGGACGAACCGCGGACGGCGCGACCAGCGACTGCTCGGCAGTGCCGACCAGTTCACCGATCCTCTGGAACTGGGAGTCCAACAGCGCGATCCGCGCCAATCCGGACAAGGGGGTGGCGGCCGGGGGCACAGCAGACAAGGAAAGCGCTCCTGAGTTTGAGACGAGAACCTTATCGAGTCTATGCCTCGCGCGGGATCTGCGTCAGGACCGAGCGGGCAACATGGGTCACCCTCGGCACACTCACGTCGCCGCCGCGTAGCCGCGGAGCAGATCGGCACTGTTGTCGCCCAGGGCCGAACGTGCCCACGCTGCGAGCCGCACCAGCAGATCCGCGTCGCTCGGATCCGAATCGGATCCCGGGTCGAGCCACCGTCGGCGCACCATCCGCAGCAACGACCGCTGTGCCCGCGCGGGGTCGGCGTCGAGTGCGAATGTGACGAAGGCGTCGCGGGTCCACGCTTCGACACCGGATCGTTCCAGTGCCTGCGCGATCACAGCGTCGGCCGTGACCACCGCGTCCGCATGGCAGAGCAGCGCCACGGAGGTGACGTGTGTTTCCCTCGGGTCGATCACGTACGGCACTTCACGCAGAACCGGGGTGGGCCAGGTCACCCGCGCGTCCGGAAACGCGCGGTCCAGTTCGGCGAACAGATAGTCGCGGGTAGGGCGGGCCAGGTGTTCCGGCAGCCGGCGATCGGCCTCCGCGATGATGCCGTCGCTCCAATACGGCTGGTACAAACCGTCTTCCGCAAAAGCGAGTGCGACATCCCGGACCCGCGCGTTCGCCAGGACCGTCGCGTCGAGGACGACTCGGATCGGCACCGCTCCCCCTTCGTCGGGCGTCAGAACTTCTCGTACATGCCTTCGCGGCGGGTGAGATCGGCGAGGTTGTCGAGCACCTCGGTGCGGATCCTGGTGTGGCGTTCGCCGAGCGCGAGGACCTCGGTCCGGGGCACCCGGCGATGCAAGCCGTGAAATTCCGCGGTCAGCGCGCCGGTGTCCACCAAACGGGCGGCGAAGCGCCGCGAGCACCCGAGGACGTCCGCGACCTGCGCGATGGTCAGCAATGCGGGCACCGCCCCGATCGTGACGGCAGTGTCCGGTCCGAGGTCCTCGAGCAGACGTGCCAGTTCCCCGGGCGCCTGGCGCGCGTCGAACGGTCCGAACGTCACGGCGGCGATGCTGTCAGCACGACGGAGGGAATGCAACGACCATCCGGGCCACCCGAAGTCGTGACCGCAGTGGACCCACCGCGTTCAGGACTGCAACCGCAGTCTGCGGGCCGCGAACTGGCGGAAGTACTCGAGTTTGCTCGGCGGGACCACCGACGGCAGTAGCAGGCTCCACATCGCCTCGATCCGCTCGGTCAGATGCTTGGTGCCGCTCATCGCCGCTCCCACGGTGCGCGCACCGATGCCGGCCTCCATCAGCAGCAACGCGAACGCGTCGGTGTCGACGTGCTCGGCCAGGTCGCCTTCGTCGCCTGCGCGCCTGGTGAGTTCCTTCAACTCCTCGAGCCACATGTCGAACGGGCGTTCTTCCGCACCGCGGTAGTCGCCGATTTCGACGAGCAGGCGGAACATCGCGCGCACGACCGGATCGGTTTCGGCGAGGTCGACGTTGAGCACCGACAGTTCGATGGCTGCTTCGAGCGCCGGCGCGCGCCGGTCCGTCTTCCCGGCGGTTTCGGCGGCCATCCGGGTGTACCCGGCGTCGATCACGCCGCGCGCGAGTTCTTCCTTGGAACCGAAGTGGAAGTACAGGGCGCCTTTGGTGACACCCGCCTCTTCGATGATCTCGTTCAGGCTCGCGTTGGCGTAGCCTTCCCGCACGAATACCTCGGCGGCTCCTCGTAGTACCGCCTCGCGCGTCACTTCAGCGCGTACCTGCCGTCCCACAGAGACCCCGATTCTTCGTTCGCCGATGGGCGTCGGTCGTGCACTCCTGTGAAGACAACCGTAACACCGATTATCCTGTTGACGATGCGTTGCAGCACCTCGAAACAGAACGACTACGAGCCGATGTGCTCGTTTCCGAGCGCCGGGTCTGCTTCCAGACGGGTCAGCCCGTTCCAGCACAGGTTGACGAGGTGGGCCGCGACAACTTCCTTCGACGGCGTCCGTTCGTCGAGCCACCAGGTCGCCGTCGTGGCGACCATCCCGACCAGTGCCTGCGCGTACAGAGGCGCGAGTTCCGGATTGAGTCCTCGCCGCGAGAAGTCGCCGGCGAGCAACTGGCCGACCTGGCGCATCGCCTCGTTGAGGAGACTCGAGTAGGTGCCTTCCTCCGCGGCGACCGGCGAGTCACGCACAAGGATGCGGAACCCGTCGGTGCGCTCCTCGATATAGGTGAGCAGCGCGAGGGCAGCACGCTCGACCCGCACTCGTGAGCGGTTCCGGGTCAGGCTCTCGGTCACCATCGACATCAGCACCGTCATCTCGCGGTCCACCACCACCGCGTAGAGCCCTTCCTTACCGCCGAAGTGCTCGTACACGACAGGCTTGGACACCTGGGCCCGCTGCGCGATCTCTTCGATCGACGCGCCGTCGTAACCGCGCTCGGCGAACAACGCCCGTCCGATCTCGATGAGTTGCTCGCGGCGCTGCGTTCCGGTCATCCGGATCCGGGGCGCGCGCTCGGCGCCTTTCCGACTGGTCCGCTCGGTGCGGTCCTGCGACGATCGCGACACGGTTCGTCCTTTCCGACGCACCACGTCGGGGCATCACTCTGGGTCGGTCGCCGCCCAGACTATCGACAACGAGCAGATCACCCCCCACGTTCGACGCCGGACGCCTCCCGTGCGAGGATCAGGGACGCATGCCCGGAGTGCCCCGCGCGCCGGGGGTGTGGCAGTCCGCCGTGGTGTAATCGGCAGCACCTCTGATTTTGGTTCAGATAGTTCAGGTTCGAGTCCTGGCGGCGGAGCGGGGACCGTTTTCGGGGAGCCGTCGCGCTCCCGTGCGCACGCGGCAATTCCGTGCGTATGCAGACCTTGTCGAGGGAGCTACATGCAGGTGCAGACCGCGATCATTGTCCTGGCAGCCGGAGCAGGAACCCGGATGCGGTCGAAGACCCCGAAGGTTCTGCACAGTCTCGGCGGGCGCTCGATGCTCGCTCATTCCCTCCAGGCGGCGAGCGCACTGGAGCCCGGACATCTCGTCACCGTGATCGGGCACGAACGCGACCGGGTCGGCGCCGCAGTGGCCGAGTTTGCCGAGGACACGGGTCGCGAGGTGCGCATCGCGGTGCAGGAAGAGCAGCGCGGAACCGGCCATGCGGTCGCATGCGGACTCGCCGAACTGCCCGCCGACTTCGCCGGGACAGTGCTGGTCACCGCCGCCGATGTACCCCTGCTCTCGCCCGAGACGCTGCGCGAGTTGCTCGAGACGCACACAGAACCGGAATCCGCCGCGGTCACGGTCCTCACGACCACCGTGCCCGACCCCACCGGCTACGGACGCATCGTGCGGACCACCGACGGTGATGTCGCGGCGATCGTCGAAGAGAAAGATGCCACCCTCCGCCAGCGGGCCATCGTCGAGGTGAACACCGGCGTGTACGCGTTCGACGCGGCCCGTCTGCGGTCGGCGCTCGGCAGGCTCGACACGGACAACGCCCAGGGCGAGCTGTACCTGACCGACGTGGTCGAGATCGCCCACAGCGAGGGTCTCGCGGTACGCGGACTGCACACCGAGGATTCGGTCCAGGTCGCCGGAGTGAACGACCGGGTCCAGCTCGCAGCGCTGACCGCCGAGCTGAACCGCCGGGTCCTCACGCGGTGGATGCGCGACGGAGTGACCGTCGTGGATCCGGCGTCCACCTGGATCGACATCGACGTCGTGCTCGGCACGGATGTCACCCTCCATCCCGGCGTCCAGTTGCACGGCCGCACCGTGATCGCAGAGGACGCGGTCATCGGACCGGACACGACGCTCACCGACGTGCAGGTCGGTGCCGGTGCGTCTGTCATCCGTACCCACGGGACCGGCTCGGTGATCGGCGCCGGGGCGACCGTGGGACCGTTCACCTACCTGCGTCCGGGCACCGAACTGGGTGCGAACGGCAAGCTCGGCGCATTCGTCGAGACGAAGAACGCCCAGATCGGTTCCCATTCCAAGGTGCCGCACCTGACGTACGTCGGGGATGCGGAGATCGGCGAGCACTCCAACATCGGCGCGTCGAGTGTGTTCGTCAACTACGACGGCGTCGAGAAGTACCGCACCGTGGTCGGATCCCACGTACGGACCGGCTCGGACACCATGTTCGTGGCCCCGGTGACGGTGGGCGACGGTGCCTACACCGGTGCCGGAACGGTGCTCCGCCGCGACGTCCCACCGGGGGCGCTGGCAGTGTCGGGCGCGCCACAGCGCAATATTGACGGGTGGGTCCAGCGAAACCGCGCCGGAACCGCCGCTGCCGAGGCAGCATCGAGAGCACAGCAGCAGCACGACCACGATCGGCAAAAGGACGGCCAGGACCAGTGACCAATTGGATCGACAACCAGAAGAACTTGATGCTCTTCGCCGGCCGGGCGCATCCCGAGTTGGCCGAGCAGGTCGCCAAGGAACTGGGTGTACCACTCACCCCGCAGACGGCACGTGACTTCGCCAACGGCGAGATCTTCGTCCGGTTCGACGAGTCGGTGCGAGGCTCGGACGCCTTCGTACTCCAGAGCCACCCGTTCCCGCTCAACCAGTGGGTCATGGAACAGCTCATCATGATCGACGCCCTCAAGCGCGGTTCCGCCAAGCGCATCACCGCGATCCTGCCCTTCTACCCGTACGCGCGGCAGGACAAGAAGCACCGCGGACGTGAGCCCATCTCGGCTCGTCTGATCGCGGATCTGCTCAAGACCGCGGGTGCGGACCGCATCATCACCGTCGACCTGCACACCGACCAGATCCAGGGCTTCTTCGACGGCCCCGTCGATCACATGCATGCGCAGGGCCAGCTGGCGGAGTACATCCGCGGCAAGTACGGCGTCGACAACATCGCGGTCGTCTCCCCCGACTCCGGTCGCGTCCGGGTCGCCGAGAAGTGGGCCGACACCCTCGGCGGCGCACCGCTCGCGTTCATTCACAAGACCCGCGACCCGCTCGTCCCGAACCAGGTCAAGTCGAACCGCGTGGTCGGTGACGTGGAGGGCCGGACCTGCATCCTGATCGACGACATGATCGACACCGGTGGCACCATCGCCGGAGCGGTCCGCGTCCTCAAGGAGGCCGGTGCCGGCGACGTCATCATCGCCGCGACCCACGGTGTACTCTCCGACCCGGCCGCCGAGCGCCTCGCGGCGTGCGGTGCCAAGGAAGTCATCGTCACCAACACGCTGCCCATCCCGCCGGAGAAGCAGTTCGACACGCTGACCGTGCTGACGATCGCGCCGCTGCTGGCACAGACCATCCGCGAGGTGTTCGAGAACGGTTCGGTGACTTCGCTGTTCAACGGCGTCGCCTAGAACCTGCACCACGAGGTGGTGACTGCCGGGCCGCACGGACCGAAAGGCACTCCTCGATGTTCACCGGTTTCCCGACCGCGGCTCTCGACTTCTACGAGGATCTCGAGGCCGACAACAGCAAACCGTTCTGGGCCGCGCACAAGGCCGTCTACGACGACTGCGTGCGCGGCCCGATGCTTGCCCTGCTCGCCGATCTCGAGCAGGAGTTCGGGCCGGGCAAGGTTTTCCGGCCGTACCGGGACGTCCGGTTCAGCAACGACAAGACCCCGTACAAGACCCATCAGGGCGGCTTCGTCGCGACCGGCCCGGGTGTCGGCTACTACGTCCAGATCGACGCGGCGGGCCTGACGGTCGCCGGTGGGTTCTATTCGGGGACGCCCGCACAGGTGGCGGCGTACCGCAAAGCCGTCGACGACGAACGACGTGGAACCGAACTCGGCGCGATTGTCCGGCGACTGCGGCGCGGCGGCTACGAGATCGGTGGTTCGACGCTGAAGACGCGACCGCGTGGCGTGGACCCCGATCATCCGCGTCTCGACCTGCTGCGGCACCGGTCACTGAACGCCGGACGCAGCGACGTCTCTCCTCCGTGGATCGACAGCACGCGCACCCTCGACGAGGTGCGCAACTCCTGGCGAGCGTTCCGGCCGCTGGTGGAGTGGCTGACCTCGGCGACCGCTTCTTGACCTGCAGACCACCTGGTATGGAATTGCAGTGTGCCGCAATGGTTTGCCTTTAAACCTGGAGCGTGATGATCTTCGTCACTTCCGGTGGGCTCCGTTGCAGGTCGCGCCGGACCGGGGTGCCGCACCGGTGAGGTCCTGACCTAAAGTTGCTCCTCGTGATCGACGCGCAGACTCTCGAGGCCCCCACCGAAAACGCGACAATCCGAACCTCGCGACGGTGGTCCCCCGGGGCATGCGTCTGGTGTGGAGACACCGATTCGGTCGAGGAATATCGCAACGAACCCCGATGCGCGACTTGCCGACACCACGAATCGGTGATCGAGGAAGCCCGTCGTTTCATGGGCATGTACGGTCTGCGCCCTATCGGGGGAACGCTCCAGTCGGATGACGACGAGGAATACGAGCATCGCGTCGGTGCCCGCGATTCCCGTCGCGTGCTCAACGAGATCCGGCTCGAACACCAGCCCGATCCCGAGCTTGTCAGGAAGGCGCTGCGGCCACGTGCGGCCGCCGTCGTCGCCGAGGGCAAGCCTGCCACCAAGCGCGCCTCCGCGTCCTCGTCGTCGTCCGCTTCCAGCGCCCGTCCCGCGTCCTCGTCGGCGAAGGCGCCGGCCCCCGTCAAAAGCGGTGCGGTCGATATCGACGAGATTCAGACCCGTGCTCTCGCGTTGCTCGACCAGCTCACGTCGATCGACGCGCAACTCGCGCGCGTCGCCGAGCAGAGCGGTCTTGCCGCCCGAGCCCGTCGCAGCGATCTCGAGAAGCAGAAGGCCACCGTCCTGCGCACTCTCGCCGCGCTGGAGAAGGCTCGCCTGAGCGCGACGTCGAAGTAATCCGAGTGCGGACAGGAAGCCACCCGCCCGTCTGCGCGTTACCCTTCGGCCGATGAATTCTGTCCTCGGTCTCGTCACCGGCCTGGTCGTTCTCGTGGTCGGGGCCGAGGTGCTGGTGCGCGGTGGTTCCCGACTCGCAGCCCGGCTCGGCATCACTCCGATCGTGATCGGGGTGACTGTCGTGGCCCTCGGCACGAGCGCACCCGAACTCGCGGTGGGACTCGAATCCGCCGCAACGGGAAACTCTGGTCTCGCGCTCGGCACCATCGTCGGCACCAACATCGTCAACCTGCTGCTGATCCTGGGACTCAGTGCGCTCGTCCGCACGATCCACCTGGGCACACAGACGCTCCGCATCGACCTTCCGGCCATCACCGCAGCCGCGCTCCTGCTGTGGGCGACGTCCGCGGACGGCCGGATCACACCGCTCGAAGGTGCCGGTCTCATCGCGTTCGGGCTGCTCTATACCGTCCTCGTGATCCGCGCCGGCCGAGCCGAAGCCGCCGCCGTCCGCCTCGAGTACGCCGACGAGTTCTCCCCCGACCCCGTCCCCTGGCGGCTCGGCGCAACCCTCACCGAGGTGGCGATGCTGCTCGGCGGGATCGCCATCGTCGTACTCGGTGCGGAAATCCTCGTCGACGCCGCGGTCGCGTCTGCCCAGGCGCTGGGCGTCTCGGACACGGTGATCGGATTGACCGTCGTCGCGATCGGTACGTCCGCACCGGAACTGGTGACCACGATCGTGTCCACGATTCGCAACGAGCGCGACATCGCGATCGGCAACCTTCTCGGTTCCAGCGTCTACAACATCGTGTTCATTCTGGGCGCGACCGTGCTGGCGACCCCCGGCGGTGTGGCGGTGCCCGACGAGATCGTCCGTGTCGACCTGCCGCTGATGGCTGCGGTCGCATTTCTGTGCATCCCTGCGTTTCTCACGGGCCGGCGGCTGTCGCGCGCCGAGGGTGCACTGTTCATCGCGTCCTACGGTGTCTATCTGACGTTCCTGCTCACGACCCGCACGTGACCGGTCACGTCAGCGCGAGATCGGCGAGTTCCGCTGCCAACGGCGCCAGACGACGCGCGCGGTGCCGCGCGCCGTTTCCGGGTCCGCCTCTCGGGTACCCGCAGTAAGTCCCCCATCCGTTCCTATGAGGAGTGCGCATGAAGTTCGGGTACAAACTCGCCTCCGAAGCCTTCGGTCCCGGCGAATTGGTACGGCAGGCAGTCGCCGCGGAAGCCGCGGGTTTCGATTTCGTCGAGATCAGCGACCACTACCATCCATGGCTCGACGTGCAGGGGCACTCGCCGTTCGCATGGTCGGTGCTCGGTGCGATCGCAGCACGCACCGACACCGTCGGGCTCGCCACCGGCGTGACGTGCCCGACCATCCGGTACCACCCGGCGATCATCGCGCAGGCCGCCGCGACGGTCTCCCTGCTGTCCGACGGCCGGTTCAGTCTCGGCGTGGGCTCGGGTGAACGTCTCAACGAACATGTCGTGGGCCTGGAGTACCCGTCCATACGACATCGCCAGGTGATGTTCCGGGAGTCGCTGGAGATCATCCGGCTGCTGTGGTCGGGCGGATATCACAGCTACGACGGTGAGTACCTCCAGCTCGACGAGGCACGCGTCTTCGACCTCCCGGAAGTATTGCCCGACATCGTGGTCGCCGCGGGCGGACCCGACGCTGCACGCCTGGCCGCCGAGTACGGGGACGGGCTCTTCACAACCGAACCGTCGTCCGAGCTGGTCGAGACGTATCGGAGCGCCGGCGGAACCGGGCCACGCTACGCGGAGATGTCGGTGGCCTGGGCACCGAATGCGGACGACGCCGCAGATGCGGCGCTGCGCACCAACCGGTGGGGTGTCACAGGATGGAAGGTGATGAGCGAACTTCCCAATCCGGTGAACTTCGCCGCGGCCACCGAGACCGTGCGGCGCGAAGACATGCTAGAGAACTTCGTATGCGGCAGCGAGCCCGAGGCCTACCTCGACCTCGCACGCACTCATGCCGACGCCGGGTACGACCATCTCGTGTTCATGAATGCCGGACCCGACCCCGACGGCTTTGTCTCGTTTTTCCGCACCGAACTCCTCGAATCGCTGCGCGCCCTTTCGGCATCCGGCTGATCGTCGCAATTCACAGGGTATTTCCCACATCCGACCAGGTAGTCTTTACCGATCAGGCGTGTCGGGGGTCTCGTTCGCAGCCTCGGCATCCAGCCAGGCAATCCTCGAAGGAGCTTGCGTGAGCATCCCCGCCGCCGGTCGCGTCGGCGTACCACAGTGGCGTGCTCTCACCTGTGCTCTCGCACGACCCCGGTTGTTCGCCGCACTCGACCGCGGTTCGCCTCTGACGGTGCTCGATGCGCCTCCCGGTTTCGGCAAGCGCACCCTCGTCGCGTCCTGGCTTCACGGTGGCGGCGCCGAGGGGCGGACGGTGGTGTGGGTCCCTCCCAACCGCGCGAACCCGGGGCACCACGCGACGTGGACGGCCGTCCTCGAGACTCTGAGGGAACACGGCGACGATGCGTTCCCGCACGCCTCCGATCCGGATGAGGCGGGAGCCGACCCGTTCACCCGGGTCGTGCAGTCGTTCCGGGCGTGCGAGAGGCCGGCTCTCCTGGTCCTTGCCGGCGTCTTCGATCCCGCGACCACGCTGCCCTGCGTCTACGAACTGCTGAACCGATGTCCCTCCCTCGATGTCATCGTGTGTTCGCCGGGGACCACGGACACCGACCTTTCCGGCGCCACCGAGCAGGGGATCGACTGCACCTACATTCCGACCGAGCAGATGGCGTTCGCGCCGGCCGAGACGTCGAAGTTGTTCCGAAAGGCGGGTGTGGCACGCACCGACGCCGAGTGCCATGCCCTCCACCGTGCGTTGGGTGGCGTCCCCGCCCATCTCGCCGCGTCCGTCACCCTTGTCCACGCCGCACCCCGGCGACTGGTCGACTCCGACGGCGCACCGGACCCGCGTCTGGCCCACATGATCAAGCGCTACGCCGAGGCACGTCTCTCCGAATTGGACGACGAGTCACGTAATTTCGCGCTGTCGATCGCGGCAGCGCGCAGCACCGACGCGACGACCGCCGTCGAACTCACCCGGCATCCGGATCCCACGACGGTGCTGAACGTCATGACGATGCGGGGCCTGCTCGTCGTGTCCCGGCCCAGCGGCGTCTGGCGGTGGACCGACGCGGTCCGCTCCGCAGTCCTCGAGATTTCCCGTACGGCACGACCGGGACACGTCGACGCGCTGCTGGTGGAGTTGGCCAGGCGGCATCGAGGCGACGAGAATCCGGTCGAGGCTGCAACCTACGCCGTCGAAGCCCAAGACTGGGAGATGGCGAAGGAAATCGTCTTCTCGTCATGGGTCACCATGGTGGACAAGCACTTCGGTTCACTCGTGAGAATCCTGCGCCGCCTTCCGGTGACGACACTCGACGAATACCCCTCGATTCTCGCGGGACGGGCGCTGTTCAGTCAGATGCTCGACGAGCACGCCATCCTGCACTCGTCGCTGCCGTCCGACCCCGCCGATCTCCGTGAACTCGGCAGGACGAAGGAGGCTCCTCAGGCGTTGTTCGTCGGGACCGTGCAGACGCTGGCGCTGCGGGTGGGAGGCCGGGTCGACGAAGCGGCGAGGCGGACATTGAACTTCGAGCCGCTGGTCGATTCCATCCTCGAGCACCAGCCCGACGCCATCGCACCGTACCTTCCGGTGCTCCGCATGCAATGGGCGACCACTCTCCAGCTCGCGGGACTGCTGGACCGGTCGACCCCCGCCTTCCGCCGCGCCTATCGGGGTGCGCACGCGTCGGGAATCACCTTTGCGGTCCAGAACGCGGCGGGCAGTTCCGCTTTGAACTGGGCGGTGACGGGCGACAATCCGCGTGCTCGCGAATGGCTGGACATCGAACAGCGCGCCGAACCCACCGAGGGGCACTGGGGCCCGATGGTCCGCGTGGGCGGCCGGGCAGCGACGGTGTTGCTCCACCTCGACTCGCTCGACCTGGACGCCGCGAGTCACGCGCTCGATCTGCTCGGAACCCCGCGCGAGTCGGAGGAACTGTGGGGGTTCATCGCCTACTGCCGGGCGTACCACGCTCTCGCCGTGGGCAATCCGTACGACGGATTGACCGGTGTACACCAGCTGATCACGTCGCATCGCGACCGCCACGGGCCCGGCTCACTCTCCCGGGTGCTCCTCGGCGCGGCGGAGGTGGATCTGCAACTGGCTCTGGGTAACGGCAACCTCGCCCTCGTGCGCGCCGAGGAGGACTCCGCGGGCCACCCCGTGCTGATCGTCCCCTGCGCGCGGATGGAACTTCTGACCGGTCATCCCGATGCCGCGCTGACGAAACTCCGCCACGTGCCGTGGCCGGAATGCGGTTTTCCTCGCGCACATCTCGAAGCACTGCTCATCGCAGCGGCGTGCCACCTCCACATGGAGGATCATGCGGACGCCGTGCGCGACTGGCAGCGCGCCTGCACTCTTGCACGGACTCTCGGGAACCGGCGCGCGTTCACCACGGTGCCGGCGCGTACCGTGACCCGGTTGGAGGAGCTGAGCGGCATCGCGGTACCCGGAGGGCCGGTCGACGCAGTATTTGCGGAAACGGTGCCGCGCGCGGAATTGTCGCCGCGCGAAACCGACGTTCTGGTCCTCCTCGCTCGCGGCTCGACGCACGCCGAGATCGCCAAGAAGTTGTTCGTCTCCGCCAATACGGTCAAGACCCAGTTGCGCAGCGCCTATCGCAAGCTCGGGGCGCACTCGCGCACCGAAGCTATCGGGCGCGCCCGCGAACTCCGGCTGCTCCCCCTCGACCGGGAGTCGTGACCGCGGAATCGGCTCCGGTCCGGTTCCCCTTCGCGGCGACCCGGATGTCGACTATCCATACCGTGGCGGTACACAGCGAAAGGCCGACACCGAGCAGGCACACCGCCGTCCATCCGCCGGACGACCAGGCTACGGCCCCCAGGGCCGATCCCGACGCCGCGCCGACGAAGTACGTCGTCATGTACACCGAGTTGAGCCGCGAGCGCGCATCCGGATCGAGCGCGTAGACGATGTTCTGGTTGGTGATGTGCACCATGCTCACGGCAAGGTCGATCGTGACCATCCCGACCACGAACCACACCAGGGATACCGAACCCGCCGCAAGCGCCGCCCACGACATGACGAGCACCGCGATCCCGGCCGCGGTCGTCAGAGCGCCGAGGCCCCGGTCGACGAGCCGCCCGACCACGGAGGCTGCGACAGCGCCGACCACCCCGGCAAGTCCGACGAGACCGATCTCGAGTTCTCCGAGCCCGTGCTCCGGACCGGACAACAGGAATGCCATCGTCGAGAACATCGCGCTGATCGAGGCAAAGCTGAGCCCACCCAACAGGGCACGCGTGCGCAGCCGTGGGTGCTCGAACACCAGCGTGCCGAGCGACCGCAGTGTCGCACCGTAGCCTTGGCGTGCCGTCGGCATCGTCGCCGGCAGGACGCGCCACAGAGCGAGCGCGACTGCCGCGGTGAGGACTGCGCCGATGCGGTACACGGTGGACCAGCCGCCGACTTCGGCGAGCATCCCGGAGACACTCCGCGCGAGCAGGATGCCCACCAGCAGGCCGCTCATCACGGTGCCCACCGCAGCGCCGCGCTTCTCGGGGGTCGCGAGCGTAGCCGCGAACGGCACGAGGACCTGGGCAGCGACGGAGAACAACCCCGCCATGGCGGTCCCCACCATGAGCACACCGATGCCGGGTGCGAAACCGCTGATTCCCTGGCCGGCCGCGGCCGCCAGCATGAGCATCACGGCGAGCCGCCGCTGCGGGAACACATCGCCGAGCGGCACCAGGAAGATCAGCCCCAGCGCGTAGGCGACCTGCGCGACAGTGACCGTCGCGGCCGCCGCCGAGTGCGACGTGCCCAGCGCGGTCGCGATCGACTCGAGCAAGGGCTGGTTGAAGTAGTTGCCGCCGACGCACAGCCCCGTCGCCACCGCCATGAGCAACAGCACGGGGGTGGTCAGCGTGGGACGGGACTCCGAGGGCATACCCACCACAATCCCTCCCGCCGCACGTGGGTGTCCAACCGATCAGCGGCGGGCGGCACCCAGCACGACGAACCGGCCGTCGCGGTCGATCCATTCCCGGTGCACCACGAACCCGGCCTGGTCGAGTTCCGCCCCGAGGCCGTCCAGCCGGAACTTCGCCGAGATCTCGGTGCGGATCTGCTCACCCTTCTCCAGCGACACTTCGAGATCGAGTCCCGGCACCGACACCGTCATCGTCTCCGTCGCCTCGAGGCGCATCTCGATCCACTCGTTGTCCGGGTCCCACACGGCACGATGGGCGAAACGATCCGGGTCGAAATCGGCACCCAGACGGTTGTTGAGCACCCGCAGCACGTTCCGGTCGAACTCCGCGGTGACTCCGGCAGCATCGTCGTACGCGGGGATGAGCACCTCCGGATCCACCACGAGTCCCGCCCCGAGCAGAAGCCACTCGTCACGGTCGAGGATCGACGCGAGTCCGGAGAGGAACGCGGCGCGTTCCTCGGGCACCAGGTTGCCGATCGTGCCCCCGAGGAAGGCCACCATCCGGCGGCCTCCCGAGGGAAGACGTTCGAGCGATTCGGTGAAGTCACCCACCACGCCGTGTACCGACAGCCGTGGGTACTCCACCGACAGCTGTGCCACCGCGGTGCGCAGAGCCGGCTCCGAGACGTCCTGGGGTACGTAGGTGTGGATGTACGGTTCGAGCGCATCGAGCAGCACGCGGGTCTTCTCCGATGAGCCCGACCCCAGTTCGACGAGCATCTCCGGGCGCGCCGAGTCGGCGATCTCACCCGCGTACTGTCGCAACAACCCGAATTCGGTGCGGGTCGGGTAGTACTCGGGGAGCCGCGTGATCTCTTCGAAGAGTTTGCTGCCCCGCGCGTCGTACAGCCACGTGGGCGAGAGATATTTCGGGGTCGACGTCAACCCTCGGTAGGCATCGGCGCGGAGCTTCTCGTCGAATTCTTCGGGTTCGAGATAGACGTCGACTGTCATGGAGCCTTGACCTCCAGCGGGGAGACGATGAGCTTTCCGGGTATCGCATGGACGAGATGGCGGTCGGGCACCGGCTGCCAGCGCGGGTCGTCGTCGTACGGTTCCGAGGCCACGATGGCGACGTCTTCGTCCACAAGTGTCCACAACGAGTGGTACCACGCCGTCGCCCACATCTCGGACCCGTTGCACAACAACAGGTTCAGCCGGGATTCCGGAGCGGCACCGACGATGTCGCGCACAAGGGACATCACAGCGATGTCGGGTGTCCCGGACCGGAGCCGGTGGCGCAACAGCATCCACAGGGCCGCGGAGTCGGTCGGCGCATCGAGTTGCAGCAAGTCTTCGACGGGCAGTGTGGACGCGAGAGCGGCGAGGGATCCGGGCCATCCTCGGACCGCCCCGTTGAGACTGAACCCCCAGCGCGCGTCGCCGAACGGTGCCGCCGCGGACCGTTCCACCGGCATACCTTCCGTAGCCGATCGCAGCGCGACCATCAGGGCTCCGCCGCGTATGCCCGACAGCCCCTCTCCCACAAAAGGATCCGACCAGATCGGTGAGGCCGACCGGTACCGGCCGAAAGTTCCGTCGTCGCGCCACCAGCCCACCCCGAAACCGTCGGCATTGATGGTGCCGCCCCCACGCATGTCGCGGGGCGCGAACGACTGGCGAATCAGGGAGTGGGGGCCGCGATGGAGAAGCTCCGCAGCTCCGGTGGCCGGTCCGAGATAGCCCAGGTGTCTACACATTCGACTCCCCGGCACCGGCCGGGCTGTATGCGAGGCGGAAACCCGCGAAGATCTGGCGGCGGATAGGAAGATCCCAGTTGCGGAAGGTTCCCCGGCACGCGACCGAGTCGGTTCCGAACGAACCGCCGCGCAGTACCCGATAGTCGTTCCCGAAGAACACTTCCGAGTACTCCCGGTACGGGAAGGCCCGGAAGCCCGGGTACGGCTCGAACGGTGAGGAGGTCCACTCCCACACGTCCCCGATGAGCTGGTGAACGCCGAGCGGTGACGTCCCCGCCGGATATGCGCCCACCACGGCCGGGCCGAGGTGACACTGTCCGAGGTTCGCATGCTGGGGGCCGGGCTCCTCGTCGCCCCACGGGTATGCGCGGCTGCGGCCGGTGGCGGGATCCCACCGCGCTGCCTTCTCCCACTCGAACTCGGTCGGCAGCCGCCCACCCGCCCAGCGGGCGAACGCCTCGGCTTCGTAGAAACACACGTGCACCACCGGTTCGTCCGGGTGCAGTTCCACGATCCGTCCGAACGACCGCCGTGCACGCCGGCCCGCAGGATCGTAGGTCCAGAAGCGGGGCGCCTCGAGCTCGGCGTCACAGCGGTGCTTCCATCCGGGCTCGGACCAGAGTTCGGGTCGCCGGTACCCGCAGTCCTCGACGAATTCGAGGTAGCGCCGGTTGGACACCGGCACGGTGTCGATCGAGAACGCGGGCACGTGGACGCGGTGCGCGGGCTGTTCGTTGTCCAGCGCCCACGGATCGCTCGACGTCCCGATCTCGACCTCGCCGGCAGGCACGAGAACCCGGCTCTGCTCCGGTGGCGTTCCCCGCCGCGGCGCCTCCGGGGCCTCGAGCAACGGTGGCCCCTCACGCAATTGGTGGGTGGCGAGCATCGTCTCGTTGTGCTGCTGCTCGTGCTGCGCGACCATGGCGAAAACGAATCCGTCACGCGTGAGTTCGGAATCGAAACTCCCCTGGTCCAGCGCATCCCAGGTGGCGGCACGGACCTCGTCGACGTAACGACGCGCTTCGTCCGGGCCGAGCAGCGGCAACTCGGGCCGTGTCGCGCGGGGATGCAGGAACGCGTCGTACAGGTCGTCGATACCGCTTCGCAGCGGCGGCCGGCCTCCGACCTCCCGCACGAGCCACCGCTCTTCCTGGTTGGCGATGTGCACGAGATCCCAGACCAGCGGGCTCATCAACGGCGAGTGTTGCGTGGTGAGTTCGGAGTCGGGGAGATCGGTCAGGAATCTCGTCCGGGCGCGCGCACGCTCCAGGTGCTGCCGGAGCCGGGTACGCGCGGCCGTCACCGCCCGGTCACCTCCGGCGCACGCCCCCGCAGGCATCGGGCTGCGGCGGCATCGAGAGCGCTGGTGAAACGCATGTCGCGCGAGGATTCCGCGGCGAGCGACAACAGTCCTGCTGCCGCGGCCCGCAGTTCGACCGCCCCGAGCCCGACTCGTGCTGCCTCGCTCCACATCTCCCGAACCGGAGCCGCGACGGCAGTGGCTTCCCTCGTCACCGCCGGTGTACTGAGCAGCGCCTCGATGGCGGCCACGGGCACCTGCCACAGGTCACCGGGCTGGGCATCGATGTACCGAACCTCGAGGTGTCCGCGTGGCCGCACCGGAGGGAACAGCGTGGTCATGTGGTAATCGAGATCGCCGACGGTGGGGCGGCGGCCGATTTCGGCGTCGAGACGTCCGTCGAGCCAGTCGGCGAACGTCGCGCCCTGTGGGGCATGCCATTCCGGTTCGCCCGAACGTACGCACGTCAACGGCGCGTCGATCACCCACGCCGGATAGCCGGCCGGGTCAGGAACATCGGTGAGCTCGGGGTCGAGTGCCAGCCACGCGCGCATCCGTTGCGACACCCACTCGCCGTCCGGAGCGCCTCGCATGATCGGCGAGCACGCGAACGCGGCGATCATCGCCGGGCCCATGGCGTGCAGCAGCGTCCAGCGGCGGTCGATGTCGTCGTCGTTCTCACCGGCATCGACACTGACCTGCACAGCGGCGGTGTTGTTCATCATGAGCCGGCCCATCGGCCCGGTCCGGTCGTAGCGCATTTCCATCGCCCCGTACCGGGGAGTGTGAAGCAGCCGCTGCGGGGGCCGGATCGCGTCGGAGGCGCCGTCGAGCATCGTCACCGAACGCCGCGCGAGCAGCGCGCGGAGCATCCTCGCGTCGGCGCTGAGCCGATCGCATACCTGACGCGCGGAGGTGCAGGGCGCGCTCGACAGTTCCACCTGGCCACCGGGCTCGAGGCTCACCACACTGCCCGACGGGAGCGGTCTCTCCGACGACGGCGGCAGGACCGTCCGGGGCGCATGGGAGCCGAGCGCGTCGACGAGGGAGGACAGTTGCGGGCGCGCGGCCGTGATGTCGGCACGCGCCGTGAGCCACTCGAGTTCGACGCCGATCAGTCGTGGTGGACCGGCACGGAAGCTCACCTCCCGGACGTGCTTTTCCGCAGCCCCGCGTGTGCCGAGTCCAGCCCGAGCGTGCGATACCGGAAAATTGATCGACATCACCACTCGATTCACCCCCCACGGCTGCCTGACAAGGTCTGCGAACGAGACTAACGCGCGTCGGCACGCAACGCGGGGAGATCGCCTCCGCCCGGGTGGCAACCCGGTTGGATTCCGGCGCGGCGGGATACTGTCCGGGAGGACCACGCCGACGGGCGGGAGGGGATGTGCCGATGCTGGATCTCGAGCAGGCGCGCCGGGACACACCCGGATGCTTCGAACGCGTGTTCCTCGACAGCGCGGGTTCGTCGCTTCCGCCCACCCCGGTGGTCGACACGGTGGTGTCGCACCTGCGGCGGGAAGCCGAGGTGGGCGGATACGCCGCGGCGCACGAGCGGCGCGGCGATCTCGACGCGGTGAAGACCTCGCTCGGCCGTCTGCTCGGCGCGCCGGCGGAATCCATCGCACTGTCGGACAGCGCGTCACGTGCGTGGACATCGTTCTTCTACGCGGTGCCGTTGCAGCCCGGCGACAGAATCCTCCTCTCCCGGGCCGAATACGCCGCGAATGCGGTTGCGGCACTGCAGCGTGCACGAACGACCGGAGCTCACGTGGAGGTGGTTCCGTCCGATCCGTCCGGACGCATCGACCTCGATGCGCTGACCGGGATGCTCGACGAGCGTGTCCGGCTGGTGTCCGTGGTGCACGCCCCCACCAACGGGGGGCTGGTCAACCCGGTGCGGGAGGTGGCCGATGCCGCCCACGCAGTGGGTGCACTCGTACTGCTCGACGCGTGCCAGTCCGTCGGCCAGTTGCGAGTCGAGATCCCCGAACTCGACGTCGACGCGCTGTCCGGAACCGGCCGCAAGTGGCTGCGCGGGCCGCGCGGCACGGGCTTCCTCTATGTCCGGCCGCGCCTGGTCACGCAACTCGAACCCGCGATGATCGATCTGCACAGCGCGGTGTGGACGGCGCCGGATCGCTTCGACTACGCGCCGGACGCCACCCGGTTCGAGATGTGGGAGGCCGACGTCGCCGCACGACTGGGACTGGGCGCGGCCGTCGACTACCTGCTCGGTCTCGGGGTCGACGAGGTGGTCGACGCGCTCGGTTATCGCGCCCAGCACCTGCGCGACGGCCTCGACCGCATTTCCGGAGCGACCGTGCGAGATCTCGGTGACCGGCGCAGCGGAATCGTCTCGTTCACGCTGGACGGCTGGGAACCGGACGCTGTGCGGGACGCGCTGGCGCAACAGTCGGTGACGGTGACGGTGAGCCACCGCAGTTCGACGCTGCTCGACATGTCGGCCCGCCGTCTCGACGCGGTCGTGCGGGCCTCCCCGCACTACTTCGTCTCTCCGGCCGACGTGGACCGGTTCCTGTCGGCCGTCCGCGACCTCGCAGCGCGATAAACGGTCTCCACCTGCGCGGGTTCGCGTCCGAGGAGCCGATCCGGTAGAGTGGATCGAGTTGTCTCGGCGAGGGTGGACCGCATCTGTCGGATCACCGTGATCGACGCGGCCGCGGCTTTGATGAGCACCTGCTCCTGTCGCGCGTGCCGGCCCACTTGCCGAGAACACCCGACCACGAAGTGCCATCAGCGTAGGAGCCGTTACATCATGTCCGACGAGAACAATCTCGTAGCCAGCGTCCGCACCGAGTTCGGCAAGGGCGCCGCGCGCCGTGCCCGCCGCGACGGTCAGGTCCCCGCCGTGCTGTACGGCCACAACACCGACCCGCAGCACCTCGCGCTCCCCTCGCGTGAGTTCGCCGCCGTCCTGCGTGCCCACGGCACCAATGCCATCCTGACCCTGGACATCGACGGCACCGAGCAGCTCGCGCTGACGAAGTCCGTCGTCGTCCACCCGATCCGCCGCTACATCGAGCACGCCGACCTCCTCGTCGTGGTGCGTGGCGAGAAGGTCACCGTCGAGGTGCCCGTCGTACTCGAGGGCGAGCCCGCCAGCGGCACCCTGGTCGTGAACGAGGTCAGCACCATCAAGATCGAGGCCGACGCGATGAAGCTCCCCGAGGAGATCAAGGTCTCCATCGAGGGCGTCGAGGCCGGTACCCAGATCCTCGCCGGCGGCATCGAGCTGCCGTCGGGCTCGAGCCTGCAGGACGACGCCGATCTGCTGATCGTGAACATCGTCGAGGCTCCGTCCGCCGATGATCTCGAGGGCGAAGACAGTGCCGACGAGGCCCCCGTCGCAGAAGAAGCAGCAGAAGAAGAGGCCTGAGTCTTCACCGGCTCCCTGTGAAGTCACTCGTGCGGCGCGTCATCCTCCGGGGTGGCGCGCCGCACGTCGTTGTAGATGCACGGAAGGAACTGCACGTGAGCGAGGACACCGCGCTCGTCGTCGGGCTCGGAAATCCCGGGCCGAAGTACGAAAACACCCGGCACAACATCGGTTTCATGGTGGCCGACGTGCTGGCAGGCCGGGTCGGTGGCAAGTTCGGTGCCCACAAGCGCAGCAATTCCGACATCGTGCAGGCACGCCTCGACGGTCGTCAGGTGATCATCGCCAAGCCCCGCACGTACATGAACCTCTCCGGTGGCCCGGTCGCGAGCCTCGCGAAGTTCTTCTCGGTCGAACCGTCGAACATCGTGGTGATCCACGATGAACTCGATCTGGACTTCGAGACGATCCGTCTCAAGCAGGGCGGTGGTGAGAACGGGCACAACGGACTCCGGTCGACGTCCTCGGCACTGGGTACCAAGGATTACGTGCGCGTCCGGATGGGCATCGGGCGCCCTCCCGGCCGGCAGGACCCCGCCGACTACGTGCTCAAGCCGTTCTCCACCACGGAACGCAAAGAGCTGCCGGTGTGGTGCGAAGAAGGCGCCGACGCCGTGGAACTTGTGCTGCGACTGGGGCTCGAAGGCGCCCAGAACCGCGTGCACTGATACAGAACCGTCCGGACGGGCGCAGTCGAATCCGCCCGAAACGACCGTACGAGTCGCCGAGTAACATGGACGAGTTGCCGGCGACAGCCGCACCAGTCCCGCTTCGAGAGGTTTCCGCGTTGAGCACCCCGCACGCTTCGGCCGTCAGCGAATCCACCGGAGTTCCGAAGCCCGGATCCGGGAAGGAAGTACGTGCCGAGGCCCAGCGCCGCCGTACATTCGCCGTCATCTCCCACCCCGACGCCGGTAAGTCCACGCTCACCGAGGCCCTCGCTCTGCACGCGAAGGTGATCTCCGAGGCGGGCGCCGTGCACGGAAAAGCCGGCCGCAAATCGACCGTCTCCGACTGGATGGAGATGGAGAAGGCGCGCGGCATCTCCGTCAGCTCGACGGCACTGCAGTTCAACTACACCTCCTCCGAGTCGGCTCGCGGCGACGACGGAAGCGAGACGGTCAACGTCATCAATCTCGTCGATACGCCCGGTCACTCCGATTTCTCGGAGGACACCTATCGCGTGCTCACGGCTGTCGACGCGGCCGTGATGCTCATCGACGCCGCGAAGGGCCTCGAGCCGCAGACCCTCAAACTGTTCCAGGTGTGTCGTCACCGCGGCATCCCCGTGATCACCGTCATCAACAAGTGGGACCGGCCCGGTCGCGCACCGCTCGAATTGCTCGACGAGATCGACGAGCGCATCGGCCTGACCCCCACTCCCCTGTTCTGGCCGGTCGGTATCGCCGGTGATTTCCGTGGGTTGCTGCGTCGCGGCGAGGACGGCACCGCCACCGAGTACATCAAGTTCACCCGTACCGCGGGTGGCGCGAAGATCGCACCCGAAGAGCACCTGTCGGTGAACCAGGCGTCCGAGCGCGAGGGCGATATCTGGACCGAAGCCGCAGAGGAATCCGAACTTCTCTCGGCGAGCGGTCAGGACCACGACCAGGAGATGTTCCTCGCCGGACAGACGTCCCCGGTGATCTTCGCGTCGGCGATGCTCAACTTCGGTGTCCGGCAGATTCTCGACACGCTGGTGTCGCTCGCACCGCCGCCGCGCGCCCGGATCGACATCGACGGCAACCCGCGCAACGTCGACGATCCGTTCAGCGCGGTGGTGTTCAAGGTCCAGGCCGGTATGGACACCGCGCACCGCGACCGGCTCGCCTTCATGCGGATCGTCTCCGGTGTCTTCGAACGCGGCATGGTGGTCACGCACGCCCAGACCGGGAAGCCGTTCGCCACGAAGTACGCGCTCACCGTCTTCGGGCGTGAACGCACCACGGTGGAGAACGCCTACCCCGGGGACGTGGTGGGTCTGGTCAACGCGACCGCGCTCGCGCCGGGCCACACGTTGTACGTGGACAAGAAGGTGGAGTTCCCGCCGATTCCGTCGTTCGCCCCCGAGCATTTCGCGATCCTGCGCGCCGAGAGCGCGTCGAAGTACAAGCAGTTCCGCAAGGCGGTCGATCAACTCGACTCCGAAGGTGTCGTGCAGATTCTGCGCAACGACATCCGCGGTGACGCCTCGCCGGTGATGGCGGCAGTCGGTCCGATGCAGTTCGAGGTCGTCGCGGCCCGGATGAAGGCCGAGTACAACGTGGACCCGAAGATCGAGCCGCTGGGTTACGCGCTCGCGCGGCGGACGGACACCGCATCGGAAGACGAGCTCAACCGGCAGCGCGGGGTCGAGGTGTTCACGCGGTCCGACGGTGTGCTGCTCGCACTCGTGAGCGACAAGTGGCGTCTGCAGTACATCCAGAAGGAACACCCGGACCTCACGCTCGAACCGCTCGTCGCCGCGGCCGACTGACGGAATCCCGGCGGACGCACCCGGTGAGTGCAACCTGCGGACTTTACTGATACTTTCCCTTCCGTCGATCCGACGTATCGGGTGGAATCAGGAGCAACGATGAGCGACGACGCACCGGCCTCGGCTGGGGACGGACTGCCGTCCGGTACGCCGGGGGACGCAACCGCACGGTCCGGAGGACCGAAACGGTCGGGAACCTTCGTCTACCCGTTGCCGAGCACCCCTCTGCCCAGCAGCACTCCGCTCACGGGCACGGTCCGGCCGGACTCGGCGGGGAAGTCCGCTCCGGGTGCGTCCGGAGCGAACACCGAGAGCGAGCGCGCGATCGACCGCGACCCGGCCGGCGGGGTGGACGCCGGCATCTTCGACGAAGGGACGACCCTGGTGAGCAGCACCAGCACGAACGGCACGGTCAACGGTGCGGGAACCGCAACCGACGGTGCCCGCACCACCACCGCGACGTCCTCCGTCACCGCGCCGACTCCGTCCCGGCGGAACTCGATGGGTGTGGCCTCGGTCCGGATCGCAGCCCGGCTCGCCCAGAACGAACTGGGAACCTCCGGTGGCCAGGGCGACCCGATCTCGGACAACGACGAACTGCTCACCCTGCTCGGCGAGTACCTGGTCGCCGGCGGGCTCGAGAAGCCCGAACTCCACGTGACCCTCGGCGGTCAGACCATCGTGGTGGACCTGCAGACTCCGCAGCGTCACGCACGCTGACCGGTTCCCCGGCGGCGCGGCACGACGCGCGCGCTGCCGGAACGCCGGTCAGTTGTCCAGCAACGCCGCGATCGACGCCTGATCGACGTCCCCGAGCGTGGCGGGCGACCACTGCGGATTACGGTCCTTGTCGACGAGCACGGAGCGAACTCCCTCCGCGAAGTCGGGCGTGAGGGCGATCTTCACCGCTACCCCGAGTTCACGGGTGAAGCACTCCTCCAAGGTGCTTTCGGCACCTCGCCGCAACAGTTCCGCGGTGACCCAGACACTCGTCGGCGACAACGCCGTCAGCGCGTCGCGTGTCTTCTCCGCCCAGACGGTGTCGATATCGGGGTCGTCGGAGAGACGGGCCAGCATGTCCAGCACGGTCCCGTCACCGAAGACCGCCTCGATGTCGGTGAAACGCCGCGCCAAATCCGATTCGGGGGCCGGTTCGACGTACTCGTCGAGCGCGTCCTGCCAGTGTCCCGCTCTGATCCGGTCGGCCAGTTCGTCGATACGTGCGCTCGGCACATAGTGTGTCGCGAGTCCGACCGCGAGTGCGTCACCCGCGTCGATCCGCACACCGGTGGTACCCAGGTACATGCCGACAGCGTCGCAACGCGCCGTGGTTCCGCGCAGCCGGGGAAGGAAGTGGCTGGAACCGACGTCGGGAATGAAACCGATGGCCGTCTCCGGCATCGCGAAGGTCGACTTCTCGGTCGCGATGCGCACTGCTCCGTGCACCGAGATCCCCAGTCCCCCACCCATGGTCACGCCGTCGAGCAGCGCCAGGTAGGGCTTGGGGTAGGTAGCGACGAGCCGGTCGAGCCGGTACTCGTCCGAAAAATAGCCGCGGACGGTGTCGGCGTCGCCCTGCACCGCCGCCTCCCGCACCGGCTTGATGTCACCCCCCGCACAGAACGCGCGATCGGACAGGCTGGTGACCAGGACGGCCGTGATCTCTGGATCGTCGCGCCATGCCTCCAGCGGTGCATACATGTCGCGGATCATCGACCGGTCGAGCGCGTTGAGTGCAACCGCCCGGTCGAGCTGCACCTCGCCGACACCATTGGCGACGCGTGTGCGGATGAAGGAGTCGTTCACGGGCCGGAGCCTACCGGTCGTCCGCCCGTATCGCGGTATGCCCGGGCCGGTTCCCGCTCTACGGATACAGCTGTTCGTACGTCCACGTCGCCCCGTCCCGGCGGTAGCGCAGCCGCCGATGCCGGCGGCCCGGGTCCGCCTGCCAGAACTCGACGGTGGTGGCCTCGAGACACCACGCTCTCCAGTGGGGCGACACCCACGCCGGGTCGGCGTCCAGCGCCTCGAGCCGCTCACTCACCACACGGTCGTAGTCGCGGGGGTCGTCGAGCACCTCGCTCTGCAGACCGGTCGACGCAACCGCGCGAGCCAGCGGGGACCGTTCGACGAAGTCGCGGCCACACACCTCGGAACCGCCGGAACGGACCGACCCCCGCACCCTGACCTGACGGCCGTGCTCACACCAGTAGAACGTCAGTGCCGCAGCGGCCGTCGCGCGCAGGTGGCGCCCCTTCGGGGACCGGTCGTCGCCCGAGAACCACCAACCGTCCGCGGTGACATCCTTGAGCAGCAGGATCCGCGCATCGGGCAACCCGTCCTCGTCGACGGTCGACAGCGTCGTCGCATGCGGCTCCGAAATGCCGGCGTCCACGGCGTCCGTCAGCCACTGCAGGAACAGATCCTGGGGTCGTGGGGTTACCGGACGCTCCGGCGGTGGCTGCGTGGCGAACACCGGGATCGCCCTGACCCAGGCGCGGACGTCGGGGTACTGCTCGCGGTGCGGGATCTCGTCCACCCGGGAAGCGTAACGGCCCGAGGTCGGGTCACGGCTCGAGTCACGGGGCGACGACGTCAGTCTTCTCCCGTGGCCGCGTCGCCGGTGAGCGGACCCGCCAGCATCCACCGGTGACCGAACGGGTCGAGCAGGGTCGCGTTGCGATGACCGTGGCTTTCGTTGATCCAGCGTTCCACCGACCCTCCGGCGGTGCGGGCGCGAGCGAGAACGGCGTCGGCATCGCCGACCGGGAGCATCAAACTCACCGAGGTGGCGCCGGCCTGGGGCGCGGTCAATCCCATCTCGGGAAACTCCTCGGCGAGGTACACCATCCCCGTCGGAAAGCTCAGCTCGGCGTGACCGATCCGCCCGTCCTCCATCACCACCGGGTCGCCGACGAGCGAGGCGCCGAAAACTCCGGTGTACCAGTCGATTGCGTCACGCGCTCGGGAGACGGTGAGGTACGGGAGAGCGCCGGCGGCGGGAAAGTCGTCGTCAGGGTTGGTCGGCATCTCCGGATGATCTCCCTTTTCCGATGTGTTTGTCATGACCCCAGTCTTCGCGCCGGCGGCTCACTCGTCTTGGACGATTGGGAACACTTCCTCGGCCGCTCACGAGGCTCGGGGCTGATTCGTCAGCATCGCCCACCGGTTGGTGGTCAGCCGGAAGTTCGGGAGGTCGGACAAGAAAGTCACCGTCTCCCAGTTACGTTCGTAACCGGTGTGGCAGATGCGCCAATTCCCGTCGGCGCCCAGGATGTAGCGATCGAAGTAGTGCGCCGACCCCCGCATCATCATTCCGTCCTCGGGCACCATGATGGTGTCGGCCAGAAGCCACACGCCCGTTGCGGTGGTCCCGTCGGGTCCGATTTCGATCTCGGGATGACTGCAGTGATGTTCGGTCACCATGCGGGTGCCGAGCGTGTTCTCGAGGAAGCCCAGAAATGCGTCACGCGACTCGAAACTGAGATGCTCGCCGTACACCGCGGTGGCGTCGGGCATCAGGGTGTCGGACAGTTCGGTCCACGACTTGGTATCCAGCGCTCGCAGGTAGCGGTATTTCAAGCGCTCGATCGCCGCCACCGCCGCCAGATCCATCACGGGCCTCCCGTCACCATGTACCTGCAGGTACCGCTCCAAGGCTAGTCCCGAAATGTCTCGGCGGGCGTGCAATTCGGAGACTCGGAGACCGGCTCGATTGCGGTTCGGTCACAGCACCGGGCCCCGGATCACGGCGGAGGACGAAGTCCGCGAACGGTGGTCTCGACGACCAACTCGGCGTACGCGTCGTCCTCCGCCGGCTCGGGGGTCGTCAGGGCGAACAGCGCGTGACTCAGGACGGCACCGGTCACCAATTCGAGAAGCAACGTCGCCGACGTGTCCGTCGGCAGATCGCCGCGCTCGACGGCCCGGTGCACGATGGTGCGCGCCGCGAGCAGACGGCTCTTGTTGAGGGTGTGCGTCAAGCGCGCGAGCAACTCCGGATTCACCCGGGCATCGAGCGCGACGCGAAGGCTGACCAATCCGGGCGTGGTGCGATAGCCCTGCAGCAGCTGGCGCGCGAGCTCGACGAGATCCGAGCGCAGATCGCCGGTGTCGATGGGCACCGGAAGGGGGCTGCGTGCCTCGAGCGCCTGGACGAGCAGGTCGTCCTTGCTTTCCCAGCGGCGGTACAGCGCGGCTCTGCCCACCCGCGCCCGCCGGCCCACGGCATCGAGGGTGAAGCCGCGCCAGCTCGTCTCCGAGTACACCTCCAGTACCGCGTCGAACACTCGGTCCTCGAGGTCGGCGTCGCGGGGCCGCCCGCGGCGGCGCGGGGCTGCTACATCGGTCACCACCCGAGTGTGCCAGACCGGGTCCACATTTACAGACTGAAACAGTCCGTATTAGGCTGTGGGCGTCCCTCCCCGACGAAGTACTCGAAGGAACGCCATGACAGACCCCACCCGGGTTCCCGTCGTGATCGGCGTCGGCGACCTGCGCTCCGGCCGCGCCGGTTCGCCCGCCGACCCACGCGAACCGCTCGACCTCATTCATGAGGCCACCGCGTCCGCGCTGACCGACACCGGTGTCGATCGCGACGATCTGGTCTCGCGCATCGACACCATCCGGGCCATCAAGACCGCAAGCTGGTCCTACGACGATCTGCCCGGCCTTCTCGGCGAGCGACTCGGCGCACGAGCCGTCCACACGTCCACGACCCCCATCGGCGGGCACTGGCCGGCGGCACTGCTCGATCGCATCGCGCACGACATCGCGCACGGCACGAGCAGCGTCGCGTTGCTCGTTGGCGGCGAGGCCCAGGCCTCGGTGACCAACGCCTTCAAGAAGGGCACCGATCCGGCATCGCTCGGCTGGACGACCGCTCCCGGCGGCCCGCCCGCATTCGATCCCGACGACCTCGGCAGCCCCGCCATGCAGCGGGCCGGAATGATCGCTCCGACCCGGGTCTACCCGCTCTTCGAGAACCGGCTCAGTCACGAATTGGGCCACACCCGCGAGCAGTCGATCGACTGGTCCGCCGAGCTGTACGCGGCGTTCTCGGAGATCGCCGGCAACAACCCGGCTGCCTGGAACCCCACCCTGCGCACCGCCGACGACATCCGCACTGCCGGACCCGGCAACCGCATGGTCACCGACCCGTACCCACTGCTGTGCAACGCGATGCCGTTCGTCGACCAGGCAGCCGCCGTGGTCGTCACCTCGCTCGCGACGGCCCGGGAACTCGGCGTCGCCGACGACCATCTGCTCTACGTGTGGGGTGGCGCCGGAGCCACGGAGACCCCGGACGTCCTCGCCCGGGCAGAACTCGGCCGCTCCGCCGCGCTCGCGGATTCCCTGCGCCGCACCCTCGAGGCCACCGACCTTCGGCCCGGCGACTTCGACATCGTCGACGCATACAGCTGCTTCCCCGTGGTACCCAAACTGCTCGTCGAGCACCTTGGTCTCCCGCGCGACACGGTGCCGTCCGTCACCGGTGGCCACTCGTTCTTCGGTGGACCGCTCAACAGCTACACGCTGCACTCGGT